>NZ_JBIGHY010000040.1:0-392 GCF_043555865.1 Pelomonas dachongensis
CTACCTGTTCGTGGCCATCGACCGGGCCACGCGCTGGGTGTTCCTGCGCGTGTATGCCGACCAGAGCGAGGCCAGCAGCGTGGACTTCTTGGAGCGGCTTCACGAGGCCGCGCCGATGAAGATCGCCAAGGTGCTCACCGACAACGGCAGCCAGTTCACCGACCGCTTCACGAGCAAGGCGCGTGAGCCTTCAGGCAAGCATCACTTCGACGTGCGCTGCAAGGCGCTGGGCATCGAGCACCGGCTGTGCCCGCCGCGCCATCCGCAGACCAACGGCCTGGTGGAGCGCTTCAATGGCCGCATCAGCGAGGTCGTGCAGCAGACCCGATTCAATTCGGGCGCCGAGTTGGAAGCCACGCTCACGGCGTACTGCAAGACCTACAACCACCACA
>NZ_JBIGHY010000041.1:0-372 GCF_043555865.1 Pelomonas dachongensis
CGGCCAAGCTGACCTTGACGCCGAACTCGTAGGGCTTGCGGGCCTTGCCCTTGCCGATGCATTCAACTTCCGGCGCGTGCAGGGCGTACAGCTTGTTCTTGTCGTGAGGGCGCTGGCTGCGGATGCGTTCGGCACGCTCCAGCCAGGGCTTGAGCTGGTCTTGTGCGGCCTGAGCGAGCGTCGCCATCTTGCGCTGCACCTGGCGCAACAGCACGCCGAGGATCGTGCGCTGGCGGCGCACCACTTGGCGCAGCCGCTTGAACTGCTTGGCATGGGCGTAGCCGCCGGCGCGCCGCCGCAAGCTCTGGCCCTCGCGCTCGTGCGTCATCTTGAGCTTCAGGCCCACCCGCTTGGCCAGGCGGGCGATCTTGG
>NZ_JBIGHY010000042.1:0-371 GCF_043555865.1 Pelomonas dachongensis
CGCTTGGCCAGGCGGGCGATCTTGGCCCGTGCGACTTCCAGCAATCGGCTGTCCGTCGGGTGGGCGATGGCCTTCTCCTGCACCGTGGTGTCGACCGTCACGCGTTCGAGCTCGACGGGCTTGGCCGCCTTCATTGCGACCGCCGCCTCGATGGTGGTCTTGAGCAATTGCTCCACGCCGGCTTCGCCCAGCACGCGTCGAAAGCGACCGATCTGCGTGGCGTCGCAGGGCAGCTTGCTCTGGTAGTACTCCATCCCGCTGAAGAGCTGCCAAACGACATTCTCCGACCAGCGCTCAACGACGGATTCGTCACTCTCGTTGAAGGCGTGCTTGAGGTACAGCAGCGAGACCATCAACCGGATCGGCAGCCG
>NZ_JBIGHY010000043.1:0-368 GCF_043555865.1 Pelomonas dachongensis
GCGGCGCCGCCGACGTGCACCGGCTTGTTGGGAAGGCGTAGTGTTCATGTGTCCACCAAGAGTTGAGGTGGACACGAGACTCCTACGCACCTAACGGGTCTTCAAGATGGTCGGACTGGACGCTCACGGCCGTGGCGTCCCGTTGTCGCTCGTCGTGAGCGGGGCGAACGTTCATGACTGCAAGCGGCTTGACGACGTGCTCTGTGCCATCGTCGTCGACCGCAAGAGCCCGCCACAGCGGCGAAGCAAGCATCTGTGCGCCGACGCGGGTTATCGCGGCCGGGAGCACATTCGCACGATCGAGGCGTACGGCTACATCCCTCACGTCGTTGACCGGCGCCAGGAGGCTGACCGGAAACGGCGCGACC
>NZ_JBIGHY010000044.1:0-364 GCF_043555865.1 Pelomonas dachongensis
AGCGTCGCCCTCGCTGCCCTTGAGCCAGCACTTGTCCATCCGGTGGTCGTGCTTGGTGTGGCCGATGGTCGGCTCGATCGCCTGGCGGCGCTTGAGCCAGCGCCTTTGCTGCGCATTCAAGGACTTGGACTTCCCTCGGTGGATGAGCTCCACCGGGGTGATGTCGGCATCGACACCGCGGTAGCCCAGGTCGACGACGGCTACCTTGGGCTTGACGCCGAGATCCTGCATCAAGGAGCTCGTCTGCTCGAGCTGGGCGCTGAGTGTGTGGCCATCGAACGGGTTGCCGGGGAAGCTGCGGGCACCCACGATCAGGCCGCTCTTGTGCGCCACGGCCAAGCTGACCTTGACGCCGAACTCGTAG
>NZ_JBIGHY010000045.1:0-353 GCF_043555865.1 Pelomonas dachongensis
AGTACTCCATGCCGCTGAAGAGCTGCCAAACGACATTCTCCGACCAGCGCTCAACGACGGATTCGTCACTCTCGTTGAAGGCGTGCTTGAGGTACAGCAGCGAGACCATCAACCGGATCGGCAGCCGCGGGCGGCCCGCACGGCTCACGCCGCCGGCGGCCACCACCAAGGTGGGGCCAAACATGTCGGCGTCCTCGCGGGACTTGCCCATGCGGGCCTTGCGGGCGAACAGCGGGGCGAGTGACGCTTCGATCTCGGACCAGGGCATGCGCCGGCCAAGAACCGCGAGCGGGTGGCGGGGATCCACCATGCCATCCAGCCGTGCGCGGAAGAAGTCGTCGGTCGCCATCGCC
>NZ_JBIGHY010000046.1:0-348 GCF_043555865.1 Pelomonas dachongensis
ACTCGTCCAGCGTGCGCCAGACGTTTGGCGTTTGCGCCATGCCGAAGTACGCCTTTCAGCCCAGCAGGTAGGGCCGCAGCCTCTGCACCACTTGCTCCATGCTGCGTCCGCCCGAGCGGCTGGTGAGTTCTCGGATCCGCGCTTTGAAGTTACCCAGTGCCTTGGAGGCCACTGCGCATTTCACCTCGCGCCCTTTGGAGACCCAGAGCTCGTAGCCCAGGAACTTGCGCCCGAAGGCGCTGCACACGGCACTCTTGGCTTCATTGACCTGACGCTTCAGCTTGCCGTATAGCTTCCTGAGCCACGCCAAAACCCGTTCGCCCGCCTTGGTGCTGCCCACATAGACAT
>NZ_JBIGHY010000047.1:0-347 GCF_043555865.1 Pelomonas dachongensis
AGCCCGTGAGGCCGCTGGCGAGGCGGCGCCGCCCACCAAGACCTTCAAGGACTACGAGCCGGGCTTCGTTCACATCGACATCAAGTACCTGCCGCAGATGCCTGACGAGGTGGCCCGGCGCTACCTGGTCGGCCCTGCAAAACGCCCGGAACCCGCATGAGCACTAGCGATGCGGGGTGAATGCCGATGGTCAGAACTCCCAGAATCAAATTCAATGGCAATTGATTTCTGGGAGTTCTGGAGAACTGGCGATGGCGACCGACGACTTCTTCCGCGCACGGCTGGATGGCATGGTGGATCCCCGCCACCCGCTCGCGGTTCTTGGCCGGCGCATGCCCTGGTCCGAG
>NZ_JBIGHY010000048.1:0-347 GCF_043555865.1 Pelomonas dachongensis
CAGCGGCGGGTCATGTCTGGTGAAGCACCGGCTGACGCGATAGTTCGGGATTGAAGTTCATGGCGCTGTTGAATCCCGCCATAGCCGCTGCCAGCAAGGCCGTCCATACGGCGGTCAAGGCCAAGTAGTCGGCCCTGCAAAACGCCCGGAACCCGCATGAACACTAGCGATGCGGGGTGAATGCCGATGGTCAGAACTCCCAGAATCAAATGCAATAGCTATTGATTTCTGGGAGTTCTGGAGAACTGGCGATGGCGACCGACGACTTCTTCCGCGCACGGCTGGATGGCATGGTGGATCCCCGCCACCCGCTCGCGGTTCTTGGCCGGCGCATGCCCTGGTCCGAG
>NZ_JBIGHY010000004.1:0-506673 GCF_043555865.1 Pelomonas dachongensis
GAAAGTAGGTCATCGTCAGGCTATTTATTGAGCCAACCCCCACCATTGAAAGATGGTGGGGGTTTTGCTTTTGGGAATTCGGAACGCAACTGACAGAGCGGCAGTGGTCGCCTGGTTCCAATCGCTGGTTTGGTGGCGTCGTGGCTTCTGCGCCGAATCTTCTCGTCAGGTGTGCCATCGCCACGCATCTCTTGCCAACCCCCAAGCAGTGCAGGCACCTCAAGTTGTCTTGCCCTTGACGACCCCATAACGCCTCAGCGTCTGCTCTCGCGCTTCAGCATGGTCGACGATGGGTTTGGGGTAGTCGATCCCCTGCATTTCGAGCGGCGCTCGCGCCCATGGGGCGTGGATGGCTCGGTCGTCCAGTGAGGCCAGCTCAGGGCAGTAGCGGCGAATGAACTTACCCTGTCCGTCGAACTTGTCGCTTTGCGCTGTCGGGTTGAAGATGCGGAAGTACGGCTGCGCGTCGCAACCGCTGCTGCTTGCCCATTGCCAACCGCCGTTGTTGGCGGCCAGATCGAAGTCCAGCAGTTGCGCTGCGAAATAAGCTTCGCCGCGGCGCCAGTCCAGCCCCAGATCCTTGGTGAGGAAGCTGGCCGTCACCATCCGCAGGCGGTTGTGCATGTAGCCGGTCTGGTTGAGCTGGCGCATGGCCGCATCCACGAGTGGGTAGCCGGTGCGGCCTTCGCACCACGCGTCGAATAGGCGATCGGCTCGAGGCCCCGCTTCCCAGACGATGGCATCGTACTCAGGGCGGAAGGCCGCACTCATCGCGTGCGGATGGTGGTGCATGACTTGGTGATAGAAGTCTCGCCAGATCAGTTCGGACAGCCAGACCTCGGCGCCGTGGTCGCCGCCCTGCATCATCTCGTGCGCAATGCGCGCGAGTCGTCGGATGGACACTGTGCCGAAGCGCAGGTGCGTGCTGAGATAGCTGGGGCCCTTGACGGCGGGGAAGTTTCGCTTCTTGTCGTAGTCCTGGATTCGTTCGAGAAAGTCGTCCAGCAGCGCCTCGGCGCCGCGACTCCCTTTGCCGACGTGGGCGATGAGCCCGCCTGGTTTGAAGCCGATATCGCTCAGCTGGGGCACGCCATTGGCTGATGGGGTCTTCGCCAGGGCCTTTGCATGTCGTTCAACCGGATAGCTGCGCAGATAGAACGCATCGACCTTCTTCAGCCATGCGTTCTTGTACGGCGTGAACACGCCATACGGGCCGCCCGCAGCCGTCATGACCTCACGGCGCTCGAAGATCACGTGATCCTTGAACGTTTGCATCTTCGCGTTGAAGCTGCCGAGCAACTCTGCGATCAAGGCATCCCGCTTGAGTGCCTGTGGCTCGTCGTCGTGATTCGCGAAGACGGCCTGTGCACCTAGTTCGGCGGCCAGCCGCGGTATCTCGTCGGACGCGAAACCATGCCGCACGATCAGCGCGCCGCCCAGCCGGCGCAAGTCGTCGTCCAGCACTTGCAACGCCTCGAGGATGAACTGCACGCGGCGGTCCTCCCGTGGCAGGGCCTCAAGGATGTCGCGGTCCAGCACGAAGATGCAGAACACCTGTTTGGCCCGCTTCAGGGCGTGGTGGAGCGCGGCGTTGTCATCCACGCGCAGGTCGCGGCGGAACCAGACAAGGGCACGGTCAACAGCTTCATCGGAGGAGGTCATGCCTCGCAGAATAAAATGCCTTCCATGGCTGCCGAACGGATTTCCCTGATCAACCAGTTCCTCATCGCCATGCCCGGCATGGCTGACGAGGCTTTCGCAGGAACGGTCGTCTACTTGTGCGAGCACAACGACAACGGTGCGTTGGGGCTGGTCGTCAACAAGCCGACCACGCTGACGCTGGGTACGCTGTTCGAGAAGGTGGAGTTGAGCCCGCCGGCGGATCCACTGGCGGAGACGCCCGTCTACTATGGCGGCCCGGTGCAGACCGACCGGGGCTTCGTGCTGCACGAGCCGCTGGACGCCGAGGGCAATCACTACAACGCGACACTGGCCGTGCCGGGCGGGCTGGAGATGACCACCAGCCGCGATGTGCTGGAGGCACTGTCCAATGGCGCGGGCCCCAAGCGGTTGCTGGTGACGCTGGGCTACAGCGGCTGGGCCGCGGGCCAGCTGGAGGAAGAGATCGGCCGCAATGGCTGGCTGACGGTGGACGCTTCCCCCGCCATCATCTTCGAGACGCCGGTGGAGCTGCGCTACGAGCGCGCGCTTGCGCTCCTGGGCGTGGACCCGCGCATGCTCAGCGCCGATGCAGGTCACGCGTGATGGCCGCAGTGGCATCGCCTTCCCTGCTTCAATCCTTTCTTGCTTTCGACTTCGGCCTGCGCCGCATTGGCGTGGCCAGCGGCACTCGCCTGCTGGCAGCGGCCGAGCCGCGCGGCACCATCAGGGGCGGCGACTTCGAGGCCATCGCGGCGCTCATCAAGACCTGGCAGCCCGACGCCCTGGTCATCGGTGTCCCACGCCATCCGGACGGGGCGCCGCACGAGATGACCGCCAAGGCGCAGAACTTCGGCCGCCGTCTCTGCGGGCGCTACCACCTGCCGGTCTTCGAGGTCGACGAGCGCTACACCAGCGTTGAGGCCGAGGCCCAAGGCGCGCACGACGTGGATGCGGCGGCCGCCGCGCTGATCCTCGAACAATTTTTCAGAGAGCACCCATGAGCGACCTCAAGCTGGACGCTGAAGGCCTGTACCTTGAGCTGAAGAAAGGCGTGCAGCGACTGCTGACCGCCGACACCGCCCTGGTGGGCATCTGGAGCGGCGGCGCCTGGCTGGCCGAGCGGCTGGCAGCCGATCTCGGCGTGGCTGCAGGCACCATCTCCAGCGCACTGCATCGTGACGACTTCGGCTCGCGTGGCCTCGCCAAGGCCGACCACACGACGTTGCCGTTCGAGGTGAATGGGCGCGACATCCTGTTGATCGACGACGTGCTCTACACCGGCCGCACGACGCGGGCGGTCATCAACGAGCTCTTCGACTTCGGCCGCCCGGCGTGCGTGCAGCTGGCGGTGCTGGTCGACCGCGGCGGGCGTCAGTTGCCCATCGAGGCGGCCTTCTCGGCCGCCCGGGTGACGCTCGACGCCAACCAGAGCCTGCGCTTGGTGCGCAACGAAGACCGACGATTCGCGTTCGAGGTGAAGTAATGGCCCCCACGTTCACTTCGTTCACCGCCCCCCGCGCAGGCTTCGGCCGCCCTTGGGTCGGCCCTGAGGGAGTCCTGTGATGCTCAGCAAACGAAACCCCCAACTCAACAAGCATGGCGAGCTGATCCATCTGCTGTCCATCGAAGGCCTGCCGCGCGCGGTCATCGAGCAGATCCTGGACACGGCCGGCAGCTTCCTGTCTGTCAACGACCGCGAGGTCAAGAAGGTACCGCTGCTGCGCGGCAAGTCGGTGTTCAACCTGTTCTTCGAGAACAGCACGCGCACCCGCACCACCTTCGAGATCGCCGCCAAGCGCCTGTCCGCGGACGTCATCAACCTGGACATCGCGCGCAGCTCCACCGCCAAGGGCGAGACGCTGCTGGACACCGTCGCCAACCTCAGCGCCATGCACGCGGATATGTTCGTCGTGCGCCACAGCGAGAGCGGTGCTCCCTACCTGATCGCTCAGCACTGCGCACCGCACGTGCACGTGGTCAACGCCGGTGACGGCCGGCATGCGCACCCGACGCAGGGGCTGCTGGACATGTACACCATCCGGCACTTCAAGAAGGACTTCCGCAACCTGACGGTGGCCATCGTCGGCGACATCGTGCACTCACGCGTCGCCCGCAGCGACATCCATGCGCTGAGCATCCTGGGCGTGCCCGAGATCCGCGCGGTCGGCCCTAAGACGCTGGTGCCGGGCGACCTGCGCGACATGGGCGTGCGCGTGTGCCACGACATGGCAGAGGGCGTGAAGGACGCCGACGTCATCATCATGCTGCGCCTGCAGAACGAGCGCATGAGCGGCGCGATGCTGCCCAGCAGCGGCGAGTTCTTCAAGAATTTCGGCCTCACGCCCGAGAAGCTGGCGCTCGCCAAGCCGGACGCCATCGTCATGCACCCCGGCCCCATCAACCGCGGCGTGGAAATCGCATCCGAAGTGGCGGACGGCAAGAGCAGCGTGATCCTGCCCCAAGTGACATTCGGCATCGCGGTGCGCATGGCCGTCATGGCCATCCTGGCTGGCAACGAGGCATGAGCATGAAGATCTTGATCCAGAACGGTCGTCTCATCGACCCCGCCTCCGGCCTCGACCGCACCGGCGACGTCGCCATCGCCAACGGCCGCATCGTCAAGCTGGGTGAGGTCGGCGACTTCACCGCCGACCGCACCCTGAACGCCACCGGCCTGGTCGTTGCCCCCGGCCTCGTCGACCTGTGCGCCCGACTGCGCGAGCCCGGCCACGAGCACGAAGGCCTGCTGGAAAGCGAACTGGCCGCTGCAGCTGCCGGTGGCGTGACCAGCCTGGTCTGCCCGCCCGACACCGACCCCGTGCTCGACGAGCCCGGCCTCGTCGAGATGCTGAAGTTCCGCGCTCGCAAGCTGAGCCGCTGCCGGCTGTTCCCGCTCGGCGCGCTGACGCGCCAGTTGAGCGGAGCCGCGCTGACAGAGATGGCCGAGCTGACCGAGGCCGGCTGCATCGGCTTCTCGCAGGCTGAGGTGCCCATCAAGGACACGCTGGTGCTGAGCCGTGCGCTGCAGTACGCGGCCACCTATGGCTACACCGTCTGGTTGCGCCCGCAGGACGCCTGGCTGGGCGGCGGCGTGGCCGCCAGCGGGGCGGTCGCCACCCGGCTGGGCCTGTCCGGCGTGCCCGTCAGCGCGGAGACCGTGGCCATGCACACGCTGTTCGAGCTGATGCGCAGCACCGGTGCGCGTGTTCACCTGTGCCGCATCTCCAGCGCCGCCGGTGTGGAGCTGCTGCGCGCGGCCAAGCGCGAAGGCCTCCCGGTCACGGCCGACGTGTCCATCAACTCGCTGCACCTCAGCGACGTGGACATCGGCTACTTCGACTCCGCGATGCGACTGACGCCGCCGCTGCGCCAGGGCCGCGACCGCGACGCGCTGCGCGCCGGCCTCGCCGACGGCACCCTCGACGCGCTGGTGTCCGACCACATGCCCGTGACGACCGACGAGAAGGCCGTGCCCTTCGCCGAGGCCACGCCGGGCGCCACCGGCCTGGAGCTGCTGCTCAGCCTGGCCATGCGCTGGGCGCAGGACGCGGGCCTGCCATTGCAGCGCGCGCTGGCGGTGGTCACATCCGAGCCGGTTCGCGTCATGGGCCCGGCGCTCGGGTCGCTGGCAGCCAGCGCCGGCCGCCTCGTGGAAGGCGGCGTGGCCGATGTCTGCGTGTTCGACGCCAAGTCCAGCTGGGCGGTCACGCCCGAGCAACTGGCCAGCCAGGGTAAGCACACGCCGTTCGCCTACGCGTCCAGTGGCTTCGAGCTGCCGGCGCGCGTGCGCGCCACGCTGGTGGCCGGTCACATCGCCTACGAGGCGGCATGAATGGCCTGCTGGCGGCCGGGCGCCTGGTGCGCCTCGTGCCGCATGTGCTGCACGGCCTGTGGATCGTCAAGCGCCGCTTCGTGCAGCTGACGTCGGCGGAGAAGCACCAGCGTATCCAGTGGTGGTCGGCCAAGACGCTGCGATTGCTGGGCATCACCTTGACCTGCCACGGTCGTCCGCTGGCGGGAGGACACCTGGTCGTTGCGAACCACGTGTCCTGGCTCGACATCGCGGCCGTGCATGCGGTGCTGCCGCAGGCGCGCTTCGTGTCCAAGTCCGACGTGAAGCACTGGCCGCTGGTCGGCGCACTGGTAGAGGGCGTGGGCACGCTCTTCATCGAGCGCACCAGCAAGCGCGACGCGCTGCGCGTCGTTCACCAGACAGCTGCTGCGCTGCAGGCGGGCGACTGCGTGGCCGTCTTCCCCGAAGGCACGACCGGTGCCGGATCAGCGCTATTGCCCTTCCACGCCAACCTGCTGCAAGCGGCGGTGTCCACCCAGGCGCCGGTGCTGCCGCTGGTGCTGCGCTGGCATGAACCCGGCCAGCCCTTCAGCGTTGCGGCGCAGTTCATCGGTGACACCACTCTGGTCCAGAGTCTGTGGCGCATCGCGGCGGCGCGCGGGCTGTGTGTCGACGTGCAGGTCCTGCCAGTGGTGCCTTCACCAGGCCAGGACCGCCGCGCGCTGGCCGAGGCGCTGCACGGCCTGATCAGCGCGCGCCTGCCGCGCTGAGCCAGTGCAGCCCGGCGGACGTACCGGCACGGGGGCGGTACTCCAGCCCCACGCTGCCGGCCCAGCGTCGATCGTCCAGCAGCGCCAGCTCGGCGGCGTATTCGCCCGCCCGAGGCTCGTGGCGCCCGACCTCGCCGGCCAGCTGCACATGGCCGAGCACTTGAAGCTCCAGCGCCCGTTTCAGGTGGCTCAGCGATTCGCCCTCCGCCACGCGGCAGTGGTACAGGTCCAGCTGCAGCCTCACGCGGGGCGAGTTCAGTTGCGCCAGCAGCTCCAGTGCCTGGGCCTGGCTGTGCAGGAAGTAGCCCGGCATGTCGCGGCGGTTGATGGGCTCGATCACCAACGTGACCCCGTCCGGCGTCTGGCTGGCGGCCCAGTCTAGGTTGGCAAGCCAGGTCGCGCGCGTGGCGGGCGTGTCGTCGGCGAGGCCGGACAGCACGTGCACACGCGGCGCCCCGAGCCGGGCCGCCAGCGCAAGGCCGTGCAGCATTTGCCTGCGGAACGCCGCCTCGTGGCCTGCGAGTGCCGCACAACCGCGTTCGC
This sequence comes from Pelomonas dachongensis, assembly GCF_043555865.1. Classification (NCBI taxonomy): domain Bacteria; kingdom Pseudomonadati; phylum Pseudomonadota; class Betaproteobacteria; order Burkholderiales; family Sphaerotilaceae; genus Roseateles; species Pelomonas dachongensis. The sequence continues at coordinate 6,769 of NZ_JBIGHY010000004.1, forward strand.
CCGCCGCCCAGTCGCCGGCGGGCGCGTTGATGAGGGCGATGCGCAGGCCCGCCAGCCGCGTTGCGAGCACGTCGATGTCATGCAGATGCGGCTGCTGCAGCTCGACCGAGCCAAACCCGTCGGCAAGCGCCGCCGCGCCGCGATCCAGATAGGCGTGCTCCGCATACAGCCAATCCAGATTGGCCGCGAAGCGTGTCGGGATCACTTGGACTCCGCCACCAGTGCCGGGTTCAGCCGCGGGTCGTTGTACATCTTGAACTGGCGGTAGACCTTGAAATACGCGCGGCCAGCGCGCGCGTCGGCCAGCAGCTCGTCGTAACAGGCGCCCAGGTCGAGACGCTGCTGCGAGAGGCGCTGCAGCTTCTCATCGCAGCTCTCCCGGTGCGCGTCGTCCACGTCGGTGCGCAGTGTCTGCTCGCGCATGGCGGCGATCTTCAGCCCCAGGATGGAGATGCGGTCCAGCATGGACCCGGCCGTCTCGCTGTTCAGCCGCGCGCCCGGCGCCACCGTGCTGCGCGGCAGGGCGGCGGTGAGGGTGGCGGGGTCCACCAAGCCCAGTGCCGACAGCAGGAATTCGTCCACGCGCTCGATGGCGTCGTTGCGCTGCTGGTTGTGGCGGTCGATGGCACGCTTGTTGGCGACGATCTCGGCGTCGGGCGCCAGCTTGCGGCGGGCGAGATCCTCCTGGGCCCACAGGCTGCGGTTGTGGAAGTGGTTGGCGGCGATCCAGCCGCGCAGGTCGTCGGGTTCGACGGTCACGGGTGCCGAGGTCAGCGCCGCGTCGTGGGCGGCGATCACTTCGGCGGCAGAGGGCAGGGTGATCTCGGGCATGGTGGAGGTGCTCGCGCAGGCAGAATTCCGCGCTCTTTCAAGAGCTGCGGATGATAGAAGCCACTTCCCTGTCCAGCCCGTCGGAACGACCCCTGATCGTGCGTCTGCGCAACTTCGTCGGTGACACGGTGCTGAGCCTGCCCGCGCTGCGCCTGCTGGCCCAGCATGGCTACCGGCTGGAGCTGGTCGGCAAAGGGTGGGCGCGCGGGCTGTTGGAGGCTGAAGGCTGGTCGGTGCACGTGCGGCCCGCCAAGCTCAGCGACCGCGTCGCGCAGCTGCGTGAGCTGCGGCAGCGCCTGAAGGCGCAAGACCCCGGCTTCGACCGGCGCGCCAACATGCTGCTGTTGCCCTACGCTTTCTCGGCCGCGCTGGATGCCCGCTTGGCGGGACTGCAGGCCGAGGGCCATGCGGGCGACGGCCGCACCTGGCTGATGCGCCGGGGGCACCCGCGCCGCGCCGGCAGGCACACGCTGGTCGAGTACTGGGAGTTGGCGTGCGACTTCCTGGGCATCCAAGCCGAGCCGCCGGCGGACATCGGCATGACGGTCACACAGGCGCAGCGCGATGCAGCGCAGGCGTTGCTGAAGCCACAGGGCATCCTACCTGGCCGGTTCGTGCTGATCTGCCCGTTCGCGAACGGGCAGGTGGAGTTTCTGGACCGCAGCTGGCCGGCCTTCCCGGAGTTCGTGCAGCGGCTGCACGCGGCAGGGCGGCAGGTCGTCATCGTGCCCGGGCCGGCCGAGGTTGAGGGCGCCCAGCTGCTCTACCCGCAGGTGGAGCGACTCGAAGGCATAAGTCTGGGCGTCTACAACGCTCTGCTGCAGCTGGCCGGTGTGGTGGTGTCCAACGACACCGGGCCGGCCCACATGGCGGCGGGCGTGGGCGCGCGGCTCCTCAGTGTGCTGGGGCCGACGGACCCGAGGCGCTGGGCGCCGTGGGGCTCGACGGTGACGCTGCTGCGCCGCGACGAGGGCGGATGGTGCAGCGTCGACGAGGTGATGGCGACGGTGGACGCCGCGCTCAGTCCAGCGCTTCGAGCTTGACGATGGCGATGGACAGGTTGTCGCCGCCGCCGCGGGCGCGCTGACGGGCCTTGCTGACCAGCAGCTCCGCCGCCTCGCGCGGCGGCAGGCTGTAGAGCACGCTGCCCAGCTCCTGCGCCGTGAAGTAGTGCCACAGCCCGTCACTGCAGCACATCAGCGTGTCACCGACTTCCAGGTCCTCGAAGCGCTCTGAGGTGGAGGTCGGGTCCTGCGTCGTGCCCAGGCAGGCGGTCAGCAGGTTGCTCTGTGGATGCGTGCTGGCCTCGGCCTCGGTCAGCTGACCTTCGTCGACGAGGCGCTGCACGTAGGAATGGTCCATCGAGCGCTTCACCAGGCGGGCGCCGCGGAACCAGTAGATGCGGGAGTCGCCGGAATGCATCCAGTGCACGCAGCGGTCGCTGGTGACGACGAAGCCCGCGATGGTGCTGTGCGGCTCCTCCTCGGCGGAGATGGCCGTCAGCTTGATCATCAGATGAGCCTCGGACGCGATCTGACCCAGCAGCTCGGCGGGCGATTCGTCCTCGGGCGAGTAGCGCTCGAACAGCTGACGTGCGGTCAGGATGACCTGGTCAGCCGCCTTGCGGCCGCCGCTCTTGCCGCCCATGCCGTCGGCCACGATGCCCATCACGCAGCCCTCGATGCGAGGGTGCGCAATGACGGCCACCTGGTCCTGTTGATAGGCGCGGTCACCGCGATGAGTGCCGGTGGCGGCATTGATTCGGAAACCGGCGGCGGTGGGAGGCGGCATGGCGAAAACTATACTGGTCCGCTCGCTCTGCTCCGCTGCGACGCGCACTTGTAACCCCCGGAATGGATGAACAACTTCACTCGTTGACGCGGCGGCTCATCGAACTGCGCATGGAGCACGCGGAGCTGAACGCGGCCATCGACCGCCTGGCCGATCAGGCGCCGGTGGACGAGCTGGCCGTGCAGCGTCTGAAAAAGCGCCGCCTAGCGCTGCGCGACATGATCGCCCGGCTGGAACTCGAAACCACGCCTGATGAACCCGCCTGACCTCGACGACTGGCTGGACCAGCTCGACCAGGCCACGCCCCAGCCTGCTCCTGCCGCCGACGAGCTGGCCCAGGCCGTGGAGGCCGCGTTCGACGCCGGTGGCCCCCTGGCGCGGCTGGACCGCGGCTACAAGCCGCGCGAACCGCAGCTGCAGATGAGCCGCGCCGTGGCGCGCGCGCTGAGCCGGCGCCAGGCGCTCGTGGTGGAGGCCGGCACCGGTGTCGGCAAGACGTTCGCCTACCTGGTGCCGACGCTGCTGTCCGGCAGCCGCGCGCTGATCAGCACCGCCACCAAGAGCCTGCAGGACCAGCTCTTTCTGCGCGACCTGCCGCGTCTGACCCAGGCGCTGCAGACCCCGCTGCGGCTGGCGCTGCTGAAGGGGCGCGGCAGCTACCTGTGCCTGCACCGCATGAAGGAGGCGCGTGTTTCCGGCGAGTTCCCGGACCGGCGCACGGCGCTGTCGCTGGCGCGCATCGAGCGCTGGGCGCAGATCACCAAGAGCGGCGACTTCGCCGAGATCGACGGGCTGGACGAGCGCGCGCCCATCATCCCCATCGTCAGCTCCAGCCGCGAGAACTGCCTGGGGCAGGAGTGCCCCGACTGGAAGGCCTGCCATGTCGTCAAGGCGCGTCGCGAGGCGATGGAGGCCGACGTGGTGGTGGTCAACCACCACCTGTTCTTCGCCGACCTGACGCTGCGTGACACCGGCGTGGCGGAGCTGCTGCCGAGTGTGGAGATCGCGATCTTCGACGAGGCCCATCAGCTGGCCGAGGCGGGCGTGCAGTTCCTCGGCACCGTGCTGGGCACGTCGCAGCTGATCGACTTCGCGCGCGACACGCTGGCGCAAGGGCTGGCCCATCCGCGCGGCGTGCACGACTGGCAGGCGCTGCATGCCGGTGTCGAGAAAGCAGCGCGCGAGCTGCGCCTGGCCGCCGCTGGCCCGCTGGCCACGGCAGGCCGCGAACTGCGCGGCACGCTGAAGCTGGGCTGGAAGGAGCGTGCGCACCAGCCGGCCTTTGCGACCGCGCTGGCCGGTGTCGAGACGGCCTGTGCTGCGGCACTGGAGGCGTTGACCGCCGTGCGCGAGGCGGCGCCGGATTTCGCGCGGCTGTGCGAGCGCGCGCAGCAACTGCGTGACCTGGCCAAGGTGTTTGCCGCCGAGCCCGATCCAGGTGACGTGCGCTGGATAGACCTGAGCCCGCACGGCGCGCGGCTGGTCGAGTCGCCGCTGGACATACGCGAGGCGATGCAGCAGCAGCTTGAGGGCGTGCCCAAGGCCTGGGTGTTCACGTCCGCCACGCTGGGCGACGACGACGGTCTGACCTGGTTCACCGAGCCGGCCGGGTTGACCGACGCCGAGATCCTGCGCGTCGGCAGCCCGTTCGACTACCCGGCGCATGCGCGGCTGTACGTGCCGCGCGGCTTTCCCAAGCCCAGCGAGCCGACCCACCCGCCCAGCGTCGCGCTGCTCGCGTCACGCCTGGCGCGTGCGCTGGGCGGTCGCACCTTCGTGTTGACAACGACGCTGCGCAACCTGCAAACCGTGGGCGACGCGCTGCGCGAGCGCTTCGAGGAGGGCGGCGACGACATCGCAGTGCTGCAGCAGGGGGCGGCGCCCAAGCGCGTGCTGCTGCAGCGCTTCATCGACAACCCGCGCTCGGTGCTGCTGGGCTCGGCCAGCTTCTGGGAGGGCATCGACGTGCCGGGCGACGGGCTGCAATGCGTCGTCATCGACAAGCTGCCGTTCCCGCCGCCCAACGACCCGCTCGTGGAGGCACGCGTGCAGCGGCTGGAGGCGCAGGGCCGCAACGCGTTTTCGGAGTACTTCGTCGCCGAGGCCGCCATCGCGCTGAAGCAGGGCGCGGGCCGGCTGATCCGCACCGAGACCGACCGCGGCCTGCTGGTGGTATGCGACCCGCGCATGGCGGGCATGAACTACGGCCGCCGCCTGCGCGGAGCGCTGCCGCCGATGACGCCCGTCGCCAACGAGGCCGAAGCGCTGGCCTGGCTGCAGCTGCTCAATGAAGAACGGGCCTGAAGAGGCCCGTTCTTGTTCAGTTCACCACAGCTGATACCAAGGCTTCTTGCGCTTGCCGCCGCCGCTGGCGTACTGGCTGTCGGGGAAGTTCTTGTCCAGCACGCGACGCGCGTCGTCGCGCAGCTGCGCAAGGCCCAGCTTGTCGTAGCTCTCGCCCATGATGTAGAGCGCTTCCTCGATGCCGGGCGCGTACTGGAACTCGGCCACGGCCGACTGCGCGCGGTTCGCCGCGGCCACATAAGCCTTGCGATTGTAGTAGTAGCGTGCCACGTGGATCTCGTAGGCCGCCAACGTGTTGGTGATGAAGTTGATGCGCTGCGTCGCGTCCGGCGTGTACTTGGATTCGGGGAACTGCTCCACGAGCTGGCGGAAGGCCAGCAGCGCCTCGCGCGAGGCCTGCTGGTCGCGCTCGGACACGTCCTGATTGGCCAAGCGGCCGAATAGACCCAGGTCTTCGTTGAAGTTGACGATGCCCTTCATGTAGAGGGCGTAGTCCATCGCCGGGCTGGACGGGTTCAGCTTGATGAAGCGGTCCAGCGTCGACACAGCCTGCGCGCGCTCGCCGGTCTTGTGATAAGCCCAGGCGACATCCAGCGTCGCCTGCTGACCCATCGTCGTGCCGGCGGCGCGGCCTTCGATGCGCTCCAGCGTCTTGATCGCGCGGTCGTAGCTGCCGGAGCTCAGGTCGTCCTTGGCGTCTGCATACAATTTGTCCAGTGCAGCCTGCGAGTTTGGATCCTCCTTGGCCGTGGAGCCACAGCCGCTCAGGCCCAGCGCGAAAGCCATCAGCACGGCGCCGGCGACGATGCGGCCGGCCTTGAATTTCTCAACAAACATGTCTGAAGTCGACGGCGATGCTGCCGGCTGGTCACAAGGAACGATGGACGCGGAGTATAGGGCGGGGGGTCTGCCGGACCCGGAAGACGAGGCGGGCGAACTTGCCGCTGCCGACGACGCTCCCGAGCGTCGCGGTGCGGAGGTCGATGCCGCCGGTCACGGTGAGCGCCTGGACCGCTGGCTGACCGGACTGGCGCCAGAGTTTTCGCGCAACCACCTGCAGTCGCTGATCGAGCGGGGCTGTGTGACAGCCGACGGCAGGCCGCTCGCCAAGCCGGCCCAGCGGCTGCGCGCTGGCCAGCGCGTCGAGGTCGAGCTGCAGCCCACAGACGAGAGCCGCGCCTTCCGCGCTGAGCCGATGGCGCTGGCCGTCGTCTTCGAGGACGAGCACCTGGCCGTCATCGACAAGCCGGTCGGTCTCGTCGTGCACCCGGCGCCCGGCAACTGGTCGGGCACGCTGATGAACGGCCTGCTGGCCCGCCATGCGGCCGCCGCCACGCTGCCGCGCGCGGGCATCGTGCACCGGCTGGACAAGGACACCAGCGGGCTGATGGTCGTCGGCAAGACGCTGGAAGCCGTCACGGCGTTGAGCCGCCAGATCGCCGCCCGCGAGGTGCACCGGGAGTACCTGGCTTTGGCCTGGGGGCGCGTCGAGGAGGCTTTCGTCGTCGAGCAGGCGCTGCGCCGCGATCCAGTGTCGCGCGTCAAGATGGCCATCGCACCGGCCAACCTGGGCAAGCCGGCGCGCACCGACGTGTACCCGCTGGGCGTGAGCGAGGTGAAAGTCGGCGTACAGAGCCGACCCGTCAGTGCGGTGCACTGCGTGCTGCACACGGGCCGCACGCACCAGATCCGCGTGCACCTAACGCACAGCGGCCACGCGCTGGTGGGCGACGCGCTGTACGGCGGGGCCGCGGCCCTGGGCCTGTCTCGCCAGGCGCTGCACGCGGCGCGGCTTTCGTTCCGGCACCCGGTCACCGGCGAGGCGCTTGTCCTGACCGCACCATTGCCGGCAGACCTGGCTGCGGCGTGGTCCGAAATCGGCGCGCCGGGGCTGTCCGGCTGACATGGCTACAATGCATCCCGGTTGTCGTGTCAGCGTGTTGTGCCGAGAGGGCGCAGCGCACGCCGGACCGCAGTTGAATCCGGAAGCCGACGACCGAATCGCTGGTGCGCCTGGCCTCTGGATGGCCGGGCAGGGCGCCAGACCCGCCTCAGCAGCCTGACGAACGCTTGATGCGCGCAGCTGCGGGGCCAACGCCAGAGCTCTACCCATTGAGGGTGCGAAGTTGAGTTCATGAATACCCAGGATGCCAAGCGCGTCCTCGAAACCGCGCTGATCTGTGCCTCGCAGCCGCTGACGCTGCGCGAGATGCGCAGCCTGTTTGCCGACGAGCTGGGTGCCGACAGCGTGCGCAGCCTGCTCGACGATCTGACCCGTGATTGGGACGGCAAGGGCGTCGAGCTGGTGGCGCTGGCTTCAGGCTGGCGCTTCCAGAGCCGGCCCGAGCTGCGCGAGTACCTCGACCGGCTGCACCCCGAGAAGCCGCCGCGCTACTCGCGGGCCGTGCTGGAGACGCTTGCCATCATTGCCTACCGGCAACCGGTGACGCGTGGCGACATCGAGGACATCCGAGGTGTCGTCGTCGCCAGCCAGATCATCAAGCAGCTCGAAGACCGCGGCTGGATCGACGCCATCGGCCACCGCGAGACGCCCGGCCGCCCGGCGCTGTACGCGACGACCAAGGCCTTCCTCGATGACCTGGGCCTGGCGAGCCTGGATCAGTTGCCGGCTCTGGAGGTCGGCACCGAACCGCCGGCCTTCGAGGCGCTGCAAGGACAGTTGCTGGACGTCGCCGAGCGTGATGAACCGGCAGCAGCCGAGCCGGCCGTCGAGGAGCCCATCGAGGCTGCGGCCGACGTGCCAACCGACGCCGCCACTGCCGACCCTGTCGTTGCGCCTGCCCAGGCGCCGACGCAAAGCCTTTTCGGGGCCGACGGTACGCCGGCGCTGCCCCCCTCCGATTTCCCCGATCCTTCCGATCCGTCCCCGCAAAACCCGCTCCAATCCGCATGAACGACGCTGCCGAACAAGACAAGTCCCTGACACCTGCCGCCGACGGCGAGGCGACCGCCGCACCCAAGCGTCGTCGCACGACGGCCAAGGTGGCTGCCCCTGACGCCGTGCCCGCTGCCGTGGAGGGCGCGCCGGAAGCGCCGGTCCCCGCGGCCAAGCGCACGCGACGCAAGGCGGCTGATGTGGAGGGCGAAGCCGCGGCGCTGCCGTTGGAGCCGGCCGACGACTCCGCCGAAGGGCCGGCGCCGGCACGCAAGCGTGCGCCGCGCAAGGCCGCTGTCTCGGCTGCCGAGGGGCAACCGGAGACCGCTGCGGCGCCCGTCACGCTGCCGCTGTTCACGTTGGGCGACGACGCGGCGGACGGCCGCAGCGCGCCCGGTGACGCTGCCGGAAGGGCAGAAGCGGCAGGTGGGGCTGAAGGCGCCGAAGCGGCTGAAGGCGCTGAAGGCGCTGAAGGCGTCCAGGGTGAGGGTGAGGGTGAGGACGGCGAACGTGGTGGACGTGGCCGCAACCGCCGGCGCAACCGCAAGGAGCGCGGCGAGCGTCAGGTAGGCGAGGCGCAGGGCGGCAGCGAGCCTGCGGGCCCGGTGCTGGCACCCGAACTGGTCGAGGCCGCCGGTGCGCGCTTCGCCGACGTGCTGTCCGGCAACCTGGATGTGGAATCGGAAGGCCCGGCGGATGCGCCGCCGACGCTGCGCCCCGAGTCCGATGACGAGGGCGGTGCGGTCGACGGCGAAGGCAAGCGTGTGCTGGCCGCCGAGGCCGACGCGCCCAAGCTGCAGAAGGTGCTGGCGCAGGCCGGGATCGGCTCGCGCCGTGACATTGAGGAATGGATTGCCGAAGGCAAGATCGAGGTGAATGGCGAGGTGGCCCACGTGGGCCAGCGCATCTCGTTCGGCGACCGCGTGCGCGTCAACGGCAAGGATGTGCGCGTGCGCATCTCGCCGCCCAACCCGCGCATCCTGGCCTACCACAAGCCCACTGGCGAGGTGTCCACGTTCAACGATCCCGAGGGGCGGCCAACCGTGTTCCGCTCGCTGCCGCGTGTGCAAGGCCAGAAGTGGCAGTCCGTTGGTCGCCTGGACATCAACACCGAAGGCCTGCTGCTGTTCACGAACTCTGGCGAACTGGCCAATCAGCTGATGCACCCGCGCTTCGGTGTCGAGCGCGAGTACGCGGCCCGCGTGCTGGGCTCGCTGAGCGACGAACAGCGCAGCAGGCTGCTGGAAGGCGTCAGCGTCGAGGGCCAGACCGCGTCGTTCAAGAGCATTGAGGACGGCGGCGGCGAAGGCGCCAACCGCTGGTACCGCGTGGTCATCACGGAAGGCCGCAACCGCGAGGTGCGCAAGCTGTTCGAGGCGGTTGGCATGGTCGTCAGCCGGCTGATCCGCATCCGCTACGGCACCGTGGTGCTGCCGCGCGGCCTGAAGCGCGGCGTCTGGGTGGAACTGGGCGACGACGATGTGCGCATCATCCGCCGCCTCGCCGGCCATGGCTCTCACAACGGCCAGCCGCAGCAACAGCCGGCCGCGCTGCAGCAGCAGGACAGGAAGGACCGCAACAAGCGTCGCTCCGACGACCGCCACGGCGGCGTGGGGCCGCGCCCGAGCCGGCCGCCGGAGCCGCAGCAGCCGCGCCCGCCGCGCGAGGAGCGGGTGCAACGCCGGGATGACGACGAGGAGGACGATGGCTTCATTCCCGCCTACGTCAATCCGCTGGAGCAGACCTTCGACCGTCGCCATGCGACCGGTGGCAAGCGCGGCATTCCGCAGGGCTTCGGCGCTGGCGGCAGCCAGCAGAACCACCCGCAAAAGCCCGGCAAGAAGCAGCCGGGTGGCCAGCGCGAGCCGGATCCGATGCAGACCTCCGTGGGCTACATCGGCGGCGACGCCTTCCTGCGCCGCGGCGGCGGTGGTGGAGGTGGAGGTGGCGGCCGCGGCGGCAAGGGCGGTGGCGGCGGTGGTCGCTCCGGCGGCGGCTTTGGAGGCCGGCGTTGACTTCCGGGCGGATGGCCCGTCACTAGGGTCATCCCTGCCCGCTACAATCGCAGGCTTTGTCCAATACAGCCCTTCAGGAGAACTCAATGGCGATCGAAACCACCCTGTCCATCATCAAGCCCGATGCCGTGGCGAAGAACGTCATCGGCCAGATCTACGCCCGCTTCGAAGCGGCCGGCCTGAAGGTCGTGGCCGCCAAAATGGTGCACCTGTCGCGCGTCGAAGCCGAGCAGTTCTACGCCGTCCACAAGGCCCGTCCGTTCTTCAACGACCTGGTCAACTTCATGGTCAGCGGCCCGGTGATGATCCAGGCGCTGCAAGGCGAAGGCGCCATCCTGAAGAACCGTGACCTGATGGGCGCGACCGATCCGAAGAAGGCCGAGAAGGGCACCATCCGCGCCGACTTCGCCGACAGCATCGACGCCAACGCCGTGCACGGCTCCGACGCTGCCGAGACGGCCGCCGTCGAAGTGGCGTTCTTCTTCCCCGGCATGAACGTCTACGCCGGCCGTTAAGAAACCCCAACGGGGTCGGTGACCCCGGCCCGGGAGCTCGCCATGGATGCGGTCAACCTGCTCGGATTCGATCTGCAAGGGCTGGCCGCCTACTGCGAGCAACTGGGCGAAAAGAAATTCCGTGCGACCCAGCTGTTCCGCTGGATCCACCAGAAGGGCGCGTCGGACTTCGAGCAGATGTCCGACCTTGCCAAGTCCCTTCGAGACAAGCTCAAGGGGCGCGCCCAGATCACCGCGTTGCCGGTGATCTCGGAGCATGTGTCGACCGATGGCACCATCAAGTGGCTGTTCGACGTCGGCGCCGGCAATGCGGTCGAGGCTGTCTTCATTCCCGAGGACGACCGCGGCACGCTGTGCATTTCCAGCCAGGCCGGTTGCGCGGTGGGCTGCCGCTTTTGCTCCACCGGCCACCAGGGCTTCAGCCGCAACCTGACGACGGCCGAGATCACGGCCCAGCTGTGGTTCGCCGAGCACAACCTGCGTCAACGGCAGGGCACGACCGAACGCGTCATCTCGAACGTCGTGATGATGGGGATGGGCGAGCCGCTGCAGAACTACGACCAGCTCGTGCCGTCGTTGAAGACCATGCTGGATGACCATGGCTACGGCCTGAGCCGCCGCCGCGTGACGGTGTCGACCTCGGGCGTCGTACCCATGATCGACCGGCTGCGCGAGGACTGCCCCGTTGCGCTGGCCGTCAGTCTGCATGCACCGACGGACCCCCTGCGCGACCAGCTCGTGCCGCTGAACAAGAAGTACCTCATCGCCGAGTTGCTTGACGCCTGCAACCGCTATCTGGAGAGGGCGCCGCGCGACTTCATCACCTTCGAGTACTGCATGCTGCACGAGGTGAACGACGCGCCGGAGCAGGCGCGCGAGCTGGTCCGGCTGCTGAAGGGCCAGGTGAATTGCAAGATCAACCTGATCCCGTTCAACCCGTTCCCGGCGTCCGGCCTGATCCGCAGCACCAACGCGCGCGTGCAGGCCTTTGCCGATGTGCTGATCCAGTCCGGCATCGTGACGACCGTGCGCAAGACGCGCGGCGATGACATCGACGCCGCGTGCGGCCAGCTGGCGGGCGAGGTGCAGGACCGCACCCGCGCGCATATCCGCATGGTCAGAGCCCCCGTGACGGTGGCCAAATCCACCTGACGCCCTGGTGGCTACCTTCGAGGATTCGATGAAGCGACTGTTGCCCCTCCTGCTGTCCGCACTGCTCGCGGGCTGCGCCACCACCGGCACCGCCCCCACCGCGGACCGCGAGATCAAGACCGACTCCGACCAGACCGATGCCGACCGCCGCGCGGCCATCCGGCTCGAACTGGCCCAGGGCTATTTCTCGCGCGGGCAGTTCTCCACCGCGCTGGACGAGCTGAAGCTCGCGCAGCAGGCCAAGCCCGAGATGCGCGAGGCCGTCAACCTGCGCGGCCTCATCTACGCGGCCATGGGCGATCACCAGCTGGCCGAGGACAGCTTCCGCCGCGCGCTGGCGGCCTACCCGGGCGACCCCGACACGCTGCACAACTACGGTTGGTTCCTGTGCCAGCGCCAGCGCTGGGAGGCGGCGGATTCGCTGTTTGATCAGGCGCTGGCCCAGCCCACCTACCGCGCACCGGCCCGCACGCTGCTGGCCAAGGGCGTCTGCGAAGCCCGCGCCGGCCGGCTGCTGGTGGCCGAGAAGACGCTGACGCGCGCCTTCGAGCTGGACCCGGCCAGCCCGGCGGTGGCGATCAACCTGTCCGAAGTGCTGTTCCGCAATGGCGAGCTGCAGCGCGCGCGCTTCTACGTGAAGCGCGTCAACGACCAGCCCGAGTTGCTGAACGCCCAGAGCCAGTGGCTGCAGCTGCGCATCGAGCGCAAGCTGGGCAACACGGCTGCGGTGGACGATCTGGCCCAGCACCTGCGCCGCAAGTTCCCGCAGGCGCCCGAGACGCAGGCGCTGGACGCCGGCCGCTACGACTGAAGGCCGCCACCGCGGCGACGACAAGAAGAGACGATGCAATCCATGTCCGAGGGATCAGCCAGCCAGCCCGTGACGGCCGGCGCCATGCTGAGGAACGCCCGCCAGCAGCGGGGCCTGCACATCGCCGCGCTGGCGGTGATGCTGAAGGTGCCGCAAGCCAAGTTGGAGTCGCTCGAAGGCGACCGTTACGACGAACTGCCTGACGCCACCTTCGCCCGCGCGCTGGCAACGGCGATGTGCCGCGCGCTCAAGGTCGACGCGGCGCCGGTGTTGGCCCTGCTGCCGCGCGTGAATTCCAGCGAGTTCGACGTGCGCCCGGGATTGAACCAGCCCTTCCGCGAGCGCGGCGGTGCTGTGGACGGCGGCATCTTGGCCCTGCTGGCGCGCCCGGTCGTCTGGGGTCCGGCCCTGCTGCTGCTGGCGGCTGCCGCGGTCTACTGGATCCCCGCTGGCTGGCTGCCCGCCGGCGATGCCGGCACGGCCACCGTCGCCGCGCCCGCGTTCCCTCCCGCCGTCAGCGGCGCAGCCAGCGCGCCGGCGGAGTTCGTCGCTGCACCCGCCGCGCAGCCCGCATCCGGGCTGGTGGCTGCTGCGGCGCCGGTGGCGCCGGCCTCTGCGCCAGCACCCGCATCGGTCCTGACGCCGGCATCCGCTGTAGCACCTGGGGTTGCGCCCGTCGCAACGCCAGGGGCAGCCCCCGCCGTCGTGGCCCAGCCTGCGCCGGCCCCGGTCGTGCCGGCGGCTCAGGCCTTGCGCATCAGCGCGACGTCGCAGACCTGGGTCGAGGTCGTCGACGCCCAGGGTCAGACCTTGCTGTCTCGCGTGCTGGGCGCAGGCGAGCAGCAGGTGTTTGGCGGCGCGGCGCCCTACAAGGTGCGGATCGGCAACGTCAGCGGCACGCGCATCGAATGGCGCGGCGCGGCGCTGGACCTGTCCGCCCGTTCCAAAGACAACATCGCCCGTCTGGAGTTGAATTGATGAGCGAATGGATCATTCCCGAGGCCGCACCTGCACCTCGCAAGAGCCGCCAGGCCCGTGTGGTGTGGGGCAATCGCGTCGTCACCGTCGGCGGTGACGCGCCGGTGCGTGTGCAGTCCATGACGAACACCGACACGGTGGACGCCATCGGCACCGCCATCCAGGTCAAGGAGCTGGCGATCGCGGGCTCGGAGATGGTGCGCATCACCGTCAACACGCCCGAGGCGGCCGAGCAGGTGCCCTACATCCGCGAGCAGCTCGACCGCATGGGCATCGACACGCCGCTGGTGGGTGACTTCCACTACAACGGCCACCGCCTGCTCACCGAGTATCCGGCGATGGCGCAGGCGCTGTCCAAGTACCGCATCAACCCTGGTAACGTGGGCAAGGGCGAGAAGAAGGACAAGCAGTTCGGCCAGATGATCGAGGCGGCGATGAAGTACGACAAGGTCGTGCGCATCGGCGTCAACTGGGGCAGCCTGGACCAGGAGCTGCTCGCGCAGTTCATGGACGAGAACGCCCGCCGTGCCACACCCTGGGGCGCCAAGCCGGTCATGTACCAGGCGCTGGTCGAGTCCGCGCTGACGTCGGCCGCCTATGCGACCGAACTGGGCATGAACCCGGACAACATCATCATCAGCTGCAAGGTCAGCGGCGTGCAGGACCTGATCTCGGTCTATCGCGAGCTGGCCCGCCGCTGCGATTACGCGCTGCACCTCGGCCTGACCGAAGCCGGCATGGGCACCAAAGGTACGGTCGCGTCGTCGGTCGCTTTGGGCATCCTGGCGCAGGAAGGCATCGGCGACACCATCCGCGTCAGCCTGACGCCCCAGCCGGGCGAGGCGCGCACGCAGGAAGTCGTCGTCGCCCTGGAGATCCTGCAGTCGCTGGGCCTGCGCCACTTCAACCCCAGCGTGACTGCCTGCCCGGGCTGCGGCCGCACGACCAGCACCACCTTCCAGGAGCTGGCCAAGCAGATCGATGACTTCCTGCGCCTGCAGATGCCGGTCTGGCGCAACAAGTACCCCGGCGTCGAAGAGATGAAGGTGGCCGTCATGGGCTGCATCGTCAACGGCCCCGGCGAGAGCAAGCATGCCGACATCGGCATCAGCCTGCCTGGCACCGGCGAGGCGCCGGCGGCGCCCGTCTTCATCGACGGCGAGAAGGCGCTGACGCTGCGTGGCGACAACATCGCGGCTGAGTTCCACGCGCTGGTCGAGAACTACATCGAGAAGCGCTTCGGCGCCACGGCCACGGCCTGAACCTGGATCCCATGAGCGAGACCAAGAAAGTCCAGCCGCTGCAAGCGGTGAAGGGCATGAACGACATCCTGCCGCCGGAGTCGGCGCGCTGGGAGGCGTTGGAAGCGACGATGCGCAGCGTGCTGGCGCGCTACGGCTACCAGAATGTGCGCGTGCCCATCGTCGAGCCGACGGCGCTGTTCGTGCGCGGCATCGGCGAAGTGACGGACATCGTCGAGAAGGAGATGTACGCCTTCGAAGACCGCGCCGACAAGCACGGTCAGGCCGAGCACCTGGCGCTGCGTCCCGAGGGCACGGCCGGCGTCGTGCGCGCCATGATCGAGCACAGCTACCTGCGCGACAGCCCGCGCCGGCTCTACTACGTCGGCCCGATGTTCCGCCGCGAGAAGCCGCAGAAGGGCCGTTACCGCCAGTTCCATCAGATGGGCATCGAGGCGCTGGGCTTCGCCGGCCCGGACGTGGACGCCGAGGTCATCCTGCTGGCGCGCACGCTGTGGCGCGAGCTGGGCCTGAAGGAAGGCGAGGACGTCTCGCTGGAGATCAACTGCCTTGGCCAGCCGGACGAGCGCCGCGCTCACCGCGAGGCGCTGATCGCCCATCTGGAGCAGCACCAGGACGTGCTGGACGAGGAAGCCAAGGCCCGCATGTACAGCAACCCGCTGCGCGTGCTGGACACCAAGAACCCGGCGATGCAGGCCATGGCCGAAGGCGCGCCGAAGCTGCTGGATTTTCTCGGTGAAGCCTCGCTGGCCCACTTCAACGGCGTGAAGGCGTTGCTGGATTCGGTCGGCCTGGCCTACCGCATCAACCCGCGCCTGGTGCGCGGGCTGGACTACTACAACCTGACCGTGTTCGAGTGGGTGACGACCAAGCTCGGCTCGCAAGGCACCGTCTGCGCCGGTGGCCGCTACGACGGCCTCGTCGAGCAACTGGGCGGCAAGCCCACGCCGGGCGTGGGCTTCGGTATGGGCCTGGAGCGCCTGCTGTTGCTGCTGGAGACGCTGAACCTGCAAGCGTCCACTGCCGCGCCCGACGTCTACGCCGTCGTGCCCGAGCCGGCCGACCTCCCGCGCATCCTGCCCACGCTGGAGGCGCTGCGCGCTGCCGGGGTCAAAGTGCAGATGCACGCCGGCGGCGGCTCGTTCAAGTCGCAGTTCAAGAAGGCGGACGGCTCTGGCGCCTGCTACGCGCTGGTCTTCGGCGGCGATGAGCTGGCGCGCGGCGAAGTGGCGGTGAAGCCGCTTCGTGACGGCGCCGAGCAAGTCACCCGCGCCCTAGCCGACGTGGCCGCCTGGGCCACCGAACTGCGCACCGCATAATCCCGGGCCCTGCCCGCACAGCTGTCCTTTTTCCATGGCATCCCATCTCGACCTCGAAGAACAAGAACAACTCGACCAGCTCAAGGCGTTCTGGAAGCGCTGGGGCGGCCTCATCACCTGGGTGATCACCGCCGTGCTGGCCGCGTACGCGGGCTGGCAGGGCTGGAACTGGTACCAGCGCGACCAGGCCGCCCAGGCCGGCGCGATGTACGCCGAGTTCGACCGCGCGCTCGCCGCGCAGGATGCCGACAAGGCCGCCGCCGCGGCGGGCGACCTGAAGGCGCGTTTCGGCGGCACCGGCTTCGCGGCCCAGGCCGGCCTGCAGGCTGCCAAGCTGCAGCTGGAGAAGGGCAAGACCGACGAGGCCAAGCAGAGCCTCGCCTGGGTCGCCGAACATGGCTCCGAGGCCTCCTACCGCGACCTGGCCCGCTTGCGCCTGGCCGGCCTGCAACTGGATTCCAAGGCCTACGACGAAGCCGGCAAGACGCTGGACGCGATCAAGTCCAAGGACTTTGAGGCGCTGGTGGCGGACCGCCGCGGTGACGCGCTGCTGCTGCAAGGCAAGCGCGACGAAGCCAAGGCGCAGTACCAGAAGTCGCTGGCCGGCCTGCCCAAGGAGCAGGACTACCGCCGCATCGTCGAGGCCAAGTTGTCGACGCTGGGTGTGCCCGCTGCCGTCGAAACCACCGGAGCCGCGCAATGAAGCGCCTTGTCCAGATCTCGCTGATCGCCCTGGCGGCGACGTCGCTGTCGGGCTGCTCCACGATCAGCTCGACGTGGAACTCCTGGTTTGGCGACGCCAAGACCCAGCCTGCAAAGCTGGAGACGCTGTCCGGTCCTGCGACCGGCCGCGTGGTCTGGAGCGGCAAGGGTGACGGCATCGCCTTCCCGCTCAGCGTCGCGACGCCGGGCGACAGCTTCGTGGTTGCCGGCAGCGACGGTTCCTTGCGCGCGCTGGCTGCGGCCGACGGTCGCGAGCTGTGGCGTGGCAATGCTGGCGGCAAGCTGCTGGCAGGCGTCGGCAGCGACGGCCGCTTCGCGGCGGTCGTCAACCGAGACAACGAACTGGTGGTGCTGGACGCCGGCCGCGTGACTTGGAAGAAGGCCCTGCCGACCCCCGTCGTGGCTGCGCCGCTGGTGGCGGGCGAGCGCGTCTTCGCGCTGACGCTGGACCGCCAGGTCATCGCCTTCGATGCGCTGGACGGCCGCAAGATCTGGGAACTGCGCCGCCCCGGCGACCCGCTGACGTTGTCCAAGGCCGGCGTGCTGACGGCTTACAAGGACACGCTCATCGTGGGCCAGGGCTCGCGATTGGCGGGTGTCGATCCGCTGCTGGGCCAGCTGCGCTGGGAGGCCAGCATCGCCACGCCGCGCGGCACCAATGAGGTCGAGCGTCTGGCCGACCTGGTCGGCCCGGCGGTGCGCCAGGGTGAAGCGATCTGCGCACGCGCCTTCCAGTCGGCCGTGGGCTGCGTCAACGCCGAGCGCGGCAGCGCGCTGTGGAACCGTGTCGTGGGCGGCACCAACGGCATCGGCGCGGACGACCAGGTCGTCGTCGCCGGCGATGCATCGGACCGCCTGTCGGCCTGGAAGCTCGCCAATGGCGACCTGGCCTGGTCGGCCGACCAGTTCCAGCTGCGCAAGCTGTCGGTGCCGGTGGTCCTGAACAAGCAGGTGCTGATTGGCGACTACGAGGGCTACGTCCACCTGCTGGACCGTGATACCGGCAAGACCCGCTCGCGCCTGACCACCGATGGCTCGCCCGTTGTCGCGACGGCGCTGCTGGGCGATACCGCCTTGTTCGTCACCAAGGGTGGCGGGCTGTTCGCCATCAAGGCCGAGTGAAACCGACGAAATGAAACCTGTGATTGCCCTGGTCGGCCGCCCCAACGTGGGCAAGTCGACGCTGTTCAACCGCCTGACGAAGTCGCGCGATGCCATCGTGGCCGACTTCGCCGGCCTGACGCGCGACCGCCACTACGGCGACGGCCGCCTGGGCGACCGCGAGTTCATCGTTATCGACACCGGCGGCTTCGAGCCGGACAGCTCCACCGGCATCGTCAAGGAGATGGCCAAGCAGACGAAGCAGGCCGTCGCCGAGGCCGATGCGGTCATCTTCGTCGTCGACATCCGCCTGGGCCTGTCGGCCCACGACAGCGATATCGCCCGCTATCTGCGCAGCGTCAACAAACGTGTGCACTTGGCCGTCAACAAGGCCGAGGGTATGAGCGAGTCGCCGTTGATGAACGAGTTCCACGAGCTCGGCATGGGCGACCCGCACCCGATTTCGTCGGCGCACGGTCAAGGCATCCGCAGCCTGCTGGACGCCGTTTTGGAGCCCTTCGAGGATGCCAGCGAAGAGTTCGGTGCCGGCCCGCAGCAGGATGGCGTCATCCGCCTCGCCGTGGCAGGCCGCCCCAACGTCGGCAAGAGCACGCTAATCAACACCTGGCTCGGCGAAGAGCGCCTCGTCGCCTTCGACATGCCGGGCACCACGCGCGACGCGATCTCGGTGGACTTCGAGCGCAATGGCCAGAAGTTCAAGCTCATCGACACCGCCGGCCTGCGCCGCAAGGGGAAAGTGTTCGAGGCCATCGAAAAGTTCTCGGTCGTCAAGACGCTGCAGGCCATCGCCGACGCCCATGTCGTGCTGCTGCTGCTGGACGCCACGCAGGGCGTGACCGACCAGGACGCCCACATCGCCGGCTATATCCTCGACAGCGGCCGCGCCGTCGTGCTGGCCTGCAACAAGTGGGATGCCGTCGACAGCTATCAGCGCGAGACGCTGCAGCGCCAGATCGAGCAGCGGCTGGCCTTCCTGAAGTTCGCGCCCATGCACCACATCTCGGCGCTGAAGCGCACAGGGCTGTCGGCGCTGTGGAATGCCATGGCAGATGCCTACGCGTCTGCCTACCGCAAGATGACGACGCCGGTGCTGACCCGCCTCATCCAGGAGGCCGTGGAACACCAGCAGCCCAAGCGCTCGGGCGTGTCGCGGCCCAAGATGCGCTACGCCCACCAGGGTGGCCAGAACCCACCCATCGTCGTCATCCACGGCAATGCGCTGGACGGCGTCACCGAGGTCTACAAGCGCTACCTCGAAGGACGCATCCGTGCCCACTACAAGCTGGTCGGCACGCCGCTGAAGATAGAGCTGCGTTCCTCGAAGAATCCCTTCGACGAAAAGACCTAGGGTCATGTCCGGGTGCGGCAAAACCCTGTGTTAAGGTCCAACCCGTACCCCACCTTCCCGAAAACTCGGAGCATACCGATGAGCAACAAAGGCCAACTTTTGCAGGACCCCTTTTTGAACCTGCTCCGCAAAGAGCATGTGCCCGTCTCGATCTACCTGGTCAACGGCATCAAGCTCCAGGGCCATATCGAATCCTTTGACCAATACGTCGTGCTGTTGCGCAACACGGTGACGCAGATGGTCTACAAGCACGCCATCTCTACCGTGGTGCCGGGCCGCGCGGTCAACTTCCACGCTGGCGACGCCCCCGCGGACGCCTGATTCCCGCCGCCTTGTCCTCAACGTCTACCCACACCGCGACGCCGCCCTCCGAGGCGGCGCGCGCCATTCTCGTGGGTGTCGATTTCGGTCGGCACTCCGCCAAACAGGGTTTCGACGAGAGCCTGGACGAGCTGGCGTTGCTGGCCGAGTCCGCCGGCGACACGCCCGTCGCCAAGGTCATTGCCCGCCGACCTTCGCCCGACGCGGCGCTGTTCGTCGGCTCCGGCAAAGCCGATGAGATCAAGCTTCTCGTGCAGGCGCATCAGGCCCACACGGTGCTGTTCGATCAGGCCATCTCGCCCGCGCAGCAGCGCAACCTCGAGAGGGTGCTGGGCGTGCCGGTGGCCGACCGCACGGCACTGATCCTCGAGATCTTTGCCGCCCGCGCGCAGAGCCACGAGGGCAAGCTGCAGGTCGAGCTGGCGCGGCTGCAATACCTGGCCACGCGCCTGGTGCGGCGCTGGAGCCACCTGGAGCGGCAAAGCGGCGGCATCGGCATGCGCGGCGGCCCCGGCGAGGCGCAGATCGAGCTGGACCGTCGCATGATCGACGACCGCATCAAGAAGACCAAGGAACGCCTGAAGCAAGTGCAGAAGCAGCGCAGCACGCAGCGCCGCTCGCGGTCGCGCAACGGCGTCTTCAAGGTCTCGCTGGTCGGCTACACGAACGCGGGCAAGAGCACGCTGTTCAATGCGCTGACCAAGGCGCGCGCCTACGCGGCCGACCAGCTGTTCGCGACGCTGGATACCACCACGCGCTCGCTCTACCTGGAGCAGGCCGGCGCCAGCGTCTCGCTGTCCGACACGGTCGGCTTCATTCGCGACCTGCCGCACAAGCTGGTCGAGGCCTTCCGCGCGACCCTGCAGGAGGCGGCCGACGCCGATCTGCTGCTGCACGTCGTCGATGCCGCTAGCCCCGTGCTGGACGAGCAGATGACCGAGGTTGAGCGCGTGCTGGAAGAAATCGGCGCCGGCGGCGTGCCGCAGATCCTGGTCTACAACAAGCAGGATCTGCTGCCCGAAGACCAGCGCCCGCGTGTCGCCGTCGATGCGCTGCTGCGCAATGACGCGGCCGGTGAGCCCACGCCGCGCGTGTTCGTCAGCGCGGTGGACGGCACGGGCCTGGGCGAGCTGCGGGAATTGATTGCGCAGGCCATGAAGGCCGAGCCCTTGACTTACGAAGAACGCGACCCACGTTTCGACGCCTCGGCTCTTGAAGTCGAGCCTCCATCCTCAGACCCTTCCCAGGCATGAGCAGCACTTCCCAAATTCCGTCCCGCAGCCCATGGGTCCAGCGTCTGATGACGCCGGTAGCCCGTGCCGCCGGGCGCTTGCTGAATAACGGCCGCAACGACGGCCCGCCCGACCTCGACGAGCTCTGGCGTGACTTCAACCGCAAGCTCTCCGGCATGTTCGGTGGTCGCAACGGAGGCCCAACCGGCGGAGACAGCGGCAGCAGCGGTGGCGGCGCGCCCGACATGAAGGGGGCCGGCATCGGTATTGGCCTGATCGCCGGCGTGGTCGTGCTGGGCTGGCTGGCCAGTGGCTTCTTCATCGTGCAGGAAGGCCAGCAGGGCGTCATCACGGCCTTCGGCAAGTACAGCAAGACCGTCGAGGCTGGCTTCCAGTGGCGCCTGCCGTATCCGTTTCAGCAGCACGAGGTGGTCTCGGTCACGCAGCTGCAGCAGGTGGAGGTGGGCCGCAACTCCGTCGTCGCTGCCACCGGTCTGCGCGACTCGTCCATGCTGACGCAGGACGAGAACATCGTGGACATCCGCTTCACGGTGCAATACACGATCAAGGACGCGCGCGACTTCCTGTACGAGAACGTGCAGCCGCGCGACGCGGTCACGCTGGCGGCGGAGTCGGCCGTGCGCGAGATCGTCGGCAAGAGCAAGATGGACTCCGTGCTGTACGAACAGCGCGATGCCATCGCCACCGATCTGGTCAAGTCCATCCAGACGCAGCTGGACCGGCTCAAGGCCGGCATCCAAGTCAAGAACGTCAACGTGCAGAGCGTGCAGGCGCCCGAGCAGGTGCAGGCCGCGTTCGACGACGCGTTCAAGGCAGGCCAGAACCGCGAGCAGATCAAGAACGAGGCCGAGGCCTACGCCAATCAGATCGTCCCGCAGGCGCAGGGTGAGGCCGCGAAGCTGCGCGAGCAGGCCGAGGGCTACAAGGCCCGCGTCATCGCCACCGCCGAGGGCGATGCACAGCGCTTCAAGAGCGTGCTGGCCGAGTACCAGAAGGCGCCGCAGGTCACGCGCGACCGCCTGTACACCGACGCGATGCAGCAGGTCTACAGCAACGTCAGCAAGGTTATGGTGGACAGCAAGAGCGGCTCCAACATGCTGTACCTGCCGCTGGACAAGCTGCTGCAGCAGGGCAGCAGTGGCAGCGTGACGGTGTCCCAGCCGCAGCCCAGTGCGCTGCTGCCGGAGGCGCAGACACTGCCGGGCTCGAACGACCCGCGCAGTCGCGACAACCAGCGCAGCCGTGACGGCCGCTGATCGAGGACCCAAGCCATGAACCGTATTGCCGCCATCGTTGCTGGCGCCCTTGTTGTGCTGATGCTGCTGTCGTCGACGCTCTTCATCGTCGACCAGCGCCAGTTCGCCGCCGTCTACGCGCTCGGTGAGATCAAGGAAGTCATCACCGAACCGGGCCTGAAGTTCAAGATGCCGCCGCCGCTGCAGAACGTGGTCATGCTGGACCGCCGCGTGCAGACGCTGGACAGCCCCGAATCGCGCCCGATCTTTACTGCCGAGAAGAAGAGCCTGGTCATCGACTGGCTCATCAAGTGGCGCATCGTCGAGCCGCGCCAGTTCATCCGCAACAACGGCTCCGACCTGCGCAACATCGAGAACCGCCTGTCGCCCATCGTTCAGGCCGCCTTCAACGAAGAGGTGACCAAGCGCACCGTGCTCGCCGTTCTGGCGACCGAGCGCGAGAAGGTCATGCAAGACGTGCGCGCGCGTCTGGCCGATGAGGCCAAGCAGTTCGGCATCGAGGTCGTGGATGTGCGCATCAAGCGCGTGGACTTCGCGTCCAACATCACCGACTCGGTCTATCGCCGCATGGAGTCCGAGCGCAAGCGTGTCGCCAACGAGGCGCGCTCCACCGGCGCGGCCGAAGGCGAGAAGATCCGCGCCGATGCCGACCGCCAGCGCGAGGTCATCGTGTCCGAGGCCTACCGCGACGCGCAGAAGGTCAAGGGCGAGGGCGACGCGAAGGCGTCGGCGCTGTATGCCGATGCGTTCGGCCGCGACCCGCAGTTCGCGCAGTTCTACCGCCAGCTGGATGCCTACCGGGCCAGCTTCAGCAAGAAGAGCGACGTGATGGTGGTCGACCCGAGCAGCGACTTCTTCAAGGCCATGCGCGGCCCCGGCGCGGGCAAGTGACCGAACTGCTGACGGCTTGCGCGTTGGTGTTGGTGCTGGAGGGGCTGATGCCCTTCATCAGCCCGACCCGTTGGCGCGAGGCCTTCAGCCGCATTCTGACGATGAGCGACGGGCAGATCCGTTTCATAGGCTTGGTCAGCATCGCGTCGGGTACCTTGGGGCTGCTCTGGTTGCGCTGATCTCAAGGCTCGGGCGGGAAGGGCATAGGTACAATGCCGTTTTTAACCGCCTAGCCTGCGCCCATGTCCTCTGCTTGGCTGCTGCCCGAGCACATCGCCGATGTCCTGCCTTCGCAGGCACGCCGCATCGAAGAGCTGCGTAGAGAGCTGCTCGACATGGCCCGCAGCTACGGCTGCGAGCTGGTCATTCCGCCGTTGCTGGAGCACCTCGACTCGCTGCTGTCCGGCACGGGTTCGGGTTCCGAGATCAAGCTGTTCAAGCTGGTCGACCAGCTGTCTGGCCGCTCTCTGGGCCTGCGTGCCGATACGACGCCGCAGGTTGCCCGCATCGATGCCCACCTGCTGAACCGCCGCGGCGTGACGCGCCTGTGCTACTGCGGCCCCGTTGTGCACACGCGGCCCGACGGCCTCAACACCAGCCGCGAGCCGCTGCAGTTCGGCGTCGAGATCTACGGTCACGCGGGCCTGGAGGCCGACCTGGAGGTGCATGATCTCGCGCTGGATGCGCTGCGCCGGGCAGGCCTGTCGCACGTCATGCTGGATCTGGGCGATGCGCGGCTGCTGCAGGCCGTGCTGGACGGCATCAAGCTGTCGGCCGACGCGCTGGATGCGCTGACGGCCGCGCTGGCGGCCAAGGACATGGCCCAGTTGGCGGCGCTGACCGC
Source organism: Pelomonas dachongensis (assembly GCF_043555865.1). NCBI lineage: Bacteria > Pseudomonadati > Pseudomonadota > Betaproteobacteria > Burkholderiales > Sphaerotilaceae > Roseateles > Pelomonas dachongensis. The sequence continues at coordinate 30,401 of NZ_JBIGHY010000004.1, forward strand.
CGACATGCCCACCACCGCGCGCGAGGCGCTGCTGGCGCTCCCCAGCCTTTACGGTGGCCGCGAGGTGCTTGCCGAGGCCGCGCGCCGCCTGCCCGAACACCCGCTTGTAAAGGCGGCGTTGGCCGACCTGGAGTGGCTGGCCGGTCATCTGGCGGCTGTGCATCCCGAGATCAGCCTGGGCTTCGACCTGGCCGACCTGCAGGGCTACGCCTACTACACGGGCATCCGCTTCGCGGCTTATGCCCGGGGCTGCTCGGACGCCGTGCTGCGCGGTGGGCGCTACGACGAAGTCGGGGCCGCCTTCGGGCGCCGCCGCCCGGCCGTGGGCTTCAGCCTGGACCTGAAGACGCTGGTGGCGCTGGTCACGCCGACGCCGCTGCGCGCCGCGGTGCGTGCGCCGTGGGGCGAGGACGCCTCGCTGCGGCAGGCCGTGCGTGCGCTGCGCGAGCAAGGCGAGACGGTGGCCTGCGTGCTGCCGGGCCATGAGCACGAGGCCGATGAATTCGACTGTGACCGCGAACTGGTTCGCGAGCACGCTGGCTGGGTCGTCCGCACGCTGTAAGGCGCGGCGCCCACATTCCCATTTCAAGCAAGACAGGCAATGAACATGAGCCAAACCGCGCGCGGACGCAATGTGGTCGTCGTCGGCACCCAGTGGGGTGACGAGGGCAAGGGCAAGGTGGTCGACTGGATGACGGACCACGCGCAAGGCGTCGTGCGTTTCCAGGGGGGTCACAACGCCGGCCACACGCTGGTCATCAAGGGCGTCAAGACGGCGCTGCAACTGATCCCCAGCGGCATCATGCGCGACGGTGTGGCCTGCTACATCGGCAACGGCGTGGTGCTGGACCCGACGCACCTGCTGTCCGAGATCGAGCGTCTGGAGAAGGCCGGTGTCGAGGTGCGTTCGCGCCTGTTCATCAGCGAATCCTGCCCGCTGATCCTGCCGTTTCACGTGGCCGTCGACAAGGCGCGCGAGGCGCAGCGCGAGACCAGTGGCAGCGGCAAGATCGGCACGACGGGCAAGGGCATCGGCCCGGCCTACGAAGACAAGGTGGCCCGCCGCGCGCTGCGCGCGCAGGATCTGAAGCACCCCGAGCGCTTTGCCAAGAAGCTGCGCGAGCTGCTGGAGCTGCACAACTTCGCGCTGACGGGCTATCTGAAGGGCGAGGAACTGGCCTTCGAGCCCATCTTCGAGCAGGCCATGAAGATGGCCGAGCAGATCAAGCCGATGCTGGCCGACGTGGGCTACATGATTCACAAGGCCAGCAAGGCCGGCGCCAACATCCTGTTCGAAGGCGCGCAGGGCACGCTGCTGGACATCGACCACGGCACCTATCCCTACGTCACGTCCAGCAACTGCGTGGCTGGAAACGCCGCCGCCGGCGCGGGCGTGGGCCCGCAGATGCTGCACTACATGCTGGGAATCACCAAGGCATACACGACTCGCGTGGGATCGGGCCCGTTTCCGACCGAGCTGGACTGGGAGCAGCCGGGCACCGTGGGCTATCACCTGTCCACCGTGGGCCAGGAGCGCGGCACCGTCACCGGCCGCGCGCGCCGCTGCGGCTGGCTGGACGCCGCCGCGCTGAAGCGCTCCATCATCATCAACGGCATCACGGGGCTGTGCCTGACCAAGCTGGACGTGCTGGACGGCCTCGCCGAGATCAAGATGTGCGTGGGATACGAGCTGGATGGCAGACAGCTCGACATCCTGCCGCTGGACGCCGACGAGATCGAGGCCTGCACGCCCGTCTTCGAGACCTTCCCCGGCTGGACCGAAACCACCTTCGGCGCGACATCGCTGGACGCGCTGCCGGCGAATGCGCGCGCCTACCTGAGGCGCGTGGAAGAGGTCATCGGTGCGCCCATCGACATGGTCTCCACCGGCCCCGACCGAGAGCACACCATCGTGCTGCGCCATCCCTATTCGGCGTAACCCGCCTGATCACCATCACACCACGGAGACAACACCACCATGTTGACCGACGACGGCAAACATCTCTACGTGTCCTGGGACGAGTACCACCTGCTGACCGAGCGCCTGGCGCTGAAAGTGCACGCCTCGGGCTGGGAGTTCGACCAGATCCTGTGCCTGGCCCGTGGCGGCATGCGTCCGGGCGACGTGCTGTCACGCGTGTTCGACAAGCCGCTGGGCATCATGTCCACCAGCTCCTACCGCGCCGAGGCCGGCACCATCCAGGGCCGCCTGGACATGGCCAAGTACATCACCATGCCCAAGGGCGAACTGGCGGGCCGCGTGCTGTTGGTGGACGATCTGGCGGACTCCGGTGTCACGCTGAAGGCCGTCGTCGAGCGCCTGCGCGGCATGCCTTCCATCACCGAGCTGCGCTCGGCCGTCATCTGGACCAAGCAAGTGTCGGCCTACACGCCGGACTACTACTGCGAGATGCTGGAAACCTCGCCATGGATCCACCAGCCGTTCGAGGAATACGACGGCATGGGGCCCGAGGCCCTGGCGAAGAAGTTCGTCGTTTGAACATGAAGATGGGCGCAAGGCTGGAATCGCTGAGGTGCCCATCGAAGCCGGCGCACGTGGATTCGGGCGCCGCACTCGCAGCCTCTGAAGGCCTGTTCTGCGGGACCAAAGCAAAAAGGCCGGCGCTTTCGCGTCGGCCTTTTCGTTTCTTGTTTTGGTGCCCAGGAGAGGACTCGAACCTCCACGGAGTTACCCGCTAGTACCTGAAACTAGTGCGTCTACCAATTCCGCCACCTGGGCAAGGTGCTCAGAACTTCTGGTGAAGTCCTGGGCCGTTTCAGGAAAGCGCGGACTATAGCATAAAAGACTTGAAAAACGCAAATCACACCTCCAACACCGACAGCGCCGGATTGCTCGGCGAGGTCGAAGGCACGCTGCAAGGCCATCGCGATGGCCACGGCTTCCTGATCCCCGATGACGGCTCGGCCGATATCTACCTCTCGTCGCAGGAGACCCACGCCGTCATGCACGGCGACCGCCTGCGCGTACGCGTGGTGCGCTTCGACAAGCGCGGCCGTCCCGAAGGCAAGGTGCTGGAGATCCTCGAGCGCAAGAAGCGACCCCTCATCGGCCGGCTGTTGCTGGAGTCCGGCATCTGGCTGGTGGCGCCCGAGGACCGGCGCATGGGGCAGGACATCCTGATCCCCAAAAACGGCATCGCCAATGCGGCCGCAGGCCAGGTCGTCGCCGTCGAGTTGACTGAGCCGCCGTCGCTGTACTCGCAGCCGGTCGGCCGTGTGGTTGAAGTGTTGGGAGAGATCGACGACCCCGGCATGGAGATCGAGATCGCCGTGCGCAAGTACGACGTGCCGCACCGCTTCAGCCCTGAGACGCTGGCGCAGTCCGCCAAGCTGCCCGAGAAGCTCCGCGCCGCCGACCTGAAGCAGCGCGTCGACCTGCGGGATGTGCCGCTGGTCACCATCGACGGCGAGGACGCGCGCGACTTCGACGACGCCGTCTACTGCGAACCCTTCAAGCAGGGTCGCGGCAAGAAAGCCATCGAGGGCTGGCGCCTGCTGGTCGCCATCGCCGACGTGTCGCACTACGTGAAACCCGGCGAGCCGCTGGACGCCGATGCCTACGAGCGTGCCACGTCGGTCTACTTCCCGCGCCGCGTCATCCCGATGCTGCCGGAGAAGCTGTCCAACGGCCTGTGCTCGCTGAACCCCTACGAAGACCGGCTCAGCATGGTCTGCGACATGCTCGTGTCCAGCGACGGCACCGTCATCGCCTACCAGTTCTACCCGGCCGTCATCTGCTCGCACGCGCGCTTCACTTACACCGAGGTCGCGGCCATCCTGGGCAACACGCATGGCCCCGAGGCCGCCAAGCGCCGCGAGCTGGTGCCGCACCTGCTGCACCTGCACGAGGTCTACCGCGCGCTGCTGGCCGAGCGCGGCCGGCGCGGCGCCATCGACTTCGAGACTACCGAGACGCAGATCGTCTGCGACGACAACGGCCGCATCGAGAAGATCATCCCGCGCACCCGCAACGACGCGCACCGGTTGATCGAGGAGGCCATGCTGGCCGCCAACACCTGCTCGGCAGACTTCATCCAGACCAACAAGCACCACGCGCTGTTCCGCGTGCATGAAGGCCCGACACCCGAGAAGCGTACGACGCTGCAGAACTACCTGCGCTCACTGGGCATCGGCATGGGTGTCTCCGACGATCCGACGCCGCGTGAGTTCCAGCAGATCGCGCAGGCCACCAAGGACCGTCCGGACGCGCAGCAGATCCACCAGATGCTGCTGCGCTCCATGCAGCAGGCCATCTACACCGGTACTAACTCCGGCCACTTCGGCCTCGCCTACCCAGCGTACACGCACTTCACGAGCCCCATCCGGCGCTACCCGGACCTGCTGGTGCACCGCGTCATCAAGGCGCTGCTGGCGAACAAGAAGTACCCACTGGACGCCGCCAAGATGAACGTGCCGCAGGCACCCAAGCGCCCGGGCCGCCCGCCGCCGCCCAACCCGGCGGACGCGCGCAACGAAGCCGAGCGCTGGGAGGTCGTCGGCGCGCATTGCAGCGCCAATGAACGCCGCGCGGATGAGGCCAGCCGTGACGTCGAGGCCTGGCTGAAGTGTCGCTACATGCGCGACCGCCTCGGCGAGGAGTTCGCCGGCACCGTGTCGGCCGTCACCTCGTTCGGCTTGTTCGTGCAACTGGATGCGCTGTACGTCGAAGGCCTGGTGCACATCACCGAACTGGGCGGCGAGTACTTCCGCTTCGACGACGTGCGCCAGGAGCTGCGCGGCGAGCGCACCGGCATCCGCTACGCCACCGGTGCGCGCGTGCAGGTCCAGGTCAGCCGCGTGGACCTGGACGGCCGGCGCATCGACTTTAGGCTTGTGCGCGATGGCGAAGAGCTGCGGTCGGTGAGCCGCGGCGCGGCGACCAAGTCCAGCGGCAAATCGGCCGGCAAGACGCCGGCCAAGAAGCGCGCGCCCAAGACAGCCGTCGAGACGCTGGAAGATGTTCGCCAGGCCGACCGCGATGTGAAGAAGAGCCGCAAGGAAGTCATTGCCGGCCTGCACCCGGTGAAGGCCGCGCAGCAGGCCGCCAAGCGCGCCGCCACCAAGGCCGCCAAGAAGACGGCAGCGAAGCCGCCGACGCGCAAGCGCCGCTGAGCAGCGCGCTCAGCGCGACGGGGCGAGCTGCGAGATGAGGTCGCCGGCGCGCCGCACGCCGCCGGCTTCACCGGCGCGACCATGCGCATCGACACCGGCACAGGCGATGCGGTGCGCGGGCGCGCCGGGCTGCTGCGCCCACAGGCCGCCGAGCCAGCCTGCCAGCACGTCGCCGCTGCCGGCGGTGGCCAGCGCCGGCCCGCCGCTGGCGCAAATGGCCGGTCGCTCGCCGCGCGACGCGATGACGCTGCCCGAGCCCTTCAGCACGACGGTGCAGCTGAAGCGTTCTGCCAGCGCCTGCGCCGCAGCGAGGCGGTCGGCCTGCAGGCTGACGGTGTCGCAGCCCAACAGCCGTGCGGCCTCCAGCGGGTGCGGTGTCAGCAGCGTGCTGGCCGGTGCGCGGGCGCACAGCAGCGCCTGCAGCGAGGCGTCGGCCGCGATGGCGTTCAATGCGTCGGCGTCGATCACCAGGCGCGGCAGCCGTTGCAGCAGCGCGGGCAGTGCATCTGAGATCGCCGCGCCGGCGCCGCAGCCGATGACACCAACCGCCTGCGGGAGTTCGGCTGCGGTGCCGCGCATCAGCTCCGGCTGGCCGGGGTCGGCGGCTTCGTCGGCGGAGAGGTCAAGCAAGTCCACGTAGACGCGCCCGGCGCCGCAGGCGAGCGCCGTCCGGGCTGCCAGCCGTGCCGCGCCCTGCGTGCCTGGCGCGCCACCCACGACCAGCACTTGGCCGTGGCTGCCCTTGTGGCTGGTCTGGCTGCGTGCTGGCGCCGCCGCGGGGCCGAGCAGGTCGGCGCTCGCCGCCTCGTCCGGCGTGATGCCCAGGTCGTCGAACCACAGCCGGCCACCATGCGCGCGGCCTTCACCGGTGAACAGGCCGGGCTTCAGCGTCAGCAACTGCAGCGTGTGGTCGGCGCGCACGGCGCGCTCGCCGGCCGGCTGGCCGGTGTCGCCCAGCAGCCCGCTGGGCAGGTCGACGGCGAGGATGGCCGCGCCGCAGGCCTGCATCGCTGCCATCGTGGCCAGCAACTCCGGGGCTGGTGCGCGGTTCAAGCCCAGCCCCAGCAGCGCATCGATGACCAGCGCCGGGCGCTCGGGAGGGCTATGGCTGAGGTGGACCGCGATGCCCGCTTCGGCCAGCCGCTGCGCCGCAACGCGCCCGTCGCCGCCGTTGTTGCCCGGGCCGCAGGCCACCCAGACCGGGCCCTCGTCGCGCCGCAATGCCAACGCCAGCTTGGCGATGGACAGGCCGGCCCGAGCCATCAGGTCGGGCGAATGGGCAAGGGCGCGCGCCTCGATGCGCCGGCTGGCGGCTACGTCGAACAGCGGCAGTGTGGTGGTCGTGGGCAGCAGCGCGTGCATGCCCGCGAGCTTAGGTCAGCCGCTGCGGGCCGAGCGCGGAGAGATCGAGCGCGGGTGTCTGTCCGGCCATCTGCGTTGCCAGCACCTGCGCGGCGCCACAGGCCAGGCCCCAACCCTGGCTGCCGGGGGACAGGTTGAGCCAGATGCCGGCGCTTCCGCTGGCCCCCAGCAGCGGCAGGCCGTCGGCGGCCAGCGCCCGGCGGCTCTGGCCCTGCTGCACCTGCTGGTGCAACACCGAGCCCGGGAACCAGTGCTGCAGGTCGCGGTGCAATGCTTCGAAGTCGGGGGCGACCTTGTCCTGCGCGCCCGTGATGGCCAGCCCTCCCGTCACGCGCACGCGCTGGCCCGTGCGGGCAATGGCGATGCCGCGGGCCGGGTCCACCCAGCCGGCCTTGGGGCCTAGTTCCGGGTGGGCTTCCAACAGGCGGATGGGCGCGGTGACCGACGCCTCGTGCATGGCGGCCAGGGGCAGGCGCCGGCCCAGCAGCGCCGGCGCATCCAGGCCGTTGCACAGCACGACCGCATTGAAGCGCTCGTCCTGCGGGCCGGCAGGATGCGGCTGCGTGTCGCCGGCCTCGCGGTCGGCCGCTCGCGTGGGCGCGTCGGCCGGCGGCGTGTGCTCGTGGCGCAGCGTCAGCCCGGCGCCGTCTGGCGTGATGGCCCGCACCGTCGTGTGGAAGCGAAAGCGCGCTCCCAGGCGTTGTGCCTGCTGGCGCAACTGCTGCGCGAACAGCCGCGCATTGCCGGCGCCGCCATGGGCCAGTGCGAGCGCGCCGGCCAGCTGGGCGTCGGCATTCAGGCCGGGCTCGCGCTGGCGCGCGGCATCGGCGTCCAGCAATTCGGGCCGCAGGCCGAGTGCGGTCCAGCCTTCCAGCTGCGCTTCGATGGCGGCCACGCGCTTGGCGTCGACCAGCGCAACCAGCAGGCCCTCGGTGGTCTCGTCGTCCAGCCCCAGCGTATGGCGCAACTCGGCGGTGCGGGCCAGGCCCAGCTGGCTCAGGGCGGCCAGCGTGGCCGGTGCATCGCTGGTGCGCCGGTTGGCTCGCCAGCGGCGCCAGCGCCAGCTCAGCGGCGCCGACGAGGCCGACTCGGCCAGGCCGGGCACGAACGGCAGCAGCAGGGCGCTGCCGGCAAAGCTGGCCTGCTCGGCGACGCTGCCTCCGCGCTCGAAGACATGCACCTCGAAGCCGGCGAGCGCCAGCTCGTAGGCGGTCGTCACGCCCGCGAGGCCGGCGCCCACCACGGCGACGCAGCGGCTCACGCGGACACCTGGCAGGCGTGCGCCTTCAGGCAGGAAATCGGAGCGGGCGCCGGGGCGCGGCGGCGGAAGGCGGCCATGAAATGTGTATACTCTGCGGGTTTTGCCGGAGGGGTCAGCCGTTTGAGCTGCCGCCCGAGGCAAAAACAGTTGTGAGGGGTGTGTGGCTGAGGACTTCAGCGCCCACTCGTTGCAACAAATCGCAAACCGGCCACGCAAAGGTGTTGCGGCTTGCGGCGGACTCGAAACTCCTGTTTCCAGACGCTGCAACGCAATTCGGGCCGGATTTTAGACACAACCTTCGGAGTAAGACCCATGTCTGTCACGATGCGCGAGATGCTGGAAGCCGGCGTCCATTTCGGTCACCAAACCCGCTTCTGGAATCCCAAGATGGCCCCGTATATCTACGGCCATCGCAACAAGATTCACATCATCAACCTCGAGAAGACGCTGCCCGCGTTCAACGATGCGATGAAGTTCATCCGATCGCTGGCTGCCAAGCGCGGCACGATCCTGATGATCGGCACCAAGCGCCAGGCCCGCGAATTCATCGCCGCCGAAGCGCAGCGCGCCGGCATGCCCTATGTCGACTCGCGTTGGTTGGGCGGCATGATGACCAACTTCAAGACGGTCAAGACCTCGCTGAAGAACCTGAAGGACATGCAGGCCCAGGTTGACGCCGGCACGCAGCCCGCGATCAAGAAGGAAGCCCTGCTGTTCCAGCGCGACATCGCCAAGCTGGAGAAGAACATCGGCGGCATCCAGGACATGACCGCGCTGCCCGACGCCATCTTCGTCATCGACGTCGGCTATCACAAGATCGCCGTCGCCGAAGCCAAGAAGCTGGGCATCCCCGTCATTGGCGTGGTGGACACGAACCACTCGCCCATCGGCATCGACTACGTCATCCCCGGCAATGACGACTCGGCCAAGGCCGTGGCGCTGTACGCCCGTGCCGTTGCCGACGCCGTGCTGGAAGGCAAGGCCAACGCCACGAACGAGGTTCTGGCTGCCGTCGCCCCCGCTGGCGACGAGTTCGTCGAGGTTTCCGAAGAGGCGTGAGCCCCTTCCGATCCTGCATCTGAAAGGGGCCGCGAGGCCCCTTTTGCCAACTGAAATCTGGAGATAGAAATGGCTGCAATCACTGCAAGCATGGTGGGCGAACTGCGTGCCCGCACCGACGCCCCGATGATGGAGTGCAAGAAGGCACTGACCGAGGCTGACGGCGATCTGGTCCGTGCGGAAGAAATCCTGCGCGTTAAGCTCGGCAACAAGGCTGGCAAGGCCGCCTCCCGCGTCACCGCAGAAGGCATCGTTGCCTCGGCCGTGGTCGGCGGCAACGGCGCCCTGATCGAAGTGAACTGCGAGACCGACTTCGTCTCGAAGAACGACGCCTTCCTGGCTTTCGTCAACGCCCTGGCCGGCCTTGTGGCTGAACAGAACCCGGCTGACGTTGCCGCGCTGTCGGCCCTGCCGCTGTCGCAAGAAGGCTTCGGCCCGACCGTGGAAGACGTGCGCAAGGGCCTGATCGGCAAGATTGGCGAGAACATGTCGATCCGCCGCTTCCAGCGCTACACCGGCGCCAAGCTGGCGTCCTATCTGCACGGCACCCGCATCGGCGTGATGGTCGAGTTCGAAGGTGACGATGTCGCCGCCAAGGACGTCGCCATGCACGTGGCCGCCATGAAGCCGGCGGCCCTGTCTAGCGCCGATGTCTCGGCCGATCTGGTCGCCAAGGAGCGCAAGATCGCCACCGAGAAGGCTGCCGAATCCGGCAAGCCGGCCGACATCGTCGCCAAGATGGTTGAAGGCTCGGTGCAGAAGTTCCTGAAGGAAGTCTCGCTGCTGGACCAGGTCTTCGTGAAGGCTGCCGACGGCAAGCAGACCGTGGCTGCCTACCTGAAGTCGGCCAACACGACGATCAAGGGCTTCACGCTCTACGTGGTCGGTGAAGGCATCGAGAAGAAGGTCGATGACTTCGCTGCCGAGGTGGCTGCCCAGGTGGCGGCTGCCAAGGGTCAGTAAAGACGCTTGCGAAATAGAACGAAATGAAGGGGCGCCAAGTTGGCGCCCTTTAAACTTCCGGGCCACGACAAGCCCCCCGATTTTTGAGGACACCATGCCCGCGTACAAGCGCATCCTGCTCAAACTCTCCGGCGAAGCCCTGATGGGTGACGACGCCTACGGCATCAACCGCGCGACCATCGTCCGCATGGTGCAGGAAGTCCGCGAAGTCACGCAGATGGGTGTTGAAGTCGCGGTCGTCATCGGCGGCGGCAATATCTTCCGCGGCGTCGCCGGCGGCTCGGTCGGCATGGATCGCGCGACCGCCGACTACATGGGCATGCTGGCCACCGTGATGAACTCGCTGGCCCTGGCCGACACGATGCGCCAGGAAGGCATGATCGCCCGAGTCATGTCGGCCATCGCCATCGAGCAGGTCGTTGAACCCTACGTGCGCCCAAAGGCGCTTCAGTACCTCGAGGAGGGCAAGGTCGTCGTGTTCGCCGCTGGGACTGGCAACCCGTTCTTCACGACCGACACGGCCGCTGCGCTGCGCGGTGCCGAGATTGGCGCCGAGATCGTGCTGAAGGCCACCAAGGTCGACGGCGTCTACACGGCTGACCCCAAGAAGGACCCGAGCGCCACGCGCTACGCGCGCATCAGCTTCGACGAGGCCATCGCGCGCAATCTGCAGGTCATGGACGGTGCAGCCTTCGCGCTGTGCCGCGACCAGAAGCTGCCGATCAAGGTGTTCTCCATCTTCAAGGCTGGCGCGCTGAAGCGCGTCGTGCAGGGCGAGGACGAGGGCACGCTGGTGCACGTTTAAGACGAGTCAGTTGGGGACCGGACTGCTCGCGGACGCGCGAGCGGTATGTCCCGCAAATTCATAGGTATCGATCATGAGCACTGCCGACATCAAGAAGAACGCCGAGGCCAAGATGGCCAAGTCGATCGAGTCGCTGAAGGGCGACCTGCACAAGATCCGCACCGGTCGCGCCCACCCCGGCATCCTGGACCAGGTCAGCGTCGACTACTACGGCTCCATGGTGCCCATTAGCCAGGTGGCCAACGTCACGCTGCTGGACGCCCGCACCATCTCCGTCCAGCCCTGGGAAAAGGGCATGGGCGCCAAGATCGAGAAGGCCATCCGCGAAAGCGACCTGGGTCTGAACCCGGCGTCGCAGGGCGACCTGATCCGGGTGCCGATGCCGCCGCTGACCGAAGAGCGCCGCCGTGACCTGACCAAAGTCGTGCGCAACGCGGGCGAGGACGCCAAGGTGGCGGTGCGCAACCTGCGCCGCGACGCGAACGAGCAGGCCAAGAAGCTGTTGAAGGACAAGGAAATCGGCGAGGACGACGAGCGTCGCAGCCTCGACGAAGTGCAGAAGCTCACCGACCGCGTGATCAACGAGATCGACAAGCTGATCTCGGCCAAGGAAGCCGAGATCCTCGCGGTTTGAGCGCCGTCTTTAGCGCGTCCTCCAGCGTGATGCAGGACCGTCCCGCGCCGCCGCGGCACGTCGCCATCGTCATGGATGGCAACGGCCGCTGGGCCAAGAAGCGCTTCCTGCCGCGCTTCTTTGGCCACAAGGCCGGCGTCGAGGCGGTCGTGCGCACCGTCCAGGCCTGCATCGATCGTGACATCGAGCACCTGACCGTCTTCGCGTTCTCCAGCGAGAACTGGAAGCGCTCGGACGACGAGGTGTCCGGCCTGATGGGCCTGGTGCTGGCTGCCGTCAGCCGCTATCTGGCCAAGATGGGCGCAATGGGCGTGCGCATCCGCGTCGTGGGCGACCGCGAGGCGGTGTCGCCCAAGCTGCGCCACGCCTGGGACGAGGCCGAGGCCAACACTGCGCACAACACCAAGCTGACGCTGAACGTCGCCTTCAATTACGGCGGTCGCTGGGACATCGTGCAGGCCTGTCGCAAGGCCATGGAAGCGGGTGTGCCGGCCAGCGAACTGACTGAGGCCAGTCTGTCGGAGTTCATGGCGATGAGCCATGTGCCCGACCCCGACCTGTTCATCCGCACCGGCGGTGAGGTGCGCATCAGCAACTTCCTGCTGTGGCAGGTCGCTTACACCGAGTTCGTGTTCTCTGACTGCCTGTGGCCAGAGTTCGGCGCGCGCGAGCTGGATGCGGCCATCGCGGCATTCCATGCGCGCGACCGCCGCTTTGGCGGCGTCAAGGAAGCGCCCGCGGCGGCCTGAGGACTGCGGATGAGCCTGCCATGCTGAAGACCCGCATCCTCACCGCCCTCGTGCTGCTGGCCATCCTGCTGCCGGTGCTGTTCCAGTCGTCGCCGTGGCCGTTCGCCTGGGTCAGCGTGCTGATGATCGGCGCTGCGGGCTGGGAATGGTCGCGCCTGAACGGCCTGCCCGGCAGCGGTGCCGTCGCCGCCGGCGTGGCGCTGGCGCTGGCCTGCGTCTGGACGCTGGTGCTGGGCGGCCTGCATGCGCCGCCGGCGTGGATCTGGCTGCTGGCCACGGGTGTCTGGGTGCTGGGCGGCGCGTATGCGCTGCGTGCTGGCCCGACGGGCTGGCCGCAGCTGTCGCGCGGTGCTCGACTGGCACTGGGCGCCGTATTGCTGTGGGGCGCGTGGCTGGCCATCGTGCAGGCCAAGGTGATCGGCATCAACTTCATCCTGTCGGTGTTCTGCCTCGTGTGGATGGCCGACGTCGCCGCTTACTTCTGCGGACGCGCGTTCGGCAAGCGCAAGCTGGCGCCCGCCATCAGTCCCGGCAAGAGCTGGGAGGGTGTCTGGGGCGGCATCGCCGGCGTCATCCTGCTGGGCTTCGTGTGGGTGCATGTCATCGACGTGCAGCTGGCCGTCGACTCACCCAGCCTCTACACCCTGCTGGTGCAGCGCCATGGCTGGGTGTCGCTGCTGGCCCTGATGTTCCTCGGCGCGATGAGCGTCGTCGGCGACCTTTTCGAATCCCTCGTCAAGCGCGCGGCTGGAGCCAAGGACAGCAGCAACCTGCTGCCGGGCCATGGCGGCGTGCTGGACCGCATCGACGCGCTGCTGCCGGTGTTCCCGCTGGCGCTCGCGCTGATCAGCCACTGAGTTCCCTTTCATGAATCGCCAACGCGTCTGCGTCCTCGGCTCGACCGGCTCCATCGGTGTCAACACGCTGGACGTGCTTTCGCGCCACCCCGAGCGCTATGAAGTCGTGGCGCTCAGCGCAATGAGCCGCGTGGACGAGTTGCAGGCCCAGTGCCTGCAGTGGCAGCCGCGCTTCGCCGTGATGCCCGAGCGCGCCGCCGCCGCCCGTCTGCGCGAGCGCCTGCGCGAGGCCGGCAGCACCACCGAGGTGCTGGACGGCGCCGCCGCGCTGGCCGAGATCGCCGCGCACCCGGAGGTCGATACCGTGATGGCCGCCATCGTGGGGGCCGCCGGCCTCGCGCCGGCCATCGCCGCGGCACGGGCCGGCAAGCGGCTGCTGCTGGCCAACAAGGAGGCCATCGTCGTCGGCGGTGCGCTGTTCATGCAGGCGGTGGAGCAGGGCGGCGCAACGCTGCTGCCTATCGACAGTGAGCACTCCGCCATCTTTCAGTGCCTGCCCGAGGACCGCACCACCTGGAACCAGCGCATCGACCACATCGTGCTGACAGCCTCGGGCGGCCCTTTCCGCAGCCGCGACCCGCAGACGCTGGCCGATGTGACGCCCGATCAGGCCTGCGCCCATCCCAACTGGGTCATGGGCCGCAAGATCTCGGTCGACTCCGCGACCATGATGAACAAGGCGCTGGAGGTCATCGAGGCGCGCTGGCTGTTCAACCTCGCGCCCGAGCAAATCAAGGTGCTGATCCACCCGCAGAGCATCATCCATTCGATGGTGGTCTGCCGCGACCAGTCGGTCCTTGCGCAGCTCGGCACGCCCGACATGCGCGTGCCCATCGCCTACGGCCTGTCCTTCCCCGAGCGCATCACGTCCGGCGCCAGCCGGTTGGACCTGCTGACCACGCCCAATCTCACGTTCGAGGAGGCCGACGCGATTCGCTTCCCCGGCCTGCACCTGTCCTGGCAGGCGCTGCGCGCGCCGGAAGGCAGCACCACTGTGCTGAACGCGGCCAACGAGGTCGCGGTCGACGCCTTCCTGCAAGGTCGCCTGCGCTTTGACCGCATCCATGCGGTCAACTCGCAATGCCTGGCCGACGTTCAGCCCGGTGACTGCGCAAGCATCGATGCGCTGCTCGACCTTGACACCCGTACCCGGGCCCACGCGCGCGAATTGCTGTGACGACACTGCTTGCCTTCCTGGCCGCCCTGGCCCTGCTGATCGCCATCCACGAGTGGGGGCACTACCGCGTGGCGCGTGCCTGCGGCGTCAGGGTGCTGCGCTTCTCCATCGGCTTTGGCAAGGTGCTGTGGCGCCGCGTGGGTCGAGATGGCACCGAGTTCACGCTGAGCGCGCTGCCGCTAGGCGGCTACGTGCGCATGCTGGACGAGCGTGAGGGTGCCGTGGCGCCGCACGAGCGCGCCCAGGCCTTCAACCAGCGCCCGCTGCGCCAGCGCGCCGCCATCGTCGCGGCCGGTCCGGCGGCCAACTGGTTGCTGGCCATCGTGTTGTTCGCCGCTGTCGCATGGCTGGGCAGTGAGGTGCCGAAGGCGGTGCTGGGCACGCCGCCGGCCGGGTCGCTGGCCGAGCGCGCCGGCATTCGCGCCGCAGACACGGTGAACGCCGTGTCTGACGACGGCCAGCGCTGGGATGACGTGCAGTCGCTGCTCGACCTGCAGTCCGCCGTGGCACGCGCCCAGGCGCTGGGCGAGCCGCTGTACCTGAGCGTCAGCGGCGAGGGGGGGCACGGCTCGCGCAGCGTGAAGCTGGAGACCGAGCGGCTGTCCGGCCGCGCGCCTGACGCGCAACTGTTCAACGACATCGGTTTGGCGCCGCATGTCCAGCCGCTCATCGGCCAGGTCCAGCCCGGCAGCGCCGGCGCTGCTGCGGGCCTGCGCACCGGCGACCGCGTGCTGTCCATCGACGGCCAGACCGTGCCCGATTTCGGCTACCTGCAGCAGACCGTCCGGCGCGCACACGATGGCGACCAGCCGCGTCCGCTGGCGCTGCGCGTCGAGCGCAGCGGCCAGGTGGTCGAAGTCCAGGCGACGCCGGTGATGGCCGACGAAGGCCAGCGCCGCGTGGCGCGCCTGGGCATCGGATTCGGTGCGGCGCCCGAGCGCGTCTTCGTCCGTCGCGGCCTGCTCGACGGGCTGTGGCAGGGCGTCCAGCAGAGCTGGGACATGGCCGCGACGACGGTGCGCCTGCTGGGTCGCATGCTGATCGGCGAGGCGTCGCTGAAGAACCTCGGCGGACCGATCGCGATTGCCGATGCGGCTGGCCAATCGGCCAAGGCCGGCCTCGTGCCCTACCTCGACTTCCTCGCCAAGATCTCCATGAGCCTGGCGATCCTGAACCTGCTGCCGCTGCCCATGCTCGACGGCGGGCACCTCATGTATCATCTTTTCGAGGGTCTGAGCGGCCGCCCGGTCTCGGAATGGTGGCAGCGGCAACTTCAGCGCGTCGGCGCGCTGGTCCTGGTGCTGATGATGGCTTTGGCCTTTTCCAACGACATTGCCTCCCGCCTGACGGGCTGGCATTGAAACTCCCCGGTCCCCATGTCCTTTTCTTTCAGTTCGGGAGCGAAGAAGCGTCGCCCCTCACTCCTGGCTTTGGCCCTGTTGGGGATGTTTCAGTCGGGGCTAGCCTGGGCGGTCGATCCCTTCGTGCTGAAGGACATCCGCGTCGAGGGCCTGCAGCGCACCGATCCGGGCACCGTTTTCGCCTCGCTGCCGTTCCGCATCGGCGACACCTACAACGACGAGAAGGGCGCCGCCGCGTTGCGCGCGTTGTTCGCCACGGGCCTGTTCAAGGACGTGCGCATCAACATCGAGGGTGACGCGGTCGTCGTCATCATCGACGAGCGTCCCATCATCGCCAACGTGAACTTCGTCGGTCTGAAGGAGTTCGACACCGAGGCGCTGTCCAAGTCGCTGAAGGACGTCGGCATCGGCGAGGGCAAGCCCTTCGACAAGGCGCTGGCCGACCGCGCTGAGCAGGAATTGAAGCGCCAGTACCTGACCCGCAGCCTGTACGGCGCCGAGGTCACGACGACCATCACCCCCATCGAGCGCAACCGCGTCAACGTCAGCTTCAACGTGACCGAGGGCGAGCCGGCCAAGATCGCCGAGATCCGCATCCTGGGCACCAAGGTGTTTTCCGAGAGCACGTTGCTCGGCCTGCTGGAGCAGACCAGCAGCGGCTGGCTGACCTGGTACACCAAGACCGACCGCTATTCGCGCGCCAAGCTGAACGCGGACTTGGAAACCATCCGCAGCCACTACCTGAACCGTGGCTACCTGGAAGTGGCGATCACCTCCACGCAGGTCACCATCTCGCCCGACAAGCAGAGCATCAGCATCGCTGTCACGATCAGCGAAGGTCAGCCGTACACGGTCACCGGCGTGAAGCTGGAAGGCGATTTCCTGGGCCGCGAGGAAGACTTCAAGCACCTGGTGTTCCTGCAGCCCGGCCAGGCCTACCAGGGCGAGGCGGTGGCAAACACCACGCGCGCGTTCAGCGACCTGTTCGGTACCTATGGCTACGCGTTCGCGCGCGTCGACAGCCGGCCGGAGATCGACCGCGCCACCGGTCAGGTGATGGTCACGTTCGTGGCCGAGCCGCAGCGCCGCGTCTATGTGCGCAAGGTCATCATCTCGGGCAACTCGCGCACGCGGGACGAGGTCATCCGCCGCGAGTTCCGCCAGTTCGAATCGGCCTGGTACGACGGCCAGAAGATCAAGGCTTCACGCGATCGCGTGGAGCGCATGGGCTATTTCAAGGACAAGGAAGTCTCCATCGACACCCAGGAGGTGCCGGGTGCGCAGGATCAGGTCGACGTGATCCTGACCGTCGTCGAGCGCCCGACCGGCGCCATCACGGTCGGTGCCGGCTACTCCAGCCAGACCAAGCTGTCCTTCTCCGGCTCCATCCGCCAGGACAACGTGTTCGGCTCGGGTAACTACCTCGGCATCGACGTTGCGACGGCGCGCACGGGGCGGCAGTTCCAGATCTCCACGGTGGACCCGTACTTCACGGTGGACGGCGTGTCGCGCGCCATCGACGTGTTCTACCGCACCACCAAGCCCATCAACACGCTGGGCGAGGAATACGAGTACGTCACCAAGGGCGGCGCGCTGCGCTTCGGCGTGCCGTTCTCCGAGGTCGACACGGTGTTCTTCGGCCTCGGCTACGAACAGACCGACATCACGACCTCCAAGGGCCTGCCCAACAGTTACCTGCTGTTCGTCAACCAGTTCGGCCAGCGCAGCAACTCCGTGCCGCTGACGATCGGTTGGCAGCGTGACAGCCGCGACAGCGTCATCACGCCGATGAAGGGCGTCTACCAGCGCGTCAACTTCGAGCTGAGTGCGGTGGGCGATGCGCGGTTCGGGCGCCTGAACCTGCAGTACCAGCGCTACTTCGAGATCACCAACAAGATCACTCTGGGCCTCAACAGCGAGCTGGGTTGGGGCGAGGGCTTGGGTAGCCGCCCTTACCCCATTTTCAAGAACTTCTATGGCGGCGGCCTGGGCTCCGTGCGGGTCTTCGAGGCCGGCTCGCTGGGACCGGTGGATCCGACCGGCTCGTACATCGGCGGCAACCGCCGCCTGAACGTCAATGCCGAGCTGTACCTGCCGGTGCCCGGCAGCGGCAATGACAAGAGCTTCCGCATCTTCGGCTTCATGGACATGGGCGGCGTGTGGGGCCCGGAGGCCAAGCTCAACTGGAAGACGCTGGTTGACGACAAGGCCAACGAGGGACGCGACATGCTGCGCATGTCGGCCGGTATCGGCCTCTCCTGGATCTCGCCGATGGGGCCGCTGCGGTTGAGTTACGGCAAGCCGATTCGCAAATCCGGCAAGGATAGAATCGAGAAATTCCAATTCCAGATCGGGACTGCATTCTGATGATGAGCAAGCTCTTGCAATCGGTGGCCCTGGCCGCTTCGATGATGGTGGCCGCCTCGGCCGTGCAAGCCCAGGAACTGAAGATCGGCTACGTCAACAGCGAACGCGTGCTGCGCGAAGCCAACCTGGCGAAGGCCGCGCAGATCAAGCTGGAGACGGAGTTCGGCAAGCGCGAGAAAGACCTGCGCGATCTGGAAACCAAGTTGCGCGGCGCTGCCGAGAAGCTCGAGAAGGACGCCCCAACGTTGTCCGAAGCCGAGCGTGGCCGCCGCCAGCGTGACGTGGTGGAGCAGGATCGCGACCTGCAGCGCAAGAAGCGTGAATGGCAGGAAGACCTGACTCAGCGCAAGAACGAGGAACTGTCGGCGGTGGTCGAGAAGGCGAACAGGGTCATCAAGCAAATCTTCGATGCCGAGAAGTACGACCTGATCCTGCAGGACGCCATCCACTTCAGCCCGCGTGTGGATATCACCAAGAAGGTGATCGACACGCTGAACGCGCAGAAGTAAAGCTGTCACGATGGGCACGACGACCGTCGCGCTCTCCGAACTGATCGCCGCCTTGGGCGGCGATTTGCTTGGCGGGTCCGATCTGCGCATCACGGGCATCGCGCCGCTCGACGAGGCGGGCGAAGGCAGCATCAGCTTCCTGTCCAACCCGCGTTACCGGGCCCAGCTCGCGACGACGCGGGCCGCCTGCGTCATCGTCGCGCCGGCGTTCGCCGAGGCGGCTGCCGCCCGTGGCGCGGCCATCGTCACGCCCGAACCCTATCTGTACTTCGCCCGCCTCACGCAGTGGTGGGCCGCGCGCACGCGCCCCGCTGCCGCGGTCGGTGTGCACGCGAGTGCCGTCGTGTCGCCCGAGGCGCAGGTCGGTGAGGGTGTCGAGATCGGCCCGCTGGCCGTCATCGAGGCAGGCGCTGTCATCGGTGACCACGCCCGCATCGGCGCGCACTGCGTCGTCGAGCGTGGCGCCCGCGTCGGCGCGCACACTCGCCTGGCGCCTCGGGTCGTGCTCGGCTACGGCTGCTGTATTGGCGCGCGCGGCTTGGTGCACAGCGGCGTGGTCATCGGCGCCGACGGCTTCGGCTTCGCACCTTCAAGCCAGGGCTACGTGAAGATCGAGCAGCTCGGCAACGTCAGCATCGGCGACGACGTCGAGATCGGCGCCAACACCTGCATCGACCGCGGCGCGCTGGCCGACACCGTCATCGAGGATGGCGTGAAGCTGGACAACCTGATCCAGATCGCGCACAACGTGCGCATCGGCCGAAACACGGCCATGGCCGGCTGCGGCGCCATCGCAGGGTCGACGACGGTGGGTGCCAACTGCACCATCGGTGGCGCTGCCAACATCATCGGCCACCTGAACATCGTGGACGGCGTGCACATCACCGCCTGCACGCTGGTGACGCGGGACATCACGCAGCCCGGGGCCTACAGCGGCGCCTACCCCTTCGAAGAAAACTCGAGCTGGCAGAAGAATGCGGCAACGCTGCGCCAGCTCCACACCCTGAGAGAGCGTGTGCGCGCGCTGGAAAAAAAATGACGACCGAGACGATCACGATGGACATCCACGACATCCTCAAGCGCCTGCCGCACCGCTACCCCATCCTGCTGGTGGACCGTGTGGTGGAGCTGGTCAAGGGCGAGCGCATCCGCGCGATCAAGAACGTGTCGATCAACGAGCCCTTCTTCCTCGGCCATTTTCCGCACCGGCCCGTGATGCCGGGCGTGCTCATCCTCGAAGCCATGGCCCAGGCCGCGACGCTGCTGGCACTGCGCAGCAAGGACATGGTGCTGGACGAGAAGTCGGTGGTGTATTTCGCCGGCATCGACGGCGCACGCTTCAAGCGCCCGGTCGAACCGGGCGACCAGCTTGTGCTGGAGGTGGCGCTGGGCCGCGCGAAGGCCGGCATCTACAAGTTCAGCGCCCGCGCGCTGGTGGGCGATCAGCTCGCGGCCGAGGCCGAGCTGATGTGCACGATGCGCCGGCTCGAAGCCTGAGGTCGCACGCGATGGCCATCCACCCCACCGCCATCGTCCACCCCGGAGCGCAGCTGGACAGCAGCGTCGAGGTCGGCGCCTATTCGCTGATCGGCCCGCACGTGAAGATCGGCCCCGGCACGCAGGTCGGCCCTCATGTCGTCATCGAAGGCCACACGACCATTGGCCGCGACAACACCTTCTTCCAGTTCAGCTCCATCGGCGCCGCCAACCAGGACAAGAAGTACGCCGGCGAGCCGACGACGCTGGTCATCGGCGACCGCAACACCATCCGCGAGTTCTGCACGCTGAACATCGGCACGGTGCAGGACCGCGGCGAGACGACGGTGGGCAATGACAACTGGATCATGGCCTACTGCCACCTGGCGCATGACGTGGTCATCGGCAACGAATGCGTGCTGGCCAACAACGCCACGCTGGCCGGACACGTACACGTGGGAGACCACGTCACCATCGGCGGCCTGACCGGCATCCTGCAGCGCATGCGCATCGGCGACCACGCAATGATCGGCTTCCAGGCCCACGTGGCGCAGGACGTTCCGCCGTTCATGACGGTGGACGGCAACCCGCTGGCGGCACGGGCGGTCAACGTGGTGGGCCTGAAGCGCCGCGACTTCAGCGCCGAGCGCATCGGCGTCATCCGCCAGATCTACAAACTGCTGTACCGCACGGGCCACACGCTGGATGAGGCCAAGGCGGCCATCGCGGCGTTGAAGGGGACCGAGGGCGGTGCAGCCGATGGTGACATCGACAACATGCTCGGGTTTCTTGCCGCGTCAACACGCGGCATCGTGCGCTGAAGCGAATGAGCGGACCAGCGCCACGCTTCGGATTCGTGGCCGGCGAGGCCAGCGGCGACCTGCTCGCGGGTCTGCTGCTGCATGGTCTGCGCGCACGCTGGCCCGAGTTGACCTCGCAGGGCATTGGCGGCCCGAAGATGATAGCGCAGGGCTTTGAGACCTGGTGGCCGCACACCAAGCTGTCCATCTTCGGCTATGTCGATGCGTTGCTGAACATCCGCGAGCTGCTGTCCATCCGCAAGCAGTTGGGCACGCGGCTCATCGCCAACCGGCCCGATGTGTTCATCGGTGTGGACGCGCCTGACTTCAACTTCGGGTTGGAGACGCGGCTTCGCGAGGCGGGCATCAAGACCGTGCACTTCGTCTGCCCGTCCATCTGGGCCTGGCGGCCAGAGCGGGTCGAGAAGATCAAGGCCGCGGCCGACCACGTGCTGTGCCTGTTCCCGTTCGAGCCCGAGATCCTGCACCAGGCCGGCATCGGCGCCACTTACGTCGGCCATCCGCTGGCCGACGCCATCCCGATGGAGCCACCGCGTGCGGCTGCGCGCGAGGCGCTGGGCCTGGCCGAGGGCGACACCGTCATCGCGCTGCTGCCCGGCAGCCGCAAGAGCGAGATCAACTACATCGCGCCCGCGCTGATCGGCGCTGCGAAGCTGCTGGCGCGACCGGGCCGGCGCTTCGTGATGCCGGTGGTGCCGGGCCTGCGCGGCCTCGTCGAGCCGATGCTGCAGGGTGCCGACATCCAGCTCATCGACGGCCAGTCCCACGCCGTGCTGGCCGCTTGCGACCTGACGCTGGTGGCCAGCGGCACGGCCACGCTGGAGGCGGCGCTGTTCAAGCGGCCCATGGTCATCGCCTACCGCATGAACGCGCTGAACTGGTGGCGCATGAAGGGCAAGGGCCTGCTGCCTTGGGTGGGCCTGCCCAACATCCTGGCGCGCGAATTCCTGGTGCCCGAGCTGATCCAGCACGACTGCACGCCCGAGATGCTCGCCCGCGAGGCCGAGGCCTTGCTGGCCGATGCACCACGCCGCGCTGCGCTGCACGCGCGCTTTGTCCAACTCCACGAGCTGCTGCGGCAAGACACCGCGCGGCGTGCCAGCGATGCCATCGCGACGCTTATCGGTGCCTGAGCAGGTGATGCTCGACTGGACGCCGTCCGGCCTCGTGGCCGGTGTGGACGAGGCCGGCCGCGGGCCGCTGGCCGGGCCGGTGTTCGCCGCCGCCGTCATCCTCGACGACCTGCAGCCGATCCAGGGGCTGGCTGACTCCAAGGTGCTGACGGCTGCCAAACGCGCCCGGCTCTATGACGAGATCCGCGCGAAGGCGCTGTGCTGCTGCATCGCACACGCGACGACTGAGGAGATCGACCAGATCAACATCCTGCAGGCGACGATGCTGGCCATGCAGCGCGCCGTGCACGGCCTGCGACTGAAGCCGACGCTGGTGCGCATTGACGGCAACCGCCTGCCCGTGCTGCCTATGAGCGCCGAGGCCATCGTGAAGGGCGACGCGACCGTGCAGGCGATCTCCGCCGCCAGCATCCTGGCCAAGGTTGCGCGAGATCTGTTCTGCGAGCAGATGCACCAGAGCCATCCGCAGTATGGCTTTGCGACCCACAAGGGCTATGGCACGCCGGAGCATCTGGCCGCGCTGAAGGCGCATGGCGCCAGCCCGTGGCACCGCCGCAGTTTTGCGCCCGTGCGCAACGTCTGCATCGACGTGACGACCAACACGCTGGCATGAAGCTGGACCCCGTCACCTCGCGCGACAACCCGGCGCTCGTTCGGCTGCGCAAGATAGCGGCCGACTCGGCGGGCTACCGCAAGACCGGCAGCGTGTGGGTCGAAGGCGACCACCTGCTGCGCGCGGCGCTGCAGCGCGGCTGGCAGCCGGCGCTCGTCGTGCTCACCGAAGGCGCGATGCAGGACCCGGCACTGGCGGCGCTCGCCGGGGCCGCGCCGCGCGCGCTGGTCGTGCCTACCGCGCTGTTCAAGGGCCTGAGCGGCCTGGAGTCGCCCGCACAGATCGGTGCCGAGCTGACGCTGCCCGCAGCGCCGGCCATCGCCGCTGACGCTGCAAGCGTCGTGCTGGACCGGCTGCAGGACGCCGGCAACGTGGGCGCCATCCTGCGCAGCGCGGCGGCCTTCGGCGTGCGCCAGGTGCTCGCGCTGAAGGGCACGGCGGCGCTGTGGTCGCCCAAGGTCGTGCGGGCGGGGCAGGGCGCACATTTCGGGCTGCGCCTCGTGGAAGGCCTGGCCTCAGATGATCTGGCCGCCCTCCAGGTGCCGCTGATCGCGACCAGCTCGCACACGGAGCACGTTTTGCACCGCGTGAGCCTGCCCTCGCCCTGCGCGTGGGTCATGGGGCATGAAGGCCAGGGCGTGTCGCCTGCGTTGATGGCGCGCTGCGCGCTGACTGTGGGCATCCCGCAGCCGGGTGGCGAGGAGTCGCTGAACGTCGCCGCCGCTGCCGCCATCTGCCTCTACGAGAGCGAGCGCCAGCGCGGCTGAACGACGGCCGCCGGGCGGGCCTGGCTTGAAGATGAGATTCGCTTGCAATTGCGAATCGCTCTCATTAAAGTGGCGACATGCTTGTTGACCCCCACTCCCGCCAGACGCCTGCGACGCCGGCGTCGCGCCCCGACGTTGCTCCACTGCCGCGCATCGACAGTGACGCGCTACTGGGCCCGCGCGGCGAGGTGCTGATCGTCCATCGGCAGCAGGTCTACCGCCTGCGCGTGACCAGTCTGGGCAAGCTGATCCTGACCAAGTAAGCCGTCCCTGTCGCCATTCGACACCCGCGCCAGCCAGCCGCCGCGAGCCCGCGCTTCCCACCGGAGCCTGCCCATGGCCGAAGCCTGTTGCGCCGCGCATGCGGCACTGCCCCCCACCACCGGTTCGCGCCGCCGCCGGCTCTGGGAGCTGGGCAGCCATGCTCATTGTCCCGTCATCGGCGTCTGCCTGCCGCTGGAGCGCGTGCGCCAGCTGGCGAAGAAGCTGCTGGTGCTGCAGGGTGACGAAGACGACTACACGCTGCATTGCAGCCTCGTCACCGCAGCCGCACGCCGCAATGCGGTGGCGGAGGCCTTGCAGAAGGACCTGGAGCAGCGCTTCACGCTGGATGTGCGCGCTGCCGCGCAGGCCAAGTGTCGCGACAGCCTGATGGCCTGGTGGCGCGGCCGTGCGTTGCACAGCGAGGGCATCGCCGGCGCGCTGTGGGCCACGCTGACGCATGCGCGCTGCGACGAGTGGCTGGAGATGCGCGTGCTCGGCCAGGTGCACATGCTGCAGCACCAGGTGGGCGCCGCGCAGCGCGTGGATCTGGCGCGCCACCGCGAACTCGCGGCCGAGCACCAGGCGCTGATGCGCGACTACGCCGAAGCGCAACAGCGCGTCACGGCCTGGGGCCAGGAGCGCGCGCGTGAGCAGCAGGCCTGGGAGCAGGAACGCATGCAGCAGCGTGGCGCGGTGATCGCGCTGCAGACACAGCTCGCGCATGCGCAGGAGCAGCTGCAGCAATGGCAGGCAGCACGGCCGGACCTGCCGGAGCGCGAAGCGCTACGCGAGCGGCTGGCCGAGCAGGCGGCGCGCAACCAGCTGCTGCAGCGCGAGGTCCACCGGCTGACGTCACGCGCGGCGCTGCCGGCAGATGTGGCCGATGCGGAGCCCGCACCCGTGGCAGCGGCATGCGAGCTGCCGCTTGTGCCGGTCAAGCTTGAGCACCGCGTGGTGCTGTGCGTGGGCGGGCGTGGCGGCAGCGTGCCGCAGTACCGGCAGGCGGTGGAGGTCTGCGGCGCGCAGTTCCTGCACCACGACGGCGGCAGCGAGCACAAGCCCGCGCAGCTGGAGCCGCAACTGGCTGCGGCCGACCTGGTGATCTGCCAGACCGGCTGCATCAGCCACGACGCCTACTGGCGCGTGAAGGACCACTGCAAGCGCCACGGCAAGCGCTGCGTGTTCGTCGAGACGCCCAGCCGCAGCGCGTTCGAGCGCGCGCTGGCGCAGGCGGCGATTGAGCCCTCGTGAGGGCCAGCCCCGGCGTGCGGCCGGGGCGCTGCCGCATCAGAGCTTGTAGCTCAGCGACACGCTGTAGTGGCGCGGCGGGATGTAGATCGCCCCGGACTGCAGGCCGCCAACGGCCTTCTTGTCGAACAAGTTGTTGACGTTCACGCGCAGCGTGGCGCGGTCGTTCAGGCTGTAGGCCGCGAAGGCGTCAGCTTTCACATAAGCGCCTTGGGAAGGGCCAAAGGCCTTGGACACGTCCGACTGCCAGCGCGCAGCGATGCCGACTCGTAGCGCCGGCAGCGCAGGTACCCCGCTGTCCACACGGACGTTGAACGTGTTGCGCGGCACCCATTCGTAGATGTCCTTGCCGTCGTCGCCGGTCAGGATCAGGCGGGTGTAGCCGGTCGTGATCTTGGCATCCTTGCCCAGGCGGCCGGTGGCTTCGATCTCGAAGCCCTTGGACTCGACGTTCACCGGCTTGTACCACCACTGGCCGGCAGCATTGACGCCGGCGTAGGTGGCCAGGCCTTCCTGTTTGGCGGTGAACAGCGCGAACGTGGTCAGCAGCGACTTGTTCAGCCATTCAGCCTTGACACCGACCTCGGTGTTGATGCCCTTCACCGGCGCCAGCAGGTCGCCGTTGATGTCAGCCTGTTCCTGCGGCAGGAAGATGTCGGAGTACGACACATAGCCGAGCACGTCGGGCGTGATGTCGTAGGTGAAGCCGACGTAGGGGCTGACTTCCTGCGTCTTCGGGTCCAGCAGCTTGCCACCGCTGCCGTAACGCGACTGGCCGCCGCGCACATGACGCATCGCGTTGACGCCCAGGATGGCCTTGAAGGCGTCGGTCAGCTGCAGACGCGAGGCGACATACAGGCGGGTCAGCGACTGCTCGCCGGTTGTGCAGGTGGTGCGCTGGCCCCAGGTGGGCTCAGGCACGGCATCGCCGCCGAAGGGTTGGGCTGGCAGCGACGGATTCGCGTAGCCGGCCAGACAGTCGCCGCCTGGCACGTAGGTGTCGGTGCTGAGCTCCTCCTCAGAGCGGTTCAGGCCCACCAGCAGGTCATGCTTGCGACCGAAGGCGCTGAAGCGGCCGCTGAGGTTCACGTCCAGCGTCTGGTTGTTGGTGTCGCCTTCGCTGCGGTAGTGCTGTCCGATCAGGCCGGTGTTGTCCGGATTCAGCGTGCCGTAGACGTAGAACAGCTTGGTCGATTCCTTGCCCTGGCGGTTGTTGTAGGTGACCTTCGCTTCCCAGTCGTCCGACAGGCGATGCGCGTACTCGATGAAGGCGCTGCGGGACTCGACGTTCCAGTAGTTGTACTTCTGCGCGGTGGACGAGCCTACCGGCAGGTCCGCCTGGGTACCGTCGGAGCGGCGCAGCGTCAGCGAGCCCCACATGGCGCCGTCCTGCTTGGAATCGGTGGCCGTCACGCCCACGGTGAGCACCCCGTTGCGGCCGATCTGGCCGTCCACCACACCGTAGACGGTGGTGCGCTGGTCTTTCAGATCGCGCAGGTAGGAGTCCTTGTCCTCGTGCGCCACCACCAGACGGGCGGCCCAAGCGCCGTCATCGCTCAGCACCTTGTTGTAGTCCAGCCCGATGCGCTTCTTGCCCCATGAGCCGAAGGCGATGTTGGCCTCGCCGCCGTCCTCGTTGGTGGGGCGCTTGCGCACGTAATTGATGGTGCCGGACGCGTTGCCAACGCCGGTCAGGAGGCCATTGGCGCCGCGGATCAGCTCGATCTTGTCGAACACGAACGTGTCCTCGCGGCCGACCACGGTGCCCCAAGAGTTGCTCATGCCCAGCCCGTCGAGCTGCGTGAGCTGAATGTCGAAACCGCGCGCATTGAACGTTGCGCGGTTGGTCTCCCACAGCTCAACGTTGATGCCGGTGGCCAGGGCCAGCGCCTCGTTGCTGCCGGTCAGGCCGAAGTTGGCGATGTCTTCCTTGTCCAGCGTGCTGATGGTCTGCGGCGTGTCCTTCAGCTCCATCGCCAGGCCGGTTGCGCCCTTGGAGATGCGGTTGGCGCGCTTGCCCGTCACGACAACGGACTCGATCTGCTGCGTGGGCGCGGGGGTGGTCTGCGCGTGGACGGCGCCGAGCAGGGCGCAGGCGGAGGCGACGGCGACAGCCGTCAGCGTGAAAGGCTTGTTCATGGTGGTTGGCAGGCGTTGCGCGCATCGCCTGCAAGAGGGCAGCGTCGCAGCAGGGCCGGGGATGAGGTTGTGCTGGCATTGTAGGCTGGCAAATGAGAATCAATATCATTCAAAAAGGGCGACTGTTGCATTCATGCGGCCCGCTTCGCAGCCACGACTGAGCTGTGTTGCCGGTTGAAGAAGCCCCGCGAGCCTTACGGGGGGCTCGGAAGGTGCGGCAATTGCTCGTGTCATGTGGCGTCTGCCGGATAGTTGCGGGAACCCCCGCTGGCGGCTGGCGCATTGCCCGCCCAGACTGCGGCGAAACCACACACCCGACATTCCATGGCCACCGTACCCTCGCCGCACCAGCTGTCCCGCCGTGCCATCGCCCTCGTGCTCGCTGGCGGACGAGGCTCCCGCCTGAAGCAGCTCACTGACGCCCGCGCCAAGCCGGCGGTCTATTTCGGGGGCAAGTTCCGCATTGTCGACTTCGCGCTCAGCAACTGCGTGAACAGCGGCATCCGCCGCATCGGCGTGGTCACGCAGTACAAAAGCCATTCGCTGTTGCGCCACATCCAGCGCGGCTGGAGCTTCCTGCGCGCCGAGCTGAACGAGACCGTCGACCTGATGCCTGCGCAGCAGCGTGTCGATGAGGAAAGCTGGTACCGCGGCACCGCTGATGCGGTCTACCAGAACCTGGACATCATCCAGAGCACGGCGGCCGAGTACATCGTCGTGCTGGCGGGTGACCACGTCTACAAGATGGACTACTCCAGCATGCTGGTGGACCACGTCAGCACCGGTGCCGGCTGCACGGTGGGCTGCATCGAGGTGGACAAGGGCGAGGCCAGCGCGTTCGGCGTGATGGCCATCGATGGCGAGCGCCAGATCACCGCGTTCCAGGAGAAGCCGGCGAACCCGCCCACCATGCCGGGCAGCGACAGCGTCTGCCTGGCCAGCATGGGCATCTACATCTTCAATGCCGACTACCTCTACCGCCTGCTCGCCGAGGACCTGGCCAACCCCGACTCCAGCCACGACTTCGGCAAGGACGTGATCCCCAAGGTCGTTGCCGAGGGCCGCGCCGTGGCGCACCCGTTCAGCATGAGCTGCATCCACAACCCCAACGGCGCCGCGCCCTACTGGCGCGACGTCGGCACGCTGGACGCGTTCTGGGCCGCCAACCTGGACCTGGCCTCCATCAATCCCGAGCTGGACATCTACGACACTGACTGGCCGATCTGGACCTACCAGCGCCAGCTGCCGCCGGCCAAGTTCATCCCCGACCACAACGGTATGCACGGCATGACGGTCAACACCATCGTCAGCGCCGGCTGCATCGTGTCGGGCGCCCACGTCGTGCAGTCGGTGCTGTTCAACAACGTGCGCATCCGCTCGTTCTGCAACATCCACCAGTGCGTGCTGCTGCCGGGTGTCGAGGTGGGGCGGCACTGCCGGCTCACCAAGGTCATCATCGACCGCGCCTGTGTGATCCCCGACGGCCTCGTCGTCGGTGAAGACGCAGCGCTGGACGCCGCCCGCTTCGAACGCACCGACAGCGGCGTCGTGCTGATCACCAAGCAGATGCTCGCGAGGTTGTGATGCGGGTTCTGCAGGTCAGCGCGGAGCTGTTCCCGCTGCTGAAGACCGGCGGTCTCGCCGACGTGGCCGGTGCGCTGCCCGCCGCGCTGGCCGCGGCCGGAGCCGAGCCGCGGCTGCTGGTGCCGGGCTTCCCGGCCATCCGCGAGTCGCTGGTGCACGAGTGCGCCGTTGCGCCCGTCGCACTGCCGTGGAGCGAGGGCCGGGCGGTGCTGTTGCGCGGCCGGCTGCCAGGCTTCGAGGCGCCTGTCTATGTGCTCGATGCGCCCGGCCTGTTCGACCGCCCCGGCAACCCCTATGCCGACGAAGCCGGTGTGACCTATGCCGACAACCACCGCCGCTTCGCGCTGCTGGGCCTGGCCGCGGCGCGGCTGGCCGAAGGCGTGGACCCGGCGTGGCGCCCGCAGATCGTCCATGCGCACGACTGGCATGCCGGCCTGGCCTGCGCACACATCGCCGCGGGCCGCGCACGTGGCCGTACTGACGCGCGCATGGTCTTCACCGTGCACAACCTCGCCTACCAAGGCCTCTTTCCCGCCGACTGCTTCGCCGACCTGGGCCTGCCGCCAGCGCACTACGCGGTCGAGGGCCTGGAGTTCTACGGCCAGGTCAGCTTCATGAAGGCCGGCTTGCATTTCGCCGATGCCATCACCACCGTCAGTCCCGGCTACGCCCGCGAGATCCAGACGCCGGAGCAGGGGTGCGGCCTGGACGGCCTGCTGCGCCACCGCGCCGCCGTATTGCACGGCGTGCTCAACGGGGTCGACTACCGCCTGTGGTCGCCCGCGCGCGACCGCAGCCTGGCCCAGCCCTACGACGCCGACCGCCCCGAAGGCAAGGCCGACTGCAAGGCCGCCCTGCAAGGCGAATGCGGTCTGGCCGTAAAGGTCGACGCCCCGCTGTTCGGCATCGTCAGCCGCCTCACCGAGCAAAAGGGCCTGCCGCTCGTGCTGGAAGCCCTGAACGACCTGCTCGCTGCCGGCGGCCAACTGGTGGTGCTGGGCAGCGGCGATGCGCGCCTGGAAGCCGAGTTCTCAGCCGCAGCGGCGAGGCATCCCGGGCAGGTGGCCCGCCGCACCGGCATGGACGAGGGCCTGGCCCATCACATCTACGCCGGCAGCGACGTGATGCTGGTGCCCAGCCGCTTCGAGCCCTGCGGGCTGACTCAGCTCTACGGCCTCAGCTACGGCGCGCTGCCGCTGGTTCACCGCGTGGGCGGCCTGGCCGACACGGTGGTGGACTGCACGCTGGAAGACCTCGACGCCGGGGCCGCGACCGGCTTCGTCTTCGACGCCTTCACCGCGGACGCCTACCGGCGCGCGCTGCGCCGCGTCTTCGCGCTGTGGAGCCGGCCCGCGAGCTGGGCGAACGTGCGCAACGCAGCCATGCGGCAGCGCTTCGGCTGGGATGCGGCGGCGCGGCGCTATGTCGAGATCTATGCCGGCCTGGCTACAGCGCCAGCGCAATGACGCCCACGCCGATCAGCGCCGCGCCGGCCAGCCGCCAGCCGCGCTCGCCTTCGCCCAGCAGTTGCCCGCCCAGCAACGCCGCGATGAGCATCGACACCTCGCGCGCCGGCGCCACGCGCGACAGCGGGGCCTCCTTCACGGCCAGCAGCACCAGCACGTAGGCGGCCGGTCCAAGCACCGCGACGGCCAGGATGCCGCGCCACGAGCGCCTCACCTCGGGCCAGAAGCTGTGCGTCTGCCGCAGCGTGACCGGCAACTGCATGGCCACGCGCAACACGTTGCCGAAGTAGTCCAGCAGCAGCGGCGACATCGCGAGCACCTTGACGGCGTAGCCGTCCAGCACCGTGTAGCCGGCGATCAACGCGCCCGTGGCGGCGCCCCACCCGATGCCGTCGCGGCGGCGCCGCGCAGCTTTGGCGTCCTGCGGCACGCCGCGGCCGATGAGGCGCGGCCCCATCGTGATGACGAGGATGCCACCGACCACGCCCGCCAGGCCCAGCGTGCCGTACACGCCAAGATGTTCGCCCAGCAGCACGACGGCGGCGATGGCCGACAGCAGCGGTCCGCTGCCGCGCGCGACGGGGTAGACGACCGTCAGGTCGCTGTGCCGGTAGCCGGCGATCAGGCAGTTGAAGTACAGCAGGTGCACGACAGCGCTGGCGGCGACGAAGGCCCAGTTCAGCAGCGTCCAGCCGGGCACCTCGTCCAGGCCTATCCACAGCACGACGGGCAGCCAGAACACGACGACGCCGACCGCGCAGGTCAGCACGAAATGCGGCCCGCCGCCCCACTTCTTGGCGGCCAGGTTCCAGAGCGCGTGGAGGAGGGCGGCGGTGAGTACGAGGGCCAGCGCCGAGGCGGGCATCAGTACACGAGCCGGTCTGGCCGGATGTCGCGCAGGATGGTCGTCGCGATCTCTTCGATGCTCTTGTGTGTGGACGACAACCACGCGATGCCCTCGCGCTTCATCATCGCTTCGGCCTCGTTGACCTCGTAGCGGCAGTTCAGCGTGTCGGCGTACTTGCTGCCCGGGCGCCGTTCGTTGCGGATGCTGCTGAGCCGCTCGGCATCGATGGTCAGCCCGAAGCACTTGCGCTTGTGCGGCAGCAGCGGCGCGGGCAGCTTGCGGCGCTCGAAGTCCTCGGGGATCAGCGGGTAGTTGGCGGCCTTGATGCCGTGCTGCATCGCCAGGTACAGCGAGGTGGGCGTCTTGCCTGAGCGCGACACGCCGACGAGGATGACGTCGGCGACGTCGAGGTTCTTGGAAGACTGCCCGTCGTCATGCGCCAGCGAGAAGTTGATGGCCTCGATGCGGTCGTGGTACTCCTGGCTCTGCGCCACGTCCGAGAAGCGGCCCACGCGGTGGTTGCTCTTGATGCCGAACTCTTCTTCCAGCGGTTCGATGAAGGTGCCGAACATGTCCATGACGCGGCCCTGGCAGCGCTCCCGGACGATCTTCAGAACCTCGCGGTCCACCAGTGTGGCGAACACGATGGGCCGCTCGCCCTCGCGCATGGCCAGCTCGTTGATCTCGGCGACGACCGCCTGCGCCTTCTCGGGCGTGTCGATGAACGGCCGGCGCACGTGCCGCGGCTTGATGGAGAACTGCGCCAGGATGGAGTTGCCGAAGGTCTCGGCAGTGATGCCGGTGCCGTCAGAGACGAAGTAGACGGTTCTGGCGGGCATGGTGGTGATCGGCGAGTTTCGGGGCGCGCCCATGATAGCCAGCGGACCCTGCGTTCCGGGGCGGTTACGCCGAGGTACGAACCGCCTAGAATCCGCGGCAATTCCTCGCGATCAGCCTCATGTGCGCCTCCGCCCTCCTAGAAGAATCCAGAAATGGACGGAGCCGCGCCTGCCTTGAGCGGTTCAGCTCGGCAGATGAAAGCATGGGTGTGGACGACGCGACGACACCGGTTTTTCAACCTCCCGGAGTTTTTCCATGTCCACCCTTTTCGAGGCGACCGCCCTGGTCGTACCGTTTGAGAACCTGAGGATGACCGATGTCGAGGCAGTTGGCGGCAAGAACGCCAGCCTCGGCGAAATGATCTCGCAGCTCGCCGCCAGCGGGGTGCGCGTCCCCGGAGGGTTCGCCACAACGGCGCATGCGTTCCGGCAGTTCCTCAAGCACGAGGGACTGGACGCGCGCATCGCGGCGCGCCTGGCCACGCTTAACACGGACGACGTCCGCGCGCTGGCGCAGGCCGGCGCCGAGATTCGCGGCTGGATCGAGAACCAACCGTTCCCGGCCGATCTGGAGGCCGGCGTGCGTTCGTCGTTCGCGCAGCTGACCGCCGACAACCCCGGCGTGTCCTTCGCCGTGCGTTCGTCTGCCACCGCCGAGGACCTGCCCGACGCCTCGTTCGCGGGCCAGCAGGAAACCTTCCTGAACGTCGTCGGCATCGATGAAGTGCTGCACAAGATGCGCGAGGTGTTTGCGTCGCTGTACAACGACCGCGCCATCAGCTACCGCGTGCACAAGGGTTTTGCGCACAACGACGTGGCCTTGTCCGCGGGTGTGCAGCGCATGGTGCGCAGCGACCTGGGCTCGGCGGGTGTCATGTTCACCATCGACACCGAGAGCGGCTTTCAGGACGTCGTCTTCATCACCTCCAGCTACGGCCTGGGCGAGACGGTGGTGCAGGGTGCCGTGAACCCGGACGAGTTCTACGTCCACAAGCCCGCGCTGAAGGCCGGCAAGCTGGCCATCATCCGCCGCAACCTGGGCTCCAAGCTGCTGCGCATGGAGTTCGCCTCAATCGAGGAAAAGGCCGCCAGCGGCAAGCTGGTGAAGACCGTGGACACGGCGGTCGAGTCCCGCAACCGCTACTCGCTGAATGACGCCGAGGTCACCGAGCTGGCCCAGTACGCGCTGATCATTGAACAGCACTACGGCCGCGCGATGGACATCGAGTGGGGCCGTGACGGCGTGGACGGCAAGATCTACATCCTGCAGGCCCGCCCCGAGACGGTGAAGAGCCAGGCCGCCGGCCAGGTCGAGCTCGCCTACAAGCTGAAGGCCCACAGCGCCGTGCTGGCGGAAGGCCGTGCCATCGGTCAGAAGATCGGTACCGGGCCGGTTCGCCTGGTCGACAGCGTCGCCGACATGGAGCGCGTGCAGCCCGGCGACGTGCTGGTCACCGACATGACCGACCCGAACTGGGAGCCGGTCATGAAGCGCGCCAGCGCCATCGTGACGAACCGTGGCGGGCGCACCTGCCACGCGGCCATCATTGCGCGCGAGCTCGGCATTCCCGCCGTGGTCGGCTGCGGTGACGCGACCGATGTGCTGAAGGACGGACAGCTGGTCACCGTGGCCTGTTCGGAGGGCGACACCGGCTACATCTACGACGGCCTGCTGGAGACCGAGGTCAGCGAGGTGCATCGCGGCGAGCTGCCGTACTGCCCCATCAAGATCATGATGAACGTCGGCAACCCGCAACTGGCCTTCAACTTCGCGCAGCTGCCGTCCGGCGGCGTGGGCCTGGCCCGGCTGGAATTCATCATCAACAACAACATCGGCGTCCACCCCAAGGCCATCCTGGACTATCCGAACATCGACGCCGACCTGAAGAAGGCCGTCGAGTCGGTGGCCCGCGGCCACGCGTCGCCGCGTGCCTTCTACGTGGACAAGCTGGCCGAGGGCATCGCCACCATCGCCGCGGCGTTCTTCCCGCGCCCGGTCATCGTGCGGCTGTCGGACTTCAAGTCCAACGAGTACCGAAAGCTCATTGGCGGCACACGCTACGAGCCGGATGAAGAGAACCCGATGCTGGGCTTCCGCGGCGCGTCGCGCTACATCAGCGGCGAATTCCAGGATGCCTTCGCGATGGAGTGCGAGGCGCTGAAGCGCGTGCGCAAGGACATGGGCCTGAACAACGTCGAGATCATGGTGCCGTTCGTGCGCACCGTGAAGCAGGCCGAGAAGGTCGTCGCCATGCTGGCCGAGCGAGGGCTGAAGCGCGCGGCCGCGGGCGGTACCGACGGCCTGCGGCTCATCATG
Source organism: Pelomonas dachongensis (assembly GCF_043555865.1). Taxonomy (NCBI): domain Bacteria; kingdom Pseudomonadati; phylum Pseudomonadota; class Betaproteobacteria; order Burkholderiales; family Sphaerotilaceae; genus Roseateles; species Pelomonas dachongensis. The sequence goes on from NZ_JBIGHY010000004.1 coordinate 64,152, forward strand.
ATGTGCGAGGTGCCCAGCAACGCCATCCTGGCCGAGCAGTTCCTGGAACACTTCGACGGCATGTCCATCGGCTCCAATGACCTGACGCAGCTGACGCTGGGCCTGGACCGCGACTCGGGCCTGGAGCAGCTGGCCGGCGACTTCGACGAACGCGACCCGGCCGTGAAGGCCATGATCTCGCGCGCCATCCGCGCCTGCCGTGCCACCGGGAAGTACATCGGCATCTGCGGCCAGGGACCCAGCGACCATCCGGACTTCGCCGAGTGGCTGGCCGAGGAGGGCATCGTGTCCATCTCGCTGAACCCCGACACGGTGATCGACACCTGGCAGCGCCTGGCCGCCAAGTAAGCCTTCGCGCCTGACGACCAGCCCGGGTTCTCCGTAAGGGAACCCGGGCTTTTTTGCGGCCATCATCGCGCCCGTGTCCGCGCCCACTTCCCACGCCCGCCTGCATCGCCGATACCTGCTGTTCACGCTGAGCTTCATCGGGCTCGTCGTGGGCCTGGGGCTGGCCGAGAGCCGCGGCATGCCGAAGTCGTGGATCGGCTACACCTTCCTCGGCACCACGGTGGCGATCTACGCGGTCATCGGCATCCTGTGCCGCACCACCGATCCCGCGGAGTATTTCGTCGCCGGCCGCCGCGTGCCGCCGCTGTACAACGGCATGGCGGCCGGCGCCGACTGGATGAGCGCCGCCACCTTCATCGGCCTGGTCGGCACGCTGTATGCGAGCGGCTACGCGGGCCTCGCCTACGTGCTGGGCTGGACCGGCGGCTTCGTGCTGGTGGCGCTGTGCATCGCGCCGTACCTGCGCCGCTTCGGCCAGTACACGCTGGCGGACTTCCTGGCCGAGCGCTTCGAGAGCCGCACGCTGCGCCTGATGGGCGCGGGCGCCGCCATCCTGGTGTCGTTTGTCTACCTCGTCGCGCAGATTTACGGCGTCGGTCTCATCACGACGCGGCTCACCGGTCTGGGCTTCGAGGTCGGCGTGTTCGTCGGGCTGGGCGGCGTGCTGGTCTGCTCCTTTCTGGGCGGCATGCGCGCCGTCACCTGGACGCAGGTGGCGCAGTACATCATCCTGATCCTGGCCTACCTCGTGCCGGTCATGTGGCTCAGCGTGAAGCAGACCGGCTGGCCGCTGCCGCAGCTGGTCTTCGGCCAGCAGCTGCATCAGCTGGCCGAACGCGAGCGCGAACTGATCCACGACCCCGCCGAGTTGCAGGTGCGCGCCATCCACCAGCAGCGCGCGGACGCGGCGGGCGAGCGCCTGGCCGATGTGCCCGCCGCGCTGGACCAAGCCCAGGCCCAGGCCGCCGCACGTGTGGCGGGCCTGAAGGCGCAGGAGGCGCCGCTCGCGCAGATCCAGGCCGCCGAGAAGCAGCGCGCCGCACTGCCGCGCACGAGCGCGGAGGCGGAGGAGCGCTGGCGTCGCGAGCAGGCGAATGAAGCCCATCTGGCCCGGCCGCTGTCGGGGCTGGTGCCGCACACGCAGCCGTTTGCGGGCAACCCCGACGGCAGCCCCTCCGAGCAGGTCCAAGCCAGCGAATCGCGCCGCAATTTTGTGGCGCTGGTACTGTGCCTGATGGTGGGTACCGCGGGCCTGCCGCACCTGCTGACGCGCTACTACACGACCTCCTCGGTCGCGAAGGCGCGCGAGTCGGTCGCGTGGTCGCTGGTGTTCATCTGCCTGCTGTACCTGACCGCGCCGGCGCTGGCGGTCATGGTCAAGACCGAGGTGTTCACCGGCCTGGTGGGATCCAGCTTCGAGCAACTGCCGGCGTGGATCCGGCAATGGCAGCGGGTGGACCCCGGGCTGCTGTCCGCCGTGGACTTGAACGGCGATGGCCGGCTGCAATTGGGCGAACTGCACCTGCATCCCGATTTGGTCATGCTGGTGCTGCCGGAACTGGGCGGGTTGCCCTACGTCATCTCCGGCATGGTGGCAGCCGGCGGGCTGGCGGCGGCGCTGTCCACGGCGGACGGCCTGCTGCTGGCCATCTCCAGCGCGCTGTCCCATGACCTGTACTACAAGGCCATCAACCCGGAGGCCTCGCGAACGCGGCGAGTGACGTTGTCGAAAGCCTTGTTGCTGGCGGCCGCGCTGGCCGCGGCCGCAGTGGCGGCCAGCCGGCCCGCGGACATCCTCGCGGTCGTCACGGCGGCGTTCTCCATCGCCGGCTCCACTTTCTTTCCGGCGCTGGTGGCAGGCGTGTTTTGGCGTCGCGCCAACCGCGCCGGCGCGCTGGCGGGCATGGTGACGGGGTTGGCGGTCTGCCTGGGCTATCTGGCCGTCGCTCATCCGGGCTTGCGTGCCTTGGTGGGCCTGCCCGGGCCGGCGACCCTGATCTGGGCCATTCAGCCGGCCTCGGCGGGCCTGTTCGGCGTGCCCGCCGGGGCGCTGGCGCTGGTGCTGGTCAGCTTGCTGACCGCCGCGCCGGGCCAGCGCGCGCGCGAACTGGTCGACACGCTGCGCAGCCGTCCCGCGCCCTGAGGATCCCTGCTGGCCGTCGGCGCTGCGAGCGGACTTGGCCATTCCGCGAGTCCGGGCTAGAATTGCGGGTTCCCCCTTGCTGCACCGACGAGTAGACGCCGTGGTGCGGCTTCCACAGCCCCGTGATTTCCACGGGGCTGGAATCCACAAGGAGTAGATATGCGTCACTACGAAATCGTTCTGCTGATCCATCCGGATCAAAGTGAACAGGTTCCGGCCATGCTGGAGCGTTACAAGGGCCTCGTCACCGCCGGTGGTGGTGTCGTGCACCGTGTCGAAGACTGGGGCCGCCGTCAGCTGGCCTACCAGATCCAGAAGCTCGGCAAGGCTCATTACCTGTGCCTGAACATCGAGGCCACCAAGGAAATCCTGGGTGAACTCGAAACCGGCTTCCGCTTCAACGACGCCGTGCTGCGCCACCTCACCGTGGTCCAGGACAAGGCCATCACGACCCCTTCGGTCATGATGAAGGCCGTCGAGCGCGAAGAAGCCCGCAAGGCGCCGCAACAGCAAGAAGCGGCCTGAGCTGAAGCTCATTCGCTAGCACCAGGTTTCAGAGCAGCAACCGCCGACGTGTGAACCAGCTTTCGCTGTCGGCACAGATCCAGCAACTCGGACAAGTTCGCTACACACCCGCCGGGCTGATGGCCCTGGACGCAAGCCTCAAGGCCGAGTCCGAAGTCATCGAAGCCGGCAAGCCGCGCAAGGTTTCCCTGGAGATCAAGGCGGTTGCGGTGGGCGAGGTGGCCAAGCAGTTGCAGGCGCTGGGAATAGGTGGCCACGCGGTTTTCCGCGGCTTCCTGACCCACCAGCGCAACGGCCGGGGCTTCATCGCCCACGTCACGTTGATCGAACCCGTCGCTGCCCCGGAGCCCGGCAACATTTGATTCCGGATAGATTTAACAGAGGTCCAACATGCCCCCTCTTCGTGGCAAAGGTCGCTTCTCCAAAGACAAGAAGCCCAAGCGCAACCAACAGTCGTTGCTGTTCCGCCGCAAGCGTTTCTGCCGTTTCACGGTCGCTGGCGTCGAGAAGATCGACTACAAGGACATCGACACGCTGCGCGACTTCGTCGCCGAAAACGGCAAGATCACGCCCGCTCGCCTGACCGGCACGCGTGCCTTCTTCCAGCGCCAGCTGACCGTCTCGATCAAGCGCGCTCGTTTCCTGGCTCTGCTGCCGTACAGCGACCAGCACAAGGTCTAAGGAGCTGACGACATGCAAGTGATCCTGCTCGAAAAAGTGGCCAACCTCGGTAACCTCGGCGACGTCGTCAAGGTCAAGGATGGTTACGCCCGCAACTTCCTGATCCCGACCAAGGCCGCTCGTCGCGCCACGGAATCCGCGATCAAGGAATTTGAAGCCAAGCGCGCCGAACTGGAAAAGGTCGCCGCCGAGAAGCTGGCCGAAGCCCAGAAGCTGGGTGAGAAGCTGGCCGGCACGACCGTCCGCATCGCCCAGAAGGCCGGTGTTGATGGCCGTCTGTTCGGCTCGGTGACCAACGCCGACATCGCCGAAGCGCTGACCAAGGCCGGCACCGCCGTCGCCAAGGCCCAGGTGCGCCTGCCCAACGGTCCGCTGAAGACCATTGGCGAGTTCCCGGTGAGCGTCGTTGCCCATACAGACGTGGTGGTCGACATCACCGTCCACGTGGTGCCTGAAGCCGAGTAAATCTCGCTTCCCCTGATGTGCGGAGACACCCGGTCACCGCAACATCGAACGAAGGCCGATACCCTCAGGGTTTCGGCCTTCGGTCTTTATGGCCGGAGTTTTCCCGCGTCACCCACCGGCTGCTCCCAGCTCGTCCACAGCTTTATCCACAGGCATGTCCGCGATCTTCCCTGCCTCCTCCTCCGCCGTACCGCAAGACGATGAAGTGGCGCGGCTGCGCGTGCCGCCGCATTCGGTCGAGGCCGAGCAGAGCGTGCTCGGCGGCCTGCTGATCGACAACTCGGCTTGGGACAAGGCGGCCGACCTGCTGACCGACAGCGACTTCTACCGGTTCGAGCACAAGCACGTGTTCGCGGCCGTCGGCAAGCTCGTCAACGCCGGCAAGCCGGCTGACGTCGTCACCGTCTTCGACGAGCTGACGTCCGTGGGCCGAGCCGAGGAATGCGGGGGCCTGGCCTACCTGAACGCGCTGGCGCAGAGCGTGCCCAGTGCCGCCAACTTGCGACGTTATGCGGAGATCGTTCGGGAGCGCGCCATTCTGCGCAAGCTGGTGGCGACCAGCGACGAGATCGCCACCGCCGCGATGAATCCCCAAGGCCGTGCCGTTACGCAGATCCTGGACGAGGCCGAAGGCAAGATCTTCAAGATCGGCGAGGAGGGCTCTCGCAGCCGCCAGGGTTTCCAGAGCATGGACAACCTCGTCGTCGCTCTGATCGACCGCGTCAACGAGCTGGCGGAGGCCGGGCATCAGGACGTCACTGGCGTGCGCACCGGTTTCTACGACCTGGACAAGCAGACGGCCGGCCTGCAACCCGGCGACCTCATCGTGCTGGCCGCTCGACCGTCGATGGGCAAGACGGCGTTCGCGGTCAACATCGCCGAGAACGTGGCCATCAATGAGGGCCTGCCGGTCGTCATCTATTCCATGGAAATGGGCGCCGCGCAGCTGGCGCTGCGAATGGTGGGCTCCATCGGTCGCATCGACCAGAGCCACCTTCGCACCGGCCAGCTGAAGGACGACGAGTGGGGCCGCCTGTCGGAGGCGGTGGACAAGCTGGGCAAGGCCAGCATCTTCATCGACGAGAGCCCGGGCCTGTCGCCGTCTGAAGTGCGCGCGCGGGCCCGACGCCAGGCGCGAATCTGCGGCCAGTTGGGACTGATCGTCATCGACTACCTTCAGCTGATGAGCGGCAACGGCGGCGGCAGTGAGGAGAACCGTGCGACCGTGCTGGGCGAGATCTCGCGCGGCCTGAAGGCACTGGCCAAAGAACTGAAGTGCCCGGTCATCGCGCTGTCACAGCTGAACCGCTCGGTGGAGCAGCGCCCCGACAAGCGGCCCATGATGTCCGACCTGCGCGAGTCCGGCGCCATCGAGCAGGACGCGGACATCATCATGTTCATCTACCGCGACGAGTACTACACCAAGGATGAGTGCAAGGAACCCGGTGTGGCGGAGATCATCATTGCCAAGCAGCGGAATGGCCCGGTGGGGACCGTGAAACTGATGTTCCAGCGCATGCACACCAAGTTCGAGAATCTCGCGCCGGGCTACGTGGGCGTGGAGCGCGACGAGTACTAGTAAATGCCGTAACAGCGGCGCGTCTGTCACAAGGAAAGCGGATCCTTCAGAAGCTGCTGACCGAGGTCGTGCTGGGCAACGAGGCGCTGAAGGTGGAATTCGGCGTAAAGCGCTGAGCCCAACGGCGAAGAGGTGCACGGTTGGCACGACGTTGGAAGCGAACTCGATCACTGGACGGCGCGCCAGCGCCTTGGTCCAGGCCACGAGCCAGCGCATCGTCGAGCTGGCCCACGAGCGCCGCGCTTCGGCTACCGGCGCATCGGCGATCTGCTGCGCGCGGCGGCACGAAGATCAACGACAAGCACGTGTACTGGCTCTACAAGCTGGTTGGCCTGTCGGCGCGCGAGCGCCGCGGCAAGCAGCGGCTGAAGCTCGAGCGCGTGCAACTGGCGTCGCGCAACCCTATCGTCGATGCGACGTGCGATGTCGCACGGGATGCCCCCACGTCCCATGGGACTTCGCAGCGTGACTGCCCAGCTACTTTGCCAGCTCAGGCTTGGGCGGGTGACACCATGCGCCGCACCAGCGGATGTACGACACGCCGCTCGGTGCTGATGCCGTAGAAGTGCTCCACCACGCCGTCCAGCGCGCCGATATGGCGCACGCCGTACTGCGCCAGCAGTTGCTGGTGCACTAGCGAAGGCGCCGGGAATACGCCCAAGCCGCCTGCAGCGAAGATCTTCAGCAGCGCCGAATCCTCGAACTCGCCGACCACGCGCGCGGCAACGCCGTGCTGCATGAGCCAGCGGTCGATGTGCGGACGTACGGCCGCATTGGCGGCGGGCAGCAGCATTGGCACATCGGCCAGGCCCAGCGGGAAACGCTTCTTCGCGTGCGCCGCCAGCTCTGCTGTGCCATACCAGGCCAGCGCCGATGACCCCATCGCGTGGTTGAAAACCTTCAGGCCGGCGTGCGGCGGTGCGGGCCTGTCGGCCAGCACCAGATCGAGCTTGTGCACGGCCAGGTTGCCCAGCAGGTCGTCGAAGCGTTGCTCGTGGCACAGCAGCCGTAGCCCGGGCGTGGCCAGCACGGGCTGCACCAGGTGACGTACCACCAGCTTGGGCAAGGTGTCGCTGATGCCCAGCGCCAGCCGCACTGCAGGCCCCGCGCCGTCGCGCTCACGCAGCAGACCGGGCAGCGCCTCGCCGGCCTCGAAGATGACATCGGCCTGCTGCATCGCGCGCTGGCCCGCCTCGGTCAGCGCCACGCCGCGGCCCTCGGGGCGCAGCAGCTGCACGCCCAAATCGCGCTCCAGTTCGCGCACCTGCGCGCTGACCGTCTGCACCGCCATGTCCAACCGCGCGGCGGCGCGCGACATGCCGCCCTCCTTGGCGACCACCCAGAAGTAGTACAGGTGCCGGTAGTTGAAGTGCTGTGACATGTTCCTGGTTTTCGGGAAGTTCGCTCCCGTATTGTCTGCTTTCACGGAAGTCTCGGGCCGCCTATCGTGCGGCAGTCCTTCAACTTCGGAGATCGACATGCAAGTGAACTTCCAGTCATTGAACAGGGCGGCCGGCGACCTCGCCGCCTTCGTCGAGCGCCGCGTGCGCTTTGCGATGCGCCGCCGCGCCGACGCGGTGCCGCAGGTGACCGTGCGGTTGGAGGACTTGAACGGCCCGCGTGGAGGCCCCGACAAGGAGTGCCGCATCACGCTGCGCACCGAGGGTCACGGCACGCTGGTGGCGCGCGCGCTTGCCACTACGTGGCGGCGCGCGGTGCATGAGGCGCTGCTGCGCGCCGGACACCTGCTGGCGCGCGTAATTGGCCGCAAGCAGTCGCGCCGCCGCCCGACGCTGCCAGGTCCCGACGCCGCCTGACTTCCATGCGCAGCTATCCCACCGACAGTCCCCAGGCCGTGGCCCGTATCGTCTCGCTCGCGCTGCTGGCTGATGGCAACCTGCATCCGCGCGAGCTGGGTGCGTTGCAGCGCTTGCAGTTCAACCAGGCCGCTTCGCTGCCAGAGGGCACCTTGCAGACAGTGCTGCGAGACTTCTGCGAGGACTTGCTGGCCACGCATGCTGCCGCTCCGGCCAGCACGCTGACGCTGGACGACACCACGATCGACGCGCTGCTCGACGAGGTGCAGGACGAGTCGCTGCGCATCCGCGTGCTGCAGCTGTGCGCCGCCGTCATCGAGGCCGATGCCCACCTGGCTCGCAGCGAGTTTCGCGTGCTGCAGGCCGCCGCGAGACGCTGGCACGTCTCCATCGACCGTCTCGACCTTCTGCGCGCGTTGGACGCAGCACACGTCTGACGCCGTCGGCCCCTTCACCTTCAAACCAACAACTCAGAGGATCTCGTGGACACCCTGCTCACCCTGTTGCAAACCCCTTGGTTGGACAAGCCGGTCTGGGCCTGGATGGCATTCCTGGCCGTCGTCGTCGTGCTGCTGGTGCTGGACCTGGGCGTGCTGCACAAGGAGGAGCGCGAGATCGGCGTGCGCGAGAGTCTGCTGCTGTCGGCCGGCTACATCAGCATCGCGCTGCTGTTCGGCGCGTGGGTGTGGTGGTACATGGGCGCGCAGTCTGGCCTGGAGTACTACACCGGCTTCCTCATCGAGAAGTCGCTGTCGATGGACAACGTGTTCGTCATCGCGATGATCTTTGGCTTCCTGGGCATCCCGCGCGTGTACCAGCACCGCGTGCTGTTCTGGGGCATCCTGGGTGTCATCGTCATGCGCGCGGCACTGATCGGTGTGGGCGCGGCGCTGGTACAGAACTTCAGCTGGGTGCTCTACCTGTTCGGCGCCTTCCTCGTCATCACGGGCGTCAAGATGTGGCTGGCTGCCGAGCACGTGCCCGACATGGCCAACAACGCGGTACTGAAGTTCCTGCGCCGCCATCTGCGCGTCACCGACCAGCTGCAAGGCAATGCCTTCTTCGTGAAGCAGCCCGACACGGGCGGCAAGCTGGTGCGCCACGCGACGCCGCTGTTCCTGGCGCTTGCGATGGTGGAGATCGTCGACCTGGTGTTCGCCGTCGACTCGGTGCCAGCGATCTTCGCCATCACCAGTGATCCGTTCATCGTCTACACGAGCAATATCTTCGCCATCCTGGGCCTGCGCGCCCTGTACTTCGCGCTGGCGGCCATGATCCACCGCTTTCACTACTTGAAGTACGCGCTGGCCCTGGTGCTGGTGTTCATCGGCACGAAAATCTTTCTCGTCAACGTCATCGGCAAGTTCCCGCCCGCGCTGTCGCTGGGCATCACCTTCGGCCTGATCGCAGGTGGCGTTTTGGTGTCGCTCTGGAAGACGCGTGCGCAGGCGGTGGGCAAGCCGGCATGAACCAGCTGCTCGACCCCGCCATCCTGTTCTTTTGCTTCGGTATCGCGGCCGGGCTGCTGCGCTCCAACCTGGAGATTCCACCGGCCATCTCGCGCTTCCTGTCGCTGTACCTGCTGATGGCGCTGGGGCTCAAGGGCGGCTTCGCGCTGGCGCGGTCGGGCCTGACGCCCGAGGTCGCGGCCAGCCTCGGTGCCGCTTTGCTGCTGGCGGTGGCGGTACCGCTGGCGAGCTATGCGCTGCTGCGCCGCTCGCTCAACGGCTTCGACGCAGCGGCCATCGCCGCCACCTACGGCTCCGTCAGCGCGGTGACCTTCATCACCGCCGTGCAGTACCTCGACACGCAAGGCCTGCCCTACGGCGGCCACATGGCAGCGGCGATGGCACTGATGGAGTCGCCCGCTATCTTGCTAGCGGTGCTGCTGGCCAACCGCGCCCGCCGCCAGCAGGGCACGGTCCAGGTGGTGCCGCTGCGCGACGTGCTGCATGAATCGCTGACTGACGGCGCGCAGCTGTTGCTGCTGGGCGCGATGCTCATCGGCATGCTGACGGGCGACCGAGGCGAGGCGGCGATGCAGCCCTTCACCGGCGACCTGTTCAAGGGCATGCTGGCCTTCTTCCTGCTGGACATGGGCCTGTCTTGCGCCCGCCAGCTGGGCGCGCTGGGCGGCGCGCCGCGCTGGCTGCTTGGCTATGCGCTGGCCGCGCCCCTGGTCCATGCAGCCGTCGCGCTGACTCTGGGCCGGCTGTTGAGCCTTGAGCCGGGCAACACGGCGCTGCTGCTGGTGCTCGCGGCCTCGGCCAGCTACATCGCCGTACCCGCCGTCGTGCGTCACGCCATCCCGGAGGCCAGACCGGGCCTGTACCTGGGCCTGTCGCTTGGCGTGACCTTTCCTTTCAACATCCTCGTCGGCATACCGTCCTACATCCGCATCGCCCACGGCGGCTGATGCTGACGCAGCGTCAAGACCACTCACCATGCCGAGCACCGATGTTCTTCTCTGGATACTGACGGCCCTCCTGATGGCCGCCGGCCTCGCGGGCGCAGTGCTGCCGGTGTTGCCAGGTGCCGCGCTGGTGCTGGCCGGCGCGGTACTCGGCGCGTGGATTGACGGCTTCGAGCGCGTCGGAGGTTGGACGGTGGGCCTGCTGGTAGCGCTGGCTCTGCTGTCCTGGATCCTCGACTACGTGGCCGCGCTGTTGGGTGCCAAGAAAGTGGGCGCCAGCCGGCTGGCATTGATCGGCGCTGCGGTAGGCACCGTCGCTGGACTGATGTTCGGCATCGTCGGCGTGTTCGTGCTGCCTTTCATCGGTGCGGCACTCGGGGAGTACGTCGCTCGCCGCGACCACCAAGCGGCCACGCGGGTGGGTATTGCGACTGGGCTAGGTCTGCTTTTGGCACTGGTCGCGAAGGTCGTCATCGCCTTCGTGATGATCGGGGTTTTTGTGGCGGCGCTTGTGTTCTAAATGTTGCCGCGTCGCACTTGAAGGCTGCGGTTTTTCAGGAGGATTGGATCCACGGCCTATGTCGTTCCTGCTCAATCCGGTGAGTCGCTTCAACGCAGCGGCTTGCGGCAAGCGCGGCACTGCTGTCCGCAACGGTGCAGTGCGCGGGCAACAAGGTTCCGCCAGCCTCGTGTTCACCGATGGCGACATGGCCAACGCAGACTTTGTGCCCAGTGGACTCTGTCCGCTCGACAGCGATCCCGTGCCAGTCACCAGCGTGCCAAGCTAGACAGCCGCCAGGGCTCGAAAGGAGTGCAGCGACCCATTCGTCAGAGCGTTCGGTTTGGCCGACCGTCACGTTGGCGTACCCAACGCCGGCCCTTCTCCACGCCGCGCGAAGTTGAATAGCCTTGGCCGCTGCACCCGACGATCGGCTGTCGACAGGCCGATATCCTTTGCCGCTCGAAGCCCATCGGCGCCGGCCCGCTTGCCGCTGCGGAGCTCTTGCTCGAGCACCGGCACGCCGACCTCCCGTAGGCCAGCAGTTCCTCGAGGCTGATGCTCTTGTCGGCTGGCTTGAAGTCGGCGCGGCTCGAAGCAAGACCACCCTGCATCAGCGCGAATGTCAACAGGCCATGCTTGAGCGAGGGATCCTCCGCCGCCACATCTTCGGCCTGGCTGGCCGCGAGGATACGGGTCCCCTTGTCGTATGCGAGCTGCCCCAGTCCACGGGTCCCCAGCGGCCCTGGTCGGAATCCAGGCGAGGCTACCGAGGCGTCAGAGTGACAGGCATCGATGATCAGCGCAAACTCTCCCGCATCCACATCGCGAATCCAGGACGCCAAATCCTCAGTGCTGATCGCCGATGCCGACAGGACTTATGAGATCAGACGAGTGCTGCCCTTCGCGCCGAAGTCCTGCGGCAGCAGATAGAAAGTCCCTGGATAATCCACGTAGCCGTGCCCGGCGAAGGTCACGATCACCAGGTCGTCCGGAGTGGCTGCGGCGAGCCGAGATGCATCTGGCACGCCAGACAGGGCGGCGCTGGCTGACTCGTTGCCAGCCAATACGTTGAGCAGTGCGCGGATCTTGGCCTTGGTTGCGTTGCGATCCTTGACGCCATCCGCCAGCAATGCCACCGGCACCACATCGGCGTACTCCCCGTGTGCGCGCAGCCGCTTTGACAGCGACTCGATGGACAGCCTGTGTTGGAGGTTTCGGACCCGGACGCGGCATGTGACGGCTGCGCCGGTCTTCGTGCACATCACGTCGAGCCGAGCATCGAACTCGCAGTGTCACGCGCCGAATTTGGTCGTCGAGGCGGCGCCGGAGCATGCCGGTACAACCGACTGCAAACTCAACAACTAGATGGTTTTCTGGACTAATCTGAAGACAGCTACGGAATGCACCAACCCTTGCGCCTGTTGATTCAGCACGCCGGCCGCGGAGGCCATCTGCTCGACCAGCGCCGCATTTTGCTGGGTCGATTCATCCAGCCTCGCCACCGAGCTGCTGACGTGGTTGATGCCGTTGGCCTGCTCTTGAGTTGCCCGGCTGATCTCTGCGATCAGGTCGGCAACACGTTTGACTTCGTCCACGATGGCGGTCATGGCTGAACCGGCGTCATTGACCAGGCTGGAACCAACGACGACCTTTGTGACGCTGGCATCAATAAGCGCCTTGATTTCTTTGGCTGCCAGGGCACTGCGTTGTGCAAGATTGCGTACCTCGCCGGCTACAACGGCAAAGCCGCGGCCCTGGTCGCCTGCTCGTGCCGCTTCAACGGAGGCATTGAGCGCCAAGATGTTGGTTTGAAACGCGATGCCGTCAATCACACTGGTGATGTCGGCGATCCTGCTGGAGCTGTCACTGATCTCATCCATGGTGGACACCACCTGGCGAACAACAGCCCCGCCATTCTCAGCAGCCTTACGCGCCGACAGCGCCAGACGGCTGGCCTCTTGTGCAGTTTCCGCGTTCTGCCGCACCGTGGCGGTCATCTGCTCCATGGAGGAGGCGTTCTGCTGCAGGCTCGTGGCCTGTTGCTCTGTGCGTACTGACAGGTCCGAATTGCCCGTTGCAATCTCTTTCGAACCCGCCTCGAGGGACGTGGCCGTTGACCTCACCTGACTGACGATGCCGGCCAAGGCGGACTGCATGTCCTGCAGACAAGCGAGCACGCTGGTGGCAGGTACGGCCCCGGGTGCCTTCAGCGGACTCAGGTTGCCCGAGGCCACTTGTCGGGCGGCAGCACTGAGGGAAACCGGGTCCGCGCCGAGAGATCTCATGAGACTTCGGTGGATGGCGAAACCCATCAAGACGGCGATCGCCATTGACACGACCGAGGCGCCCATCAGCAGCGAGCGTTCCAGCTCGAATTCGCCAGCCGACGCCTCGATCTTGGCCATCCCGCCTTGCGCGATCAGGTTCGAGTAGTCGGCCGTATTCGCAATCAGCGCCTTGAGCAGCGGCTGGCATTCGGCGTTCATCTTCTCAATCGCCTGCTCCTTTTGGCCGGCGAGTGCCTTGGCCACAATGTCCAGGGCAACCGGTCCGTACTTGGATTCGAGCTCGATCATGCGTTCAAGCAGATCGCGCTCTGCGGCACTCACGCTCTGGGCGGAGTCCACCGCCTTGCGAAGTGCCGCAAGCCGTTCCTGCACGCGGTCATGAGCTCCTTTGACGGCGACCGTCTCCGCCTGGATGTCTTCTGCGCTGGTCAGCAGAATCAGGTTGCGTGCAGAGATGGCGCGAGCGCTGGCCGCCGCGCGGATGTCTCTAGCAAGGCTTCCTCGGCTGAACTCTTCCGTCACGAAACTATTGAAGCTGCCCTGAGACTTGCTCAGGCTCGCGATAGATAACGCCGTCATGGCGACCAAGATGGCGACCAGGATCGAGAAAGCCATCGTCAGCTTCGACTTGATGGTTTGTTGATCGAACTTGAACATCTTTTGCATGCCTCCTAGGCGTCAGCCGACGAAGCCTGACCATCGCTCTCTAAATGGGCCTGTCGAACGATCGCGCCCAAGGACGAACACTCGCATGCCGGATGCACTGTCGGCTCAGAACCTGCACGCAGGCCTTCGCGCGGTTTGACGACTACACCTTGAGGGAGCGCTCCACGTCGGTCAGCTTGTAGCGAGCCAGTGCCAAGTTGCCCTTCGCGCGGTCGAGCACCAGGTACAAAAAGAGGCCTTCCGCGTTGGGTACCAGGCGGATCAGGTGGTACTGATTGGCGAGCGTGATCAAGATGTCCTCGATGCCGTTGCGGATGCCCAGCGTCTCCATCGTCTTGAGCTTTGCGCGCACGACTTGCGTGTTGCCTGCAGCTGCCAGCTCTAGGTTGAGGCCGCCCCCAGCTTGGGCCAGGCACATGCCGCTGCGATAGTCCACCAGCGCCACGGCCAACGCGCCGTCAATCGTCATCGCGGCATCCATGGAGGGCTTCAGATTCGTCGTCATATGGATTTCTCGGTTCTCGTCGTTAAGAAAGTGGTCGTTCAGCAGTTCAACTTTGGTCAATTGCTCCATCAGCACGAACCAAAGCGTTTGTGGGTCGCTGTTGGGCAGTTGGTACTTGGTCACACCCTCACGCCGCTGGGTGGCGATGAAGCGGGTGAGGGCGATTTGCTCCATTACCGCAGTGGGCAGCAGGAGGAACCAGACGGCCGGCGCGTCGGCCATGCTGGGTTGGGTCAGCGCCTCAGCGAGAAGTGCGAGGGAACCGGGTCCCACCAAGACCGCCAGGGCCGCGGGGTTGGGGTTCAGGGCGGCCAAGTCCGCAGAGCTGGAAGGGCGGTGCCAGTCGATGCGCGGCGCACGTGCGACCTGGGCCAGAGGGATGTCCGTCCACTTGCCGAAGCCGGTCACCCCAGCCACCCCGAGTTGCTCCAGTGCGGACGCGCCGATGCGTGCGGTGAGGTCGAGCACGGAGATCTGAGGAGATGGCATATCAGGCAATGGGGCAGTCTTCGGGTTGAAGCAGAGGCAAGCGACACCACAGATGCGTTGGCGCGCTCGACCTGGCCAGCCTGTTTCGGTGGACCCGCTCCCATTCGCCTCTTGTCTTCTGCAACAAGAAGTATCGTCAGATCTGACGTATGTGGTTGTATTTTCTGACGGAAAGCGTGGAGCTCGTCACGCCTGACGGGTTGTCACAAGCAGTCCGTTGACACGTTGTCGGAAGCCAGCGCGGCCATGACCCCAGCAGTCCAGACGCTTTCCGACCCGGCCGATTTCCCATCGGCAGCCCAGGGTGCGTGCAGGACGGCGGTTGAAGAGGAACGGGCCAGCGCTGGTGATTGCCGTTCCTCTGCGGCAGACGCCGAGGTTCAGGCCGTGGACACGGCGCCTGCGGATTGACGCAGTCGTCCTTCGATGGCGCCAAGTCACCGACACAGACGGTCCAGAGGGGGTCTCAACCCAACCGGTCAGCCCAGGCTTGCGCAAAAGTCGTCGATGGCAATCTTGACTTGATCCGGAGCGCTGAGGTGCGGGCAATGGCCCGGAACATCCAGTCGAACCAGCTTGCTCTGCGGCATGGCGGCATGCATGTAGTCACCGACCGCCCGGGGCACCAGCGGATCGTCTCGGCATTGAATGATCAGCGTGGGAAGTTGTACGAGCGGTAGCAGCGCTCGCTGATCGGTCAGGAAACTCACCCGACCAAAATGTTGCGCCACCGAAGGGTCGCAACGGCAGAAGCGTTCCGTGAGCGACTTGGACAATGCGTGAGATCGCGGCGCCGCCATCAGTTCAGGGGCGAGGCGTCGCGCCCAAGGCAGGTAGTCCGCATCCATCTCCTTCAGCAGCGCCAACAGCTCGTCGCGCTCAAAGCCACCTTCGTATGTCGCGTCGTTGACGTAACTCGCGGAAGGCGTGACCAGGACCAACGCCTTGAAGTGTTGTGGAAGGCGCACTGCGGCCAGCAAGCCGATGGAGGCGCCCACCGAATGCCCCACCAGCACCGGCTGATCCAGATCCGCAGCGCTGCAGATTTGAATCAAATCTTTGGCGTGCCCATCCAGCGTTGCATGCCGGCCCACGCTGTAGGTTCGTGGAGATGAACCGCCGTGCCCTGCCAGGTCGTAGGACAAGGTCCGGCGCTGTGGCCCCAGGGCGCGAATTGTGCCGTCCCAGACGCCCTGGTCGCAGGCATAGCCGTGAATGAATACCAGCGGCGGGCTGGCGGCCGCAGGCCCTTGCAGGCGCACGTGGTGGCGCTGAATCAAGTCTGACGAGGGTTCTGCGGCCGCTGGTTCCGTCGCCAGGGGCGCGCAGAACCGATAGCCGACCTTTGCCACAGACTGGATGGGCGCGAAAGCCGCCCCGCTTTGTTGAATGCGACGTCGGAGTCGGTACATGACGGCTTGCAGGGCGTTGTCGCTGCAACGTGCAGCACTTTGACCCCAGACACGATGCATCAACTGCTCGCGGCTTACAGGCTCGCCCGACGCGAGCGCGAAGCTGGCAATGACTTGCTGCTCGGCTTCGCTCAAGTCAATCTCGTAGCCTTCTGGGGTGAGCAGGCGTGAGCTCGCCGCGGCGAACGTCCAGGGTGCATTGGTGGCGCCGGGTGGATGCACCCGTCTTTGCACGGCTTCAATGGCGGCCTGAACATCATCGGCACCCGCGTCGCCCGGCAGCACGAAATCCGCACCCGCGCGCAGCAGACTTGCGATCGGAGCGCTTCCCTGACCCAGCACCACCACGCCAGCTTGGCTGCGCTTGCGGATAAGCCGCAAGAGGTCCGGCACGGGCAGACCATGTTCCAGCGGCCCAATGACGAAGAAGTCACTGCCTTGCCAACCCGCCTCCAGCACGAAATCATCAGCATCGTCCGCGACGATGACCTCTGCCACCTGCCTCAGCGAAAAGGCGGGGCTGGGCCCGATCCAGGTCAAACGGTGAACAAGCACAGGTTCCTCGGCAACAACGTCAGTGACATCCACAAGCGGAGCGATTCGTGCGGGGCGGTTGTCGATAAGTTGCACTGAATGGTGCCCCATCACGTGCCGCCGTTCAGCTTTGGGCGGCTGCCCGACAACCGCTACTGCTACGCAGCGGCCGAGCAGTCTCGTCGAAATTTCGGCCGGTTCACCATGTCCTGACGATGCCGACATGGACGCGGTCGCACAGCAAGCCGCCCGCGACTCCGATAGCCCGAGTTCCGCCCTGCAACGCGCCACCTCCCAGGAATGCCAGCGCAGGCCACCTTTCGCTGTGATGTACGCCGCAGCCCTGCGCCCGCCGCGCAATGGACGTCAAGGGCGGTGTCCAGCGCCTTGCCGAGAGTTGCAAGCAGCGCCGGGCGCCGCATCAGCGCCGGGCGCCGCATCAGCGGCAGCACGTGCCGGGGGCGCGGGCAGAGGTCTTGGTGTGGGCGCCGGCAATAACGAGAGATCATTGCCAGGCTCGCAGGTGGTCCGACTCAAGCCTTCACCGTCTCAGCGCCGTCATACCCGGTGGCAATGGTCGCAGCCACATCAAGCGCGGTCATGTATGGGGCGCCCCACCAAAGTCCAACCCGTTCGCTCCGGCAACAGCCGCCGCAATTTCTTCAAGCGCTCCATTGCCGGCTCGCCGCACTCGTGGCTTCTGGCGCCTGAACCTGAGCGGCGTCGAGCAGGGTGCCGTCGTGCCCGAGCCGCGCCGCAGTGGCCTGATGTTGGCGGGTTTCTGAGCGTTGCGTGGGTCTTGCGCCAACGTCAGAAGAAGCAATCGCGGTAAGGCCAAACCGGGCGCCTGAGGCGCCTGCATTTCCCAGCGGGCCGCTGCCAAAGCTCGCCGTTTGTCGATCCAGTGGAATTTGATCTGCCTTTGGTGAAAGACTTGCCTTGTTTCGGCAAGAGGTGTGGCTGCAGCAGAAGGCAGGGCAGTAGTCTGACCCGTCGTTGAGCTCTTGAAGGAAACGCCCCGGACCGCTGCGGCTACAAAGCGACGCGACGACTCCACAAAAAAGGGCTCGACAGCTTTCACTGACAAGCCCAATACCGCGCCGTCAACAAGACACACGGCAACTGCTCCATTGCACACCGCGCGCGTGTCTCAGGTCATCATCGCGAACTCGCGATAACGGAGTTCTCTCGCCGACAAGGTGATCTGCTGTTCGGCGAGCTGCGCTTGCTGAACGCGCCCTTCTTGAACTGAACTCTCGTACAGCGCCATCAACTCGCGACTGGCTGCAATCCGTCGCTGCGCGGCAAGGATGGCGGGCGCGAACTCCGGGCTCGCGCTGAGCTTGTAGTCCAGATAGACATCATGCCGTTCAGGCCAGACCTGCCACCAGGCGACGATGCTCTCCACGCTGTTCAGATCGAGTTGCATGTGTACTCCAGTCAGAAGAGATCGCCCGTGATGGGGCCGGGGTGTTCGGGCGGCCGAGGCACCTGTTGCGAGGCCTTGGTGACGCGAGTGGTGCGCCTGCGCGGCTTTTCGACAGCAGCTGCATGCCACTCCGGCGCAAACATGTCCGGCACGGCCTGCCAGCTCTTGGGTTCACGGCGGGCGGCCGCGGTCTGCTCGCGCGGGGTAGCCTGCAAATGCTCGGCCGGGTAGCGCGCCAGAAGCCGCTGCGCATCCTTCAGTGAGCCGTACAACCACAACTCCTGCGCGCTGATCGGCAGGATGACCGGCATGCGCTTCTCGTGGTCCGGCGCGTTCATGCGCCCAAAGACTTCATGGCCGTCGGCGTTGATGGTCAGCATGCTGAACGACAGCAGCTTCTCGCCCACTGGGCTTGTCCACTCGCTCCACAGGCCCGCCAGGCCCATGGGCTCCTCATCAGCTCGCTGGATCTGCCACATCTGCGGCCGTCCCGACTCGTAGTTCCACTCGGAGATCCGTTGCACTGGGATCACGCAGCGCCGCCCGGCCCACCAACTCTCCCGGAAAGCCGGCTTGGACTTCATCGTCTCGGTCCGGCAGTTGTTGGTGTGCTTGCCAAAACTGATGTCGGTCGCAAAGTGCGGCAACAGCCCCAGCAGGCCAAAGTTGGCGTCACCCAGTGCATCGGGCGACTTCACTTCCGAGCGCACGATGAAAGGCGCCACGACGCCGGCACTGCAATGAGGCGCAGGATCCGCATCGTCAGGCAGCGAGATGCCGAAGCAGGCCAGCAGCCGGTCGTTGTCCGTGACGGGTTCGTAGTTCGAGCACATAGGGAACGCAAGCGCTGCCTTGGGGAAGCCGCCCTGCCGTTCGTGGCGCGCTTCACGCCTGGCATGTGGCAGCTCGACAAGGCCGATGGCGCAATGATACTGTATGAAAATACAGTACAACAACAATGAATCTCCAGCCCCCGCTCAGAACACTGCCGGCCCACTGGCGCAGCCGTTTCCAGCCCATGTCGAGGCGGCGCTGTGGCATGGCAACGAGCTTCGTCCACCGCCTGCCAGCGTGCGCGCAACTGGATGGGCTGCCTTGGACTCTGAGCGGTGGGGTCTGGCACGCCGATGCAAGGCTGCGCCGCGAGCGCACCTGACGGTGCCTCGGCCCGTTTTGGCTTCGAAGACACCATGTGCAACGCGAAGAATCATGGGAACTGTGGATGTGGATGTGGATTCGGAGGCGAGGGCCGCTTGAGAATGCATGTGTTGAACGTGCCGCCGGTGCTCGATCTGCTTTCCGTTCCGCGGATATCCCAACGTTCCATCTCGATGCACGTGCTGGACTTCATTCGATTTGTGCTGGCGATAGCAGTCGCGCTTGTTGGCTGGAACGCTGGTGCGCGCTCGGCACAACGGCTTCGCACCCCAACCCTCGCAGTACGATTGCTGTATAGAAACAAGTTTCCCGGAGCGCTGCTCCACCAACGATCCAGTCCACTTCAGCTCGATGAACAGATTTCCCACGACGATCCCGGGACTTGACGAGATCCTGCACGGCGGCCTGTTCGAGGGCGGTGTCTACATACTGGAAGGTCCACCAGGCGTTGGGAAGACAACGCTCGCCAACCAGATCGCATATTCCCACGCGCTTAAAGGGCAGAAAACGCTCTACGTGACCATGCTGTCGGAGTCGCACGCGCGCATGGTCCAGCACATGGACGGGCAGGCGTTCTTCCACAAATCTGCGGTCAACTCACTGGTTCTCTATATCAGCGGATACCGAGAACTGGAAACCGAAGGACTCAAGGCGGTGATCGGGCTGCTTCGTGGAGAACTCGCGCGCAGCGGTGCAAGCTTGCTGGTGGTCGATGGTCTGGTGGTCAGCGCGCCGGATATCGATGAAGGCGTTCGGCAGTTCGTGCACGAGCTGCAGAGCCTCGTGATCGCAATGAGCTGTACCTGTTTGCTGTTGACCAGCGGTCGGGGCAACGCGCTCAGCGCAGAGCAGACGATGGTTGACGGCATTTTTACGTTCGAAGATCACCTGTTTCGCGGCAAAGCCGAGAGGCGCTTCCAGGTTCGCAAGTTCCGCGGCAGTGAGGTCGTGCGTGGGCAGCACTCCTTTTGCATCACCAGCGATGGCCTCAGGTTTTTCCCGCGCCTGGAGAGCCTGCCGTTGCGGCCCAAGGAAGCTGCGCCGGCCTGCAGAGTCAAGCTGGGCACTCGAGCCGTCGACGACGCGCTCAACTACGACGGCGTCGGGTCAGGCACGATGTCTCTGGCCGTCGGCGAGAGTGGCACTGGCAAGACCCTGCTCGCACTGGCATTTGCAGCGCAGGCCTCTGTAGAACAGCCTGGCCTTCTTCTTCTCGGTTCGCCTGAAACGCCATTTGATGCCTGCGCGCTGGCCGAGGGGTTTGGTATTCCGCTGAAACAGGCGATGGCCAGCGGCGCATTGCATGTGCAGTCCATCGGGCAAACCGATGAATCGTTGGATGAAATGGGACACAAGATCCTGCGCCTAGTCCACGAACGCAAGGCAGCTCGTGTCGCGCTGGACGGCCTTGCAGCGCTTGCGGACACGTCCGCATTTCCCGAGCGAGGCCACCGTTTCCTCGGCAGACTACTCCATGAACTGAGGCGAGCGCATGCGACTTCGCTGTTTACGCTGGACCCCGCCGAACTCTCGCTTGCAGGTGGAACGCCCCTAGCCCCCGGCGTGTCAGCTCTGTTTGACAATTTGTTGACGCTTACGGGAGGGAGAGAGCGTCAATTGACGGTTGCAAAGATGCGTGGCGCTCCTACAGCCACTACGTCTGTAGCGTTGGTAGGCTCGGCGTAGACGCGCGAGGGGCGTCGAGAGGGTTGTCCATGCAGCTGATCTTGGTCGTTGAAGATGAGTACGGCGCTGCGGAGGTGATGGAACTGGTGCTGGCCGCTCAGGGCTATCGGGTGGCGTCGGCTCCCAATGGGAAGGCCGCCTTGGATCTGCTCGCCACGGAGAAGCCGGCAGTCATCGTGTCCGACTTCATGATGCCGCACATGAATGGCGCGGAATTGGGCACGGCCGTTCGGGCAAACTCCGCCTGGAGTGACATTCCCTTCGTCTTCGTCAGCGGTACGAGCGAGGAAGTCGTCGGAGCCGCGTTTTCTGACTACGACTGCTTCCTGTCCAAACCTGCGGACGTGAACAGACTGCTTGGTGCAATCCGCGACTTCATCGGTGGCCGCAAGCCGCGCATCAACGCGAAGGACGTGAACAAGTCGATGCGTCATCTGCTGAAGGGCATCGAAATTCCGCCGGACGCCTGAAGCGGCGCCGAGGCGAGCGCCGCCTTCGCTCCACGGCGTCCATGTCGGTCTGACGGTGCCGCACCTGGCGGTACGACGTGCAATCCGTTTGTTGGCCGATCGCCTTCAGCCCGCAGCTGACGTCCTGGAGCCTCAGGCTCGGGCGGCCAAGCTTTGCAGGAGCTTGTCGTGAATGCCGCCCTCGAGCCTCAGGCTCGGGCGGCCAAGCTTTGCAGGAGCTTGTCGTGAATGCCGCCAAAACCGCCGTTGCTCATGCACAGCAGGTGGTCGCCCGGCTTGACCGCCTTGATGATGGCCGCGACGAGATCCTCGACGTCGGCGCCGACCATCGCTTGCGCGCCCATTGGCGCCAGCGCTTCCTTCGCGTCCCAGCTCAGACCCTGCTGGTTGCAGAAGGCCAGGTCCGCTTCCTCCAGCGCCCAGGGCAGTTGCGCCTTCATCGTGCCCAGCTTCATCGTGTTGGAGCGGGGCTCGAAAATGGCCAGGATGCGCTCGGCCGGCGCGATGCGGCGGCGCAGGCCGTTGATGGTGGTGCGGATGGCGGTCGGGTGGTGCGCGAAGTCGTCGTAGACCTTGATGACGCCCCCAGCTCGACTGATTTCGCCGCGCAACTCCATGCGCCGGCGCACGTTCTGGAACTCGGCCAGCGCCGCAGCCGACTGCTCCGGCGTCACGCCGACATGCTCCGCTGCGGCAATGGCCGCCAGCGCGTTGAGCTGGTTGTGCTCGCCGATCAGTCCCCATTCGACACGCGCCACTTTAAGGCTGCCGCGCAGCACGTCGAAGGCCTGCGGCTCGCCGCGCGCGCGCAGCATGCCGGCCTCCTCTTTTTTGGCGCCGAAGCGGAGCACCTCGCTCCAGCAGCCGCGTGCGATGACGCGCTGCAGCGCCTCCTCGCGGGCGTTGACGACCAGCCGGCCGCTCGCGGGCACGGTGCGCACGAGGTGATGGAACTGCGTCTCGATGGCGGCCAGGTCAGGGAAGATGTCGGCGTGGTCGTGCTCGAGGTTGTTCAGGATGGCCGTGCGTGGCCGGTAGTGCACGAACTTGCTGCGCTTGTCGAAGAAGGCGGTGTCGTACTCGTCCGCTTCAATGACGAACGGCGCGCCCACGCAGCGCGGTAGCGCAGCTTCCACGGCCCCCAGCCGCGCCGACACGCCGAAGTTCTGCGGCACGCCGCCGACCAGGAAGCCGGGCTTCTGACCGGCATGCTCCAGGATCCAGGCCAGCATGGACGTCGTCGTGGTCTTGCCATGCGTGCCGGCCACGGCCAACACGTGGCGGCCTTGCAGCACGTGCTCCGCCAGCCATTGCGGGCCCGACACGTAGGGCAGGCCGGCGTCCAGGATGGCTTCCATCAGCGGGAAGCGCTCGCCGCGCGTGACGACGTTGCCGATGACGAAGACGTCGGGCTTGAGCTCCAGCTGCTCGGCGCCGAAGCCCTCAACCAGCTCGATGCCCAGGGCTTCGAGCTGCGTGCTCATGGGCGGGTAGACGTTGGCGTCGCAACCGGTCACGCGGTGGCCGGCCTCGCGCGCGAGCGCCGCCAAGCCGCCCATGAAGGTGCCGCAGATGCCGAGGATGTGGAGATGCATGGCAGTCGCGCCCCGGGGCGCCTGAAGATCAGCGCAGAGCGGTGCGCGCGGCCGAAAGCGTGGTCTCGATGTCCGTTGCGCTGTGCGCGGCCGACACGAAACCTGCCTCGTACAAGGCCGGAGCAAGATAGATGCCGGCATCCAGCATCGCGTGGAAGAAGCGGTTGAAGCGCTCCTTGTCCGTCGTCATGACGGTGGTGTAGTTCTGCGGCAGCTCCGGCAGCAGGAAGAAGCCGAACATGCCGCCCTCGCTGTCGGCGCTGAACGGCACACCGTTCTCGGCGGCCACCGCCTTCAGGCCTGCCACCAGTTGCTGGGTCTTGGCCGTCAGCGATTCGAAGAAGCCGGGCTTCTGGATTTCCTTCAGCGTCGCCAGGCCGCAGGCCGTGGCAACCGGGTTCCCCGACAGCGTGCCGGCTTGGTAGACGCCGCCCAGCGGCGCCAGGTGTTGCATGACCTCGCGCCTGGCGCCGAAGGCCGCCAGTGGCATGCCGCCGCCAATGACCTTGCCGAAGACCGAGATGTCTGGTGCGAAGCCGGGGATGAGCGTGGCGTAGTGCGACTGTGCGGAGCCCAGTGCAACACGGAAACCCGTCATGACCTCGTCCAGCACCAGCAGTGCACCATGCCGTGTGCACAACTCGCGCATCGCGGTCATGAACGGCACGGACGCGCGCACGAAGTTCATGTTGCCGGCGATGGGCTCCACGATGACGCAGGCCAGCTCGTTGCCGTACTGCGCGAACGCGGCTTCCAGCTGCTCGACGTTGTTGTACTCCAGGACCACCGTGTCAGCGGCCGCGCCGGGCGTGACGCCCGCGCTGGTCGGGTGGCCGAACGTGGCCAGGCCCGAGCCGGCCTTGACCAGCAGCGCGTCCGTGTGGCCGTGGTAGCAGCCCTCGAACTTGATGAACTTCGCCCGGCCTGTCGCCCCGCGCGCCAGGCGGATGGCGCTCATCGTCGCCTCGGTGCCGGAGCTGACCAGACGCACCTGATCCATGCTGGGCACCAGCTTCAGGATCTGCTCGGCCAGCTCGATCTCGCGCTCGGTCGGCGCGCCGAACGAGAAGCCTTCGACGGCCGCTTTCTGCACCGCCTCCAGCACCGCCGGGTGGCCATGGCCCAGGATCATCGGCCCCCAGGAGCCGATGTAATCCACATAGCGCTTGCCTTCGGCGTCGTAGATGTAGGCGCCGTGGCCTCGTGCAATGAACCGCGGCGTGCCACCGACAGCCCGGAAGGCACGTACCGGCGAGTTCACGCCACCGGGAATGACGCGCGCGGCGCGTTCGAACAGCTGCGAATTGGTAACCATCGGAAAGCTTTGATAGGTTTCAGTGCATGCGCCGAGGCGATTTGGGCGGCTGCTCGGGCTCGACATCTTCGAACGCGGGCTCGCCCCCTTCCTCGTCGGCTGGCGGCAGCGCCCAGAAGAAGCGATCCGGCACCACGTTGCCCATGCCGGGGCGGAAGCCCGCGTCCAGCGACTGATCCAGAAAGGACAATGCCTCGCTGACCGCGGAGTGCAGTTCGGCGCCGACCGACAGCAGCGCCGCCAGGGCGGCAGCCAGCGTGTCGCCGGCACCCAAGAAGGCCGTTTCGAAGCGCTCGAACTTCTCGCCGGCGATGGGGCCGGAAGCGTTCGCCAGCACGTTGTCCACGAACTGGTTGGGCAGCTGCATGCCGGTGACGAGCACATGCTGGGCGCCCGCCTGCGCGGCCGCGACCGCCAGCTCGCGGGCCGACGGCGTGCGCTCGTTGTCCCAGTCCGGCAGCAGGAAGTCGGTCATCGTCTTGTGGTTGCCCACCAGCACGGCCGTCTGCGGCAGCACCAGCTCGCGCAGCGCGTCCAGGTAGCTCTGCTGCTCGTCCTCGTCGATCCAGGCGATGGAGGGCAGGTAGGTCACCAGCGGCACATCGGGGTAGTCGCTCAGCACCTCGGCGACGGCGCTCACCGCCTCGGCGTTGCCGAGGAAGCCGACCTTCCAGGCCGTGATGGGCACGTCTTCCAGGATGTGGCGGGCCTGCTCGGCAACGACGTCAGGGTCGAGGTTGTGGTGCTCGAAGGTCTCGGCCGTGTCACGCAGCACGACCGCCGTCACGACGGGCAGGCAGTGCGCGCCCATCGCGGCGATGGTGGCGACGTCGCCGGCCAGACCACCGGCGCCGCATGCGTCGCTGGCATTGAAGCTCAGTACGCAGGCCGGCGGCGGGTTTTCCTGGTCGTCCGGCGTCGGATCCGCTTGAGCGTCGTGGGGGAGTGAGGAGGGGCTCATGGAGGGTCGGGGCTGTGCGGCCGAAGAGCTGCAGAAAAGCGTGGAGTCTGCCGCTAAATGGGCCGTTCCGTGAGTCTCAGCACAGGCGTTTGCCCTCAGCATTGCGCTTCCGGGCCCTGGCTAGAATGATTCGATTGTAGTGAGCAAAACCAGAGCAACACGTGAGCGAACCCAGTACTTGGATGTGCCTGATCTGTGGATGGATCTATGACGAAGAAACGGGCGATCCCGAGCACGGCATTGCGCCGGGCACCAAATGGGCAGACGTCGACATGAACTGGGTTTGCCCCGACTGCGGCGCGCGCAAGGAAGATTTTGAGATGGTGCGGATCTGATTCGGTTTGCCGGCCCGGCCCCGAGCTGACAGTTCAGAGGAGACGAGGTTTGAACGAGCAAGTTTCCGGCACCGGCCCTACGCGGGTCCTGGTCATCGACGACAGCAACACCATTCGCCGCAGCGCGGAGATCTTCCTGAAACAGGGCGGCCATGAGGTCGCTTTGGCTGAGGACGGTTTCGACGCGCTCGCCAAACTGGGAGATTTTCATCCCGACCTGGTCTTCTGCGACATCCTGATGCCGCGCCTGGATGGCTACCAGACCTGCGCCATCATCAAGCGCAACCCGGAGTTCTCGGGGGTGCCGGTCATCATGCTGTCGTCCAAAGACGGCCTATTCGACAAGGCGCGAGGGCGCATGGTGGGGTCGCAAGACTACCTGACCAAGCCCTTCACCAAGGATCAGCTGCTTCAGGCCGTGCTGCAGCACACCCCCTGAGCGCAACAGAAGCGAGAACAGCCATGAGCATCCAGAACATTTTGCTGGTCGACGACTCCAAGACAGAACTTCACGCGCTGTCGGAGATGCTGACCAAGCGCGGCTATCAAGTGCGCACCGCCGAGAACGGCGAAGAGGCGATGAAGCGGCTGGCTGAGGCCAAGCCCGACCTGATCCTGATGGACGTCGTCATGCCCGGCCAGAACGGCTTCCAGCTGACCCGGGCCATCACGCGCGATGAGCGTTTCATCGGCGTGCCGGTCATCATGTGTACCAGCAAGGGTCAGGAGACCGACAAGGTCTGGGGCATGCGCCAGGGCGCCAGCGACTACGTCGTCAAGCCGGTCAAGGCCGAGGAGCTGCTGGCCAAGATCAAGGCGCTGGGCTGAACGGGACCGCGCAGACATGGCCAATAAGACCGCTCTCCGTGAATTGCAGCAACGCCTGGCCGAACGCATGCAGGCCGCGCGCGAGACCACGCTGATTGCCAACTGGCTGGCCGTGGAATGCGCGGGCGTGGGTCTGCTGTTCTCGCTGAAGCAGGCCAGCGAGATCTTCGCGCCAGTGCCCATCAAGGCCGTGCCGTACGCCAAGCCCTGGTTGAACGGTGTGGCCAATCTGCGCGGCGGCCTGTTCACCGTCGTGGACCTGGCGGTCTACCTGGGCCTGCGTGAGCCGCTCGCGGCCCGCCATGTGTCCGCGCAGGCGCGGCTGGTCTCGATGAACAGCGACCTGAATCTGAACTGCGCGCTGCTGGTGGACCGGCTGGCCGGCCTGCGCAGCAATGAGCAACTGCCGCTGGCCGAAGAGCAGCCGGCAGGTCCGCTGCCCCGCTTTGCGGGTGCGCTGCGGCGTGATGAAGCCGGCCGGCGTTGGCAAGAGATCAATCTTGAGGCGCTGGCGAGGCAGGAAAACTTCTTGCATATCGTCGCGTGATCCGCGAGAGCGAGTCCCGAGGTCCGCGTGGGATCGCGGACGTCACAAACAATTGAAGGGCGAGGGTGAGATGAGTCTGCTGGAAAAAATCAGGGGAAAGTCCGAGGCCGATGACGTGCCGCCGCCGGCCCCCGAGGCGGGCGACACGACCATCGACTCCACGAGTGGCGCCGGCTTCGACCCGACACGCAACTCTGAAGCGACATTGGCTGGCGTCGAGATCCCGCCGCGTGCTGAAGGGGCCTATGCCTACGGCTACGGTGATTCGCCGTCCATCATCTCGCCCGCCGTGCCGACGGAGCCTGGGCCCAACAGCGAGTTCCCGCCCAGCGGCATGGGGTTCGCCCAGACCACGCAGGCTGCCGATCCCACGATGCTGCTGTCTCCGCCCGCAGCGACGGGTGCCGAGCGGCTGACCGAACTGTTCGGCAAGCACCGCCAGCGCGTGCTGACGGGCCTGGTGGTACTAGGCCTGGTGGGCACGGCGAGTTCCGTCGCGATGGTGCTGGTGAGTTCCAACCGCAGCGCGGCCCAGGTGCGCGCCGCCGGTTCAGCGCTGATGCACTCGCAGCGGATGGCCAAGTCCGTGTCTGCGGCGCTGGTGGGCAATCCGACGGCCTTCGCGGAACTGCGCGAATCGGTGGGCACGCTCAGCAGCGTGGTCAACAACCTGCGCACCGGCACGGGTGAGCTGTCCATCGCACCGGCTGCCGTGCAGCCCACGCTGGAATCGCTGATGCCGCTGGTCGAGCGCGCCGAGAAGAACGGCAAGATCGTGCAGGGCCAGGAGAAGGTGCTGACGCAGGTGGGTCAGGCGCTGCGCGCCATCAACCGCCAGTCCAGCGACCTGCTCGAAAGCGCAGAGGCAGTGTCATCTCAAGCGCTGCAGATCGGCGCGTCCGCCGGCGAAGTCTCTGCGGTCGGTCAGTTGGTCATGCTGACCCAGCGTATCGGCAAGAGCGCCAACGAGTTCCTGACACAGGAAGGCGTGAGCCCCGAGGCCGTGTTCCTGCTGGGCAAGGACTTGAACTCCTTCAAGCTCATCACCGAGGCCTTGATCAACGGCAGCCCCGAGCTGCGCCTGAATGCCGCCCGCGACCCGCAGCTGAAGGAACGCCTGCAGACGCTGCTGATGCAGTATGAACAGACCCGCACGCAGGCCTCCGCCATCCTGGGCAACCTGCAAGGTCTGGTGTCTGCCCGTGAAGCGCAGACCGCCATCCTGGCCGACTCAGAGCCGCTGCGCAAAGGGCTGGAGCAGTCCGCCGCCGACCTGGAAAAGTCCGGCGGTGCCGGCTGGGGCCTGATCGTCCTGCTGCTGCTGTCGCTGGTCGCGCTGGTGGGTGGCGCACTGGGCTTCCTGCGCCTGTACCTGGGCGACCAGAGTCGCCGTGCCGAACTCGCCGAAGAACAGAAGCGCGCCGCCGAGGCGCTGGAGCAGGAGGCCAAGCGCGTCAACGACGCCAACCAGGCGGCCATTCTGCGGCTGATGAACGAGCTGTCCACGGTCGCTGAAGGTGACCTCACACAGCAGGCCACGGTGACGGAAGACATCACCGGCGCGATTGCCGACTCCGTGAACTACACGGTGGAGGAGCTGCGCACGCTGGTGGGCCAGGTGCAGCAGACGGCAGCGCGCGTGACCGACACCACCGGCGCGGTGGACCAGACGTCGACCGACCTGCTGGCAGCGTCGAAGGAGCAGCTGCACGAGATCCGCGCGACCGGCGAGGCCGTGCTGGGCATGGCGGGTCGAATCACGGACGTGTCCGCACAGGCGCAGACGACCGCCGAGGTCGCGCGCCAGAGCCGTCAGGCCGCCGAGCTGGGTCTGGCCGCGATGCAGAACAACATCGCCGGTATGAACACCATCCGGGACTCCATCCAGGAGACGTCCAAGCGCATCAAGCGGCTGGGCGAGTCGTCTCAGGAAATTGGCGAGATCACGGAGCTGATCTCGGACATTACCGAACAGACTAACGTGCTGGCCCTGAACGCCGCCATCCAGGCCGCATCCGCCGGTGAAGCCGGTCGCGGCTTCTCGGTGGTGGCGGAAGAAGTGCAGCGGCTGGCCGAACGTTCCGGCGATGCGACGCGCCGGATCGCCGCGCTGGTCAAGACCATTCAGACCGACACGCACGACGCCGTGGCCGCCATGGAGCGTTCGACGCGCGGGGTGGTGGAAGGTACTCAACTGTCCGACGCGGCCGGCAAGGCGCTGGAAGACATCGACAGCGTGTCGCGCCAGCTGGACGAGCTGATCGTGCGCATTTCCGCTCAGGCCAAGCAGGAGGCCGAGCATGCGAATGCAGTGGCTTCCAACATCCAGCACATCTTCGCCGTGACCGAGCAGACCTCCGAAGGTACGCGCTCCACTGCCCAGATGGTGCACGAGCTGTCTCGCTCCGCCGAGGCGCTGCGCACCTCGGTGGCCCGATTCAAGGTCGCCTGAACCTGACGCACTGAGCGAGAAAGCCAACGCATGGACAGCTCCCTGCGAGACTCCGAACTTCCGGCCGACCTCAGTCCGCTGGCCTGGGTGCAGGAAGAACTGCGCCGTTCCCTGGAGTCGGTACACAAGACCCTGCGTCGCCTGGTGAGGGAAGGCGGCGACAACCGCTTGTCCGCCTTCGGCAGCGACAGCCAACCTAGTGCACCGCTGCAGCAGGCGGCGGCGCAACTGCATCAGGTCAGCGGCGTGTTGTCGCTGGTCGGCCTGCCCGCGGGCGCGGCCATGCTGCGCGCCGCAGAGACCGCCGTCGAACGGCTGGCTCAGCGGCCGCTGGAAGTCGAGGCCAGCACGGTCGACACCATCGAGCGCGCCGACTTCGCATTGCTGGCCTATGTGGCCCGGCTGCTGGCCGGCGCGCGCGCGTCGCCTCTGTCGCTGTATCCCAGCTACCGTGAGCTGCAGAAGCTCAATGGCGCCGAGCGCATCCACCCGGCCGACCTGTGGTCGTTCGAATGGGGCTGGCGCACGGTGCCGCTGGAGCCTGGCGTCGCGCCCCGCGCACCCGACACGGTGCGTGCGCCGTTCGAGGCCGCGCTGCTGCGCCAGATGCGCGAGCCCAACCCGGCCCATGCCGCCAACCTGTCTGGCCTGTGCGCCGGCCTTGCCGCCGCGCTGCCGGCCGGCAACTCGCGCACGCTGTGGCAGCTGGCCGCCGCCGTGTTCGAGGGGCAGGCGCTGAAGCTGCTGCCCAGCGATGCCTACATCAAGCGCCTGGGCTCCAAGCTGCTGCACGAGCTGCGCGTGCTGGGACAGGCCGACGTGTCCGAGCGCCTCGCGCAGGACCTGCTGTTCTTCTGCGCCCAATGCCGCGTCACGCAAGGTGCCGGCCCGCGCCTGCAGGCTGTCCATGACGCCTGGCGCCTGACCGAAGAGCAGGCAGGCGACTATGAGGACGCCAGCCTGGGCCGCATCGACCCGGCCTGGGTTGCGCAGGCCAAGCGCCGCGTGGTGGCGGCCAAGGACAGCTGGTCCAGCGCGGCCGAGGGCGACCAGCACCGTCTGGCCGGCCTGGATGAGCAGTTTGCCGCGCTGGCCGAGTCGCTGACGCGGCTGTTCCCCAGCGGCGAGGTGCTCGCGCAGACCCTGCAGCGCGCCGTCGTTGCGACGTTGCGCTCGCGCAGCACGCCTCCGCCGGCGTTGGCGATGGAAGTCGCCACCAGCCTGTTGTACGTCGAGGCGGCACTGGAAGATGCCGCCTTCGACCAGGCCGAGCAAGCCGACCGGGTGCGCCATCTGGCGCGCCGCGTCGAGGCTGTCGCGCACGGCCAGGCCGCCGAGCCGCTGGATGACTGGATGGAGGAGCTGTACCGCCGCGTCTCCGATCGCCAGACGCTGGGCAGCGTGGTGCATGAGCTGCGCGCCAGCCTGTCCGAGATCGAAAAGCAGTGCGACGAGTACTTCCGCAGCCCCACGCAGCGTGAGCTGCTGATCCCCGTGCCCGGCCAGTTGCAGGCCATGCGCGGTGTGTTGAGCGTGCTGGGCCTGGACCAGGCCGCCCAGGCCACCATGCGCATGCGCGACGAGGTCGACGGCCTCGCGAGCACCGAAATTGATTTTGATCGGCCGGGCGCGCGCGACGTTTTCGAACGCCTCGCCACCAACCTGGGCGCGTTGGGTTTCCTCATCGACATGTTGAGCGTGCAGCCGGCCCTGGCCAAGCGCATGTTCCAGTTCGATGAGCGCAGTGGCCGGCTGGAACCGGTCATGGGCCGCCGCGAAGGCGCGGTCGAGCTGCCCGACTTCGAGGCCAGCGGTTTCCATGTCGATCTCGAGCCGGCAAGCCCCGCGCCCGTGTTCGATGCAACGCAGCCCGTGCGTGTCGACCTGACCACGCTGGACCTGCCCGACCTCAGCCTGCCCGATCTGGATCTGTCGCTGCCCGCGCCGACCCCTGTCGCCGTGCCGGCGCCCCCACCGGCACCCGTGGCCGCAGCTGCGCCGACCGAGCCTAGCGTCGCCGACGACCCGGAGATGCGCGAGATTTTCCTGGAGGAGGCCGACGAGGTCATCGGCAATGCCCGCGCCGCGCTGGATGCGCTGCGCAAGTCGCCGACCGATCACGGCCAGCTTACCGTCATCCGGCGCGCGTTCCACACGCTGAAGGGCAGCGCCCGCATGGTGGGCCTGAACGACTTCGGCGAAGGCGCTTGGGCGTGCGAGCAGCTCTACAACGCGCGTCTGGCCGAGGCGACGCCGCAGGCCGACACCGCGCTGCTGAACCTCACGACGGAGGCCCTGGACCACCTGACACATTGGCGCGAGCAGATCGCTGGCAACGAAAGCGGTCGCAGCGAATCCGGCCCGCTGCGCCGCAGCGCCGACGCGCTGCGCCTGCAAGGGCAATACCTGCCGCTGCAGGTGGAGGCCACCGCGACGGTTGAAGCCGCGCCCGAACCCGTCGCCGATGCGACCGTGGAGATGGTGGAGCTGCCGCTGGAGATCGAGACCATCGAGGTGGTGGAGGTCGTCGAGATGGCTGCCGCGCCGGAGCCCGAGCCGGATCCCGCATACGAGCCCGAGTTCTCGCTTGACCTGGCCGAGCCCCAACCCCAGCTCCTGCCCGAGCCGGTGGTCGAAGAGGTCACGCTGGATCTGGGCGACCTGCCCACCGAGTTGATGGCTGAGCACGAGGCGACAGCGCCCATGCCGCTGGTGGCGCCTGAAGAGCAGACGCTGCCGGCCTTCCGCCTGGAGCTCGATCTGGACGACGAGCCGACGCAGGTCGTCGATACGCCGGCCGTTGCGACCCCCGTGGCGCCGCTGGACGAGCCCACGATGGCCCTGCCCACGCTGACGGTGGTGGAGCCGGACTTCGCCGAGACGGCCGTGCCGTCCGACGAGGACGTCACGCCTGTCGATCCGGACGAAGGTTTCAAGGTCATCGGACCGCTGCGCATCAGCATCGCGCTGTTCAACATCTTCCTGAACGAGGCCGACGAGCTGTCGCGCAAGCTAGCCGTGGGGCTGGCCGAATGGGCGGTCGATCGCGACCCGCCCGTGCCGCACAGCTGCGAGGAGCAGGCGCATGCGCTGGCCGGCAATGCCGGCACGGTGGGCTATGAAGGCCTGTCCGCGCTGGCCCGGGAGCTGGAACACGCACTGAGTCGCGCCCAGCGCGCTACACGCTACACGGAAGAGGACGCCGCGCTGTTCGTGCGCGCCGCCGACGACATCCGTCGGCTGCTGCACCAGTTCGCCGCCGGGTTCCTGAAGGACAACGACCCCGACGTCATCGAGCGCCTGCATGCCTACGAGCCGCAGGAAGAGTTCAACTCCACGCAGTTGCCGCTGGACGAGCCGGACGATGTGGCGGACACGCTGATCGGCGACTACGACGAAGAAGCGCCCGCCGAGGCGCAGCAAGAACCGGTCGCGCCAGAAACGGCGCTGACCCTGGAATCGGAGCCGGAGCCGGAGCCGGAGCCGGAGCCGGAGCCGGAGCCAGAACCGGAGCTGGAGCCGGTGACCGTCGACGAGCTCCCGCCCGTCTTCGCGGACGAGGCGCTGGAGGCAGAGCCCCAGGTCGTCGCCGAGCCGGAGCCCGAGTTGGCGCCCGCGTCCGAAGTGGCGTCGGCGCTGCCGCTGCAAGCCGAGGAGCCCGAGCCGGAACCGGGTCTGCCCGACGCCATCGAGCCCGAGCTGTATCCGATCTTCGAGGAAGAAGGCCGCGACCTGCTGCAACAGCTCCACGGCGCGCTGCGCGACTGGCAGGCCCAGCCGGACGACCTCGGTCGGTCCGACGCCTGCATGCGCGCGCTGCACACCTTCAAGGGTGGTGCACGCCTGGCGGGTGCGATGCGACTCGGCGAACAAGCCCATCACCTGGAGTCCGCCATCGAGGCGCTGCTGCAGGCCGGCACCGCCGACTTCGCCCAGGTGCAGGCACTGCAGCACGAAGGTGACGCGCTGGAGCATGCCTTCGAGGCACTGGGCGAGAGCCTGAAGGCGCCCGCTGCCACTGCGCCGGCCGCCCTGGTGGCCCCGCCACCGCCGGCGCCTGCGCCGACGCCAGCCCCCGCAGTCGAAGTCGACGTTGAGGACGACCGGCCCGAGCCGCTGGCCCGCTTCGCAATGCCGGCGCCGGTCGAGGAGGCGCAGCCGGGGTCCGACCGCCAGATCGACTGGAGCCGCTTTGCCGAGGCCGCCGAGATCGAGGCCGGCAGCGACAACCTGGCCATCGGCCAGTCGCTGGTGCGCGTGCGCGGCAGCCTGCTGGAACGCATGGCCACGCAGGCCGGCGAGGTCAGCATCCGCCGTGCGCGCATGGAGTCCGAGCTCGTCCAGATGAAGGGCGCACTGCTCGACCTGGACGACAACCTGGAGCGGCTGCGCACGCAGCTGCGCGAGCTGGATCTGCAGGCGGAAGCCCAGATGCACGCTCAGCAGGAGGCGGCGCAGCAGGGCGGGCGCGAGTTCGACCCGCTGGAGTTCGACCGCTACACCCGTTTCCAGGAACTGACCCGCATGCTGACCGAATCGGTCGGCGACGTCGCGACGCTGCAGCGCACGCTGACGCGCAACGTGCAGACCGGCGAAGACGAACTGGCGGCGCAGTCGCGACTGACGCGCGAGCTGCAGGATGACCTGCTGCGCACGCGGCTGGTGGAGTTCGACTCCATCGGCGAGCGCATGCACCGCGTGGTGCGGCAAGCCGCGCGTGACAGCGGCAAGCAGGTCAAGCTGGAGATCAAGGGCGGCCAGACGGAGCTGGACCGTTCCGTGCTGGAGCGCACCTCGGGCGCCTTCGAGCATCTGCTGCGCAACAGCGTGGCTCACGGCATCGAGGCACCGGACGTGCGGACGGCCGTTGCCAAGGATCCGGTCGGCGCGCTGCGCATCGAGGTCAGCCAGCACGGCAACGAAGTGCTGCTGAACTTCTCGGATGACGGGGCCGGTCTCAACCTAGCCCGCATCCGCGAACGTGGCCTGCAGCTGGGACTGATCTCGGCCGATGCCGAGACCGACGACGCGCATCTGCGCCGCCTGATCTTCGCGCCGGGCTTCTCCACTGCCAGCCAGGTCACCGAGCTGAGCGGCCGGGGCATCGGCATGGACGTCGTGCGAGCCGAGGTCGGCACGCTGGGTGGCAGCATCGAGACCACGTCGACGGCCGGCCAGGGCACCAGCTTCCTGCTGCGCCTGCCGCTGACCACCGCGCTGACGCAGGTCGTGCTGCTGAAGAGCGGCGAGCAGGTCGTCGCCGTGCCGGCGGCGCTGATGGAGTCTGTGCAGCGTGTGCCGGTCGAGGCCATCGAAGCGGCCTATGCCAGCGGCAAGCTGCAGCACGGCGGCGTCGAGCTGCCGTTCTACTGGCTGGGCGGTCTGCTGGGCCATGCGGGCCGCGGGCATCCCCACGGGCGCCATGCGCCGGTCGTGCTGGTGCGCAGCGCCCAGGCGGCGTTGGCACTGCACGTCGACGAAGTGGTCGGCAACCAGGAAGTGGTCGTCAAGAACCTCGGCGCACAGCTGAACCGCGTGCCGGGCCTGGCGGGCATCAGCCTGCTGGCTTCGGGCGAAGTGGCGCTGATCTACAACGTCGTGGCACTGGCCGACTGGTACGGCGCCGACGCGCAGACCCGTCTGGCAGCGCTGCAGGCGCAGGTGGAGGACGGCGGCGAGGCCGCGCCGGTGGTCCCGGTGGTCGAGGAGGCTACGCAGGCGCCGCTGGTGCTGGTCGTGGACGACTCGCTGACGGTGCGCCGCGTGACGCAGCGCTTCCTGGAGCGGGTGGGCCTGCGGGTGGTGCTCGCCAAGGACGGTCTGGACGCCATGGAGAAGCTGTCTGCCGACGAGCTGCCCAACGTCGTGCTGTCGGACATCGAGATGCCGCGCATGGACGGCTTCGACCTGGTGCGCAACATGCGTGCCGATGCCCGCCTGGCGGGGCTGCCGGTCATCATGATCACGTCGCGCATCGCGCAGAAGCACCGTGACTATGCGGCGCAACTCGGCGTTGACCACTACCTCGGCAAGCCGTACGACGAGGACTACCTCTTGGGCCTGATCCGCCAGTTCACACAGGCGAGCATCGCTTGAACCCATGTCCCAGGTTGTTGACCATCTTGCCGAACTGACCGGCTTCCGCGACCGTGACGTCATGGACGTCACGCTGGTCATGGCCTTGCGTGACCTGCTGGAGCCCGAGTCGGTGGCCATCTACCGCTGCATCGGCGAGACGGGAGAGGAGCGCTGGCTGACGCGCGCCCACCTGCGTGCCGGCGAGGCGGTGGCCACGGCGGATCCGCTGTGGGCCATGCCTGAGTCGCTGCCGCTGGCGACGACCCATCCGTTGCGGCTGGAGGCAATGCGCAGCCGCAACGTGACGCAGGTGATGCAAGGCGAGAGCTGGCTGTACCTGTTCCCCATTGCGACCGACCGCGACGTGGTGGGCGTCATCGAGGTGCTGTCGTCCCACCGGCTGGGCACGGGCGCGCAGCGCATGGTCAGCAGCGTGTTGCGGATTTATCACAACTTCCAGGGGCTGCTGGACTATTCCGAGCGTGACACGCTGACCGGGCTGCTGAACCGCAAGACCTTCGACGAGAGCTTCCTGAAGGTCCTTTCCGAGATGCCGGCCCGGCCGGCCGTCAGTCACGAGGGCGAGGACCGGCGCCATGATGTCGCAGTGCCACACTACGTGCTGGGCGTTATCGACATCGACCACTTCAAGTCGGTCAACGACCGCTTCGGCCACCTGATCGGCGATGAGGTGCTGCTGCTGCTGTCGCGCCTGATGCGCGGGTCGTTCCGCTTCCACGACCTGCTGTACCGCTTCGGCGGCGAGGAGTTCGTCGTGCTGATGCGCTGCGACGAGGAAGTCCATGCTGGCGAGGCCTTCGAGCGCCTGCGCCTGAACACCGAGCGCTACGCCTTCCCGCAGGTGGGCCACATCACGGTCAGCATCGGTTTTACCGAGGTGCGGGCCGGAGACGCGCCCGCAGCCGCCTTCGAGCGGGCCGACAAGGCGGTCTACCACGCAAAGGGCCACGGCCGGAACCAGGTTCACAACTACGCGGCGCTGGTCGCGCGGGGTGTCATCCGCGAGGCCGAGCAGCAGAGCGACGTCGAGCTGTTCTGAGGTTTGCTAACCGCAACTCCATGCGGGTTGCGCTGACTTGCCTTTTTAGTGCGCAAGCCATAGCCTAACGGCGTTCCGTGCTGGCGTCGCGCCGACGCCGGCCGATTGTTCGTGTTCGAGTGTGTGGACCGGCTCGGCTGTCTTCGCCGGGCGTCGCCGCAGAGGTCCGCGGCCGTTCCCCGATCGTCACGTTGCTGCGGGAGAACATGCGCTATTACTGGGTCTCGCTGTGCCTTCTGATTGCTGCGGTCATTGCGTTCGTTGGCACGGCCGTCGGCACGCGCCTGAGCCTGGCTGACCTGATGGTGCGGGATGCCGAGCGTCGCGAGGCCTTGCAACTGGACACCGAGCTGCAGCGGCTGTTGACGCTGCTGGTGGACATCGAGACCGGCCAGCGCGGTTACATCATCACCGGGCAGCTGCCCTTCCTGAGGCCCTACGAGGAGGCGCTGCAGGAGCTGGGCAAGCAGCGCGAGGGGCTGCGCGTGCGGCTGCAGCGCAACGGGGCGCCGACGGAAATGCTCGACCGGCTTGACCAGCTGATCGACGCCCGCATCCAGCACAGCCGTCAGAGTGTCGAGCGCCGCGTGGACCACACGGCCATCGCGCAGGACCTGGGGCCCTACGTCGAAGGGAAGCGGCTCATGGATGACCTGCGCTTCCAGGTCGACCAGCTGGCGCTGGAGCAGCAGCGGCGCATTGCAGACGTCGACCTTCTGGCCGAGGACGTCCAGCAGCGCACGACCTGGCTGACGAAGTCGTTGCTCGGGGTGGGGCTGGTGGCGCTGGCGCTGGCGCTAGCGCTGATGTTCTATGAGCGCCGGTTGCGGGACCTGGCCGAGACAGCCCTGCGCGTCGCCAACGCGGGGCTGGAACAGCAGGTGGCGCAGCGCACCGAGGCGCTGAGCCAGGCGCTGCTGCGCATCCGCAGCTTCGCCACCGAGCTGGATCGCAGCATCGAGGACGAGCGCCGCCGCCTGGCGCGCGAGGTGCACGACCAGATCGGCCAGGTCGGCACCGCCATTAAGATGATTGTGGCCACGTTGCGTGCCGAGCCGCCCTCGCGCGCCGAGCCGCTGTTCAAGGAGCTGGAGGTGCTGGCCGACGACACCATCCGGTCTGCGCGGCACATCTCCGCCGCGCTGCGCCCGCCGCTGCTCGACGAACTTGGCCTCGAGGCGGCGCTCGGGCATTACCTGCAGACGCTGGGGCGCCAGTCTGGGCTGACTACGCGGCTGGAACTTGATGCCGCCGAGCTGCTGACGCCGCAGCAGGCCAACCCGCTGTTCCGCATCGTGCAGGAAGCCAGCACCAACGTGCTGCGGCACGCCCATGCCACCGCGCTGCGCGTGACCGGCCGGCCCCGGGTGCAGGCGGGAGAGTCGGGGTACGAGCTGGAGATCGTCGACAACGGTCGCGGCCCGGGCGGCACGCGGCCCGATGCGTCAGGGCTGCGCGGTATGCGAGAGCGTGCGGCGCTGGCCGGCGGCGACTTCGACTTTGGCGCGGCCTTGGAACACGGCACCCGCGTGCGGGTCTGGCTGCCGCTGGAGCCGCCCGGCGCCGGGGATCAGGATGCGCAGGAAGAGGAGGCCTGGACATGAGAGTCCTGATCGTTGACGACCACCCATTGATGCGCATGGGCATCCGCCAGCTGGTGCTGCAGGAATG
Source organism: Pelomonas dachongensis (assembly GCF_043555865.1). Classification (NCBI taxonomy): domain Bacteria; kingdom Pseudomonadati; phylum Pseudomonadota; class Betaproteobacteria; order Burkholderiales; family Sphaerotilaceae; genus Roseateles; species Pelomonas dachongensis. The sequence continues at coordinate 102,104 of NZ_JBIGHY010000004.1, forward strand.
GCCCGACGCGCAGGTGGACGAGGCATCGGGCATTGCCGAGGCGCTGACCCGGGCGGCCGCGGCCCGGCCAGGGCTCATCACGCTGGACCTGTCGCTGCCGGACGCCCAGGGCACCGAGGGCGCCAGCAAGCTGCTGCGCGCCGTGCCGGGCGTGCCGCTGCTGGTGCTGAGCCTGAATGCCGAGGCCGCCTACGCCGCGCGGCTGATCCAGATGGGGGCCAGCGGCTACCTGCCCAAGGACCGTGCGTCCGATGAGCTGCGTGTTGCGCTGCGCCGGCTGTCGGAAGGCGGCCGCTACGTCACCGCCACGATGGCCGACCACCTGCTGGCGCTGCTCAGCGGCAAAGCGCCTCAGGCGCTGCCGCACGAGCAGCTGTCGACGCAGGAGCACCGCGTCATGCTGCTGATCGCAGCCGGCAAGACGCCTTCGCAGATCGCCGAGACCATGCACCTGTCGGTCAAGACGGTGGGCAGCTACCGGGCCCGCATCCTGGAGAAGGCGGGCTGGGCCAACAACACCGAGCTGACGAAGTACTGCGTGCAGCACGGGCTGACCGATATCTGACGCGTCAGCCCCTCCGGCGTGTAGGCAATTCACCTACATCACCTCGCGGCAATCCCGCCGTCGTGCTGCCTGCATCCCCCACTGATGCCGGAGCGCGCCTGGCCGCAGGATCGGCGCCATGGACATATTCGTTGTTGAAGACTCTGTCGCCATCCGCCGGCTGCTGGTACGCCGCCTGGATGCCATGCCTGGCCTGCGGGTCGTGGGTGAGGCTGCCGGACAGCGCCAGGCCTTCGCGTTGATCCAGTGGACGCAACCCCAGGTGGTGCTGCTGGACCTGTCCCTGGCCAGCGGATCGGGCTTCGGCCTGGTCAGCCAGCTGCGCGACGCTGGCTACAGCGGTCGCATCGCGGTGCTGACGGCCCAGGACGCGGAGCCCTACCGCAGCGCCTGCATGAAGGCTGGCGCCGATGCCTTCTACGACAAGGGCACCGGCCTCAACACGCTGTTCGACGACTTGGCCGGCCTGGCCGCCACGCGTGCTGGCGACCTGGACGGCCGGCCCTGCATGCAGCTGCGGGACGGTCTGACCGGCCTGCACAACAAGGTGGCGCTGCACGAGCGCCTGGACCAGGCGTCCCGCTGCGCCAGCCGTGACGGGGTGGACCTGGCCGTCTATGTGGTGCGCCTGCTGGGCTTGACCGATCTGCCAGCCGATCAGGCCGACACCATCGCGATACAGGTTGCCGAACGGCTGAGGTCCGTCGGCAGCGAGTCGGATATCGTGGCGCGCAGTACCCGGGACCAGTTCGCCGTGGTGCTGACCCGGCTGCATCAAGCCGATCAGGCAGCCGGCCATGCCCGCGACCTGGCGGCACGCATGGCGCCCCCTTTCCAGCTGCCGGGGGGCGAGCGCGCGTTGAACATCGAGATCGGCATGGCCCTCTTCCCCGCCGACGCGGTGTCGCCGCACGGCCTGCTGACGCTGGCCGAGGCCAGTGCGTTCGGCGCGCTTTGAGGGGCGGCGGGAGGGACGCGGTCGCTCTGCCTGGCGCGTGTAGGCAATTGGCCTACGCCAGCTTGCAGACATCCCGCCGCCCACAGACAGGCAACGCCCGCTGCTGAAGAATCCGGCCAGATTCGAAGATTGCGTTCATCGGGAAACGGTCAAGGCGACCCACCGGTCCGACCCGCCCCCCCGCAAGTGCTTCAAATCAACCCGGAGACATGACGATGACCACCCTGAACATCCGCAAGCTGGCCCTGCTGACCGCTGCCCTGCTGCCCGCGCTGGCTCAGGCTGCCACCAGCGGCAACAGCTTCCAGGTCACCGCCACCGTCACCACCGCCTGCACCGTGTCGGGCACGACGCTGAACTTCGGCTCCGCCATCGACCCGCTGGCCACCGCCACGCCACTGGACGCCACCTCCACGCTGACGGTGCAGTGCACCAACACCACGCCGTACACCGTGGCGCTGAATGCGGGCGTCAACGCCGGCGGCACGTCCAACTTCGGCTCCCGCACGATGAAGAGCGGCAGCCACACGCTGGCCTACCAGCTGTACCTGGACGCCGGCCGCTCCAGCGTCTGGGGCGACGGCACCGCCAGCAGCAGCACGTCGCCGGGTACCGGCACCGGCAGCGCGCAGACGCTGACCATCTACGGCCGCCTGCCTTCACTTGCCAATGTCGTCCCGGGGAGCTACACCGACACCGTGACCGTCACGGTCAGCTACTGAAGGAGGTTAGCCATGAAGCGCTTCGCCAGGATGCTGGCTCTGTTCTTCCTGGTGTCGTTCTGGTCGTACTCGGTACGCGCCGCCGACGTCACGCTGATGCCCGTCACCGTCAAGCTGGACCGCGCCAACGACCGCGCCACCGTGCAGGTGATGAACAATGGCCAGGAGCCTGTGCTGATGCAGGCCGAGGCCATCGCCTGGAACCGCGTGGGCGGCATCGACATCGACGCGCCCACCAGTGACCTCATCGTCAACCCGCCGGTCTTCACAGTGCAGCCCGGGCAGACGCAGGTACTGCGCCTGGGCCTGCGCCGCAGCCCCCAGTTGGAGCAGGAGGCGACTTATCGCATCGTGCTGCGCGAGGTGCCCATGCCGCGCCCGTCCGACGTGCTGAACGTGGCCGGCAGCGTTCGCGTGCTGGTCGCGCTGCGCGTGCCTGTCTACGTGGCGCCTGCGCAGGTCAAGCGCAGCGAGCAGTGGCAGGTCAGCCGCGCCCCCAATGGCGAGCTGCTGGCGCAGGTGTCCAACGGCGGCAACGTGCACCTGAAGGTCAGTGAGCTGCGCCTGCAGGGTGAGGGCGGCACCGCGCTCGCGTCGCTGACGCAAAAGGGCAGCCAGTCCGTCATCTTCCCGGGCGAGCAGCGCACCTTCCGGCTGCCGGCGCATGACAAGGCCACGCAGGTGCTGGTGCAGACCGACCAGGGCCCGCAGACCGTGGCGCTGAACGAGCCTCGCGAGGTCAAGCCCTGATCTTCAGCCGCGCTGCCGTTGCTGCAGTGCTGATGGCTGCGGTCGCCGCGGCTGCAGAGTCGCCGCAGCCAACGCCGACGCGCGTGAACTGGGGCGAGACGCTGTTGCTGGCGCTGCGCTTCAATGGCATCGCGCAGGACGGCATGCTGCGCGCCGTGCGGCTGGCCGAGGGGCTGGCCATTCCGCAGTCCAACTGGGATGAGCTGAACCTGCGCCTGCCCACCGCCGGCACGCGCGTCATCGACGGCGAGCAGCACGTGATGCTCGCTGCAGCCGGCCCGCTGCGCTGGCATATCGACGAAGCGACGCAGACGCTGGAGGTCGACGCACCGGCCGCCGCCTTCGTGGGGCAGCGGGTCGACCTGTCGCCCGGTCAGCCCCGCGTCACCCAGCCGTCGGCCTGGGCGCCCTTCATCAATTACGACGCCCAGTGGCAGCGCCGCTCGCGCAGCCGTGCCATGGCCGATGCGTTGTGGGAGCTGGGCCTGTTCAGCCCCACGGGCGACTTCAGCAGCACCGGCTTGGCCCGCAGCGAGGGCCGCGGCGTGCGGCTGGACACGCGCTGGCAGCGCGACGACCCGGCGCGGCTGGCCCGGCTGCGCGTCGGCGACGCCGTCAGCCAGGGTGGCGCCTGGGGGCGGGCGCTGCGCTACGGCGGCGTCCAGTGGGGCACCGACTTCTCGCTGCAGCCCGGGTTCCTGAGCTTTCCGCTGCCGGCGCTGCGCGGCGAGGCGGCGCTGCCTTCAACGCTGGACGTCTACGTCAATAACAGCCAGCGCCTGCAGAGCCGGCTGCAGGCCGGGCCCTTCGACCTCAGCGAACTGCCGGTCGTCACCGGCCAGGGCGAGATCCGCACCGTCGTGCGCGACCTGCTGGGCCGCGAGCAGGTGGTCGTGACGCCGTACTACGTGAGCCCGGCGCTGCTCAAGCCGGGGTTGAGCGCCGTCAGCATCGACTTCGGCGCGGAGCGCGAGGACTACGGCATCGCCAGCAACCGCTACGGTCGTGCGCAGGCTAGCGTCACTCACCGGCGCGGCGTCACCGAGCGCTTCACGCGCGAGCTGCGCGTCGAGGCCGCAGGCCGTCAGCAGTCGGTGGGCGCCAGCGCCTGGTTGCTGTGGCCCACGCTGGGCACCGTCACGGCCTCGGCCGTTGCCAGCCACGCGCGCGGCCTCGGTGCCGGGTGGATGCTGCTGGCCGGTGTGGAGCGCCAGGCGCGTGACTGGAGCGGCAGCGTGCAGGTGCGCCACGCCAGCTCGCGCTTCAGCCAGCAGGGCCTGGGGGAGGGCACCGCGCCACGCACCGTCGTGACGGCTGCGGCCGGCACTGCCTGGCGCGGCCATTCGTTCGGGGTCAGCTTTGCGCAGCAGCGCGGTGGCCGTTTCGAAAGCAAGCTGGCGCAGTTCAACTACGGCCGCGACCTGGGCCGTTGGGGCTACCTGGGGCTCATCGTGCTGCGCGACTTCAGCCCCGGCGGCAACGGCAACACCGTGGGCCTGAGCTGGAGCCGCGCGCTGGACGAGCGCCACGGCGCCGGCGCCAGCCTGCAGCGCCAGCGTGGCTTGGACGGCGGATACGAAAACGTGCTGCAGGCACAGTTCCAGCGCAACCCGGCGTTCGGCACCGGCCTGGGCTACCAACTGCTGGCCGAAGGTGACAACCGGCAGTTCGCTCAGGCGCAATGGCAGGGTGAGCGCGCGGTGCTGAGCGGTGGCGTCGCGCGGCGCGGCCGTGACACCGAGGTGCGGGCCGGCGCCAGCGGCGGGCTGGCTTGGATGGACGGCAGCTTCTTTGCCGGCCGTCGCGTCGACGGCGGGATCGCCATCGTCGACGTGGGCGGCCACGCAGGCGTGCGCATCACACAGGACAACCACATCGTCGCCCGCACCGATGCGCAGGGCCGCGCCTTCGTGTCCGGCCTGCGCGGCTACCAGTCCAACCGCGTGGGCATCTTCGCGTCGGACCTACCAATGGACGTGGAGCTGGAGGCGCTGGAGATCCAGCTGACGCCGGCGGCGCGCAGCGCGGCTCGCATCGACTTCCCGATCCAGCGCGGCCGCGCCGCGGCCATGCAATTGATCGACGCCACCGGCCGCGCGCTGCCGCCGGGCAGCCAGCTGCGGCTGGTCGCCCCGGGCAAGCAGTTCGCCGTGGGCTTCAACGGGCGCGCCTATGTCGCGGGCCTGGCGGCCGGTCGCAACCGCGTGCTGGCGCAGTGGCCCGAAGGCCGCTGCGAGTTCGACCTGGAACTGCCGGCCGCCAGCGGCGATGATCTGCCCGACCTGGGCACCCTGATCTGCCGGTGATGACATGACCCGACACCCGCTCGTTCTGTTGGCGCTGCTGCTGACCCTGCTGGGCTGGGGCGCGCCTGCCCAGGCGCTGTGCCTGCCCGCCGTCTGCAGCTGCGGCGTGACGACGACCAACGTCGCCTTCGGCACCTACAGCCCGCTGGCCTTCGGCAACACCGACACGACGGGCAGCGTGAGGATCAGCTGCGGCGGTGTGGCCGGCCTGCTGATTCCGTTCAACATCGCCATCAGCGCGGGCGGTGGGGGAACGTACGCCAACCGGCGCATGGCCAGCGGCGCCAACGTGCTGCGCTACAACCTCTACACCGATGCGTCGTACACGACGCTCTGGGGCGACGGCAGTGCCACATCGCAACTGGTCAACGCGAGCGTGCTGCTGGACCTGCTCGGCCTGTCGCCGGCGCAGACCTTCTACATCTACGGCCGCATCCCTGGCCGCCAGCTGACGGCCGTGCCGGGCACGTATGCCGACACCATCAGCGTCACGCTGACCTACTACTGAGCGGCAATGCAAAAGGCCGGCATGCAGCCGGCCTCGCGGTTCAGCGTCGGGCGGCACTCAGACGTTGAACAGGAAGTGCAGCACGTCGCCGTCCTTGACGACATATTCTTTGCCCTCCGCGCGCATCTTGCCCGCGTCCTTGGCGCCTTGCTCGCCGCGGTACTGGATGAAGTCGTCGAAGGCGATGGTCTGGGCGCGGATGTAGCCGCGCTCGAAGTCGGTGTGGATGACGCCAGCCGCCTGCGGGCCGGTGGCGCCGATGGGCACGGTCCAGGCGCGCACTTCCTTCACGCCGGCCGTGAAGTAGGTCTGCAAACCCAGCAGCTTGAAGGCCGCGCGGATCAGGCGGTTCAGGCCCGGCTCGTCCTGGCCCATCTCGGCCAGGAACAGCGCGCGGTCCTCGTCCTCCATCTCGGCCAGTTCCGACTCGGTCTTCGCGCAGATGGCGACGACCGGGCCGTTCTGTGCCGCAGCGTATTCCTTCAGGCGGTCCAGGAAGGGGTTGTTCTCGAAGCCGTCTTCCGACACGTTGCCGACGAACATCGCCGGCTTGGCAGTGATCAGACACAGCGGCTTCAAGATGACCCACTCTTCCTTGCTGAAGTCGATGCTGCGCACCGGCTTCGCCTGGTCCAGTGCTGCCTGGCACTTCTCCAGCACCTTGACCAGTGCGATGGCTTCCTTGTCGCCGGCGCGCGCCACCTTGTTGTAGCGGTGCAGGCTCTTCTCGACAGTGCCGAGGTCGGCCAGGCACAGCTCGGTCTGGATGACCTCGATGTCGGAGATCGGGTCGACCTTGCCGTTGACGTGAATGACGTTCGGGTCCTCGAAGCAGCGCACCACGTTGACGATGGCGTCGGTCTCGCGGATGTGCGACAGGAACTGGTTGCCCAGGCCTTCCCCCTTGCTGGCGCCGGCCACCAGGCCCGCGATGTCGACGAACTCGACGACGGCCGGCATCACGCGCTCGGGCTTGACGATCTCGGCCAGCGCCGCCAGCCGCGGGTCAGGCAGCTCGACGATGCCCACGTTGGGCTCGATGGTGCAGAACGGATAGTTCTCGGCGGCGATGCCGGCTTTGGTCAGGGCATTGAAGAGGGTGGACTTGCCGACGTTGGGCAGGCCCACGATGCCGCATTTGAGGCTCATGAGAGGACTTTCCTTTGGGGAGGGCGATCGCCGCAGGTCGGCGGCCCAAGCCGGCAATTTTAGTCGGCCGGGCGCGGCTGGCTGCGGTCGGGCCCAGGTGCGGCAGGTGGCTGCATACCCGCTGCCTACAATGCCAGCATGCAGAGCGTGGATGTACTGGTCAAAGGGCGGGGTGCCGTGGGCAGCAGCCTGGCACTGGCATTGGCGGCCCAGGGCCTGTCCGTCGGCATGACCGGGCGGCCCGAGCCGGCGCGCGCCGACGACGTGCGCACTTATGCGCTCAACGCGGCCTCCGTCGCGCTGCTGACCGACTTGAAGGTATGGGACGCGCTGCCGGCCGATGCAATCAGTCCGGTCTACGACATGGTCATCCGCGGCGACGCGCCGGCGGACCGACCGGCGGGCCGGCTGAGCTTCTCGGCATGGCAGCAGGGGCTGTCCGAGCTGGCCGTCATCGTCGATGCCGGTGCGCTGGATGCCCAACTGGCCACGGCGCTGCGCTTCTCACCACATGTGCGTGACGTGGCTGACGGCTGCCGCAGCGCGCTGACGGCGCTGTGCGAGGGCCGCGAATCGGGCGCCCGGGCGGCGCTCGGCGTCGAGTTCATGTCGCAGTCCTACGGCCACCGCGCGCTGGCGGCACGGCTGGTGGCCGACCGTCCGCACCAGGGCGTGGCGCGCCAGTGGTTCCGCCCGGGCGGCGAGGTGCTGGCGCTGCTGCCGTTCGAGCGGCCGGCGCCGGGTGCGTCCTACGGTCTGGTGTGGTCTTGCGACGCCGCACGCGCTGAAGCGCTGCAGCAGCTGGCGCCGGCCGAGTTCGAGCAGGAACTGCAGTCGATCACTGGCGGCGTCGCCGGCAGCCTGGGTCTGGCGAGCGAGCGGTCGAGCTGGCCGCTGGCCATCGCGCGGGCCGACGCGGTCAGCGGCCCCGGCTGGGTGCTGCTGGGCGACGCCGCCCACATCGTCCACCCGCTGGCCGGCCAGGGTCTGAACCTGGGCCTGGGCGACGTGGCTGCGCTGGCCCGCGTGCTGGCCGCGCGCGAGACCTGGCGCCCGCTGGGCGATGAGCGCCTGCTGCGACGCTACGCCCGCGAGCGCCTGGCGCCCACGCTGGCAATGGGCGAGCTGACCGATGCGCTGCAGCGGCTGTTCGCTCATCCATCCCCGACGGCGCAGGGCTTGCGCAATCGCGGCCTCGATGCACTCGACCAACTTGCCCCCGTCAAACGCTGGCTGACCCAGCGCGCGCTGGGGCTCTAACCCGTCCATCGCCCGAATCGTGCTGTATTCCCTCCGCCTCTTCGCCGGTCTGCTCGTCGCCGCCTGCCTGCCCGCCCTCGCCAACGAGACCGTCATCCGCAAGAGCTTCACCGAGCGCATGCCCAACGCGCCCAAGATCGACGAGGTGCGGCCGGGGCCGGTGCCGGGCCTGTGGGAGCTGCGCATCGGCAACGAGCTGCGCTACACCGACGCCACTGGCAGCTTCCTGATCGAGGGTGAGATCTTCGACATGAAGGCCAAGAAGAACCTGACGGAGGAGCGCATCGCTCAGCTGAACCGGGTCGACTTCGCCGCACTGCCCTTCAAGGATGCGCTGGTGTGGAAGAACGGCAACGGCAAGCGCCGCATCGCCGTGTTCGCCGACCCGAACTGCGGCTACTGCAAGCGCTTCGAGAAGTCGCTGCAGGAGCTGAAGGACGTCACGGTCTACACCTTCTTGATCCCCATCCTGGGTGGCGATTCGCCCGAGAAGTCGCGCGCCATCTGGTGTGCCAAGGACAACACGGCGGCCTGGCTGGGCTGGATGCTGAAGAACGAGCAGCCGCCCAAGCCGCCGGCCGCCTGCGACAGCGGCGCCGTGGAGCGCAACCTGGCGCTGTCGCGCCGCATCCATGTCAACGGCACGCCGGCCATCCTGATGGAGGACGGCAACCGCATCCCGGGCGCCGTGGGCGCCGTGGAGCTGGAGCGCCGCCTGCAGGCGGTGACGGCGCCGGCCGGCAAGTCCTGACCCTCATGAGCGCAGATCTTCGCCAGCTCGCGCATCGCCTGGCCTATGCGGCGCTGCTGCCGCTGGTGCTGGGCGCCGGGCTGATCTGGCTGTTCGGCGGCCAGGGCATGGAGCAGCAGTACGTCTTCGTCGGCTTCGCGGTGTCGACGTATGCAAGCCTGGTCATCGCGATGCTGGGAGGCCTGCACTGGGGGCTGTCGTTCGCGCGCGGCCTGCCGCTGCGCGGATCGCTGGTCTGGGGGGCGGCGGCCATGTCGCTGGGCTGGGTGGGCGTGCTGATGCCGCCGCATGCCGGACTGGCGCTGCATGGCGGCATGCTGATTGCCTGCTACCTCGTGGACCGGCGCCTGTACCCGCAGCTCGGGGCAGGGGGCTGGCTGACCCTGCGCTTTCGGCTGACGCTGGTCGCGGCGCTGAGTTGCTTCCTGGCCGCCGCAGGCAGTTGATGCACGGACCCGACTACCGCGTCGAACTGGCCGACCTCGCGGCCCACCGTTTTCGCGTCACGCTGACGCTGGCGCACCCCGCAGCCGAGCAGGACTTCAGCCTGCCGGTGTGGATCCCGGGCAGCTACCTGGTGCGCGAATTTTCCAAGCACCTGAGCCGGCTGAGCGCATGTCAGGGCGAACGGGAGTTGCCCGTCGAGCAACTGGACAAGGCGAGCTGGCGGGTCCGCTGCACCGGCGCCGAGGCGCTGGTGTTGAGCTACGAGGTCTACGCGTTCGATGCGTCCGTGCGCACCGCCTGGCTGGACAGCCAGCGCGCGTTTTTCAACGCCAGCAGCCTGTGCCTGCGCGCGCATGGCCGCGAGAGTGAGCCGCACCGCCTGACGCTGGCCGCCGTGCCCGATGGCTGGCAGGTCGCCACCGAGATGCGTGTGCAGGGCGACGGTTTCGAGGCGGCGGACTACGACGAGCTGCTTGACCACCCGTTCGAGATCGGCCCGCACTGGCAGGGGGAGTTCCAGGCGGCCGGCGTGCCGCATCGCATCGTCGTTGCCGGCGCCTGGCCCAGCTTCGACGGCGAGCGGCTGCTGGCCGACGTGCAGCGTATCTGCGAGGCGCAGATTGCGCTGTGGGGCGGCGCGCCGTTCGCTCGCTACAGCTTCCTGCTGTGGGCGGTGGACGACGGCCATGGCGGCCTGGAGCACCGCGCAAGCACCGCGCTGATCTGCGCGCGCCGCGAGTTGCCGACCGCCGCCGAGCCCGCCACGCCGGGCGACAACTATATGAGGCTGCTGGGCCTGTTCAGCCACGAGTACTTCCATGCGTGGAACGTGAAGCGGCTGCGGCCGGCTGAGTTCGCTACTTTCGACTACCAGCGCGAGAATTACACCGAGCTGTTGTGGTTCTTCGAGGGCTTCACGAGCTACTACGACGAGCTGGTGCTGCTGCGCGCGGGCCTGGTGGACGCGCCGCGCTACCTGAAGCTGCTGGCGGCGTCTGTCAACAGCGTGCTGGCCGCCCCGGGCCGGTGTGTGCAGCCGCTCAGCGCTGCCAGTTTCGAGGCCTGGACCAAGTACTACCGGCCCGACGAGAACAGCCCCAACACGACGAGCAACTACTACGCGCAGGGTGCGCTGGTGGCGCTGTGCCTGGACCTCTCGCTGCGCACTCGCGGGGCGGGGCTGGATGCGCTGATGCGGCAGCTGTGGCACCGCAGCGAGGGCGGGCCGGTCAGCGAGGCCGACATCCTGGCCGGCGTGCGCGGGCTGGCGGGTGACGAGGTGGCGGCGCAGCTGCACGCATGGGTGCACGGCACCCACGAGCTGCCGCTGCGCGAGCTGCTGGCGGCGCATGGCGTGGCCTGGCGAGAGGACGGGCGGCAGACCGTCGCCCAGCGACTGGGCCTGCGGGTGCGCGAGAGCGCGTTGACGGGCATCCAGGTCAGCCATGTGCTGTCCGGCGGCGCGGCCGAGGCCGGCGGCGTGAACGCGCGCGACGAGGTGCTGGGCTGCAACGGCTGGCGGCTGCGCCGGCTGGACGACGCACCCTCATTGCTGGCGGCCGGCGACACGCGCATGCGCCTGCTGGTGAGCCGCGACCAGCGTCTCGTCGAGCTGACCGTCGAGCTACCGCCGCCCCGGAACGCCGCCGTGGCGCTGGCGCTGGCCGAGGGCCCTCCGGCCGCGCGGCTCGGCTGGCCCGCCGCCTGAATCCGCCATGAAGTCGCCACGGCCACCGTGGCTGCTGGTGCTGGCCGTGCTGGGCCTGCACCTGCTGGCGGGTCAGGAGGTGCAGCGCATCCAGGAAGGCTGGGCCAGCGACGGCGAGTCCGCGATGCCGGCGCGCATGCAGGTCGAGTTCGTGCGCGAGATGGTGATGCAGGCGCCGTCGGTCAGCGTGCGTGCCGTGGAGCCACCGGCCGCCGCGCTGGACGGACGTGGCGCCGCGCCGCCGGTCGCCTTGCCCGCGTCGGCGCCGCAGACGTTGCCGCCCCCGCCGCCGCTGCCGATGCCGGACCTGCCACCCCTCCCGGACGTTGTCGCCCAAACGGCATCCGCGCCCGCGCAGGTGGGGCCGCCCGTCGCGCGGGCCGCGTCGGCGCCGTCCAGTGACGAGCCCGGCCCCGAGTGGCCGCTGTCCACGCGGTTGACCTACACGCTGAGCGGCCACTACCGCGGCCCGGTGTCGGGGACGGCTCAGGTGGAGTGGATGCGTCAGGGCAGCAGCTACCAGGTGCACCTGGACGTCGACCTGGGCCTCGTGTCGCGGCGCATGAGCAGCCAGGGGCGGCTCACGCCCGACGGCATCGCGCCGGAGCGCTACGACGAGGAGACGCGCGTCCTCGGCTTCAGCCGCGACCCGCTCAAGGTGTTCTTCCTGGCGGCGGACGTGCAGCTTGCCAGTGGCGTGCGCCGGCCTCTGGCGCGCGGCGCGCAGGACGCGGCCAGCCAGTTCGTGCAGTTGACTTGGCTGTTCCTGACTGGCCGCGAGCCGATGCAGGCCGGCCGTGTCGTGACCTTCCCGCTGGCGCTGCCGCGCCGGCTGTACGACTGGCAGTACGAGGTCGTAGGCGAGGCCGTGCTGCAGACGCCCATGGGGCCGGTCGCAAGCTGGCATCTGCGCCCCAGCGCAGCGGCGCGCCAGGGTGTGTCCGGCGGCGACATGGTGGCCGAGGTGTGGCTGGCGCCGTCGCTGCAGTACCTGCCGCTGCGGCTGGTCATCCGCCAGGACGAGCAGACCTACATCGACCTGATGCTGAAAAGTGCGCCGCTGCAGGCCGCGCCAGAATCGGCCAACGACACCCCCAGGAGATAGCGCCCATGACGTACGAATGCATCCTCACCGCCGTCCACGGCGACGGGCCGCGCAAGACCGGCCTCATCACGCTGAACCGCCCCAAGGCGCTGAACGCGCTGAGCGACCCCCTGATGGACGAACTCGGCGAGGCGCTGCTAGCCTTCGATGCCGACGACGGCATCGGCTGCATCGTGCTGACGGGCTCCGAGCGTGCCTTTGCGGCCGGGGCGGACATCCCGACCATGCTGCCTCACACCTTCGTCAGCGCGTTCAAGAGCGGCCTGCTGTCCAAGAACTGGGAGACCATCCTGCAGGTGAAGAAGCCCGTCATCGCGGCGGTGGCGGGCTATGCACTGGGTGGCGGCTGCGAGCTGGCGATGATGTGCGACTTCATCATCGCGGCCGACTCGGCGAAGTTCGGCCAGCCTGAGATCAAGCTGGGCGTGGTGCCCGGAGCCGGCGGCACGCAGCGCCTGCCGCGCTCCATCGGCAAGAGCAAGGCGATGGACATGCTGCTGACGGCCCGCATGATGGACGCGGCCGAGGCCGAGCGGGCCGGGCTTGTGTCGCGCGTGGTGGCGGCGGAGAAGCTGCTGGACGAGGCGCTGGCCGCCGCAGAGACCATCAACGGCTTCAGCGGTCCGTCGGTCGCGCTGGTCAAGGAGCTGGTGAACCTGGCCTACCAGACGCCGCTGCGTGACGGCGTCGCCGTGGAGCGGCGCTACTTCCACGCGCTGTTCGGCAGCCACGACCAGCGCGAAGGCATGGAGGCGTTCCTCGCGAAGCGGGCACCGAACTTCGAACACCGCTGATTGACTCCTTTTGTGGCTCAGCTGTGAGGTGACAGCAGCAACTGTTTGTGAAATGTAAATAGTCAGTTCCGACGGGCCTGGTGTTTCTACCGAGTTCCGCTCCCTACAGTCCAGGCCATGGACACCGCGCCGCGTTGTCCGAATGACCCGAAAGCAGGACGTTCCTGCGCAAAGCTGAAGGAGCCCGTCATGAACAAGCTGTCCACCCTCATTGCTGCCGCCACCCTCGTTGCCGCCGGCGTCGCCAGTGCCCAGAGCGCCGCGCCGCTCACCCGCGCGCAAGTCATCGCTGATCTGGCCGCCGCACGCAACAGCGGCGAACTGGCAGTCATCCAGGGCGAAAAGGGAGTTGAACTGACGACTCCAGCTACCGACAAGGCTGCCGTCGCCACTGCCACGCTGCCGCGTCAGGCCGTGCTGACCGTCAAGCCGACCGACGTGCGCGTCGATCAGAAGACTGCCGCCGCGCTGGCTGCCGACCATGGCGAGAACGCCGCCCGCGAACTGGGCGACTTCCCGGCTCCCATCGCCCGCCGCAGCACCGCGCTGGCCGGCCGCTGAAACAAAGCGGTTTCAATCGCAGCAAAGGCGACCCGGGAGGGTCGCTTTTTTGTTGCCTGCGTTCCTAGAATCCGCCGCCCGCCCAAAGAAGCGGACGCATTGGAGACGAGATGGGAATGCAACGGATGTGGGTGGCGGGCGCCTTGATGGCGGCCTCCTTGAATGTGCTGGCCGCCGGCCCGGTGGTGGGTGTGAGCTGGTCCAACTTCCAGGAAGAACGCTGGAAGACCGACGAGACGGCCATCAAGGCCGAGCTGGCACGCCAGGGCGCCAGTTATGTCAGCGCCGATGCCGGCGGTTCGCCCGAGAAGCAGATCGCCGACATCGAGTCGCTGCTGGCCAAGGGCGCCAAGGTGCTCATCATCCTGGCGATGGACAAGGACGCGGTGCAGCCCGCGCTGAATAAGGCCAAGGCGCGCAAGGTGCCGGTGGTGGCCTATGACCGCCTCATCGAGGCGCCGGAAGTGTTCTACCTGACCTTCGACAACCGCGAGGTGGGGCGCCTGCAGGCCCAGGCCGTGCTGGCCGCGAAACCGAAGGGCCGCTACGTGATGATCAAGGGCTCGCCCAGCGATCCGAATGCAGACTTCCTGCGCGCCGGCCAGCAGGACGCGCTCGCCGACGCGGTCAAGAAGGGGGACGTGAAGATCGTCGCCGAGGAGTACACCGACGGCTGGAAGCCGGAGGTCGCGCAGAAGAACATGGAACAGGTCCTGACGCGCCTGAAGGGCGGCGTCGACGCCGTCGTGGCCAGCAACGACGGCACGGCCGGTGGCGCTATCGCGGCGCTGGCGGGCCGCGGCATCAAGGGCGTGCCGGTCAGCGGCCAGGACGCCGACCACGCCGCGCTGAACCGCGTCGCACTGGGCACGCAGACGGTCACGGTCTGGAAGGACTCGCGTGCGCTGGGCCGCGAGGCCGCCGCGGCGGCCGTGCAGCTGGCCGCCGGCAAGAAGGTGGACGGCGCGGCACCCTGGGCGGGCGGCGAGCGCAAGGTCACTCTGCAAGCCAAGTTCCTCGCGCCGGTGGCCATCACGCAGGCCAACCTGGGTGACGTCATCAGTGCCGGCTGGGTGCCCAAGGCGGTGGTTTGCAAGGGCGTGGACGCCGCCAAAGCACCGGCGGCCTGCAAGTGAGCGCGCAAACCCAGCGGCTCGCCGTCATGGCGGCCGTGCTGGTGGCCATCGCCATCGGCTTTCACGTGCTCACCGGCAGCTTCCTCACCGCAGAGAACCTCTACAACATCGCGCAGCAGACGGCGGTAGTTGGCATCGTCGCCAGCGGCATGGCGCTGATCATCGTGGCGCGGCAGATCGACCTCGCGGTGGGCTCGTTGCTGGGCGCGGTGGGCGTGCTGATGGCCTGGCTGCAGTACACGCAGGGCTGGCCGGTCGGCGCGTCGCTGCTGGCGGGGCTGGCGTTCGCGCTGCTGATCGGGCTGTTCCAGGGCTGGCTGTCGGCGGTCGTCGGCATTCCGTCGTTCGTCGTCACGCTGGGCGGGCTGGTGTCGCTGCGCGGCGTGGCCTTCCTGGTGGCCGACGGCAAGACGCAGCCGGTCAGCGAGCCCTGGCTGCTGGCGCTGGGCGGCGGCCTGGATGGCTCGCTGGGTGAGCGCGGCAGCTGGCTGCTGGGCATCGTGCTCGTCGCCGTGCTGTGGGGCTGGCAGGTGGTGCAGCGCCGCGCGCTGGTGCGAGCAGGCGGCACGCCGGGTGACGCGAGGCATGAATGGATCAAGGGCGGCCTGGCCGTGCTGGCCGTGTTCGGCACGGTGGCCGTGTTCAACGCCTACAAGATCGAAGGCATGGAGCAGGGCCAGGGCCTGCCGCTGCCGCTGGTGATCTGGGTCGTGGTGGTGCTGGTGCTGGGCTTCGTCGCCAAGCACACCCGCTTTGGCCGCTACGTCTACGCGATCGGCGGCAATCCCGACGCCGCGCGGCTGGCCGGCATCCCGGTCAAGCGCGTGATGATCCAGCTGAACCTGCTGCTGGCGGCGCTGGTGGCGCTGGCGGCCGTCGTCGCGATGGCACGCCTGAACGCGGGCACGAACTCGATGGGCACGGGCATGGAGCTGACCGTCATCGCGGCGGCCGTCATCGGCGGCGTGAGTCTGGCCGGCGGCAGCGGCAGCGTGGGTGGCACGGTGCTGGGTGCACTGATCATCCAGAGCATCGACAGCGGCCTGCTGCTGACCGACGTCGGCATCGGCTGGCGCATGGTGGTGCTGGGCCAGGTGCTGGTCGCAGCGGTGGTGTTTGACCGGGTGGCACACAAATGAGCGCTCCTTTGCTTGAAGTCCGCGAGGCGCGCAAATCCTTCGGGGGCGTGCATGCGGTCGATGGCGTCTCCTTGAGCCTGGCGCCCGGCGAGGTGCTGGCCGTGCTGGGGCACAACGGCGCCGGCAAGTCCACGCTGATGCAGATGTTGGCCGGCGCGCTGCCGTTCGACGGCGGCGAGCTGCTGCTGAACGGCCAGCCTGTGAAGTTCGCCAGCCCGGCGGATTCGCGCGCCGCGGGCATCGAGACCATCCACCAGAAGCTGGCGCTGGCCGACAACCTCGACTCGGTCGCCAACCTGTTCCTGGGCCGCGAGCTGCGCACGCGCTTCGGGCTGCTGGACGACGCGGCCATGCGCGCCGCGGCCGTGCCGCTGTTCGCGCGGCTGAACCCGAACTTCAAGAACATCGCCGATCCGGTGATGTCGCTGTCGGGCGGGCAGCGTCAGGTGGTGGCCATCGCGCGCGCGTTGCAGTTTCAGGCGCGCGTGCTGATCATGGACGAGCCCTGCGCTGCGCTCGGCCCCAGCGAGACAGCCATGGTGCACGACCTGATCCGCCGTCTCAGCGCGGAGGGCGTGGGCATCCTGCTGGTGACGCATGACATGCCCGACGTGTTCGCGCTGTCGCACCGGCTGATGGTCATGAAGAACGGTCGGCCGGTGGGTGTCGCCCGCACGGCCGACGTGACCGAGGACGAGGTCCTGGCGATGATCATCGCGGGTAAGCCGGCCGCGGCGTGCGTGGCGGCCTGATGTGAGCTCAGCCCCACAGCGGGGGCTTGTTCACCATCAGGAAGAACACCGCCAGCATGGATGCGAACGCCGGATAGCCCAGCAGCTCCCAGCCTTGCTGCCAACGGCGGTATTGCACTGACAGCGGGCGGCCGGTGGCGACGGCCGCCGCGACGTCGCGCGCCATCTGCAACTGCAGCCACAGCACTGGCAGCCAGCAGGCGCCGGCCAGCATGTACAGCGCGAGCGACGCCGCCAGCCACGGCGTGGCCAGTGGCCAGCCGGCGGTGTGGGCCAGCCAGAAGCCGGTCAGCGGCTGCACGACGACCGCCGGCGTCGTGAACCACAGGTCGGCGCGCACCACCAGCCGCGCGACGACGGCTCGCGCTTCCAGGCTGGCGCTTCGATTGGCGAAGAACAGGTAGAACGCCGAGCCGAAGCCGGTGCCCACCAGCACCACGCTGGACACGATGTGCAGCCACTTGACCAGCAGGTAGGTGTTCATGCGCAGGTCTCCTTTCGGGCCAACAGGAGCAGCAGCGCCAGCACGGGCAGGTTCTTCAGCAGCGCGCCGAATGGGTCGAGCCACAGTGCGGGCGCGAGGGCGGTGGCCAGCACGGTCATCACGATGACACCGATGGCGGCCACGCGGCAGGCGAGGGCGCCCGGCCTCACCAGCAGCCACAGGCCGACGGCGGCGTCCCAGGCGCAGCCCAGCAGCACGATGACCAACGTAGTGCGCTCGCTGAGGCCGGTGGCGCGCTGCAGCAACGCGATGCCGGCGGCGCCGCCGTCGTGCAGGCTGGCGACCA
Organism: Pelomonas dachongensis; assembly: GCF_043555865.1. Classification (NCBI taxonomy): domain Bacteria; kingdom Pseudomonadati; phylum Pseudomonadota; class Betaproteobacteria; order Burkholderiales; family Sphaerotilaceae; genus Roseateles; species Pelomonas dachongensis. Next base: position 119,506 of record NZ_JBIGHY010000004.1, read on the forward strand.
CCGTGCCCCACCACAGCAGCACCAGGCTGGCACGCGCCAGGGCCAGGTCTCGCACGGTCATGCCCAGGCTCCCTGCAGCACGCTTCGCAACGGGCGCTGCAGCGGCGAGGTGCCGGCCGGCTCCGCGCTGTCGTGCGCCAGCAGCTCCAGCGCGGTGCTGCACCAGGGGCCTAGCGCCACGACATCGCCCAGCCGTGCCGTGGCGCGGGTCAGGGCGTCGGGCACGGTGCTGATGCGTGCCGGCATGCGGCCGGCGTCTGCCCGGCGTCGCGCAATCCAGTCGGCCACCGTCGCGGGCTCGGGGCCGACGGCGATCCACGTCGATGGCGGTTGCGTGGATTCCAGCGTGGCGACGATGCCGGCCGCCAGGTCTTCGACGCGGATGGGCTGCACGCGGCAGCGCGCCACGGCTGCCGGCAGCGGCAGCCAGGGCAGGCGCGCGAGTTGGTCCAGCAGGCGGCTGCTGGTGCCGCCCGGCCCGACGACGAGGCTGGGCTTCACGATGCAGGCCCGCCCGGCCAGCGCGACCTCACCGGCCTGCTTGCTGCGGGCGTAGGCGCTGACGCCGCCGCACAGTGCGGACACGTGCACGAAGCGCTTGGCGTCACCGGTTGTGCCCGCCTTCTCGCAAGCGTCGGCCAGGGCGGCCGGTGCGCGGTGGTGCAGCAGGTCCAGCAGATCTGTCACGCCGCCCGCCTGGTCGCGCAGGCAGCCGGCCGCGTAGACGACACCCTGGACGCCGCGCAGCAGCGGTTGCCAGGCCGCGGGCCTGTCCCAGTCGGTGACGGGCCGCAGGTCGGCGCGCACCGCTTCGTGCCCGGCTGCAATCAACGCGTCGCACAGGTGGCGACCGATGAAGCCGCCGGCGCCGATGACGAGGACCTTCATGGCTCACACCCACCTGTCAGCCGCCGCGACCGTGGCGACAGGCGCGCGGGGAGGGGCCGACGCAGCGGGGGCAGCGCGGGTAGCAGAGGTCGCTGACAGCCGTGCCCGCACCGGTGCCCAGACGCGCTGCGTGATGAAGGCGATGCTCACAAAGCTGCCGGCTGCTGCCAGCCACAGCGCGCGGTGAACCGCGTCCAGCAGGCTGCCGTGGACGGCGCCGAAGGTCAGCGCCAGCACCAGCGTGCCGGCGATGGCCAGCACGTAAGCGCTGCGCACCCAGAAGTGCGCGCCGACCTTGCCCGGCAGCGGTTCCACGCACAGCGAGTCCAGCACCACCAACAGGATGGGCTGCAGATAGCCGATGGCCAGGACGGGGCCGAGGACGGCGATGAAGAGGGTGACGCAGAAGTTCAGTTCGGACATGGTGCTCTCCTTGGGTTGAGTCAGCGGGCGTGGCAGCTGCCTTGTGGCGCGCAACTGCTGGCATGCAGGCGCGCGGCCTTCAGCAGCCAGTGGGGCAGGCGGTAGCGGTGGTCGGCCAGCCAGGCGTAGGCCGGTTCCGCCAGCCGGGCCAGCAGCGGCACTGCCAGCAGCGCGGCCACGCGGTGGTGGCCCGTCGCGGCATAGGCGGCGCGCACGGCCGGCACGCCGATCAACCAGGTGCCGTCGGGCGCCTGCACATGCAACCGGGCCATCAGCGCGGCCTGGGTCACGCCCAGCGCCGCCGCGTCGAAGTCGGGCCGCGAGATGTCCACGAAGCGCAGCAGGCCAGTGTCGTTGTTCCGCATCAGCACGCCCATCTCGCTGCGGCACAGCGGGCAGACGCCGTCGTAGTACACGGTGTGGATTTGCGCGGGACTGGTTGTCATGGCTGTAATTTCTGTCAAAAGTGAAATTGACGGACAAAAAAAGGGCGGCGATGTGCGCCGCCATGGCTATCCCATTGGTGGCATGGGCGGCGTCACCGGGAACACGCTGGGCGCCTCTGCGGTCGCGTCCGCCGGCCGCACGAAGCGCTGCACCTGCGCGCCCAGCCGCAGGATCTTCTCCAGCGTGGCCGGGGAGAGGCGCAGCATCTCGTCGCTCCAGCTGCCCAGCGTCTGCATCAATTCGAGCGTGCTGCGCAGGCGGTCCTGCATCGCGGGCGACTCGTGCTGCAGCGAGGGGTCGGCCGACAACTCGCGCAGCAGGGCCACGGTGGGATCGAATTCGCGCTCCTTGCGCTCGCGCACGATGGTGCGGAACAACTCCCACACGTCGCCGGACGTCTCGTAGTAGTCGCGCCGGTCGCCCAGCACATGGGTCACGCGGATCAGCCGCCAGTTCAGCAGCTCCTTCAGGCTGTTGCTGATGTTGGAACGTGCCAGCGCCAGCGTGTCGGCGATGTCCTCGGCGTGCAGCGGCTGGCCGTGCACGTACAGCAGCGCGTGGATCTGCGCGACGCTGCGGTTGACGCCCCAGTTGGAGCCCATCTCTCCCCAGTGAACGACGAAACGGCGGCTGATGTCGGTGAGTTCCATGGCTTGCAGCGTATCTCGCCTGAAATTTCTGTCAATAGAGAAATTTGAGCCGTTGCCGCGCCGCATCGCTATCATGCGGCGCGTTTTTTCTCAGGAGAGCCGCCATGGCCATGGATGTAGTCGATTACGAGATCAAGGGTGCCGAGATGCAGTTCGTCGAGGTCGAACTGGACCCCGGCGAAGCGGCCATCGGCGAGGCCGGTTCCATGATGTTCATGGACGCGAGCATCGCGATGGACACGGTGTTTGGCGACGGCTCGGCCAGCCAGGGCGGCGGCTTCTTCGGCAAGCTGCTGGGCGCCGGCAAGCGGCTGGTCACCGGCGAGTCGCTGTTCACGACCGTCTACACGAACAACGGCCACGGCAAGCAGCGCGTGGCGTTTGCGGCGCCTTACCCGGGCAAGATTCTGCCGATGGACCTCCGCCAGCTGGGCGGCACGCTGATCTGCCAGAAGGACGCCTTCCTGTGCGCCGCGCGCGGCGTGTCGCTGGGCATTGCGCTGCAGCAGAAGCTGTCGACCGGCTTCTTCGGCGGCGAGGGCTTCATCATGCAGAAGCTCGAAGGCGACGGCCTGGCCTTCGTGCATGCCGGCGGCACCGTCGTGCGGCGCACGCTGCAGCCGGGCCAGACGGTGTTCGTCGATACCGGCTGCGTGGTGGCCTACACGCCCAACGTGAACTTCGAGATCCAGTACGTCGGCAAGATCAAGACGGCGCTGTTCGGCGGCGAGGGCCTGTTCCTGGCCAAGATGACCGGTCCCGGCGAGGTCTGGCTGCAGAGCCTGCCGTTCTCGCGCCTGGCCTCGCGCATCTTCGCGGCGGCACCCCAGACTGGCGGCGGCGGTCGTGAGGAAGGGTCCCTGCTCGGTGGGTTCGCCGGCGCGGGCATCCTGGGCGGCATCCTGGGCGGCGACAGGGACAGCTGAGCGCTGGCCGGTTGATCTGGGACAGCGCGCCGTCAGACCCCCCCGGGTAAACTCTGCGTCGCAGGGCGGCGAGGTGCCGCCCTTTCCTTTGGAGAGCCGGATGTTGCGCAGTTGGGCGGTGGCCTTGGCCTTGGTGGCGACGACTTTCGGTGCCCACGCCCAGCAGGTCTCTCAACCCCGGCCGCCGGTGTTCGTGTTGAACTCGTTGAGCGCCGACATCGCCGTCGTCGACCCCGTCAGCTTCACGGTCGTCAAGCGCATCCCGACGGGCAAGGAGCCGCACCACCTCTACCTGTCGCCGGACGAGAAGTCGCTGATCGTCGCCAACGCGCTGGGGGATTCGCTGACCTTCGTGGACCCGCGCACGGCCGAGGTCCAGCGCGTGGTGCGCGGCGTGCCCGACCCCTACCACCTGCGTTTCTCTCCGGACATGAAGTGGCTCGTCATCGCCGCCAACCGGCTGGACCACGTGGACCTGTATCGCTGGCAGGGCAGCACGGCGGCCGAACCGCTGCAGCTGGTCAAGCGCATCCGCGCGCCCAAGACGCCGAGCCACCTGAACATCGACACGCGCAGCACCACGGTCTACGTCAGCCTGCAGGACAGCGACGAGCTGCTGGCCATCGACCTCGCCACGCAGGCGATCAAGTGGAAGACGCCGGTCGGCAAGATGCCGGCCGACATCTACCTGACGCCCGATGACAAGCACCTGCTGGTCGGCCTGACGGGTGACAAGTTTGTCGAGGTGTGGGACGTCAGCGGCAGCGAGCCCAAGCTCAGCCGGCGCATCGCGACCGGTGCCGGGGCGCATTCCTTCCGCGCCTGGGGTGACAAGCGCCACGTGCTGGTCTCCAACCGCGCCGCCAACACCATCAGCAAGATCGACATCATCAGCTTCGCCGTCGTGGACCAGTACCCCGCGCCCGCCGGCCCCGACGACATGGAGTTGCTGACCGACGGTCGCACGCTGCTGGTCACGTCGCGCTGGGCGGGCAAGGTCACGCAGATCGACACGGCCACGCGCAAGATCGTGCGCCAGGTCAAGGTGGGCAAGTCGCCGCACGGCATCTGGACGCTGGACCACCAGCCGCGGCTGTGAAAGCCTTCGCCCTGCTGTTTGCTGCGGGTGTGGCAGCGGCTCAGCCGGCTTGCGACAAGCCGGTCTACCTGACCTTCGACACCGGCCACATGGGCGTGGCGCCGCTCATCGCCGAGACGCTTCAGCGCCACAACGCCAAGGCGACGTTCTTCCTGGCCAGCGAACCCACCCAGACCGGTGGCACGACGCTGGACGAGACCTGGGCGCCGTGGTGGCGCGCCCGCGTGGCCGAGGGCCATGACTTCGGTTCGCACACCTGGGCGCACGACATCTGGATTGCCGACCTGCCGGATGCCGACGGCCGTGTCACGCGTTTTCGCTTTCGCACGCAGGCGGGCATCCAGCCCGGCGTCGTCCGCGAGCTCAGCGCCGAGCAGTACTGTGCCAGCCTGAAACAGGTCGGCGAGCGCTTCCAGGCCATGACCGGGAAGCCGCTGGCGCCCATCTTCCGCGCGCCTGCCGGCCGCACATCGCCGGCGCTGCTGAAGGCCGCCCAGGCCTGCGGCTTCACGCACGTGGGCTGGGCGCGGGCAGGCTTCCTGGGCGATGAGCTGTCCAGCCAGGCGCACCCCAACGCGCAGCTGCTGACCAAGGCGCTGCGCGACATCCAGCCGGGTGACATCTTGCTGGCCCACCTGGGCATCTGGGACCGCCAGGACCCCTGGGCGCCGGCGGTGCTGGAGCCGCTGCTGAGCGGGCTCGCGCAGCGCGGTCTATGCTTCGCGCCGCTGCGCGAACATCCGCGCTACGCCCCGCTGTTCGCGCCCCCGTCCAAGAAGCCGTGATCGACTGGATTTCCAACACCTTCGACAGCCTGCAGCTCGCGCTGTACGAGGGCGTCGTGCAGCCGCTGGTGTTCGGGCTGGGCTTTGGCAACCTGCTGGAGGACGCCTTCGACGCTACCGGCTGGCTGCTGCTGGGCCTGGTGCAGATCGCGGTCATGCTGCTGGGAATCCGGCTGCTGGAGCGCCGCTGGCCCGTGGAGCCGCTGACGGACCGCGCGGCCGTGCGGGTGGACGTGGTCTACACGCTCATTCACCGGCTGGGCCTGGTGCGCCTGCTGATGTTTTTCAGCATCCAGCCACTGTGGGACTGGGGGGCCAGCGAACTGCGCCTGGCCGGCCTGCCGGTCTGGCAGCTGGACGGCGTCTGGCCCGGTGTGACCGATATCGCCTGGGTCAGCCTGCTGCTGTATCTCGTCGTGTTCGACTTCGTCGGCTATTGGCTGCACCGCTGGCAGCACGGATGGAACTGGTGGTGGGCGTTGCACAGCCTGCACCACAGCCAGCGCCAGATGACGATGTGGAGCGACAACCGCAACCACCTGCTGGACGACGTCATCAATGCCACCGCTTTCGCGCTGCTGGCGCGCCTGATCGGGGTGGAGCCGGGTCAGTTCGTCGCCATCGTCGTCATCACGCAACTGCACGAGAGCCTGCAGCATGCCAACGCGCGGGTCAGCTTCGGCGCCTGGGGCGAGCGGCTGCTGGTCAGCCCGCGCTTTCACCGTAGGCACCACAGCATCGGCATCGGCCACGAGAGCGCGGGCCGCGGCACGCTGGGTGGCCACAACTTCGGCGTGCTGCTGCCGGTCTGGGATCTGCTGTTTGGCACCGCCAATTTCGAGAACCGTTTCGACGCCACCGGCGTGCGCGACCAGCTGCCCGACGAGGGCGGGCGCGACTACGGCCGCGGCTTCTGGCGCCAGCAATGGCTCGGGCTGCTGCGGCTGGGTGCCGCGCTGCGCCCGGGCGCCCGCCCGACTGCCCTGCGCAAGGCCAGCGACCCCTGATGCAAAGCCTCATCGATTCCTTCTGGCGCGCCGCCGCCTACTGCCTGCACGCCCGCGTCATCGGCCTGTCGCTGCTGCCGCTCGTCGTCTGCGGGGCGCTGGTGTTCGGCTTCATGTTCTTCTTCTGGGAGTCCGCCATCGCCGGGGTGCGCGCCACGATGGAGAGCTGGCTGCTGATCGAGAGCGCGCTGCGCTGGCTCGACAGCATGGGCCTGCAGTCGCTGCGCACGGGGCTGGCCGCCATCGTCGTGCTGGCCGGCCTGCTGCCCGTCGTCATCGTGCTGAGCCTGCTGCTGGTGGCGCTGTGCATGACGCCCGCCATCGTGCGGCTGGTGGCCGAGCGGCGCTTCCCGCTGCTGGTGAAGAAGCGTGGCGGGACGCTGCTGCAGAGCGTGGCCGCCGCGCTGGGCGCCACCTTGCTGGCCCTGGTGCTCATCGTGCTGTCCATGCCGCTGTGGCTGGTACCGCCGCTGGTGATGGTGCTGCCGCCGCTGATCTGGGGCTGGCTGACCTACCGCGTGTTCGGCTTCGACGTGCTGGCGGAGCACGCGTCCGCCGACGAGCGTCGCGCGCTGCTGAAGGCGCACCGCCTGCCGCTGCTCGCCATGGGCGTCGTGTGCGGCTACCTGGGCGCGGTGCCCTCGCTGATCTGGGCGATCGCGGGCATCTCCGCCATCATTTTCGCGCCCTTCGTCGTGCTGCTGGCCATCTGGCTGTACACGCTGGTGTTCGCGTTCTCCACGGCCTGGTTCACGCATTACGCGCTGGCCGCGCTGCAGGCGCAGCGTGCGGCCGATCCGGTCGTCATCTCCGAAGTGCTGCCCGAGGCCTGATGCCATGCAAGTGGGACTGCTGATCATTGGCGACGAGATCCTGTCCGGCAAGCGCCGCGACTCGCACCTCGCGAAGTTCATCGAGCTGCTGGGCGAGCGCGGCATGCAGCTGGCCTGGGCCCAGTATCTGGGCGACGACCGCGAGCTGCTGACCGCGCGGCTGCGCGAGGCCTTCGCCAGCGGCGACCTGGTCGTCAGTTGCGGCGGCATCGGCGCGACGCCCGACGACCACACGCGCCAGTCCGCCGCTGCCGCGCTGGGCCGGCCGCTGGCGCTGCACCCCGAGGCGCGCGAGCGGATCTGGCAGCGGGTGCAGCAGACGGCGGCCGAGCAGGGCACGACGGCCGACCCCGGCCACCCCGACACGCTGCGGCGCTTCGAGATGGGCGTCTTCCCGGAGGACGCGGGCATCGTGCCCAACCCGTACAACAACATCCCCGGCTTCTTCGTTGGCGACGTCTACTTCGTGCCCGGCTTCCCGGTCATGGCGCACCCGATGATGGCCTGGGTGCTGGACCGCTACCCACAACTGCACCGCGAAGTCGGCGTCGTCGAGCGCTCGCTGATCGTGCAGGGTGCAATGGAGGCCAGCCTGACGCCGCTGATGGAAGCCATCGAGACGGAGTTCCCCGGCATCAAGGTCTTCAGCCTGCCGAGCGTCGACCACCCGCAATGGGGCCGCTGCATCGAACTGGGCGTGAAGGGCGATGCCGAGCGGCTCGACCCCGCCTACGACGCCCTGAAACGGGGCGCAATCCAGTTTGGTGCGCACATCAGCACTGAACTGGTGCGTTGATGACCATGCCTTCACAGGCGCCGTCTCATAATGCCCGCCGGTGCAGGGCGCAACCCATGTCGGTGCATCTGGCATGCAACCTGCTAAGAATTCTCTCGTGGCTGCCGGCGTCGGCAGCAGCATCCCACCCCTGTCCGATCCGCTAGGAGCTATTGATGGCCAAGACCGTCGCCGATGTGATGAACATCGTCAAGGAGAACGAAGTCAAGTTTGTCGACTTCCGCTTCACCGACACCCGTGGCAAGGAGCAGCACGTCACCGTGCCGGTCTCCCATTTCGATGAAGACAAGTTCACGTCGGGTCACGCCTTCGACGGTTCCTCCATCGCCGGCTGGAAGGGCATTGAAGCCTCCGACATGCTGCTGATGCCGGACCCGAACACGGCCAACATCGACCCGTTCTTCGAAGAGCCGACGCTGATCCTCTCGTGCGACGTCATCGACCCGACCGACGGAAAGGCCTATGAGCGCGACCCGCGTTCGCTGGCCAAGCGCGCCGAGGCTTATTTGAAGTCCTCCGGTCTGGGTGATACCGCCTACTTCGGCCCGGAACCCGAATTCTTCGTGTTCGACAGCGTGCGCTGGGGCAACGAGATGTCGGGTTCGTTCTTCAAGATCGAGTCTGAAGAAGGCGCCTGGAACTCCTCCAAGGAGTACGAGCACGGCAACAGCGGCTACCGTCCCACCGTCAAGGGCGGCTACTTCCCCGTGCCCCCGGTCGACAGCGGCCAGGACATGCGCTCGGAGATGTGCCTGATCCTCGAACAGATGGGCATCCCCGTCGAAGTTCACCACCACGAAGTGGCGAACGCCGGCCAGATGGAAATCGGCACGAAGTTCAGCTCGCTGGTCGAGCGCGCCGACTGGACGCAGCTGCAGAAGTACATCGTCGCCAACGTCGCCCATGCCTACGGCAAGACCGCGACCTTCATGCCCAAGCCGCTGGTCGGCGATAACGGCTCCGGCATGCACGTTCACCAGTCCGTCTGGAAGGACGGCAAGAACCTGTTTGCCGGTGATGGCTACGCCGGCCTGAGCGACTTCGCGCTGTACTACATCGGCGGCATCATCAAGCATGCCCGCGCGCTGAACGCGATCACCAATCCCGGCACCAACAGCTACAAGCGCCTGGTCCCCGGCTTCGAAGCCCCGGTCAAGCTGGCCTACTCGGCCAAGAACCGCTCGGCCTCGATCCGCATTCCTTACGTTGCGAACCCCAAGGGCCGCCGCGTCGAGGCGCGCTTCCCGGATCCGTCCGCCAACCCGTACCTGTGCTTCGCCGCGCTGCTGATGGCCGGCCTGGACGGCGTGGAAAACAAGATCCATCCGGGCGAAGCCGCCACGAAGGATCTGTACCACCTGCCGCCGGAAGAAGACGCGAAGATCCCGACCGTCTGCCACAGCCTGGACCAGGCGCTGGACTACCTGGACAAGGACCGCGCGTTCCTGACCAAGGGCGGCGTGTTCACCGACAGCTACATCGACGCCTACATCGAGCTGAAGATGCAGGAAGTGACCCGCTTCCGCATGGCGACCCACCCGGTCGAGTTCGACATGTACTACGCGCTGTGATGGTCAGCGGCAGCAAGCCTGCTGCCGCCCTGGGCAAGGGCCGCAGCTTCATCGCTGCCTTTGCCATCCCCAGCGAAGGGGGCCGCTGCTGCGGCCCCTTTTTCATTGGCCCGCGTGAGCCACAATGCCGCCATGCTGAACCGACTGCTGGCCCCGCTGCTCGTCGCTGCAAGCCTGGGCGCCCAGGCCCAGGGCACGGTCTACCGCTGCCCTGGCCCGCCGGTGCTCTACACGGACGCGCTGTCTGCCAAGGAAGCGATAGACAAGGGCTGCCGCACGATCGAGGGATCGCCCATCACCGTCGTGCAGGCCCCGCGGCCACGCGCTGCCGCCGCGCCAGCCACCGAGGGTGCGCGAGGTGCTGACAGCCGCGTCGATGCCGGCCAGCAGCGCGTGCGTGACGACGAGCGCCGCCGCGTGCTGCAGGCCGAGCTGCGCCAGGCCGAGGACCGCCTCGCCAGTGCGCAGAAGGAATTCAACAACGGCCAGGGCGAGCGCCGCGGCGACGAGCGCAACTACCAGAAGTATCTGGACCGCATGGCCGAGCTCAAGGACAGCATCGCGCGCTACGAAGCCGACGTGCAGGCCCTCAAGCGCGAGATCAACAAACTCCCCTCCTGAAGCGCCTGGCGCCATGGGGGACCGACCCCATGCGCCATGACTGAAACGCCTCTGCTGCCGGCCGAGTTCGCCGGCCTCGACCTGCTGGCCACGATGGTCATCGTCGTCCGCGCCGACGGCGAATGCCTGTTTGCCAACACGGCCTTCGAGAACACCATGCGGCTGTCTCGCCGTACCGTGCAGAAGGCCCAGCTGCCCGACTGGCTCGACGAACCGCAGCGCCTCACCGAGACGCTGGCCGGCGTGGCCGCCAACCAGTACTCCAGCAGCCGCTTCGATGCGCTGCTGCGCCGCGGCGCCTGGGCCCACGAAGACGGCCTGCCGGTGCATGTCATCGTGTCGCAGATGGATGTCGGCGACGACGGCGAGGCTCGCGTGCTGGTCGAGCTGATCGAGATCTCGCAGCAGGCGCGCCAGGACCGCGACGAACGCACGCTGGATCAGGTGCAGGCCACCAAGGAGCTCACGCGCAACCTCGCGCATGAGATCAAGAACCCGCTGGGCGGCATCCGCGGCGCCGCGCAGCTGCTGGCCATGGAGTTCCAGGACAGCAACCCCGAACTGAACGAGTACACCCAGGTCATCGTGCACGAGGTGGACCGCCTGCAGAGCCTGGTGGACCGGCTGCTGGCGCCGCACCGCAAGGCCCAGGTGGTCGGTGACGTCAATATCCACGAGATCTGCGAGCGCGTGCGTTCACTGGTGCTGATCGAGTATCCGCGCGGCCTCAGCATCACACGGGACTACGACACCTCGCTGCCTGACTTCCGCGGCGACCGCGAGCAGCTGATCCAGATGCTGTTGAACATCGTCCAGAACGCCGCCCAGGTGCTGGGTTCACGCATCGCCACCGGCGACGCGCAGATCGTGTTGCGCACGCGTGTCGCCCGGCAGGTCACCGTCGGCAAGCAGCGCTGGCGCTTGGCATTGGAATTGCATGTTGAGGACAACGGTCCAGGCGTTCCCGCCGAGATCCGGGACCGCATCTTCTTTCCGCTGGTATCGGGGCGAGAAGGCGGCTCCGGCCTCGGACTCACGCTGGCGCAGACGATCGCCCAACAACATCAAGGGATGATCGATTGCGAGAGCGAGCCCGGCCTGACCAATTTCAGAATCACATTGCCGCTGCCCTGAACTCACGAGGCCAGGGGCGCGTCAGAGGAAACGCATGAAATCCATCTGGGTTGTAGACGACGACCACTCGATCCGCTTTGTGCTCGAGAAGGCCCTGGCACGCGAGGGACTGCCGGTCCGCGCATTCAGCAATGCACGCGACATGCTCGCTGCGCTGGAAGACGATTCACCGCAGGTGCTCGTCTCCGACATCCGCATGCCGGGCGGGTCCGGTCTTGAGCTGCTCGCCAAGGTCAAGGCGCGGCTGCCGGCGCTGCCCGTCATCATCATGACGGCCTACTCCGACCTGGACAGCGCCGTGTCCGCCTTCCAGGGCGGCGCATTCGAGTACCTGCCCAAGCCCTTCGACCTGCCGCGCGCCGTGGAGTTGATCCGCCGCGCGCAGGAAGAAAGCCAACGCGAGGCCGGCGAACAGGAAGCCGCTGCGCAGGTGCCTGAGATGCTGGGCCAGGCCCCGGCAATGCAGGACGTGTTCCGTGCGATTGGCCGGTTATCGCAGAGCAACGTCACCGTGATGATCACGGGCGAGAGCGGCTCCGGCAAGGAGCTCGTCGCCCGCGCGCTGCACAAGCACAGCCCGCGTGGCGAAGGCCCGTTCGTGGCGATCAACACCGCGGCCATCCCGAAGGACTTGCTGGAGAGCGAACTGTTCGGCCACGAGCGCGGCGCCTTCACCGGCGCGCAGGCGTCGCGGCGCGGCCGCTTCGAGCAGGCCGACGGCGGCACGCTATTCCTGGACGAAATTGGCGACATGCCCTTCGAGCTGCAGACGCGGCTGTTGCGTGTGCTGTCCGACGGCCAGTTCTACCGCGTCGGCGGCCACAGCCCGATGCGCAGCAACGTGCGCGTCATCGCGGCCACCCATCAGAACCTGGAAGAGCGCGTGCGCCAGGGCGTGTTCCGCGAGGACTTGTTCCACCGCCTCAACGTCATCCGCCTGCGCCTGCCGCCGCTGCGCGAACGCAAGGAAGACGTGCCTGCGCTGGCCCGTCACTTCCTGCAGCGCAGCGCGACCGAACTGGGCGTGGAGGCCAAGCGCCTGTCTGACGCTGCGCTGGCCGTGCTGACCAACTTCGAGTTCCCCGGCAACGTGCGGCAACTGGAGAACATCTGCCACTGGCTCAGCGTGATGGCGCCCAGCCAGGTCGTCGAGCCCAAGGACCTGCCGGACGACATGCAGCCCGGCTACGTGGCGTCGACACCTGCTGTCGCTTCGGCCGCGCAGGCGGTGGCAGGCGTAGCTGCCGCGCCTCAACCTGCGGCCGCGCCGGCCAGCACCAGCAGTGGCGAAGGCTGGCTGGCCGACATGGCCGCCGACGCCCGCGCCCGCCTGATCGCCGGCGAGCCCGACGTGTGGGATGCGCTGACCAAGCGCTTCGAGGCCCAGCTGATCCTGACCGCGCTGGACATCACCCGCGGCCGCCGCATCGAAGCCGCGCAGAAGCTCGGCATCGGGCGGAACACGATCACGCGGAAGATTCAGGAGTTGGGGCTGGATGTTTGAGGTCCGCGCCAAGCCGCATGCCGTAGCTTGGGTGAGCACGGCGAAGACCAACATCGTGGCGGCGCATCGATTCAGGTGATACGCCCCATCGCGGAAGGCGTGTGGGTTCACTACGTTCACCCCAATCTGCGGGCTGGCGATACCCTTTGTCCCCCAGGACTCTCTCGCAAAGGCTGGCACAGAGATAGGGGGCAGGTCAGCGCGTCGAGCCATTCGACGAACTCTTCGGTTTGGCGGACGGTGAACATGCGTTGAATGCATCTACATGGATACCAAAGTCAAGCTCAAAGTCTGTCAGCTTGAGTGTCGGTGTCGCTGCGGGCCGTCGTTCAACGACCGCTGACACGCAGTCCCAGAAGCACCACCGTCGCCACTCCAAACACCACCGTCAGCCCCCGCCAGAACAGGAGCGGATGCCGCTCCTGCAACGGCGTCCGGTCCCGCTTCATGAACTCCGGCCCGGGTACGTAGAGGTCGTGCATGAACTCCGACAGCGCCTGCTGCCGCCGCGCGGCCTGAGGCTGCAGCGCCTTCTTCAGCACGCGGTCCAGCCACTCCGGCAGATCCGGCCTGCGTGCCCGCAGCGGCACGTACTGCAGTTGGTGCAGATCGCGCTCGCCGCGCACTTGCGGCACCTGCAGGCCGTAGGGCAGGGCGCCGGTCAGCATTTGGTAGGTCAGCACGGCCAGCGAGAACAGTTCGGACACGGGTGAGCCGCCCGCGCCGGTGAAGTACTCCGGCGCGGTGTACTGCAGCGTGCCCGCCAGCTCCAGCGGGCGGGCGTCACCGTGGCCCTCGCTCAGGCCCGCGACGTGGGCGGATGCGAGGTCGATGAGGACGACCGTGCCCTGTCGGCTGATCATCACGTTCTCGGGCCGCAGATCCTGATGCAGCATCTCCTTGCGATGCAGTGCCTGCAGCCCGCGGGCGATCTGTTCGACGATCTGGCGCACCTCGTCAAGCGAAGGAGCAGGGTGGTCGGTCATCCACTGCGCGAGCGTCTGGCCGGGGACGTATTCCATCGCCGTGAACAGGAACTCACGCCGCCGCTCGGCCGGCGCGGCCTTGATGACGTGCGGGCTGTCGACGCGACGCGCCACCCATTCCTCCGACGTGAAGCGGTCCAGCTCGCGGGCGTTGCCGGCCAGTTCGGCGGAGGGCAGCTTCAGCACCCATTCGCGCGCCTGCGCATTTACGGCCAACACGACCTGGCTGCGCGGGCCGGTGAACAGCTCGCGCACGACGCGGTAGCCCTCGAATTCCTGCCGGGGCGACAGGCGCGGCGGCAGGCGCAGGTCGTCGCGGTTGAGCAGCGGCGCGATGGCGCGCGGCAGGGACTCGACGCGCGCCAGCATGACGGTGACGTTGTCCTCGCTGCCGCGCGCCAGCGCCGTGGATACGAGCGCTTGCGCGGCAGCCTGCAGGTCGGTGCCGTGCTGCGTGAGTGTGGCCTGCACGGTGGTCGCGTCCAGGTGCTCGTAGGCGCCATCGCTGGCCAGCAAGAAGGTCTCGCCGACCTCTACCGGTAGGCAGGCGTGGTCGATCTCCACATGGGGGCTCACGCCCAGGGCGCGACCCAGGTAGGTCTGGCCGTCCACGCGCACGCGGTGGTCCTGGCTCAGCTGCTCCAGCGCGTTGGCGTGCACGCGGTAGACGCGTGTGTCGCCCACGTGCAGCAGGTGCACCTCGCGGCCCTTGAACACCAGCGCGCTGAACGTGCAGACGTGGCCGCGGTCGGCATTGAAGCGGCCGTCGCCGCGCTGGCTCTGCGCATGCAGCCAGCCGTTGGTGGCGGCCAGCACGCAATGCGCGGCACGGCGCACGGTCCAGGACTCGGCGGTGCCGTAGTAGTCCTCCAGGAAGCCGCGCACTGCAGCTGCGCTGGCGATCTGACTGACCGCGCTGGTGCTGATGCCGTCGGCGATGGCCAGTGCGATGCCGCGCGAGCGGCGTTGCGCGTCGGTGGGCTGCGCGACGCCGTGGAAGTCCTGGTTCAGCGGCTTGCGCCCGGCTTCCGAGTGCTGGCCGATGGCCAGCCTCAGGGTCACTTGACCAGCACCCGCTTCGGGGCGGTCTTGTAGTGGGTCGAATACAGCGTCAGGCCCACGAACGTCAGCCCGCCCACGAGGTTGCCGATGACGGTGGGAATCTCGTTCCAGATCAGGTAGTCCATGATCGTGAAGTTGCCGCCCAGCATCAGGCCCGACGGGAACAAGAACATGTTGACGATGCTGTGCTCGAAGCCCATGTAGAAGAACACCATGATGGGCATCCACATGCCGATGGCCTTGCCCGAGACGGACGTGGACATCATGGCCGCGACGACGCCGGTGGACACCATCCAGTTGCACAGCACGCCGCGCACGAACAGCGTCAGCATGCCGGCGGCGCCGTGGGCCGCGTAGCCCACCGTGCGGCCTTCGCCGATGTGGCCGATCTTCTGGCCCACCGCATTGGGCCCCTCGCTGAAGCCGAACGTGAAGATGATGGCCATCAGCAGCGCCACCGTGATGGCGCCGGCGAAGTTGCCGATGAACACCAGCGTCCAGTTGCGAAACACGCCGCCCCAGGTCGCGCCGGGGCGCTTGTCCAGCACGGCCAGCGGCACCAGCGTGAACACGCCGGTCAGCAAATCGAACCCCATCAGGTACAGCAGGATGAAGCCCACCGGGAACAGTACCGCGCCCAGCAGCGGGTTGCCGGTGTTGACGGTGACGGTCACCGCGAAGGCCGCCGCCAGTGACAGGATGGCGCCGGCCATGAAGGCGCGGATCAGCGTGTCGCGGGTGGACATCAGCAGCTTGGATTCACCGGCGTCCACCATCTTGGTGACGAACTCGGTAGGAACAACGTAGGCCATGGTGTGTCTCGTGTTGAGAGAGAAGAGGGCAAAGGTCTCGCGTAAAGCACAGACGCCCCAGCCGGTCGGGCTCGGGGCGTCAGTGGTTCGTCGTGATGGCGGGTGGCGTCGTTGCCACCGGGTGCCGGGCCGCCTCGTGGCCGGCCGGGATGGGTTTCAGGCCAGCGCGACGAGCACGCGGCCGCTCTGCACCTGCACGGCATGGGCGCGCACCGATTGCTCGGGCGCTTCCAGGCACTCGCCGGTGCTGAGGTCGAAGTGGTTCTTGTAGAGCGGCGACGCTACGACCACGCGCTCGCCCAGGTTGCCGATCAGGCCGCGCGACAGCACGCTGGCGCCGGAGCGCGGGTCGATGTTGTCGATGGCGTGGAAGCGGTCGGCGCCGACGCGGAACACGGCGACGTGGCGGCCGTCCACCCGCGCGGCGACACCGGTGTTTGGAAGGATTTCGTCCACGCTGCAGACGGGGGTGAAGTTCTGGCTCATGCGGTACTCCTTGAGGGCAGGGGGCGGGCTCAGGCGGGTTGGGCTTCGGCGTTCTCGACTTTCTGAGCGCGCTCTTCCGGGCGGGCCGGGCGGATCTGGCCGCGTTCTTCCACGAAGATGATTTGCTCGTCGGCCTTGTCGCTGTTGACGAAGGAGCGGAAGCGCTGGCGCACTTCCGGCGTCGTCACGGCGGTCTTCCATTCGCACTGGTAGGTGTCGACGACGGCCTGCATCTGCTGCTCCAGCTCGGCGCCCAGACCCAGGCTGTCGTTGATGACCACTTCCTTCAAGTAGTCCAGGCCGCCCTCCAGGTTGTCGCGCCAGGTGCTGGTGCGCTGCAGGCGGTCGGCCGTGCGCACGTAGAACATCAAGAAGCGGTCCACGTACTTGATCAGGTCGGCCTTGGACAGGTCGCTGGCGATCAGCTCGGCGTGGCGCGGCTTCATGCCGCCGTTGCCGCAGACGTAGAGGTTCCAGCCCTTGTCGGTGGCGATGATGCCGACGTCCTTGCCCTGCGCCTCGGCGCATTCGCGCGTGCAGCCGGATACGCCGAACTTGATCTTGTGCGGTGCGCGCAGGCCCTTGTAGCGGTTCTCGATTTCGACAGCCAGGCCGACCGAATCGTCCACGCCATAACGGCACCACGTGCTGCCCACGCAGCTCTTCACGGTGCGCAGGCTCTTGCCGTAGGCGTGGCCCGACTCGAAGCCGGCGGCGATGAGCTCCTCCCAGATGAGGGGCAGCTGCTCCACGCGGGCGCCGAACATGTCGACGCGGGCGCCACCGGTGATCTTGGTGTACAGGCCGTACTTCTTGGCGACCTGGCCCACGGCGATGAGGCCGTCGGGCGTGACCTCGCCGCCCGGCATGCGCGGCACGACGGAGTAGCTGCCGTCCTTCTGGATGTTGCCGAGGTAGTAGTCGTTGCTGTCCTGCAGGCTGGCGAGTTCGGGCTTGAGCACAAAGTCGTTCCAGCACGACGCGAAGATGCTGGCCGCGGCGGGCTTGCATATGTCGCAACCCAGACCCTTTCCGTGCTTGGCCAGCAGGTCGCTGAAGGTCTTGATGCCGCCGACGCGGATCAGGTGGTAGAGCTCCTGGCGCGAATGCGGGAAGTGCTCGCAGAGGTGGTTGTTGACGGCCATGCCGCGCTTGGCCATCTCGAACTTCATGATCTGCGTGACCAGGGGCACGCAACCGCCGCAGGTGGCGCCGGCCTTGGTGCAGGCCTTGATGGAGGCTATGGTGGTGCAGCCTTCGCCCACGGCCGCGCAGATCTGGCCCTTGGTAACGTTGTTGCACGAGCACAGCTGCGCGCTGTCGGGCAGCGCGTCGGGGCCGATGCCCACCTTGGCCTTGCCGTCGCTGCTCGGCAGGATCAGGAATTCGGGGGCCGGCGGCAGCTTGATGCCGTTCAGCGCCATCTGCAGCAGCGTGCCGTACTCCTCGGCATCGCCGATCAGCACGGCGCCCAGCAGGAACTGGCCGTCCTGGCTGACGACGATCTTCTTATAGATCTGCTTGCGCTCGTCGACGAACTGGTAGCTGCGGCACTTGGCCGTCTTGCCGTGCGCGTCGCCGATGCTGGCCACGTCCACGCCCATCAGCTTGAGCTTGGTGCTCATGTCCGCACCGGGAAAGGCGGCCTCGGCGTCGCCGGTGATGTGGCGGGCCACCACGCGGGCCATCTCGTAGCCGGGGGCGACGAGGCCGAAGGTCTGCTCGCGCCACGACGCGACCTCGCCGATGGCGTAGACGTTGCGATCGCTGGTGCGGCACTGGTTGTCGACGGCGATGCCGCCGCGCGGGCCGATGGCCAGCACGCTTTGGCGGCCCAGTTCATCGCGCGGGCGGATGCCGGCGGAGAACACCAGCATGTCGGTCTCCAGCCAGGTGCCGTCGGTGAAGACGAGGCGGTGGCGGGCGGACACGCCGTCGGTGATCTCGACCGTGTTGCGGTTGGTGTGCACCTGCACGCCCAGCGCCTCGATCTTCTCGCGCAACACGCGGCCGCCGCCTTCGTCCACCTGCACGGCCATCAGCCGAGGCGCGAATTCGACGACGTGCGTCTGCAGGCCCATGTCGCGCAGCGCCTTCGCGCACTCCAGCCCCAGCAGGCCGCCGCCGATGACGACGCCGCTCTTGCTGACCTTGCCCGAGGCCTGCATGGCCTCCAGGTCCTCGATGGTGCGGTAGACATGGCAGTGCGGCCGGTCACGACCGGGCACGGATGGCACGAATGGGTAGGAGCCGGTGGCCAGCACGAGCTTGTCGTAGTGCACGACCTCGCCGTCGGCCAGCGTGACGGTGTTGTCGCGCCGCTCGATGGCGACGGCCTTGGCGGCCAGGCGGAGCTGGAAGCCAGGATGCTTCTCGAAGAACCCGGCCGGCACCAGCGACAGGTCCTGGGCCGATTTGCCCGAGAAAAACTCGGACAGGTGCACGCGGTCGTAGGCCGGGCGCGGCTCCTCGCACAGCACCGTCACCTGCACGTCGGCAGCTGCGGGGCCCTCGGCGAGGCATTCGAGAAATTTCTGGCCCACCATTCCGTGGCCGATGAGAACGATATGCATGGCTTTCCTGTCAACAACAGCCGCCAGCGGGCCGGACGTGGAAAGCCAGCACCTACGGCGGCACCCGGTGGGGTGCAGTTTGAGAGACTGCCGTCGCTGCAGCGTCCACAGGGACGCCGTTTGCGAGGCACTCGCCGCCGTTGGCGATGGTTTTAAAGAATCGGGAGCCCGCTCACGCGCGGCGCCTCACCAGGGCTTCTGCAAGAGCTGTGCCTGCGCGCCGCAGCGCCTGCCTTCCCAGGCGGCGCGGTGTTGGCGTCGTTGCGCGGCACTGGTGCGGTGCGGCTCGTCCTGATCGTTGCACCCGAACGGGGCGCTGGCTGCCCGTCGCAAGTGCGACGGATTCGACGGGCGCGACGGGTGCGGATCAGCGCGGCACGCGGTCTAGCCAGACTTCCAGGCCTTGCGCGTTCAGCTCGGCGTCCAGCGCGAGCCAGTCGGCCGCGTCGGCACCGGCGGCATGGCCGTGGGCGCGCAGCCGCGTGAGGTAGCCGTCCCGCAGGCCGGCCTTGAGCTTGTCGTGCCGGTCGGGCGCGTCGCGCAGCGACAAGGCCAGCGCGACCATCTCGTCCACCTGCGCCAGCATCTGCGCGGCCAGACGCCGCACCTCGTCGACCGAGCCGCCTACGCGGCCGTAGTGGGTCAACTGCATGCTCAGTGGCTCGGCGTCCAGCAGCCGCGCAACGGTGGCCTTCAGCGGTTCGGGCTCGAACTGCACTGGCGTCGTCGTCGGCAGCATCCAGGCGCGGCCGTCCACGTCGAAGGCGCGGTATGACAGGCCGAAGGTGTCGCCGGTGAACCAGCTGCGGCTGCGCGCGTCCCAGATCGCATGGTGGTGCCTGGCATGGCCCGGCGCGTCGATGAGGCGCAGCGGCCGGCCGGCCAACATCAGCAGCTGCTCATCAACGCTGGCCTCGGCGCGCTCGGCCGGCACCGGCACCAGCTTGCCGTAGCTGCGCTGCATCTCTTCCTCGCCATAGACGGCGAGCGCGCCCAGCCACAGTGCCTTCGGGTCCACCAGGTGGCGCAGGCCGCGCGGGTGGATCAGCGCACGGGCCTGCGGCAGCGACTGCATCAGCAGGCCCACGCCGCCGGCGTGGTCCAGATGCACATGCGTCGGAATGACCCAGTCCACCGCGTCGCGGGCAAGGCCGAGCGCCTCCAGCGCGGCCAGCAAGCGCGGCACGGCATGGTTGGTGCCGGTGTCGATGAAGGCGGCGCGGCCGTCCTCCACCATCAGGTAGGCCGCGTCGAAGCGCGGGCGCTGGAAGCCTGTGTCGATGGCGTAGATGCCGTGGCCGAGGTCTTCGATGAAATCAAGCATGGGTGGTTTCTAGAATGGCCGGCACGATAGCCCAAGGAGCCCGCGTGGCCGTTCACGAGATTCTGAAGATGGGCGACCCGCGTCTGCTGCGTGTCGCCAAGCCGGTCACCGAGTTCGGCACGCCCGAACTGAAGCGCCTGATTGCCGACATGTTCGAAACCATGGCCGCCGCCAACGGTGCCGGTCTGGCCGCGCCGCAGATCGGCGTGGACCTGCGGCTGGTGATTTTCGGCTACACGAAGAACGTGCGTTACCCGGACGCGCCGCCCGTGCCGCCCACTGTGCTGATCAACCCGGTCATCGAGGTGCTGGACGGCGGGCGCACCGAGGGCTGGGAGGGCTGCCTGTCGGTGCCGGGCCTGCGAGGCGTGGTGGCGCGCGACGAGCGCATCCGCTACACCGGCTTTGACGCCGAAGGCACACCCATTGACCGCATCGCCGAAGGCTTTCATGCCCGCGTGGTGCAGCACGAGTGCGACCACCTGGACGGCATCCTCTACCCGATGCGTGTCACCGATTTCACGCGCTTCGGATTCACGTCCGTGCTGTTCCCCGAGCTGGACCCGAGTGCCGACGATTGACGGCCTGATTGCAACGTTTGTAAGCGTCGTGCACCGACAATCCGGCCCGCGCGTTTGCTGGCTGCAAAGGAGCTTCTGCCCATGCCTGCCGAATCCAAACTTGTTCTGACGCGTCGCCGCTGGCGCATCGTGGCGCTGGCCCTGCTCGTGGCCGTGGCCCCCGCGGCCAAGGCGCAGGATGCCGAGCGCGACCCGCCCGCGCGCGCCGCGCGCGTGGTCGAGGTCGTCGGCGATGCCTGGCTGTTTGACCCGGACACCCGGGAATGGACCCGCCTCACGCGCAACCAGACGGTGGGCGAGGGCGACCGCGTGCGCACCGACGAGCGCGGTCGCGTGTCGCTGCGGGTGGGCTCCACGTCCATCTGGGTGGACGAGCGCAGCGACTTGGAGCTGAGCCAGCTGGACGACGGGCAGACGCTGCTGCAGATCGACCGCGGCGACGTCGCGCTGCGCCTGCGCAATGCCGAGAACGCCGCCGAGACGCGGCTGCGCACGCGCGAGGGCATGGCCCTGCCCGAGCGCGAGGGCCTGTACCGCGTCGAACAACTGGACCGCGGCAGCAAGGCCTACGTCTGGCAGGGCCGCCTGCGCTTCGAGTGGGCGCGCGGCGCGGCGCCGGTCGTGCTGGGCAGCGGCGAGCAGGCCGAGTTCTGGTGGCCCGACGGCCCGCGCGCCGAGCGCGGCCCATTGAACGGTGACGCCTTCGGCGACTGGGTGCTGGCCGAGAGCCGCGAGGAAGGCGACCGACCCTACGCCGGTTCGACGCGCTACGTCTCTCCCGAGATGACCGGTGCCGAAGACCTGGACCGCTACGGTCGCTGGGAAAGCGCGCCGGAGTACGGGAACGTGTGGATCCCGACCACGGTGGTCGTCGCCGACTGGGCGCCGTACCGCTACGGCCGCTGGGCGTGGTCGCGCCAGTGGGGCTGGAGCTGGGTGGACGACGCGCCCTGGGGCTTCGCACCCTTCCACTACGGCCGTTGGGTCAGCTGGAACGGCCGCTGGTGCTGGGCACCGGGCGCCTACGTGCACCGCCCCGTCTACGCGCCGGCCCTGGTGGGGTGGGTGGGCGGCGGCTCGGTCAGCGTGGGCATCACCATCGGTGGCGGCCATCGCCCACCGCCGCCGCGCTACGGCTGGTATCCGTTGGCGCCGCGCGAGGTGTTCGTGCCGGGCTACCGCCACACGCCGCGCTATGTGAGCCGCATCAACGATCCGCGTGATGTGCGCGACCCGGTGACTGTCAAGCGCCCGCACCGCTACCGCGACGAACCGCGGGCGGTGAGCACGCTGCCGGCACCGGGCGCGGGCATCCAGCCGCTGCCCGTGCGTGGCCCCGACCGCAGGCCCGAGCCGGGCTGGAACCGCCCGCTGCCGGGCGCGCCCAG
This sequence comes from Pelomonas dachongensis, assembly GCF_043555865.1. Lineage (NCBI taxonomy): Bacteria > Pseudomonadati > Pseudomonadota > Betaproteobacteria > Burkholderiales > Sphaerotilaceae > Roseateles > Pelomonas dachongensis. The sequence continues at coordinate 141,402 of NZ_JBIGHY010000004.1, forward strand.
CCGTGGCGACCTGGCGGCGCAGTTGCCAGCGGCGCCCGTGCGCCCGCCCGCTGCCGAGTCGCCGCGTGGCCGTGACCGCGAGGCGGGCATGGGCTGGCGCAGCGACAGCCAGATGCCCTGGCGCCGCGAAGGGCAGCCCTCGCGCTCGCCGGATCGCCCGGCGCAAGCCCAGCCACAGCCGCAACTGCCGCAGCCGCAGCCGCAGCCTCCAACCGCGACGGTGGTGCAGCCGCGCCCGTCCGTGGAGTCCCCGCGCGCTGGCGTTGACGGCAACATGCCGTGGCGCGGGCCATCCCGCGACCGCGATCGCGACGAACCTCGCCGCGAGGAACGGCGCGAGGAGCGCCGGGAAGAGCCACGCCGCTGGGCACAGCCCGCGCCGCAGCAGCAGCCCGAGCCGCGTGCCGTGCAGATGCCCGAGCGGCCGCCAGCGATGGAGCCGCCGCGCCGAGTCGAGATGCCGGTGCGCCAGGCCCCGCCGGAGCCGTCGCGCATGCAGGCCCCGCCGCCGCAGATGCCGCCGCCTCAGCGCACCGAGGCGCCGCAGCGCAGCCGCCAGGACGGCGTGCCGATGCGGCAGGACCGCCAGGAGCGCCGCGGCGACCAGCCACGCCAGATGGAGCGCTGAGCAGGCCGCCGGCTACAGCACGAAGTCCACCGACAGCGCGCAGTGGTCGCTGGCCTCCAGCCCGTCGGTCGCGATGCTGCCGACCCGGGGGCCGGTGTATTGCTTGCAGGCCGGCGGCAGGCCGCCGCGCGTGATCTGCACGCCGACAACGGCCTGCGCCAGGCCCTTGTCGGGCAGGAGGTAGTCGAGCTGGCTCACGCTGCGCTTGGAGCTGTAGTAGTGCGTCCAGCGCTGGTCGGCGGGCAGCGCCGTGACGGGGTTCAGGAACACGCTGGACTTGGCGAGCGGATTGAGGCTGTCGTCGTAGAAGCTGTCGGCGACGTCCTTGTTCAGGTCGCCCATCACCACGGGCAGGCGGCCCGTCGCACGGGCGCGCTTGGCGATGGCGGCCGCGCGCTCGGCCTGGCCGCGGCGCTTGGCCGTCGTGGTGTCGGTGCCGTTGGCACGGGTTTCCTGGGCCTTGAAATGATTCACGAGCAGCGTCAACGGCGCGCTGCCGACGTCGAGGTCCACCTCCAGGCAGTCGCGCGAGAAGCTGGCCTTGCCGACGCGGCCCTTCATGTCCAGCATGTTGGTGGTGGTCAGGAAGCCGCCCAGCGCAGCGGCGTCGGCATGGCTGCGGATGGCCCGCACGTCGGCCTTCAGGCCGCGGCGCAGCAGCACGCCCACGTCGATGCCGCGCGGGTCGTTGCCCTCGACGAGGATGACGCGGTCGAAGTAGTTGCGCATGTACTTGGCGTTGAACAGGCGTAGCGTGGTCAGGTTCTCGATCTCGCAAACGGCCAGCACGTCGGGCTCGGCCTCCAGGATGGCCAGACCGGTGTTCTTGCGCTGCGCCTCGGCGATGGGGCGCGGCTTCAGCGTGTTGCTGCGCCCGGGTTCGAAGGCGACGACATCGGTGATCTTGATGTCCTGGATGTAGTCCTTGGGCTGGTCCTCGGGCGGCCGGTTCAGGAACGCGTAGCGGCCGAACAGGTTCTCGCAGTTGAACGTCGTCATGCGCAGCTTCATCGCGGCTCTCCCTTCGGGCGGCCCCCGGCGGAGGCCCGTGCCCGGCGGCATCAGAGCGCGCGGCAGCGCGGCTCGCAAGCCAACTTTTGAGGAGAAGATCCGCTCAGAGCAGCGGCTTCAGCGCCGGCCAGACGTTGTCCAGCATGGTCGGGTGGGCCTTGGCCAGCGGATGGATGCGGTCGGGCTGGAACCACTCCAGCGCGTCCTTGCGGTCCGCCACGCCCTTCAGCAGGAAGGGCACCAAGCTCGCGCGGGTCTGCTTCGCGACGTCGGTGAACAAGCCTTCGAAGTCGCTCGCGTAGCGGGTGCCGTAGTTGGGCGGCACCTGCATGCCCACCACGACGACCTTGGCGCCGGCCTGCTGCGCGGCGCGCGCCATCTCCAGCAGGTTCTCCCGCGTGCTGGTCAGCGGCAGGCCGCGCAGCGCGTCGTTGCCGCCCAGCTCGATTACCACGATGGCGGGCTTGTGCTTGTTCAGCGCAGCGGGCAGCCGGCTGCGGCCGCCGGCCGTCGTGTCGCCGCTGATGCTCGCGTTGACGACCCGATGAGGCTGCTTCTGCTCGGACAGGCGCTTTTGCAGAAGCGCCACCCAGCCGCTGCCGGCCTTGATTCCGTACTCGGCCGACAAGCTGTCGCCGACGACCAGCACGACAGGCGCCTCGGCCGCGGCCATGACCCCTGACGCACAGGCACCCAGCACCCCCAGGCTAAAGTGCGCCACCATCGTTCGCCGCCGCAGTACTACCGACATGCCCGAAGTCCTCGTCCAAGTTGAGCAGATCACCAAGCGCGTCCAGGACGCCACCGGGGAGCTGACGATTCTGCATGACATCAGCTTCACGCTGGCGGCGCAGGAGTCTGTCGCCATCGTCGGCGCGTCGGGCTCGGGCAAGAGCACGCTGCTGGCCATCCTGGCGGGGCTGGACCGGCCCAGCAGCGGCACCGTAAAGCTGCGCGGCCAGGACTTGTTCGTGCTGGACGAGGACCAGCGCGCCGCCGTGCGTGGCAAGGAACTGGGCTTCGTGTTCCAGAGCTTCCAGCTGTTGCCCAATCTCACCGCGCTGGAGAACGTGATGCTGCCGCTGGAGCTGCGCGGCGACGCCAGCGCACGCGAGCAGGCCGCGGCGATGCTGTCGCGCGTGGGCCTGGGCGAGCGGCTGTCGCACTACCCGCGCGTGTTGTCGGGCGGCGAGCAGCAGCGCGTCGCGTTGGCACGCGCTTTCGTGCAGCGCCCGGCGCTGTTGCTGGCCGACGAGCCCACCGGCAGCCTGGACTTCGCGACCGGCGCCGCGGTAATGGAACTGATGTTCGAGCTGAACCGCGAGGCCGGCACGACGCTGGTGCTGGTCACGCACGACCGCGAGATCGCGGCGCGCTGCGAGCGCCAGCTTCGCATCGAAGCCGGTCGGCTCGCGGCCTGATCAGGCGAGCGCCTGGTCGAAGTCGGCGACCAGGTCCTCGGCAGCCTCCAGGCCGACCGACAGCCGCACCAGGCCGTCGGCAATGCCCATGGTTGCGCGCGCCTCGGCGCCCATTTCCCAGAAGATGGTGGGCGCCACGGGGATGATGAGCGTGCGGGTGTCGGCCAGGCCGGTGGCCTTCAGCGGCAGCCGCAGGCGGTTGATGACCTCGTTCAGGCGCGCGGCGTCGCGCAGCTCGAAGGCCATCATCCACGAGCCGCTGCCGAACCAGTCGCGCGCGCGTTGGTGCTCAGGGTGGCTCTCCAGCATTGGGTAGTGCACGGCGGCGATGGCCGGATGCGCGGCCAGGTGGCGGGCCAGCGCCAGCGCCGTGTCGCTGCTGCGCTGCAGGCGCAGTTCCAGCGTCTCCATGCCCACCAGGATGCGGTGCGCGGCCTCGCTGGACAGCGTGCCGCCCATGTCGCGCAAGCCCTTCTTGCGGATCTGCTGCAGGCCCCACCCGGCGGCGTCGCCCTTGCGGTACGCGGGGAAGATGTTGGGGTAGGTGGACCAGTCGAAGCAGCCGGTGTCGGTGACGGCGCCGCCCAGCGCTTCGCCGTGCCCGGCGAGCGTCTTGGTCAGCGAGTTCATCACCAGGCCGGCGCCAAAGCGTTTCGGCTGGCACAGCGCGGGCGACGTGACGGTGTTGTCCACCACGTAGAGCAGGCCCAGTTCGCGGCACAGCGCGCCGATGCCTTCGAGGTCGGGGATGCGCGTGCTGGGGTTGGCGATGGTCTCGACGAACACCAGGCGCGTCTCGGGGCGGACGGCGGCGCGCACCGCAGCCACGTCGCCGGCATCGACGCGGCTGACCGAGATGCCGAGATCTTCCAGCGTCTGGAACAGGCTGTTGGTGTTGCCGAACACGCGCGCACTGCTGACGATGTGGTCGCCCGTCTTCAGCAGCGTCAGGAACAGCGCGCTCAACCCGGCCATGCCGGTGGCGAAGCTGATAGAGCCCACGCCGCCTTCCAGCTCCGTGACAACGCGCTCCAGCACGGCCGTTGTCGGCGTGCCCTGGCGGGCGTAGTTGAAGGCGCCCTTGTGGGTTCCCTGGAAGACGCCGATCAGGTCTTCAACGCGCGCGTGCGCGTACTGCACGGACGGGTGGACGGCGGTGTGCACGCCGCCGGACTGGGCGTCGCCGCCGGTGGCGTGGACGAGGCGGGTGCTGAGGGCGTCGGACATGGCTTCTTGAACTCCGGATGGAAAAAGACCCGCCGTAGCGGGTCTTCGTGTCGTGACCGCCGTGCGGGGATCAGCGCGGGGCGAACTTGTAGTCGGTCTTGGCCTTCTCGACCAGGCCTTGCTGGTACTGCGCCATCTTCTCTTGCTCGATGCGCTGCTTGATCTGCGCCTTCACATCGTCGAAGGCGGGGAAGGTCGCGGCGCGCGTGTCTTCCAACTTGATGATGTGATAGCCGAACTGGCTCTTCACCGGCTCCTGCGTCATCTCGCCCTTCTTTAGCGAGGTCATGGCCTTGCTGAACTCAGGCACGAAGTTGTTTGGGTTGGCGAAGTCCAGGTCGCCGCCGTTCTGGGCCGAGCCGGTGTCCTTCGAGTTGGCTTTGGCCAGTTCCTCGAAGTTGCCGCCCGCCTTGATCTTCTCGATCAGTGCCTTGGCGTCTTCTTCCTTCTCGACCAGGATGTGACGGGCGCGGTATTCCTCGCCGCTGTTCTGGGCCTTGAACTTGTCGTACTCGACCTGGGCGTCGGCGTCGCTGACCGGGTTCTTGGTGCGGTAGTCGTCCATCAGGCCGCGGATCAGCAGCATCTGCTTGGCCAGCTCCATCTGGGCCTTGTAGTCGGCCGTCTGCGGGATGCCGCGCGCTTCAGCCGCCTGCATGAAGATCTCGCGGCGCACGACTTCGTCCTTGACCTGGGCTTCCAGCTCCGGCGAACGCTGCTGCTGGCCGCTCTTGGTGACCTGCTGCATCAGCATCTCGAAGCGGGCCTTCGGCACGGGCTTGCCGTTGACGGTGGCGATGTTCTGCGCAACGGCGGCAGCCGGAACGAGGGCCGCGACGAGGGCGGCGAGCGCAAACTTCTTCATGGGTGGGCGTGGATCAGACTAAAAAAATCGCGCCCGGATTGGGCGCGCGTTGCTGTCGAACCAACCTGTCAGGGTTCTCCAGGGGCCTTGGCGTCTATCGCCAGGGCGTGGATTCCGCGCTGCATCAGGTCAGCCAAACAATGATAAACGAGGCGGTGACGGGCGACCCGTTGCAGACCTGTAAAGCGTTCCGAGCGGACAGTCACGTGAAAGTGCCCGCCCTCGCGAGCGCCCGCATGCCCGGCGTGCTGGGCGCTGTCGTCGCGCAGGCTGAACTCCAGCGGCGCCAGTGCGGCACGCACGCGGGCCTCGATCTCCGAGGCCATCGGGTGGGTGGGCGTCACGACTTGCCGTCCTCTTCCTGCGGCAGGTGCTTGCTCATGTAGACGCCTTGCGCCAGCGTGAACAGCAGGATCAGCCCCGTGACGCCGAAGACCTTGAAGTTGGCCCAGGCGGACGTGGAGAAGTTGTAGGCCACGTAGAGGTTGACCACGCCCATCAGCGCGAAGAACAGCACCCACGCGAGGTTGAGCCGCGCCCAGATGGTGTCGGGCAGTTGCAGCTCGCCGCCCAGCATCGCCTTGATGAGGTTCTTGCCGAACAGCGCCAGCGAGGCCCACAGCGTCAGCGCCATGACCCAGTACAGGCCGGTGGGCTTCCACTTGATAAAGGTCTCGTTGTGGAACCAGATGGTGGCGCCGCCCAGCACGACGACCAGCGCCAGGCTGATCCACAGCATCAGGTCGATCTTCTTGCCGCGCAGCTTCAGCACGGCGACCTGCGCCAGCGTGGCGATCATGACGACCACGGTGGCCAGCAGCACGGGTGCTTCGTTCGGGCCGACTACGCCGCCCTGAACGAGGAAGCCGAAGTGCTGTGTCGCGAAGGCCGCGGCGGCCTCGGGGTTGCCCTCGGCGCCCTTGAAGGCGACGAAGAACAGGATCAGCGGCAGGAAGTCGAGCAGCAGTTTCATGGGCCAGGATTTTCGTCCACGAAATCGATGGCGGCCGAGTTGATGCAGAAACGCTCGCCGGTGGGCTCGGGGCCGTCTGGGAACACATGGCCCAGGTGCGACCCGCAGTTGTTGCAGCGCACCTCCACACGCACCATGCCGTGGCTGCGGTCCACCACGCGCTCGATGACCTCGCTGTTGACCGGCGCCCAGTAGCTGGGCCAGCCGCAGCCGGCGTCGAACTTGGTGTCGGCCTCGAACAGCGGCGTGCCGCAGCCGACGCAGTTGTAGTGGCCGTCCTTGAAGTGGTCCCAGTACTTGCCGGTGAAGGCGCGTTCGGTCTCGGCGTGGCGCGCGACTTGGTACTGCATCGGGTCCAGCTGCTCGCGCCATTCGGCGTCGGTCTTCTGGACGGGGTAGGTCGAGGCGGGCTTGTCGGTCATGATGAGCAGGAGACTTCGAGGCTTTGGGCCCAGTCGGGCGGCAGCGCCGCATCGCTGGGAAGTTCAGGTTCGTCGTACGGGCTGCTCAGAACTTTCAGCAGCCGTTCGGTCTCGCTGAAATCACCTTGGTCGGCGGCGCGGATGGCGCCTTCGGCGAGGTGGTTGCGCAGCACGACGGCGGGGTTCACGGCCATCATGCGCGCCTGGGCATCCGGCGCGGTCCGGGGGCGCCAGCGCGCCAGCCAGGCGTCCAGTGCGTCGCGGTCGATGAAGAGGTCGCGCAGTGGCTCGGGATCGGTCAGCGCGCGCGACAGGCGGCGGAACGTGACCGTGAAGTCGGCGCTGGAGGCTGCCATATGTTTCAGGAGGTCGTCGGCCAGCGCCTGGTCGCCTGCGTCATCGCCGGCCAGACCCAGTTTGGCGCGCATGCGCATCAGCATCTGGCCGGCGAAGCGCTCGCGGTAGCTTTCGACGGCCTCCAGCAGCCGCTCGCCGGCTGCCTCGGGCTCGCCATCCAGCAGTGGCAGCAGCGCCTGGGCCAGCGCGTGCAGGTTCCAGAACGCGACGCCAGGCTGGCGGGCATACGCGTAGCGGCCGCGGTCGTCGCTGTGGTTGCAGATGTGGCCCGGGTCGAACGCATCCATGAAGCCGAACGGGCCGTAGTCCAGCGTCAGGCCCAGCATGGACATGTTGTCGGTGTTCATGACGCCGTGGCAGAAGCCGATGGCCTGCCAGTGCGCGACGAGGTCGGCCGTCTGCAGTGACACCTTGCGCAACAGCGCGACGACGGGCTCAGGCGCATCGGCGCACTCGGGCGCGTGGGCGGCGATGAACCAGTCTGCGAGGCGGCGCAGCGCGTCCAGCTGGTCGTGGTGGGCGAAGTGCTCGAAATGGCCGAAGCGCACGAAGCTGGGCGCCACGCGCGTGACGATGGCGGCGGTCTCCACCGCCTCGCGCCGCACCGGCAGCGCCGAGCCGGTGATGCACAGCGCGCGCGTCGTCGGCACGCCCAAGGCGGCCATCGCCTCGGAGCACAGGAACTCGCGGATGGACGAGCGCAGCACGGCGCGGCCGTCGCCGCGGCGCGAGTAGGGCGTCAGCCCGCCGCCCTTGAGCTGCAACTCGTGAGGGCCGTTGGGCGTGTCGACCTCACCCAGCCACAGCGCGCGGCCGTCGCCCAACTGGCCGGCCCAGACGCCGAACTGGTGGCCGCTGTAGACCGTGGCCAGCGGCCGCATGCCCGGCCAGACCGCGTTGCCGGCGAACACGGCCAGCGCGTCATCTCGCGAGGTCCAGTCGGCCGGCCAGCCCAGCAGCGCGGCGCAGGCGAGGCTGTGCGCCACCCAGTGCGGCTCGGGCAGTCCTTGGGCGGGCAGCTCGGTGAAGAAGGCGGGCCCCAGTTCAGCGAAGCGGTTGGTCCAGGCGAGGCCGTCCAGAGGTTTCATCGCCCCAGTTTAGTGAGACCGTCTTGGCCCTGCCGGGCTGGGTGTTTCCCCGGGGTCCGAGGGTCGCGGTTGTGACGTTCCTCGCGTGAACCCGCGGGCTAGACTGGGCCGATAACACGGCCAGGAGACAAGCATGGCATTGATGGGCCGGATGATGTCGGACCCGTTGCTGATCTCGTCGTTGCTGACGCACGCCGAGCGGCATTCCGGCGATACCGAGATCGTCAGCAAGCGGGTCGAGGGCGACCTGCATCGCAGCAACTGGCGCGAGGTGGCGCGGCGCTCGCGCCAGGCCGCGCAGGCGTTTGCGCGACTGGGCTGCCAGCCCGGGGACCGCGTCGCCACGTTGGCCTGGAACGGCCATCGGCACTTGGAGATCTACTACGGCGCTTCGGGTTCGGGCTTGGTCTGCCACACGATCAACCCGCGGCTGTTCCCCGAGCAGATCGTCTGGATCGCCGATGACGCCGAGGACCGCGTCCTTTGTTTCGACGCGACATTCCTGCCGCTGGTCGAGAAGCTCGCGCCGCTGATGAAGACGGTGCGGCACTTCGTGCTGATGACTTCGCGCGCCCACATGCCGGCCGCCACAGCCATTCCCGACCTGCTGTGCTTCGACGACCTGCTGGCCGCTGAAGATGGCGACTACGCGTGGCCGCGGCTCGACGAGCACACCGCATCCAGCATCTGCTACACGTCGGGCACCACGGGCAACCCCAAAGGCGCCGTCTACAGCCACCGCTCGACCGTGCTGCATGCCTATGCGTCGGCGCTGCCGGATGCGATGGACTGCGGCAGCCGCGACGTCGTGCTGCCGGTCGTGCCAATGTTCCACGTCAACGCGTGGGGCCTGCCGTACAGCGCGGCGCTGGTGGGCTTCAAGCTGGTGCTGCCCGGGCCGCACCTGGACGGCAAGAGCCTGTATGAGCTGTTCGAGGGCGAACAGGTCACCTTCAGCGCCGGCGTGCCCACCGTGTGGCTGGGCTTGCTGAACTACGTGAAGGCGGGCGGCCTGAAGTTCTCCAGCTTCAAGCGCACCGTCATCGGCGGCGCGGCCTGCCCGCCGGCGATGATGAAGTCTCTGCAGGACGATTTCGGCATCGAGGTCATCCATGCCTGGGGCATGACGGAGATGTCGCCGCTGGGCACGCTGTCCAAGCTGACGACGCGCCAGCTGCGCCTGCCGGCCGACCAGCAGCAGCGGCTGCTGGAGAAGCAGGGCCGCGTCATCTACGGCGTGGACATGGCCATCATCGACGACGATGGCCGCTCGCTGCCGTGGGACGGTATGTCAGCCGGCAACCTGGTCGTGCGTGGCCACTGGGTCATCAGCCAGTACTTCAAGCAGGACGGCTCGCCGCTGGTCAGCGTGGACGGCGAGCCCGGCTGGTTCCCGACCGGTGACGTGGCCACCATCGACGCCGACGGCTTCATGCAGATCACCGATCGCAGCAAGGACGTCATCAAGTCCGGCGGTGAGTGGATCTCGTCCATCGACCTGGAGAACATCGCGATGGCCCACCCAGCGGTGTTTGAGGCGGCCGTCATCGCGGCGCGCCACCCGAAGTGGGACGAGCGCCCGCTGCTGGTGGTCGTCAAGAAGCCCGATGCGACGGTCACCCGCGAAGAACTGCTGGCCTTCTACGATGGCCGCATCGCCAAGTGGCAGGTGCCGGATGACGTCGTGTTCGTCGCCGAAATCCCGCACACCGCCACCGGCAAGATCCAGAAGCTGAAGCTGCGCGACCAGCTCAAGGACCACCGGCTGCCCACGACCTGAGCGCCGGGCGCTGAGCCTACATTCCCGTTCCCATCACAACCACAGGAGACAAGCATGTTCGACTTCATTTCGGCCCGCTTTCCGTTGCGCACCTTGACGGCTGCCGCCGCGCTGGCGCTTGCCGCGAGCGGCGCGCACGCGCAGAAGGGTGAGACCGTCAAGCTCGCCTACATCGACGCGCTGTCCGGCCTGATGGGCCCGGTGGGACAGAACCAGGTCAAGACCTTCCAGTTCCTCGGCGAGAAATACAACCAGAGCAACCCCGCCGGCGTGAAGTTCGAGGTCGTGCCCTTCGACAACAAGCTGAGCCCCGCGGAGTCGCTGAACCTGCTGAAGGCCGCGGCCGACCAGGGCATCCGCTACGTCATGCAGGGCAACGGTTCCAGCGTCGCGCTGGCGCTGACCGATGCGATCCAGAAGCACAACGACCGCAACCCCGGCAAGGAGATCGTCTACCTGAACTACTCGGCGGTGGACCCCGACCTGACCAACAGCAAGTGCAGCTACTGGCACTTCCGCTTCGATGCGGACACTTCCATGAAGATGGAAGCGATGTCGTCCTTCATCAAGGACCAGCCGGACGTCAAGAAGGTCTTCCTGCTGAACCAGAACTACGCTCACGGCCACCAGGTCGCCAAGTACGCCAAGGAGACCCTGGCGCGCAAGCGCCCGGACATCCAGGTCGTCGGCGAGGACCTGCACCCGCTGGCGTCGGTGCGTGACTTTGCGCCTTACGTCGCCAAGATCAAGGCCAGCGGTGCCGACACGGTCATCACCGGCAACTGGGGCTCCGACCTGGCGCTGCTGGTCAAGGCCGCCAATGAGGCGGGCTACAACGGCAAGTTCTTTACCTACTACACCGGCGTAACGGGCACGCCGACCGCGCTGGGGCAGGGCGGTGCGGGCCGCGTGTACCAAGTGGCCTACAGCCACTACAACATGGGTGGTGACGCGCAGAAGCTGGCCGAGGAGTACAACAAGCGCTTCAGCGACGACATGTACACGCTCAGCATCCAGCACATCTACACGATGCTGAGCCAGGCCATGGCCAACGCCAAGTCCACCGACCCGGTGAAGGTCGCCAAGGCGCTGGAAGGCCTGACGGTCAAGAGCTTCAACGGCGACGTGACCATGCGCAAGAGCGACCACCAGCTGCAGCAGCCGCTGTTCATCTCGGTGTGGCAGAAGGCCGATGCGAAGTTCCCGTACAGCCCTGAGAAGACGGGCATGACGCTGGCGCCGGTGAAGCAGTACGACAGCTACGTGTCGTCGACCCCCACCTCCTGCCAGATGAAGCGGCCGGGCTAAGCCGTCTTGCTGATGCGCGGGCCAATCTTGGGTCTGCAGTGCTCACAGCACGTAGGTGCGGTTCCGCGCTTCGACCCAACCTGGGTCCGCTCGCGACGCAATCCGGCTCTGCCCGGCGCGTGGTTTCTTGAGGGGCGGTTTTGGATCAAGTCTTCATCAACCTGCTGAACGGTCTGTCGTCCGGCCTGCTGCTGTTCATGCTCAGCTCAGGCCTCACGCTGATTTTCAGCATGATGGGTGTGCTGAATTTCGCGCACGCCAGCTTCTACATGGTGGGCGCATATGTCGCCTACTCGCTCGTCGGCATCGTGGGCTTCTGGGCGGCGCTGCTCCTGGCGCCGCTGGCCGTGGGCGTGCTGGGCGCGGGCTTCGAACGGCTGGCGTTGCGCCGGGTGCACAAGTTCGGCCATGTGCCCGAGCTGCTGATCACGTTCGGCGCGTCTTACGTGATCCTGGAACTGGTGCAGCTGATATGGGGCCGCACGGCTGTGCCGTTCACGCCGCCGCCGGAGCTGCAGGGATCCGCCTTCACCATCATTTCGCATCCGCTCGAAGGCCTGTCGCTGGCGCTGGGCAAGGCGTCGCCCGAGATGTGCGCGGGGGCGATGTGCTCCAACTTCCCGCTCACCAAGGTCTTCATGATGGCCGTGGCGCTGCTGATGCTGGTGGCGCTGTGGCTGCTGCTGACGCGCACCCGCGTGGGCCTGGTCATCCAGGCGTCCCTCACCCACCCCGAGATGGTGGAGGCGCTGGGTCACAACGTGCCGCGTGTGCTGATGCTGGTGTTCGGCAGCGGCTGCGCGCTGGCCGGGCTGGCCGGAGTGGTGGGCGGCATCACCTTCGTGACCGAGCCCAATATGGCGGCCTTCATCGGCGCCATCATCTTCGTCGTCGTCGTGGTGGGCGGCATCGGCTCGCTGGCCGGCGCCTTCGTGGGCTCCATCGTCGTGGGCCTGCTGCAGACGCTGCCGCTGACCATCAACGGCTCGCTGGCGACGCTGCTGAATCGCTTCGGCGCCGGTGTCACGCCCGACACGCTGGGCTACCCGCTGCTGCGCCTGACGATGGCCGAGGTCGCGCCCATCCTGCCCTACCTGCTGATGGTGCTGATCCTGATCTTCCGGCCCAAGGGCCTGCTTGGAACCCGCGAAGACTGACATGAGCCGCGCCAAGGAATTCCACTTCAAGCCGCTCAACGTCGGGCGCTGGATCGTCTGGGGTCTGTTCGCCGTCATCCTGTTCGTCGCACCGCGCATCTGGACCAGCGGCCTCGCGCAGACCATGCTGACGCAGATGGGCATCGGCATCATTGCCTGCTTGGCCTACAACATGCTGCTGGGCCAGGGGGGCATGCTGAGCTTCGGCCACGCGGTCTACAGCGGCATGGGCGCCTTCCTGGCCATCCACGCGCTGAACAGGGTCGGCGCCGGTACGTTGGACATCCCGGTCAGCCTGGTGCCGTTGATCGGCGGCCTGGCCGGCATGCTGTGTGCGGTGTTCCTCGGCTATGTGTCGACCAAGAAGGCCGGCACGCCGTTCGCAATGATCACGCTGGGCATCGGCGAGCTGGTGTTCGCGCTGGCGCTGATGCTGCCGGAGTTTTCGGGCGGCGAGGGTGGCGTGTCCAGCAACCGCGTCATCGGCGAGCCGGTCATAGGCATCACGTTCGGCCCGCAGATCCAGGTCTACTACCTCGTCGCGGTGTACTGCTTCATCTGCACGGCGCTGATGTTTGCGCTGACGCGCACGCCGTTGGGGCGCATGCTGAACGCGGTACGCGACAACCCCGAGCGCGTCGAGTTCATCGGCTACGACACGCACTGGGTGCGCTTCCTGGTGTTCGTCATCTCCGGCTTCTTCGCCGGCATCGCAGGTGGCCTGGGTGCCATCAACACCGAAATCGTCAACGGCGGCGACGTGCTGCATGCGGCGCGCTCCGGGGCCTACCTGCTGTTCACGTTTCTGGGGGGCGCGATGTTCTTCTTCGGCCCCATCATCGGCGCGGTGCTGATGGTGCTGTGCAGCGTGCTGCTGTCGGAGCTGACCAAGGCATGGCTGCTGTACCTGGGACTGCTCTTCCTGTTCATGGTCATGTATGCGCCGGGTGGCTTCGCCAGCCTGATCCTGATGAACCTGCGCGTGGCGGCCTTTGGCAAGCTGGGCCGCATCTGGACGTCCTACCTGGGCCTGGCCGGCGCCGCGCTGGCCGCGCTGGCCGGTGCGGCGGCCATGATCGAGATGCTGTACCACCGCCAGCTCAATGAGGCGCTGGGGCCGGAGCTGCGCTTCATGGGCGCGACACTGGACAGCTCGGGCCTGGATGCGTGGTTCGGTGCCGGCTTCCTGATCGTCGTGGGCAGCGCGCTGTTCGAGCTGGCGCGCCGGCACTACGTGCACCAGTGGGGCGAGATCCAGGAAGAGATCGAGAGAGAGATCAAACGACGGGAGGCGCTGTGAGCAGCTTCGCGCTTGAGTTGCGCGACGTGCGCAAGAGCTTCGGCAAGAGCGAGATCATCCGCGGCGCCAACCTGGCCGTGCAGGCCGGTGAGCGTGTGGCCATCATCGGCCCCAACGGCGCAGGCAAGAGCACGCTGTTCAACCTGATCAGCGGGCGCTTTGCGCCGACCTCGGGCGAGATCCACCTGCACGGCCAGCGCATCGACGGCAAGAAGCCCTTCGAGATCAACCGACTGGGCTTGTCGCGCAGCTTCCAGGTCTCCAACCTGTTCACGCGGTTGTCGGTGTTCGAGAACATCCGCTGCGCCGTGCTGTGGAGCCTGGGCCACCGCTATGCGTTCTGGAAGTTCCTGGCCGACCTGGACGACGCCAACGATCGCGCCGAACAGATCCTGGAGATGATCAAGCTCGACAAGCGCCGCGACGTGCTGGCAATGAACCTCACCTATGCCGAGGCGCGGGCGCTGGAGATCGGCATCACCATCGCCGGCGGCTCCAGCGTCATCCTGCTGGACGAGCCCACGGCCGGCATGAGCAAGAGCGAGACCCAGCGGTTCATCCAACTGATCCGCGACGTGACGGTGGGCAAGACGTTGCTGACCGTGGAGCACGACATGGGCGTCGTCTTTGGCCTGGCCGACAAGATCGCCGTGCTGGTGTACGGCGAGGTCATCGCCTTCGACACGCCGGACGCGGTGCGTGCGAACGCGCGCGTCCAGGAAGCCTATCTGGGCTCCGTTCTCGCCGAGGTTCATTGATGCCCCCACGTTCACTTCGTTCACTGCCCTCCGAGGGGGCGCGCGCCGCCTTTGGGGCGGCCCGGCAGGAGGCGCACGCATGAGCCAGGGACGCATCCTCAAGCTGGACAACGTCCACGCCTTCTACGGCAAGAGCCACGTGCTGCACGGCGTCAGCCTGCAGGTGAACCCGGGCGAGATCGTCAGCCTGCTGGGCCGCAACGGCGCTGGCCGTTCGACGATGGTGAAGACCATCATGGGCCAGGTGGACGCCAAGGGCTCGGTGAAGTTCGGTGACGAGGAGCTGGTGGGTCGCAAGGCCTACGAGATCGCGCATCTGGGCATCGGCTACGTGCCCGAGAACCGCGACATCTTCCCGAAGCTCACCGTGCACCAGAATCTGATGCTGGGCGAGAAGACACGCAACAAGAAGCCGCGCTGGAGCTTCGACGACATGTACCGCATGTTCCCGCGGCTCAAGGAGCGCCAGCACACGGAAGCCGGCGTTCTGTCCGGCGGCGAGCAGCAGATGCTCACACTCTGCCGCACGCTGATGGGCGACCCCGACCTCATCATGATCGACGAGCCCACCGAGGGCCTGGCGCCCAAGATCGTCGAGCTGGTGGCCGAGTACTTGAAGGAGCTGCGGCGGCGCGGCATCGCCGTGCTGTTGGTGGAGCAGAAGCTGGCCATCGCGCTGGAGATCTCCGAGCGCTGCTACGTGATGGGCCACGGCCGCATCGTCTTCGAAGGCACGCCCGCCGACCTGCGCGGCAATGCCTACATCCGCAAGGAGTGGCTGGAGGTCTGAACCAGCCGTGCCATCGTGCTGGCCGCCATGCAGCTGTGGCGCGCGTGTTCGACCAGTTCGGTGCCGCTGTGGCCCGCGTCCGGGAAGGTGGCGGCGCCCAGGTGCAGTTCGGCGTGCATCTGCAGGCCGTCCACGCCGTAGCTGCCCTTCAGCGCCTGCAGCAGCCGGGCCTGCACCAGGGCCGCCTCCACACGGCCCACCAGCGGCAGCACGACGGCGAAGCCGTCTTCGCCCACCCGCATGACCTCGTCACTGCCGCGCACGCGGTTGCGCAGGCGCCGGCTCAATGCCTGCATCATGGCCTCGCGCGTGGCCTGCGGGCAGTCGCTGCCGGCGCGCGCATGCAATTGCGCCTCTATCCAGATCACCGACAGCGGGGCGCTCTGGCGCCGGCAGCGCAGGAGCTGCCGTGACACCTGCTGGCCCAGCGCCTGGGGCGAGTCCAGCCGCAGGATGTCGGTGAAAGGGATGGGGCGGTGGCCCGGCGGCGCCGCGTCGGACAGCCGTTGGGTCTCGGACATGCGGATCTCCTGGTGGTCGTTGACGAGGGCCGTCTGCAGGTCCCTCAACAAGCTGAACGCAGCCCCGCGCCCGGACCCGACATCGCGTTCCATTTTTTTTGTTCGCCAGTCAGCCTGCCGGCGACTTGGCGTCGCTGCCGGCGGGTCAACTGCCGCTAGAGTGCGCGCGTGTCTGACATCACCCAACTGCTGCAGGCCGCCCAGGCGGGCGACACCGGCGCCGCTGACCAAGTGGTGGCGCAGCTGTACGCCGACCTGCGCCGCATCGCTCACCGCCACATGCGCAGCGCCGGCGACCTGACGCTGCTGGACACCACGGGCCTGGTGCACGAAGCCTGGCTGCGGCTGCGCGACAAGCAGGGCAGGGATTTCCCGGATCGGCGCCACTTCCTCGGCTATGCCGCCCAGGCCATGCGCTCCATCGTCATCGACCTGGTGCGGGCGCGCCAGGCTGAGCGACGCGGCGGCGGCCAGCAACACCTGACACTGAACACCGCCATTGCCGACATGACGCCGCAGGGCGACGAGGCCGTGCTGCGGGTGCACGAGGCGCTGGACGAATTGGCCAGCCTGGAGCCGCGGCTGGCGCAGGTGGTGGAGATGCGCTATTTCGCCGGCCTGCTGGAGACCGAGATCGCGCTGGCGCTGGGCGTCACCGAACGCACCGTGCAGCGCGACTGGCAGAAGGCCAGGCTGTTCCTGTCCATGGCGCTTCAGGGCTAGCACGATGGACGAGCTGGACAAGCAGCGCTGGTTGGCCCTGAGCCCGTTGCTCGACGAGTTGCTGGACCTGGAGCCCGACGCGCGGCAGCAGCGGCTGGCTCAGCTGCAGGCCGACGACCCCGACACCGCCGCCGACCTGCAGCGCCTGCTGGCGCGTGCGCAAGACCTGGAACAGCAGTGCTTCCTGAGCCAGCCGGTCGTCGCCCAATGGGACGAGGCGCTGGCCGCGCTGCCCGGCGACCCGGCGTCGGCCACCGATTTCGCCGGCCAGTCCATCGGCCCCTACACGCTGGAGCGCCAGCTGGGGCAGGGCGGCATGGGCAGCGTGTGGCTGGCGCGCCGTGCCGACGGCCGCTTCGAGGGTCATGTCGCGGTCAAGTTCCTGATGTCCGGACTGCTGGGCCGCGGCGACGCGGGTCGTTTCGCGCGCGAGGGCGAGATCCTGGCGCGCCTGTCGCACCCGCACATCGCGCGGCTGCTGGACGCTGGCGTGCACCAGGCCAGCCAGCCCTACCTGGTGCTGGAGTACGTCGACGGCCAGCCCATCGACGTCTACTGCCGCGAGCACCAGCTGGGCATCGAGGCGCGCGTGCGCCTGTTCCTGGACGTGCTCGGCGCCGTGGCGCACGCGCACGCGCGGCTGATCCTGCACCGTGACCTGAAGCCCAGCAACATCCTCGTGACGGCCGACGGCGACGTGAAGCTGCTGGACTTCGGCATCGCCAAGCTGCTGGCCGATGCCACGCAGGCCAGCCAGGGCGCGGCCGCCACCGAGCTGACGCAGCGCGCCGGCAGCGCCTTCACGCCGCAGTTCGCCGCGCCCGAGCAGGTGCAGCAGGCCGACGTGACGACCGCCACCGACGTCTACGCGCTGGGCGTGCTGCTGTACCTGCTGCTGGGCGGCCACCACCCGACGGCGGACGACACGCAGACCCAGCTGGACCGGCTGAAGGCTGTCGTCGAGCTGGTGCCCAAGCGACTGTCAGACGTTGCCGCCGACCAGGCTGACACCGTCGTTGCCGACCAGGCCCGGCAACTGCGCGGCGACCTGGACACCATTGTCGCCAAGGCGCTGAAGAAGGCGCCGGCCGAGCGCTACGCCAACGCACAGGCGCTGGCCGAGGACCTGCAGCGCTGGCTGGACCACGAGCCCATCCGTGCGCGGCCGGACAGCCGGCTGTATGTGCTGGGGCGCTTCGTGCGAAGGCACCGGCTGGCGGTGGCGGCAGGCTCGCTGGCCATCCTGGCGTTGGTGAGCCTGACGGCGACCAGCGTGCTGCAGGCGCAGCGTGCGGCGCAGGCCGAGCGGCAGGCGCAGGCGCGGCGCCAGCAGGCGGAGGATTTGCTGAGCTACATGCTGGGCGACTTTGCCGACAAGCTGCGGCCCATCGGTCGGCTGGAATTGTTGGACAACGTCGGCACCAAGTCGCTGGACTTCCTGGCCGAAGATCCGCACGCCGGCCCGGTCGCGCGGCTGCAGCGCGCCAAGGCGCTGACGGTCATCGGCGAGGTGCGCGTGTCCAAGCGCGAGCTGGATGCTGCGGTCGAACCGCTGACGGCGGCGAACGCGCTGCTGCAGGGCGATCCGCCCAGGCCAGAGATGCTGGCGGATTGGCGCAAAGCGCAAGGGCAGGCGGCGTTCTGGCTGGGGCATGTGGCGTACACGCAGCGTCGGTTTGGGCCTGCCGCTGAGGCTCTGGGGCGGTACCGGGAGGTCAGCCAGAAGTGGGTGATGGCTGATCCCGTCAGCCTTGATGCTCAGGTGGAGTTGGCTTACGCGGACAACAACCTGGGCACGCTGATGCTGGACCAGGGGCAACTGGCGGATGCACAGGTGCGGTTCGAGCAGGCGACCACCGTCATGGAAAAGGTGTTGCTGCAGCGGCAGGACGATGCCAATCTACGATCAGAATGGGCGGTTTCCTTGAGCTGGCTCGGCTCCACTCTGGTCCAGCGGGGACGGCATGCACACGCTGAGTTGGTGTTCCGCCGCGCTCTTGCTCATGCTGAAACCCTGTTGGCCCGGCATCCTGCGGATCAGGCTTGGCAAGAGGATCTGGGCGACAACGCGCGCGCTTTGGCCGACGTGCTCGCGCGGGTTGGGCGGTTCGACGAGGCGCGGGGCTTCGCCGCCCAGTCCGTGCGAGCCTTTCGGGCATTGACCCATCTCGATCCGCGCAACCGCACTTGGGCGTTCAGCTTGATCCGCGGGGAGGTCACGCGACTGGGCAGCGGCCCGGTCCCGACATCTCGAAGCACAGGCGAGTTGTTAAGTCGCCTGGCGGCGCTGGAGTCGGGAAGGACGCCGGCGCCGCGATGGCATCCTTTGCGAGCAGAGCTTGTAGGGTTGCATGCCCGTGCGCTTCTTGCTCAGGGCGACAGGGCCGCCGCGCTGGCGAGTGTGGAGCAGCCGCTAATGCTGATGCAAGCTGACAGGGCAAAGGCTCCCACTGACCTCAGAACAGCGACCGCGTTGCTTCAGTTGTCGTTGTTGCACGCCGCCGACCTGACCGAGGACCTGACGCTTCGTCGCCAGCGTTGCGAGAAGCTGCTGGAGACCTTGGAATCCGCTCCTTTGATGTCGCTGATGCGCGTGCATGCAGGCTTGACTCGGATCGCGGCTGACCTTCAACGGTGTTTGCAACGACCGACCGAGGCGTCGTCGCTGCAACAGTGGCTTGACACCCAAGCTCAACTTTTACCCCTTCCCCTCACCACTGAACCAGGAGTCCATTGATGGCCACGAAAACCCAACCAACCAACATCTTCTACGTCAAGGCCGTGCCAGACAAGGATGACCCACAGCGAGCGAAGTGCACCTTCTTCACCGACTTCGACTGCAAGTACAAGGTCAAGCCTCCACTGTCCATTCCCCAGTCGGCCGGTGAAGCCGTATTTGTACACGCACCCTCCGCCGCGAACTGGCTGCTGGTCGGGGCGGTGGCTGATCGTGTGGATACCACCATCGTCGACC
This sequence comes from Pelomonas dachongensis, assembly GCF_043555865.1. NCBI lineage: Bacteria > Pseudomonadati > Pseudomonadota > Betaproteobacteria > Burkholderiales > Sphaerotilaceae > Roseateles > Pelomonas dachongensis. The sequence goes on from NZ_JBIGHY010000004.1 coordinate 160,705, forward strand.
CCAGCTTCCTGCCTGCTACCTTCAATCAGGTTTCCATTCCCATGCCTCGAACCGAGGTCATCACCCAGGGCGTACTCCTGATCTTCTCCAGCCAGGGCACGACGACGCAACTCTTTTCGAGCGCGGATCCGGTTATCCGGAACAACGATGCCTGATCAACCGGGCCTCAGCTCAGCCCGAGGCCCGTCAGCGTCTGATCCGCTTCCTCAAAGAAGCCGCCGTCAGCCTCGCATCGCCGCCCACGCTCTCAGCCCTAAATGAACTTGTTCAAGCAATTGGTTGCAATGGTCACGAAGCCTACTTCGCAGCGAAGCGAGACATCCGGCGGAGCAAGTGCGGCAATGCGTTTGCTGGCTCCTTCGGAAGTCGCTGCAGTGGCGGGTGGCCCGATCATCAAGAACAACGACGTCTGAGCATGCGCGCATCAGCCGCAGGTCCGGCCTGGGGCTGATGCAAGCGGACGTTTGAATCGTCGTCCGGTCGTGTGGTATCAGCCTAGACCGAGCCCGGTAACCCGCTGATACCGCTTGCGCAGGAAATCCGCCGCCAGCCTCGCATCGCCGCCCACGCGTTCGCCGATGTAGAGCTCCTGGCGGCGCTCCGCGATCTGCGCGCGCAACCGCGCCGCCATGATGTCCAGCGGGCGCATGCCGCCGGTCTCCGCGCGTTCGATGGCGACGCGCAGCTGGTGCATCTGCAGGTTCTGCATCATCAGCGTCTGCGCCTGCACGACCCGGATGCGGCCCTGAACCAGGTGCTCGCAAAGGCCCAGCCACGCGCGCACTGCGTCGGCGGGGCCGCCGATGACCTTCTCGGGCAGTTCGCCCGCGGCCAGCAGCAGGCTTTCCAGCTTGCTGCGCTCGCCGTTCTCGTAGGCCTCGTTGACGGCCATCATGCGCTGCTCGCAGACCTCGCGGTCCGGGCCGGGCGGCGCCAGGTCGGGGTGGAAGCGCTTGGCCGCGCGACGGTACAGCGTCTTCAGCGTGGGCGGCGGCAGGTCCATCGTCGGGCCGGTGGGCTCAGGCGGCAGCGGCGTGGCGGCGGGCAGGGCGGGCACGTCGGGCCAGGCCTTGGCGCGCGGGGCGGCCGGCATGGGGGCGTCCACGCCCTGACGCTTCAGTGCGTCTGACAGCAGCGTGGTGGCCTGCAGCAGCTGGGCCTCCAGCTCGTCCAGCTCGCGCATCAGCGAGCCTAACGCCTCCAGGTAGCGCAGGCGAAAGCCCAGCAGCTTGGCGCGAATGCCGTCGTGGTCGGCCTCCAGCGCGGCCAGGTAGCGCTGCAGGTCCTGCAGTTGCTCGCGCCGCCGCGTCATTTCGTGCCGTGTGACTTCCATGCTCGCCATGGCCGTCATTCTGCCGTGACCGCCCATGAAAAACGGCCCGCGAGCGGGCCGTCTGACCGGTGTTTACCAGGCTTTACTGCGATGCCGCGGAGGCCGGCAGCTCGGCCAGGCTGGCCGCCGACGCCACCGGCTCGGCTGCGGCGGTGACAGCCGGAGCCGCCGCCTGCGTGGGCGAGGGCGCCTGGCTGCCGGCACTCATCGGCAGAATGGGCACGATCAGCAGCGCGACGATGTTGATGATCTTGATCAACGGGTTCACGGCCGGGCCGGCTGTGTCCTTGTACGGATCGCCCACGGTGTCGCCGGTGACGGCGGCTTTGTGCGCCTCGCCGCCCTTGCGGTGCACCACGCCCTTGTCGTCCTTGAAGCCTTCTTCGATGAGCTTCTTGGCGTTGTCCCAGGCGCCGCCGCCGGTGCACATGGAGATGCCGACGAAGAGGCCCGTGACGATGGTGCCCATCAGCAGGCCGCCCAGCGCCGCCGGGCCCAGCACCAGGCCCACGATGATGGGCGCGACGACCGGCAGTAGCGACGGCACGATCATTTCCTTGATGGCGGCCGTGGTCAGCATGTCGACCGCGGCGCTGTAGTCCGGCTTGCGCTGGCCAGCCATGATGGCGCCGTCGGCGAACTGCTTGCGCACCTCCACGACGACGGCACCCGCCGCGCGGCCCACCGCCTCCATGGCCATGGCACCGAACAGGTAGGGAATCAGCCCCCCGAGGAACAGTCCCAGGATGACCTTGTGGTCCGACAGGTCGAACACGACGTGCATGCCGCGCGCTTCCAGCGCATGCGTGTAGTCGGCAAACAGCACCAGCGCGGCCAGGCCGGCGGAGCCGATGGCGTAGCCTTTGGTGACGGCCTTGGTGGTGTTGCCCACGGCATCCAGCGGGTCGGTGACGTCACGCACGGCCGCGGGCAGTTCGGCCATTTCGGCGATGCCGCCGGCGTTGTCGGTGATGGGGCCGTAGGCGTCCAGCGCGACGACGATGCCGGCCATGCTCAGCATGCTGGTGGCCGCGACGGCGATGCCGTACAGCCCCGCCAGCGCGTAAGCCGACCAGATGGCCGCACAGACGAACAGCACCGGCCAGGCGGTCGACTTCATCGACACGCCCAGGCCCGCGATGACGTTCGTGCCGTGGCCGGTGGTGGAGGCCTGCGCGACGTGCTGCACCGGGTGGTACTGCGTGCCGGTGTAGTACTCGGTGATCCAGACCATCGCCGCCGTCAGCACCAGGCCCACCGTGCAGGCGCCGAACAGCGCCATCGCGCTGGTGGTCGCGCCGCCGGCCAGTTGCACCTCGCCGGGGAACATCGCACGCGTCACGAAGAAGAACGCGATCAGGCTCAGCACGCCGGCCACGATCAGGCCCTTGTACAGCGCCGGCATCACGTTCTTCATGCCGTCGCTGGCCTTGACGAACAGGCAGCCGATGATGGAGGCAATGATGGAGACGCCGCCGAGTGCGAGCGGGTAGATGACACCGGCCGCGGCCGAGTCGCCGATTACCATCAACGCGCCCAGCGCCATCGCGGCGATCAGCGTCACCGCGTAGGTCTCGAACAGGTCGGCGGCCATGCCGGCGCAGTCGCCGACGTTGTCGCCCACGTTGTCGGCAATCACCGCCGGGTTGCGCGGGTCGTCCTCGGGGATGCCAGCCTCCACCTTGCCCACCAGGTCGGCACCCACGTCGGCGCCCTTGGTGAAGATGCCGCCGCCCAGGCGGGCGAAGATGGAGATCAACGACGAGCCGAAGGCCAGGCCCAGCATGGGCTTCAGCGCCGCGCTGTCATGTCCGCCGCCGATGGCGAGGTAGAAGCCGCCCACGCCCAGCAGGCCCAGGCCCACGACCAGCATGCCGGTGATGGCGCCGCCCTTGAAGGCCACGTCCAGCGCCGGGCCGATGCCTTTCGTCGCGGCCTGCGCGGTGCGCACGTTGGCACGCACCGAGATGTTCATGCCGATGAAGCCGCAGATGCCCGACAGCACCGCGCCGATGACGAAGCCCACGGCTGTCGTGATGCCCAGGCCCGGCACCACCGCGATGGCGATGGCCAGCACGACGCCCACGATGGCGATGGTGCGGTACTGCCGGCCCAGGTAGGCCGCCGCGCCTTGCTGGATCGCCAGTGCGATTTCCTGCATGCGGGCATTGCCCGCGTCCTGGCTCAGGATCCAGCTGCGCTGGATGAACCCGTAAACAACGGCCGCGAGGCCACAAGCCAGCGCGAAATACAGCGCCATTTCCGTCGACATGTATACGTCTCCTCTTTAGCGTGTGAACCGGTTACCCCCCGGTACGGGGCATTCGCGGCGGAGCTTAAGTGCGGGCCTCGTCGTGTCAGGGCAGCGTTTACCAGCAAACCTAGAATGCGGGTTTTCCAGCCCCTAAGAACGACGACCATGAGCCTGCACAACGTGTCCCCCGGCGCCAAGGCGCCCGACGAGTTCAACGTCATCATCGAGATCCCGATGAATGCCGACCCGATCAAGTACGAGGTCGACAAGGACAGCGGCGCGCTGTTCGTGGATCGCTTCCTGACCACGCCGATGTACTACCCGTGCAACTACGGGTACATCCCCAAGACGCTGGCTGACGACGGCGACCCGGTGGACGTGCTGGTCATCACGCCGTTCGCGCTGTCGCCCGGCGTCGTCGTGACTTGCCGTCCGCTGGGCGTGCTGATGATGGACGACGAAGCGGGGGGCGACGCCAAGCTGCTGGCTGTGCCCACCAACAAGATCCTGCCCATGTACAGCCACTGGGAAAAGATCGAGGACGTGAACCAGATGCGCCTGAAGGCCATCCAGCATTTCTTCGAGCACTACAAGGACCTGGAGCCCAACAAGTGGGTCAAGGTCAAGGGCTGGGAAGGCCCGGAGAAGGCCAAGTCGGAAATCTCCGAAGGCATGGCGAACTACCTCGCCGCCCAGAAGTAAGCGGCCTTCCGCCCTGCTCACGAAGACGCCGCATCTGCGGCGTCTTTTGCTTGCGCCAGTCCGATTACGTGACTTTGTAGGGCGCGTGTTCGTTGAGTTCGCTCAGATAGCCCGTCATGGCCTCGCCCTCTCGCGCGAGGAAGTCGTTCACTGCATCGGAGAACGCTGGATGCGCCAGCCAGTGGCTGGACGCGGTGGGGGTGGGCATCAGCCCGCGCGCCATCTTGTGTTCGCCTTGCGCACCGCCTTCGAAGCGCTGGTAGCCGTGGGCGATGCACCAGGCCAGCGGCTGGTAGTAGCAGGCGTCGAAGTGCAGGTGGGGGACGTGCGCGGTCGCTCCCCAGTAGCGGCCAAAGGCGGCACGGCGTTCGGGGTCCAGCGCGATCAGCGATGTGGCCACGCGATCGTCGCCACATCGCGCGGTGAACATCAGCCAGTGCTCGGGCATGTCGGCGGCCATGCGCGCGAAGAAGTCACGGCTCAGGTAGGGCGTGCTGTGGTGTTCGCGGTAGGTCTGCTGGTAGCAGCGGTAGAAGTAGTCCCAGTCATCCGGCGTGATGTCGCGGCCTTGGCGCGCTTCGAAGACGACGCCCGCCTCGCGCACGCGGCGCTGCTCCTGCTGGATCTTCTTGCGCTTGTCGCGCTGCAGCCGTGCCAGGAAGCCGGCGAAGTCCACGTCGCCCTCGGCCGTCCAGTGGAACTGCACGCCGGATCGCGCCGTGCAGCCAGCGTCGGCCAGCGCGGCCTGGTCGGCCGCGTCGCCGAACAGCACATGCAGCGACGACGCCCCGGTCTCCCTCGCCAGCGCGCGCAGCGCCTGGGACAGCATCGCTCGCGCGTCATCGTCCACGGCCAGCAGACGGCTGCCCGGCACCGGCGTGAACGGCACGGCCACCAGCAGCTTGGGGTAGTAGCTCAGGCCGTGGCGGCGGTAGGCGTCGGCCCAGGCCCAGTCGAACACGTACTCGCCGTAGCTGTGCGACTTCAGCCAGGCCGGGCAGGCCGCCAGCAGCCGGTCCTCGTCCCACACGCCCAGGAACATCGGTTGCCAGCCGGTGTCGGCCGTGGCCGAGCCCGAGTCGTGCAGAGCCTGCAGGTACTCGTGGCGCATGAAGGGCGTGGGCTGGGGCGACGCGGCCAGCAAGCGGTTCCACGCCTCGCGGGGCAGCGCAGCGGGCGAATCGTCGACGCGGAGGAGGGGCATGGCGTGTATTGGAAAGGCATTGGGCATTCACGCCGAAAGGCCAGGGCTTCTCATTGAAAAACGTCGGGCCGTGTGCCCGGCGCGCCGCGCGCGGCGCCGCTTGATGGCAGGATGCTGCCCCATGCGTTTCGACAACCTCTACAGCCATGATTTCGCCCGCCTCGCCGTGGGCGTGCCGATGTGCCGCGTCGCCGATCCGGCGTTCAATGCCGAGCAGACGATCGCGTTGCTGAAGCAGGCGGCGGCCGAGGGTGCCGCCGTCGTGGCGTTTCCGGAGCTGGGCCTGTCCGCCTACAGCTGCGATGACCTGTTCCACCAGCGTGCGCTGCTGGATGCTTGCGAGGTGGCGCTCGCCACCGTGGGGGCGGCGACGCAAGACCTGCCCATCGTCGCCATCGTGGGCTTGCCGCTGCGCGTCGAGCAGCGCCTGTTCAACTGCGCCGTGGTGCTGCTGCGCGGTCGGTTCCTGGGCGTCGTGCCCAAGACCTTTTTGCCGAACTACGGCGAGTTCTACGAGGCGCGCCAGTTCTGCTCGGGCGAGGAGGCGACCGTCGACACGGTCACGTTGCTGGGCCAGCGCGTGCCGTTCGGCAGCCACCAGGTCTTCACGGCCGACGACCTGCCGCTGCTGCGCCTGCACGTCGAGATTTGCGAAGACGTGTGGACGCCGATCCCGCCCTCGTCGTTCGCTGCGCTGGCCGGGGCCACCGTGCTGGTCAACCTGTCGGCATCCAACGTCGTCATCGGCAAGGCCGGCTACCGACGCCAGCTGGTGTCGCAGCAGTCGGCGCGCTGCCTGGCGGCCTATGTCTATTCATCGGCGGGCGCTGGCGAGTCGACGACCGACCTGGCCTGGGACGGGCAGGCCCTCATCAGCGAGAACGGCGAGCTGCTCGTCGAGTCCGAGCGCTTCCAGCGCCGGTCGCAACTCGTCACTGCGGACGTGGACCTGGAGCGCCTGGCCCGCGAGCGCATGCGGCAGACGAGCTTCGGCGACTCCGTGCGGATGCACGCTGCCTATGTGAGTGCATTTCGGCACGTGGGCTTCCAACTGGGCCTGGACCGCGGCCAGCCACTCGCGCTGCGCCGCCGCGTCGAGCGCTTCCCCTACGTGCCGGCGGACCTCAGTCGCCGCGACGAGCGCTGTGAGGAGGTCTACAACATCCAGGTTCAGGGCCTGACGCAGCGGCTGGCGTCCAGCGGCATCCACAAGCTCGTCGTCGGCATCTCGGGCGGTCTCGATTCCACGCATGCGCTGCTCGTCGCAGCCCGCGCGATGGACGCGCTGGGCCTGCCGCGCACGAACATCATCGGCGTGACCATGCCGGGCTTCGCCACCGGCGAGCGCACCCGCCAGCAGGCGCAGCGGCTGATGGCCGCCGTGGGTTGCGACGCGCGAGAGATCGACATCCGGCCCAGTTGCAAGCAGATGCTGCGGGACATCGGCCACCCGCACCGCGACGAGCAACCGGTCTACGACGTCACCTTCGAGAACGTGCAGGCCGGCGAGCGCACCAGCCATTTGTTCCGCCTGGCCAACCTGTCGGGCGGGCTGGTGCTGGGCACGGGCGACCTGTCCGAACTGGCGCTGGGCTGGTGCACTTACGGCGTGGGCGACCACATGTCGCACTACAACGTGAACGCCAGCGTGCCCAAGACGCTGATCCAGCATCTGGTGCGCTGGGTGGCCGAGACCCATCAACTGGGTGAGAGCACCGATACGCAGGTGCTGCTGGACATCCTCGACACCGAGATCAGCCCCGAGCTGATCCCGGGTAGCCTGCAGAGCACCGAGGCGACCGTCGGCACCTACGCGTTGCAGGACTTCAACCTGTTCTACACGCTGCGTCATGGCTACGCGCCGGCCAAGATCGCCTTCCTGGCCCGCCATGCGTGGAGCGACGTGTATTCACTCGCGGAGATCAAGCGCGTGCTGCGCATCTTCGTGCAGCGTTTCTTCAAGGGCAGCCAGTTCAAGCGCAGCTGCGTGCCGAACGCGCCCAAGGTCGGCAGCGGCGGCTCGTTGTCACCGCGTGGCGACTGGCGCGCGCCCAGTGATTCCGAGGCCATCGTGTGGCTCGCCGACCTCGACCGGGTGCCGGACGAACGTGCTTAAATCGACGCCAAACGGAACCAGGAGCCTCGCGCCATGAAGCAAATCACCGCCATCATCAAACCCTTCAAGCTCGACGAGGTCCGCGAGGCACTGGCCGAAGTGGGCGCCTCGGGCCTGACGGTCACGGAGGTCAAGGGCTTCGGCCGCCAGAAGGGCCACACTGAGCTGTATCGTGGCGCCGAATACGTCGTCGACTTCCTGCCCAAGGTCAAGGTGGAGGTGGTCGTGAAGGACGACGAGGTGGACCGCTGCATAGACGCCATCCTGAAAGCCGCCAAGACCGGCAAGATCGGCGACGGCAAAATCTTCGTGCAGACGGTCGAGCAAGTCGTGCGCATCCGCACCGGCGAGACGGACGAAGCCGCGGTCTGATGTGCCCCTCGCCCAGTTGCGCGCGCTGACCGCTGCGCAACTGATCGGGCTCCCGAGGGGGCGGCGATGCTCGCGGCATCGAGCCGCGAGCACATCGCCCTATGGGCCGGCTTGGGAGCGGCCCGGCGCTCGGCCCGATGGCGGCGTCTCAGCGCAGGTGCTGCCATACGGCAGCACCCCAGATGCCCGCGGTCAGCAGCAGCGCCATCAGTACGGCGGCGCTGGCGATGTCCTTGGCACGCTTGGACAGCTCATGCCGCTCGAAGGAGACGCGGTCCACCACCGCCTCGATCGCCGAGTTCAGCAGCTCGACGATCAGCAGCAACACCAGCGAGCCCAGCAGCAGCGCGATCTGCACCCAGCCCTGGCCTACCCAGAATGCCAGCGGCGCGCCGACGACGCACAGCCAGGTTTCCTGCCGGAAGGCGCTTTCGCCGGTGTAGGCGGCCTTCAGCCCGGCCCATGAGTAGCCCGCGGCGTGGATGACGCGATCCAGGCCGGTGCGGCCCTTGTGGGGGTTGGTCATGGGCGCTGTGGCAACTGGGTGATGACGCGCGACCCGGCGAGGAGGTCGTGCGGCAATTGTCTTTGCGGATGCAGGCGTGCCGTCAGCAGATAGATCAGCATCCAGCCTGCCAGGCCGGCCGCCAGCAGTCCGCCACGCAGGCCGACCATCCACAGGCTGAGGCCCGGCAGCACCCACAGCCAGCTGAACACATAGCGCGCCAGCGCGCGGCCCAGCCGCAGGGGCTGGCCGTGACGGTCCACCACGCGCAGGTGCCAGGTCTTCAGCGCCAGCGTCTGGCCGGTGCGGGTCCAGAAATACAGGAAGTAAGCGGCCGGCACCGCGAAGGCGAATACATAGCCCGGCAGGCCGAACAGCGCATCCTTCTGGCGCGTCAGCACCACGTAGAGGAAGCAGGCAAAGAACAGCACCGCGAACAGCAGCACGCCTTCGTAGACGAAGGCGGCAAAGCGCCGCGCCAGGCCCGCGGGCGGCGCGGGCATCGGGGCGGTGGCGTTCATCGACGCGGCGCGGACGCAGCTGGCGTCTTCTTCAGCGGCAGCAGCGTGTGCGGGTCCAGCAGACTGGGGTCGACCAGCCGGGGTGGCGGGTTTCTCAGATGCGCGGGCTGGGCCAGATCGCGCGTGATCAGCACCGTGGTTGCGCCAGGCTTGGCCTGAACCAGGATGCTGGTCACCAGCGCCGGCGTGACCACGGTCGGCGTGGGCGGGGCGTCGGAAGCGCGCGGCGTCACGCGGGGCCTGGCGGCCCGCGCGGGCGCTTCGGCCAGCGCCTGGCGCCGGGCCATGGCTTTCTCGGCGAGCACGCGCCGCTCCTCGGCGGGCAATGCCTGGTAGGCCTCCCAGCGCGCCTGCCGCTGTTCGGGCGTCAGCTGCCTGGACACCTGAAAGCTGATGCGGGCGTTCAGCCGCTCCGAACCGCTGAGCATCGTCCAGTCACGGATGCGGTCATGCACGCGCTTGATTTCCTCGCCGGACATCGTCGCCAGCGTGGGCGTGGCGCTGAGCCACTTGCTGCGCTGCGTGTCGGAGATCTCGGGCCAGTCCCGCTCCAGCGGCGCCAGCAGCGCTTGCTGCTTCGCCGACAGCTCGCGCCAACTGGCGGGCGGCACGCTGAGCGCGCTTGGGGTGATGGGCTTCGTCAGGGGGCGTTGCCTGCCGTCCGTGCGCGGCGGCTGCACCGGCGGCGGCGCGCTGACCGCCTGCTCCGGCGGGGGCGGGGGCTCGTCTGCGGCCTGCGCAAAAGCAGAAAGCCCTGTTGCGCTGAGCAGCAGGGCGATGGAGAGACGGAAGAAGGCGGGCAGCGTGAACGCGGCTCGGGTCATGCGCATCCGGTCATTCTTCCGCATCTCTCAGGAATTCGGAGAAGCCAGGGTCGGTGAACGCCGCCGGGGGCAGGCTGTCGCTGAGCAAGGCGGTATCCACCTCGGCCGCAGCAGCAATCTGTTCGTTCTCCTGACCCATCGCCATCAGCAGCAGCCCGGCCGCCAACAGCAGCAGCGGCAGCGCGGACATCAGCATGGACCACAGGCCCGCGCCGCCGGGGTTCGGGCCGGCAGGCCCCGTCATCGAGCCGCCGTTGCCGCCGCTACCGCCGAGCGCGAGCGTTGCGCCCAGCTGAACCGCGGCAGGGCTGATGACGGCGGTGGCTGCCGCCGTCGCAGCCGCGCGGGCCTGTGCGGCGCGTGCAAGTGCATGCTCACGCGCGAACCGCAGACGCTCGGACACGTCGTGAGGCAAGGCCGCATTGCGTTCGGTCAGGGCCACGCCCACACGGGCGCCGAAGCGGGCCATGCGTGCTTCCAGCTCATCAGCAGGCGAAAAAGAATTTGATGGCTTCATAGCGTGATCCCCTTGGCCTTGAGTGCCTTCGCCAATGCATGAACTGCCCGGGAGCAATGCGTTTTCACGCTGCCCTCCGAGCACCCCATGGCGGCAGCCGTCTCGGCAACATCCAGTTCCTCCCAGTAACGCAGCAGGAAGGCTTCCCGTTGACGTGCGGGCAGCTCCTGCACCTGGGCATCGATCTGCTGCAAGATCTGAGCCCGGCCGACCTCATCGGCCGCGCTCAACGCGCCCAGCGCGCCGTCTCGTGTCTCCAGGATCTCCAGCAGGTCGAAGTCGCCGTCGGCGTCCGCGCCCTCGAAGTCCGACATGTTGGTCATGACCGCATTGCGTGTCTTCTGGCGACGGAAGTGATCCATCGTCGCGTTGGACAGGATGCGCTGGAACAACAGCGGCAGCTCCGCCGCCGGGCGGTCGAAGTAGTTTTCGGCCAGCTTGATCATGGCGTCCTGCACGATGTCCAGCGCCGCGTCGTCGTCACGGACGACATAGGCGGTGCGCTTGAAGGCACGCCGGTCCACGCTGCGCAGGAAATCGTTGAGTTCTTTGTCTGTGGCCAAGGCTCTGTCGGCGGTCCAAAGGGCGCGCGGATTATGGCATTCGTCTCATACGAAGGCTGACGCGTTTTCGCCCGGCATAATGCTGCTTCGCACCAAGAAGTATGGTCTCTCAGTGGCCGCCCTACAGGGGCGTCATCTGTTGATCGCGCAGGTTCCGAATCCGCCTCACGAGGGCGAGAAGAGGGGCACCAATGGTTTTTCGTTAGAGAAATTCACAGAGGTTCTAAAAATGGACATGTCTGCCGCGGAAATGAAGCGCGCCGCCCTGGCGCAGCCGCAATCCCCCTCCCAAACACCGACGGAGCTCAATGGCTCCGAGATCCTCGTTCGCTGCCTGCAGGCCGAAGGGGTGCGTCATCTCTGGGGCTATCCCGGTGGCGCGGTGCTCTACATCTACGACGCGCTCTACAAGCAGAACAGCATCCAGCACGTGCTGGTTCGCCATGAGCAGGCCGCCGTCCATGCAGCAGACGGCTTCGCCCGCGCGAGCGGTGAAGTCGGTGTCGCGCTGGTCACTTCGGGCCCGGGTGTGACGAATGCCGTGACCGGCATCGCGACCGCCTACATGGACTCGATCCCGATGGTCATCATCACGGGTCAGGTGCCGAGCGCGGCCATCGGTCTGGATGCGTTCCAGGAGTGCGATACGGTCGGCATCACGCGCCCCATCGTCAAGCACAACTTCCTCGTGAAGGACGTACGCGACCTGGCGACGACGCTGAAGAAGGCCTTCCACATCGCCCGCACCGGCCGTCCCGGCCCGGTCGTCGTGGACATTCCGAAGGACGTGTCGCTGGCGCGCACGACCTTCAGCTACCCCGACCGCGTCGAGATGCGGTCCTACAACCCGGCGCGCAAGGGCCACAGCGGCCAGATCCGCAAGGCCGTGCAGCTGCTGCTGCAGGCCAAGCGGCCCTACATCTACACGGGCGGCGGCGTCATCCTCGGTGAGGCCACGGCCGAATTGCGCCAGCTGGTCGACCTGCTGGGCTTCCCCTGCACGAACACGCTGATGGGTCTGGGCGCCATGCCCGGCACCGACCCGCGCTTCCTGGGCATGCTGGGCATGCATGGCACCTACGAGGCCAACATGACCATGCAGCACTGCGACGTGCTGCTGGCCGTGGGCGCGCGCTTCGACGACCGCGTCATCGGCAACCCCAAGCACTTTGGCTCGGTCGAACGCAAGATCATCCACGTCGACATTGATCCGTCGTCGATCTCCAAGCGGGTGCGCGTCGACATCCCCATCGTGGGTGACGTGAAGGACGTGCTGCAGGAACTGATCGCGCAGCTGAAGGAGCTGCAGGCCAAGCCGGACGCGAACGCCGTCAACGGTTGGTGGAACCAGATCAACGAGTGGCGCCGCAAGGACTGCCTGGTCTTCAAGAACTCTGACGAAGTCATCAAGCCGCAGATGGTGGTCGACACGCTGTGGAAGCTGACCCGCGAGCGCGATACCTACATCACGTCCGACGTCGGCCAGCACCAGATGTGGGCCGCGCAGTACTACAAGTTCGACGAGCCGCGGCGCTGGATCAACTCTGGCGGCCTGGGCACGATGGGCGTGGGCCTGCCTTATGCGATGGGCATCAAGCTGGCCAAGCCGGAGGCGGACGTGTTCTGCATCACTGGCGAGGGCAGCATCCAGATGTGCATCCAGGAGCTGTCGACCTGCTTCCAGTACAAGACGCCGGTCAAGATCGTTTCGCTAAACAACCGCTACCTGGGCATGGTGCGCCAGTGGCAGCAACTCGACTACGAGGGCCGCTACTCGCACAGCTACATGGACGCGCTGCCCGACTTCGTGAAGCTCGCAGAGGCCTACGGCCACGTGGGCATCCTGGTCGAGAAGCCCTCGGACGTGGAGCCGGCGCTGAAGGAGGCGATGCGGCTCAAGGACCGCACGGTCTTCCTCGACATCCGTACCGATCCGACCGAGAACGTCTGGCCCATGGTCAAGGCGGGCAAGGGCATTTCGGAGATGCTGCTGGGGTCGGAAGACCTGTGAGCGCGTGAAGCCGGCGGTTTTGGCGAGGGTTGCCGTCCTCGTCGAGGCTGGCGGTGGACCGCGCATACAGCCGACCAGCCACTCCCTCTTTTTTGAATCGAACCCGCTGCCAAGGCCTGCCAGTTACCGCTGCCAGCGCTGAAGAGCACGAAGGACGAAAGCCATGAGACACATCATTGCATTGCTGCTCGAGAACGAGCCCGGCGCGCTGTCGCGCGTGGTGGGCCTGTTCTCGGCCCGGGGCTACAACATCGAGAGCCTCACCGTCGCGCCGACCGAGGATGCCTCGCTGTCGCGCATGACCATCGTGACGACGGGCAGCGACGAGATCATCGAGCAGATCACCAAGCACCTGAACCGCCTCATCGAGGTCGTCAAGGTGGTGGACCTGACCGAGGGCAACTACACCGAACGCGAGCTGATGCTCATCAAGGTGCGCGCCGTCGGCAAGGAGCGCGAAGAGGTCAAGCGCACCGCCGACATCTTCCGTGGCCGCATCATCGATGTGACCGAGAAGACCTACACCATCGAGCTGACCGGCGACGCCGGCAAGCTCGACGCCTTCATCGACGCGATCGACCGCGCGTCCATCCTCGAAACCGTCCGCACCGGCGCCAGCGGCATCGGCCGCGGCGAGCGCATCCTGCGCGTCTGATCCGTCTTCATCCCCAACACCCCACAGTTTTTTCCTGGAGCGACCCATCATGAACGTCTACTACGACAAGGACGCCGATCTCAGCCTCATCAAGGGCAAGAACGTCACCATCATCGGCTACGGCTCACAAGGCCACGCCCACGCGCAGAACCTGAACGACAGCGGCGTGAAAGTGACCGTCGCACTGCGCAAGAGCGGCGCGTCCTGGGCCAAGGCCGAAGGCGCTGGCCTGAAGGTCGCCGAGATCGCCGACGCCGTGAAGTCGGCCGACGTGGTCATGATCCTGCTGCCCGACGAGCAGATCGCCGACGTCTACAAGAACGAGGTCGAGCCCAACATCAAGCAGGGCGCTTCGCTGGTGTTTGCCCACGGCTTCAACGTGCACTACGGCCAGGTGCAGCCGCGCGCCGACCTGGACGTCTGGATGGTCGCCCCCAAGGCCCCCGGCCACACGGTCCGCGGCACCTACCGCCAGGGTGGCGGCGTGCCTCACCTGATCGCCGTCTACCAGGACAAGTCCGGCAAGGCCCGTGACCTGGCCCTGAGCTACGCCGCTGCCAATGGCGGCGGCAAGGCCGGCATCATCGAGACCAACTTCCGCGAAGAGACCGAGACCGATCTGTTCGGCGAGCAAGCCGTGCTGTGCGGCGGCGCCGTCGAGCTGATCAAGGCCGGCTTCGAGACGCTGACCGAAGCGGGCTACGCGCCCGAGATGGCGTACTTCGAGTGCCTGCACGAACTGAAGCTCATCGTGGACCTGATCTACGAAGGCGGCATCGCGAACATGAACTACTCGATCTCGAACAACGCCGAGTACGGCGAGTACGTGACGGGCCCGCGCGTGGTGACGGAAGACACCAAGAACGCGATGCGCCAGTGCCTGAAGGACATCCAGACCGGCGAGTACGCCAAGTCCTTCATCCTGGAGAACAAGGCCGGCGCCCCGACGCTGATCAGCCGCCGTCGCCTGAACGCCGAGCACCCCATCGAAGTGGTCGGCGAGAAGCTGCGCGAAATGATGCCCTGGATCAAGGCCAACAAGCTGGTCGACAAGTCCAAGAACTGATCATCGCCCCTGCGATGGAAGGCCGGCGCCGGGAGGTGCCGGCCTTTTTCATGTGCGCTCAGCATGAGCGCACTCTCTCGGGTGAAAGTCCCGTCGTGAGTTGATCACAGCGAACGAAGCGAAGCGCAACTGCATGAGGGCGACCGAGTGTGGGAAGGAAGCGTGGAGCGAAGCTGCGAGCCGATGAACAAGAACCGGATAGAAGGCACTGCCAAGCAGGGCGAGCGGGCACGTAACCGCGAAGCTCTCGTGATCAAGGCGAAGCGGTGTAAATCCGGCGGTTGCGCAGTGAAGGAGTGCGTGTCTTACCTGAGGAAGCCTCGCCTCACGCCTGAAAGGGCGACGGCGCTGCCGGAGCGAGGTGGCAGCAGAGGTCGTAGTAGCTGGGTAGCGGGGGCGCCGAGGCCATCAGCGAGAAGCGGAGGACCGAGAGCGAGAGCAAGTGACCGAAGGCCTGGGAATGTCAAAGGCCATGCGTCAGACGCCGGAGCAATGCGGGCGGGCCGGGGAAGCGCGCGCGGTGAAGCCGCGCGTCAGCCTGTCAGCGACGAAGCCTGCGGCCCTTCCCGGGAGCACCAGGGCACAGGGTCGGCG
Organism: Pelomonas dachongensis; assembly: GCF_043555865.1. NCBI lineage: Bacteria > Pseudomonadati > Pseudomonadota > Betaproteobacteria > Burkholderiales > Sphaerotilaceae > Roseateles > Pelomonas dachongensis. The sequence continues at coordinate 175,942 of NZ_JBIGHY010000004.1, forward strand.
AGGTCGACGGCGGGGACAGGTGCCCTGCTGGAGGCGGCGCTGACGCGCGAGAACCTGCAAGTGGCCTGGAAGCGGGGCAAGGCAAACAAGGGCGCGGCGGGCGTGGACGGGCTTGACATCGAGCAAACGCAACGTCTGCTGCAAACGACGCGGCCGCAGATCCGCCAAGAGCTGCTGGCGGGGACGTACCGGCCGATAGCTGGCAACAGCCGGAGCTGGTGGAGAATCAGCAATGGCCTGCTCAAGACCGTACTGACCATCGGCTACTTCGACCGGCTCGGCGTGCCCCGGCTCTCATGACCTCAAGCTCTCGAACCGCCCGTTGCGGACCCGAATGCCGGGTGGTGTGGGAGGGGCCCAGCTGACAACGGCTGACGCCTATCCTGATTTCAGGCGTCGATGCGCAAGAACTGCATGCGCCAGTTCGCCTCCCATGTCACGCCCGCGTCCGGCGAGAAGGCCTGCTCCCAACGTGGATGGCCGTCGGCCCCGATGAGCCAGGTAAAGCGCACGCGAAAGGGGCGGCCGTCCAGTTGGTCGTCCGCGTAGAAATGGCCCACGCCGTGCTCGAAGCTGCCTCGCACCGGTACGTCCAGCGTGTGCGGCGCGCGCCCGTCCAGCCACCAGATGGCCCATTGGCCCGTGTCCTTGTCGAACGAGCGCATCGCCGCTGCGCGGTAGGGTCCGCTCGGCAGGTGGAGCACGTTGTCTTCGACGTTTCCCCAGCCGCCGAGGATCTTGCGCGTCGTCGTGAGGCCCTCGAAGCGCGTCCACTCGGTGCAGCCGGTCAGGCGGGAGTCCAGTCGTTCGTGCAGCACGCGCCAGTCGCCGATGATGAAGTCGAAGTCGGTGGGGGGCGCGGGGGCGAGGTCGTGCAGCATGGGAGTCTTTCACTGGAGCGGCGAATGCTAGTTTTGGCTCCGGCCCGGCTTTGTCAGCAGGCCCCTGCGCTATCCTGCCGCCCATGAATCCCGACCCTATCGACGACGACGAGCCCAGCATCGTTGTGCGTCCCCGCCGCAAGGGCATCTACGCCCTGCCCAACGCGATCACGCTGGGCGCGCTGTTCAGCGCCTTCTATGCCATCGTGATGGCGATGAACGGCCGTTTCGAGGTGGCCTGCGTGGCCATCTTCGCCGCCGCCATCCTCGACAGCCTGGACGGGCGCGTCGCCCGCATGACAAACACGCAATCCGCGTTCGGCGAGCAGATGGACAGCTTGTCCGACATGGTGGCGTTCGGCGCCGCGCCGGCCCTGATCGTCTACATGTGGGCGCTGAAGGACATGGGCAAGCCTGGCTGGATCCCGGCCTTCGTTTACATCGCTGGTGCCGCGCTGCGGCTGGCGCGCTTCAACGTCAACATCGGCGTGGTTGACAAGCGCTTCTTCCAAGGGCTGCCCAGCCCTGCTGCGGCGGCGCTGGTCATGGGGCTGATCTGGGCCGTGGTCGACCAGCCGGGGTATAACGGTCTGACCGCCAGCAACTGGATCACCTGGGTGGCCTATGGCGTGACGCTGTTCGCCGGGCTTTCGATGGTGACGAATGCGCCCTTCTACAGCTTCAAAGTCTTTGACCGCCGCCGCTCCGTGCCCTTCATCGTGCTGGTGATCATCATGCTGGGCATCGGGCTGGCCGCGCTGGACCCGCCGCGCGTGTTGTTCGGTGTTTTCTGCGTCTACGGGCTGTCGGGCTACGCCATCTATGGCTGGCGCAAGGCCAAGGGCAAGCCGGTCAGCGTGATCTCCACCAGCACCGACGAGCCCGATGAGCGCGGCTTGCATCAGTAGCAGGCTGTGCTAGATTCCAGCCTATGAATTTCGCGATCGGCCTGCTGCTACTAGCCCTAGAGGAACCACGGGTTCGCTAGTCAGTCACGCCTTCGCACTTCTGACCCCAACGGCCCGTTTGCAACCGCAGCGGGCCGTTCGTGTTTTCCAAGGCTGCCGGTTGCGCCCCACCCACTCCGGATGGAACAAGCACCATGTTGAAGCAACCGCAGCTCAAGTACCGCCCCTTCGCTCCTGTCACGCTGCCGGACCGCACCTGGCCCGATGCCGTGCTGACCCGCGCGCCGATCTGGCTGAGCACCGACCTGCGTGACGGCAACCAGGCGCTCATCGAGCCCATGGACATCGCCCGCAAGCTGCGCATGTTCCAGCAGCTCGTGAAGATCGGCTTCAAGGAAATCGAGGTCGGCTTCCCGTCCGCGTCGCAGACCGAGTTCGATTTCATCCGCCTGCTCATCGACGGGGGCCACATTCCCGACGACGTGACCATCCAGGTGTTGACGCAGGCGCGCAGCCACCTCATCGAGCGCACCTTCGAGTCGCTGGATGGCGCCAAGCGCGTCATCGTCCACGTCTACAACGCCGTCGCGCCCATCATGCGCCGCGTGGTGCTGGGTCAGGACGAGGACGGCATCGTCGAGCTGGCCGCGTCGCACGCCCGCCAGATCAAGGCGCTGGCCGCGACGCGCCCCGACACCGACTGGCGCTTTGAGTACTCGCCCGAAATGTTCTCCGGCACCGAGCTGGCGTTCAGCAAGCGCGTCGTCGATGCGGTCACGGCCGTGTGGGCGCCGACGCCGGATCGCAAGTGCATCATCAACCTGCCGTCCACCGTCGAGCACAGCACGCCCAACATCTATGCGGACATGATCGAGTGGATGCACCGCCATCTCGAACGCCGCGAATCCATCGTGTTGTCGGTCCATCCGCACAACGACCGCGGCACCGGCACGGCTGCCGGCGAGTTGGCGCTGATGGCCGGCGCTGACCGCGTCGAGGGCTGCCTGTTCGGCAATGGCGAGCGCACCGGCAACGTCGACCTCGTCAACATCGCACTGAATCTCTACACCCAGGGTGTGGACCCGCAGCTGGACTTCTCGGACATCGACGAGGTGCGCCGCTGCGTTGAGCACTGCACGCAGATCCCGGTCCACCCGCGCCATCCGTACGTGGGCGATCTCGTGTACACCTCCTTCTCCGGATCGCACCAGGACGCGATCAAGAAAGCCTTCTCGGCGCGCAAGGACGGCGACCTCTGGGACATGCCCTACCTGCCGGTGGACCCCAAGGACCTGGGCCGCAGCTACGACGCGGTCATTCGGGTGAACAGCCAGTCGGGCAAGGGCGGCATCGCCTACCTGCTCGAAGCCGAGTACGGGCTGGAACTGCCGCGCCGCCTGCAGATCGAGTTCAGCCAGGTCGTGCAGCGCGTCATGGATGACGCGGGCAAGGAACTGACGGCCGCGGACATCCACGCCATCTTCGAGCGCGAGTACGGCATCGGCGATGCCGCCGCGTCCGTCGTGCAGCCGCAGATGACAGAGGTGGCTGGCGGCGCCATGCGCCTGTCCGCCGAGATCGTGTTGGGCGGATGGATGGGCCATGTGCAGGGCGAGGGCAACGGTCCCATCGACGCATTCGTCAATGCGCTGTCGGCGCGGCTGGGGCAGGAGGTGCGGGTGCTGGACTACCACGAACATGCCATCGGCAGCGGCGCCGATGCCCGGGCCGTGGCCTACCTGGAGATTCGCGTGGGCGACGTGACGCGCCACGGCGTGGGCATTGATGGCAGCATCGTGCGTGCGTCCATGCAGGCCATCCTGTCCGGCCTGTCGCGTGCGCCGGTGTCGGTGCCGCAAACGAAAGAGGAGAACGTGCGATGACCGATAAGCTCATCATCTTCGACACTACGCTGCGCGACGGCGAGCAATCGCCCGGTGCGTCCATGACGCGTGAGGAAAAGCTGCGCATCGCCCGCCAGCTGGAACGCATGAAGGTCGACGTCATCGAGGCGGGCTTCGCGGCGTCCAGCAACGGCGACTTCGAGGCCGTGAAGGCCATTGCGGCGGCGGTCAAGGACAGCACGATCTGCTCGCTGGCCCGCGCCAATGACCGTGACATCTCGCGCGCCGCCGAGGCGCTGGCTGGCGCCAGCCGGGCGCGCATCCACACCTTCATCGCCACCAGCGAACTCCACATGGAGAAGAAGCTGCGCATGACGCGCGAGCAGGTGCTGGACCAGGCGACGCTGGCCGTGCGCTTTGCGCGCAACCTGTGCGGCGACATCGAGTTCTCGCCCGAGGACGGCTACCGCTCCGACATCGACTTCCTCGCGCGTGTCTGCGAGAGCGTCATCAAGGAAGGCGCCGGCACGATCAACATTCCCGACACGGTGGGCTACGGCATCCCAGAGCTGTACGGCGACTTCATCCGCCGCCTGCGCGAGAAGGTGCCCAACAGCGACCAGGCGATCTGGAGCGTGCACTGCCACAACGACCTGGGCATGGCCGTCGCCAACTCGCTGGCCGGCGTGAAGTTGGGCGGCGCGCGCCAGATCGAGTGCACGATCAACGGCCTGGGCGAGCGTGCCGGCAACTGCTCGCTGGAAGAGGTCGTCATGGCCGTGCGCACGCGGCGCGACTACTTCGGTCTGGACGTGGGCATCGACACTTCGCAGATCGTGCCGGCCTCCAAGCTGGTGTCGCAGACCACCGGCTTCGTCGTGCAGCCCAACAAGGCCGTCGTCGGCGCGAATGCCTTTGCCCACGCCAGCGGCATCCACCAGGACGGCGTGCTGAAGGCGCGCGACACCTACGAAATCATGCGTGCCGAGGACGTCGGCTGGGCCGCCAACAAGATCGTGCTGGGCAAGCTGTCCGGCCGCAACGCGTTCAAGCAGCGGCTGCAGGAGCTGGGCATCCAGCTGGAAAGCGAGGCCGAGGTCAACGCGGCCTTCGTGCGCTTCAAGGACCTGGCCGACCGCAAGAACGAAATTTTCGACGAGGACATCATCGCCCTCGTCATGGACGAGTCGGTGACCGCCGAGCAGGAGCACTTCCGCCTGCTTTCCCTGAGCCAGCGCAGCGAGACCGGGGAGCGCCCGCACGCGGCGATCGTGTTTGCGATGGGCCCGCAGGAGCACCGCGCCGAGAGCGACGGCAACGGCCCGGTGGACGCCACGCTGCGTGCCATCGAGTCGGTCGTCACGTCGGGCGCCGAGATGCTGCTGTACTCCGTCAATGCCATCACCGGCGGCAGTACCGAGTCGCAGGGCGAGGTGACGGTGCGGCTGCAGCACGCCGGCCGCGTGGTCAACGGCGTGGGCGCCGACCCCGACATCGTCGTCGCGTCTGCCAAGGCCTACCTGTCGGCGCTGAACAAGCTGCAGAGCAAGATCGAGCGCGTGGCGGCCCAGGGATAGGCGTCGGAGGGTAACGGCCGTGAACCCCATCACGGCGGTTACGCAGCGCCGCCGCCCGCCGGTAAACGGTCCACGGTTGGCGTGGAATGTGGCGCGTATTTGCCCCTGTACTTGTGCTTGCGGCGCCCGGTACCGCCCTCAGAATCCGTGGCGGGCGCTGTTGAGAAGCGTGCAGGGTCCGGCTGGCGGTGCGGGCTGATCCCGATTCCGCTTCGCTGTCAGCGCAGGCCTACTTGCAGGCGTTCTGAGCCCGCTGCAACGCGATTGAAAGGTGCCGACCGACGGTGGACCTCCCTCCAATCAGGGACAAGAGTTCACTTGAGGAATGTCACTTAAGTTCTTATCTTGTCAGTGTTTTTGCTGTCAATTACACTGCCGACCTGCTGTTTGGGGACTCCGTTGAAGACATCACTTGCCGCCGCCCTCCTGAGCCTGGCCCTGCTGCCCGCCCTGAGTACTGCCCAAGCCGCCACGACAGGCAAGTCGACGCGGGTCGTCAAAACGGCCAAGGCCAAGGCCACGCCCACCCGCAAGGTCAAATCCGTGGTCGTGCGCAAGACGGCGGCCCCGGTCGTGCGCGCCGTTCCCACGTTCGGCCAGGTCGCCGGCTTGCACGATGTGGACGATCCGCTGGAGTTGCGGTCCAGCGTGGCCTACGTGCTGGACCAGAACACCAACGAGGTGCTGTTCTCCAAGAATCCGCAAGCCGTGCTGCCCATCGCTTCCATCACCAAGTTGATGACGGCGCTGGTCGTTGTCGAGTCGGGCCTGCCGATGGACGAGAAGCTGACGGTCACCGACGAGGACAGGGACACTGAGAAGAACACCGGATCTCGCCTGGCGTTTGGCACCACGCTGACGCGCGGCGAAATGCTGCATCTGGCGCTGATGTCCAGCGAGAACCGCGCGGCCCATGCGCTGGGCCGCCACTATCCGGGCGGCCTGAATGCCTTCGTCGCCGCCATGAATGCCAAGGCCCAGAGCCTGGGCATGGCCGATACGCACTACGTCGAGCCCACCGGACTGTCCAGCCGCAACCAGAGCAGCGCGGCCGACCTTGCCAAGCTCGTCAACGTCACCAGCCAGGTGCCCATCCTGCGCGATTTGTCCACGTCGCGTGAGGCCCGCGTCGCTTTGGGCAAGCGCACCGTTCAGTTCCGCTCCACCAATGGTCTGCTGGCCAATCCGCTGTGGGACATCGGCCTCCAGAAGACCGGCTTCATCAACGAGGCCGGCAAGTGTGTAGTGATGCAGGCCCGCATGGCCGGCCGTCAGCTCATCATGGTGTTCCTGGACTCCAGCGGCAAGACCTCGCGGATCGCCGATGCCGAACGCATGCGCAAGTGGCTGGCCTCGCTGCCCGGCGTGGCCGAGCAGGCCGTGTCGGCCAAGCTCTGAGCGTTTCTTCCCAAGCAAAAGCGGCACCTCGGTGCCGCTTTTGCTTGGTGGACCGCCTCAGACGCGGTGGCCCAGCGCCGCCGAGATCTGTGCCGCCGTTTCCTTCAGCCGCACGACCCAGCCTTCCTCCAGGCGGTCGGCCGGTGCGGAGATGGACAGGCCGGCCACCAGCTTGGCCTGGTCGTCGTAGATGCCGGCGGCCATGCAGCGCACGCCCAGCTCCAACTCCTCGTCGTCGCGGGCGATGCCGCGCTGGCGCACGGTCGCCAGTTCGCGCTCCAGGGCGCCGACTTCGGTCAGGCTGTTGCGAGTGTGGCCCGACAGTCCGGTGCGCGTCGCATAGGCGCGCACGCGCGGACTGTCGTCGCTGGCCAGGAACAGCTTGCCCACAGATGTCAGGTGCAGCGGTGCCCGGCCGCCGACGGCGCGAACGACCTGCATACCCGAGCGCTCGGAGTAGGTGCGCTCGATGTAGACGATCTCGTCGCCCTGGCGCACCGACAGGTTGACCGGTTGGTGGGTGAATTTGTGCAACTCGCGCATGGCGGGCAGCGCGGCATCGCGCACGTCCAGCCGCGCTTTCACGAGGTTGCCCAGCTCCAGCATCCGCATGCCCAGTCGGTAGCTGCCAGCCTCGGGCCGGTCCACGAAACGACCCAGGGTCAGGTCGTTCAGAATGCGGTGCGCCGTCGACGGATGCAGGCCGGTGGCTTCGGATAAGGCCTTCAGAGACACCGGGTCCTGGTGGCTGGCCAGCACGTCCAGCAGCGAAAACATGCGTTCCAGCACCTGGATCGCCGGGGTTTGCGCCTCTTTGGATTTCATGGGCGGCATTGTGGGGGAGATTGGGCGTGTTTTGTATGGCGAAAGCGGTGTTCAGGAAGTGGCAGGCGCTGGCCGGCGTGTTCTTGGCGTGGACGCTGGCCGCGACGGCGGCCGAGCCCCTGTCGTCGGCCGACGCTCGGTGGATGCGCATGCCCACGCTGTACGGTCGCATCACGGCCCATGAACTCGGCCTGGTCATCAACACGGCCGATCCGTATTCGGTCGCGGTGGGCGAGTACTACGCCGTCCGGCGTGGCATTCCCGCCGGCCAGATCGTGCGCGTGCAGTTGCCGCTGCGCAGCAGCCTGACGCGGGAGGAGTTTTTGGCGCTGGATCAGCAGATCCGAAGCCAGATGCCCGAGCACGTCAATGGCATGGCGCTGGCATGGGTGCAACCGTACGCGGTCGACTGTAATTCGCTGACCAGTGCTCTCGGCATGGGCCTGCAGCCCGACGTCTGCAGCCGCAGCTGCGCCGCGACGCGGCTGAGTCCCTACGCCCACTACTTTGGCGCGCGGCCGTGGATCGTGCTGGGTTTGCGCCCCGCCATGCAGCTGGCGGCCCGTTCGGTGCCGGCGGCGAAGGCGATGATCGAGCGCGGCATCGCCTCCGACCACCGCCTGGCAGGCGGTTCAGCGGAGCCGGCGCAGGCCTACCTGGCAGCCACGGCAGATCGCAACCGCAACGTGCGCGAGCGGCTGTTCCCGCCCGCCGGGCCGGTGCCCGGTGTGGTGGCGCTGGTGGTGCAGCGCGTTCGCAGCGACACGCTGCCGCCCATGCGGCGTACGCTGATCTACCAGACCGGCCTGTCGCGCGTGCCGACGCCGCTGGGTGGCGAATGGCTGCCTGGAGCGCTGGCCGACCACCTGACCTCGTTCGGCGGCCTGTTGGACAAGCCGGTTGGCGAAGGCCAGATGAACATCCTCGACTGGATCGATGCCGGCGCGACGGCCAGCTACGGCACCGTCAGCGAGCCCTGCAACCACGTCCAGAAATTCCCGCATCCCCAGGTGCTGATCCAGTCCTACGCGCAGGGCGTCAGCGCGCTGGAGGCCTACTGGCACAGCGTGGCGTGGCCGGCGCAGGGCGTGTTCGTCGGCGAGCCGCTGGCGGCTCCTTTCGCGCCTGTTGCATCGCCTGTCGCCACCTCGGCCGCGTCTCAGCCTGCAGCGTCAGCCCCCGCGCCCTGAGCGGCAGCCATGCCGGCACGCACGGCGCCTTCCAGCGTGGCGGGGTAGGGGCCGTCGACATAGTCCCCGGCGGCCCACAGGCCCGGCGCGATGCGGGCGCTCGGGCGGACGAGCGCAGGCGTGCACGCAAAGGTGGCACGCTTCTCTGTCAGCATGCGGTCGATGACCGGCGGTGTGGCCCAGCGCAACTCGCGTATCGCCTGGGCCAGCACCGCCTCGTCGCAACCCCCTCGCGCCACCCACGGCGCAGCGCCGCTGACGACGAAGGCGTAGCGGCCGGGTGGGCCGCCGAGCTGGCCGTGGTCGAACACAAATTGCGCAGGCGCATCCGGCCCGTCGCGCAGCGCCAGCATGGCCTCGGGCAGCGCGCTGCCGGGGCTGTGCAGGTAGACGGTGATGATGGGCTCGAAGCCCAGGCCTTGCGCGCTCGCCGACCAGGCCGTGGCAATGCTGGCCGTCAAGCGTGCGGCCTCAACGCTGCTGCAGGCGAGCACGACGGCATCGAAGGCCTCGCCGTCCACGCGCCAGCCCGGTTCGATGAGCTGCACCCGGCGGCCCAGTCGCAGCCGGTCGCCGAGCCAGGCCGCGGCCGGTTTGGCCAGCAGTTCGGACAGCGGCCGGCGCGGCAGCAGCAGGTCGGCGCTGCCAGGGCCGCTGAACAACGCGTCCTTCAGCACGCGCAGAAAGACCTGGGCGCTGGCCTGCGCTGCCGGTGTGTTCAGCGCGGCCACGCACAGCGGCTCGACGAGGTCGCGCAGTACGGCGGCGGGCAGCCCGGCGCACAACTGGGCCACGGTGAGTTTTGCGTCACAGCGAAAACCGCTCACCAGCCAGCCGCCTGCGGCGATCAACAGTCCGAGTCGGGCCGAGAGCGGCCAGCCGCGGTGGGCCAGCACGCCGCGCGTGAACGCGATCAACGGCGGACCCGGCGGCAGGCGCAGACCGGGCTCGCCAGGGTAGGGCATGGCCAGCGGCAAGCGTTTCAGCACCCGCTCGGGATCGACGCCCAGACGGCGCATCAGCGCCAGGCTGTCGCGGTAGGCGCCGATGAGGATGTGCTGGCCGTTGTCGTAGTCCGGCGTGCCGGCGACGCTGCGGGCCCGGCCGCCGGGCTGCGGTGCCATCTCGAAGACGGTGACGTCATGGCCCGCATCGGCCAGCGCCACGGCCGCCGCGATGCCGGCCCAGCCCGCGCCGACGACGGCGGCCTTCACCGGCCGCGCCAGTTGGTCTTCATCGCGATCCACAGCTTGCGGACCGGCGTCAGCGCGATGCGCTGGTGCAGCACCTGGAAATCCTCGCGCTCGATCTCCACCAGCAGCGCGCGGTAGATGTTGGCCATCATCAGCCCGGGCTTCTGCGGCAGGCGGTCGGCCTCGGGTAGCAGGGCCAATGCCTCGTCGTACAGCTGGTGCGCACGCTCGGCCTGGAACTTCATCAACGCCGTGAAGCGCTCGCTGTAGCCCCAGGGCTTGCTGCGCAGCAGGATCTCGCTGGCCTTCACACCGAACTGCTGTAGCTCGTTGACCGGCAGGTAGATGCGGCCGCGTCGCGCGTCGTCGCCGACGTCGCGGATGATGTTGGTCAGCTGCATGGCCTGGCCCAGCTTGTGGGCGTACTCGATGGTCTGCGGCTGCGTGCGGCCGAAGATGCTGCTGGCCACTTCACCCACCACGCCGGCCACCAGATGGCAGTAACGCTGCAGACCGGCGTAGTCCAGGTAGCGCGTCTGCTGCAGGTCCATTTCGCAGCCTTCGATGACGGCGTTCAGGTGCTCCAGCCGGATGTCGTAAGTGGCGGTGTGCGCCATCAACGCCTTCATGACCGGGTGCGTGGGCTGGCCGGCGAAGGCGCTGGCGGCCTCCTTGCGCCACCAGGCAAGCTTGGTCGCGGCGACGCCGGCGTCCTGGGTCTCGTCGACGACGTCGTCCACCTCGCGGCAGAACGCGTAGAACGCCGTGATGGCCGCGCGCCGCGCTGGCGGCAGGAACAGGAAGGCGTAGTAGAAGCTGGAGCCGCTGGCGGCGGCCTTTTGCTGGACGTATTGCTCTGGGGTCATGGTGCGGGCCGCATTGTCAACGCGCGCCAGGCCAGGCGCGGGAAGTCTCCCGCCCCGACCGAGGGTCGGTGCAGCAGGCTGTCGTGCCCGCTGGCCTCGATCTTGTCGAGGATGGTCAGCCCACCCTGCACGACGAGGCGCAGCTCCCACCCGGCGCGGCCGGGCAGCGTCAGCGCGAGGGGCGCGCCCTCAAGCATCAGCGTGCGAGCCCAGCCGCACAGGTCGGCGACCAGCGCGCGTGCGGCGGGGCTGTCGCGGCAGGCCAGCACGTCCGCTGCCGACACGCGGTGGCGGTCTAGGTCGACCTGCGGCACGTACAGCCGGCCGTTGGGCCCGTCGCGGGTGAAGTCCTGCCAGAAGTTGATGAGTTGCAGCGCCGAGCAGATGGCGTCCGAGCGCCGCAGCGAGAGTGCGTCGCTCACGCCGTACAGCTCCAGCAGCAGCCGGCCCACCGGGTTGGCGGAGCGGCGGCAGTAGTCCAGCAGATGGTCGCGGTCACCGTAGCGCGGTGGGGTGAGGTCCTGCTCGAAGGCGTCCAGCAGGTCGTGCAGCAGCGGCGGCCGCAGACGATGTATCTCGCGCGCCAGCGGCGCGAAGACCCGTGCCCAGCGCGCAGAGGGCGGCTGGCCGGCGACGACGGCGGCCAGGTCTGCGCGGTAGTCGCGAAGCGCCTGCGCGCGTTCGGCGGTGGTGACGTCGCCCTCGTCAGCCAAGTCGTCGGCAGTGCGCGCGAAGTGGTACAGCGCGACGACGGCGGGACGCAGCGCGGGCGGGCACAGCCAGGAGGCAACGGGAAAGTTCTCGTAGTGGTCGACGCTCAATACACCCTCATGCACTTGCAAAGCCCCGGTGTGGCAACGAGGTTTGACAGTTGTCACAGCGGCTGAATACATTATTGACCCGCCGGTCATTAAATCCTGATGCCGGCGTCTTTTGCTGAGGTCTGCATGCCCCAAGTCTCGCGTGTCGCACCGCCGTTGCTGGCGGCTGTCCTTTTGTCGACCCTGTTGGTGGGTTGCGGCAAGCGGGCTGCCGCCCCTGAGCCCGAACGTGCGGTGCGCACGCAGGTGGTCAGCACGGGTGCGGCCTCCACCAGCCTCGAGTATGCGGCCGAGGTGCGGGCGCGGGTCGAATCACGGCTGTCCTTCCGCGTGCCCGGCAAGCTGCTGACGCGGGCGGTGAACCTGGGAGACACGGTCAAGGCGGGGCAGGTGCTGGCGCGCATTGACGGCGAAGACCTGAAGCTGGCGCAGGCTGCCGCCGCCGCCGGCGTCGCTGCGGCGCGCACCAACCGCGACCAGATGGGCGCCGACTACAAGCGTTTCGTCGACCTGCAGCGCCAGGGCTTCATCAGCACGGCCGAGCTGGAGCGGCGCGATTCGGCCTTCAAGGCCGCCCAGGCCCAGCTGGATCAGGCAAAGGCGCAGGCCGATGTGCAGGGCAACCAGGCCGGTTACGCGCAGTTGGTGGCCGACGGCGCCGGCGTCGTGACCGGCATCAATGCCGAGCCTGGGCAGGTGTTGGCTGCCGGCACGCCGGTCGTGACCGTGGCACTGCAAGGTCCGCGCGACATTGTGTTTTCGGTGCCTGAGGACCAGGTCGCCCGCGTGCGCGCCGCCGCCGCGCAGCCCGGCGCGCTGAAGATGCGCCTGTGGGGCAGCACCGAGACGGCACCTTTGAAGCTGCGCGAGGTGGCGGCTGCCGCCGACCCCGTGACGCGCACCTTCCTCATCAAGGCCGATGCCGGCAAGCTGGACGTGCAGCTGGGCCAGAGCGCCACCGTGGTGCTGGACCTGCCGCAAACCCAGGGCGTCGTGAAGCTGCCGCTGGCGGCCGTGCTGGAGCAGGGCGGCAAGACCTCGGTCTGGGTGCTGGACGGCCCGTCCATGACGGTGAAGCCGGTGCCGGTGCAGATCGGCGGCGCGCAGGGCAACGAGGTGGTCGTCGCCAGCGGATTGAGCCCGGGCCAGGAGGTGGTCGTCGCCGGCGTGCACGTACTGAATCCGGGTCAGAAGGTCAAGCGCTACGTGCCGCCCCGCCAGACGGCTGCAGCGCCCGCGCCGGCCGCCGCGGCCTCCCGCTGAGCTGGGGCCGCGCATGAACATCCCTTCGCACAAGACGCCCGGGGCCTCCGGCTTCAACGTGTCGCGCTGGGCACTGGAGCACCCGGCACTCACGCGCTACCTGATGGTGGTGCTGATGCTGATGGGCTTCGCGGCCTATTTCCAGCTCGGCCAGGACGAGGACCCGCCGTTCACCTTCCGCGCGATGGTCGTACAGGCCTTCTGGCCCGGCGCCACCGCGCAGCAGATGGCCGACCAGGTCACCGACAAAATCGAGAAGACGCTGCAGGAGGTGAACCACGCGGACAAGATCCGCTCGTACACCAAGCCCGGCGAGTCGCTGACCATCTTCCAGCTGAAGGACAACACGCCGCCCAAGGACGTGTCTGACACCTGGTACCAGACGCGCAAGAAAATCAACGACATGCGCGCCACGCTGCCGCAGGGCGTGCTGGGGCCGTTCTTCAACGACGAATTCGGCGACGTCTACGGTTCCATCTACGCGCTGTCGGCCGATGGCTTCAGCCGCGAGGAACTGCGCGAGCACGCCGACCGCGTGCGCCAGACGCTGCTGCAGGTCAAGGACGTGGCGAAGGTCGAGATATTTGGCGTGCAGCCCGAGAAGCTGTTCATCGAGATCTCGCAAAAGCGCCTGGCCCAGCTGGGCCTGGACTTCAACCAGGTCATTGCGCAGATCGGCGCGCAGAACGCGGTTGAAGGGGCCGGCGTGATGAACGCCGGCAGCGCCAACTTCCAGGTGCGTGTGCAGGGGCAGTTCAACTCGACGCAGGCGCTGGCGGACGTGCCCATCCGTGCCGTGAACCCGCAGACCGGGGCGGCGAGCCAGTTCCGGCTCGGCGACATCGCCACCATCCAGCGCGCCTATGCCGACCCGCCCGCCGCCAAGGTTCGGCACCAGGGCAGGGAGGTGCTGGCGCTAGGTGTCTCCATGGCCAAGGGCGGCGACATCATCGCGATGGGCAAGGCGCTGGGCGCGACGTTGAAGAGCATCGAGAAGGAGCTGCCCGCCGGCATTCACCTGGAGCAGATCCAGGACCAGCCCAAGGCCGTGTCCACGTCAGTGAGCGAGTTCGTGAAGGTGCTGATCGAGGCCGTCGTCATCGTGCTGGTGGTCAGCTTCGTCTCGCTGGGCCTGCATGCCAAACCGGGTGGCGGATTGCGCCTTGACATCTGGCCTGGGCTGGTCGTCGGCATCACCATCCCGCTCGTGCTGGCCATCACGTTCGTGACCATGTTCTATTGGGGCGTGGGCCTGCACAAGATCTCGCTGGGGGCACTGATCATCGCGCTGGGGCTGCTGGTGGACGACGCCATCATTGCCGTCGAGATGATGGTGCGCAAGCTCGAAGAGGGCTACGACAAGATGCACGCCGCCACCTATGCCTACGACGTGACGGCAATGCCCATGCTGACAGGCACGCTGATCACGGCGGTGGGGTTCCTGCCCATCGGGCTGGCGAAGTCCGCGGTGGGCGAGTACACGTTCGCGATCTTCGCGGTCACGGCGGCGGCGCTGGTCATCTCCTGGCTGGTGTCCGTCTACTTCGTGCCCTACCTGGGCGCGTTGCTGCTGAAGTCCAAGCCGGCCGCCGATGGCGAGGTGCACGAGCTGTTCGACACGCCGTTCTACAACCGCTTCCGCGGCGTGGTGCGCTGGTGCGTTGAGCACCGCTGGAAGACCATCCTGATCATGCTGCTGATCTTTGCGCTGGGCATCTTGGGCATGGGCCGTGTGCAGCAGCAGTTCTTCCCCGATTCCACCCGTCCCGAGGTGCTGGTGGACCTGTGGCTGCCCGAAGGCTCCACCATCCAGGAGACCGAGGTGCTGGCCAAGCGCTTCGAGGCGCGCATGATGAAGGAGCCGTCTATCGCGTCGGTGACGACCTGGGTGGGTTCGGGCGTGCCGCGCTTCTACCTGCCGCTGGACCAGATCTTCCCGCAGGCCAACGTGGCGCAGGTCATCCTGCTGCCCAAGGATCTCGTGGCGCGCGAGGAACTGCGTCAGCGCCTGCCCGTCGTGCTGGCCGAGGAATTCCCGGAGGCGCGCGGCCGCGCCAAGCTGCTGCCCACCGGCCCGCCGGTGCCGTACCCGGTGCAGTTCCGCGTGACCGGGCCGGACCCGAAGGTCGTGCGCGACTGGGCCGATCAGGCCAAGGACATCCTGCGCGCCAACGCCAACATGCGCGGTGTCAACGACAACTGGAACGAGAACGTGAAGGCGCTGCGCCTGAACGTGGACCAGGACAAGGCCCGGGCGCTGGGCGTCACCAGCCAGAGCCTGGCGCAATCTGCGCGCACGCTGCTGTCGGGCAGTGTCATCGGGCAGTACCGCGAGGCCGACAAGCTCATCGACATCGTGCTGCGGCAGCCGCTGGAGGAGCGCGCCGTCATCACCGACATCGCCAGCGCCTACGTGCCCACCAGCACCGGCCGCGCGATTCCGCTGACGCAGATCGCCAAGGTCGAGTTCGTCTGGGAACCCGGCGTCATGTGGCGCGAGGGCCGGCAGTACGCGGTCACCGTGCAGGGCGATGTCGCCGAGGGGCTGCAGGGCGCGACGGTGACCCAGCAACTTCGGCCTCAGCTGGACGAGCTGCAAAAACAGATGCCGGTGGGCTATGGCATCCAGACCGCCGGTGCGGTGGAAGAGAGCAGCAAGGGCCAGGGCTCTATCTTCGCGGGCATCCCGCTGATGCTGTTCATCACCTTCACGCTGCTGATGCTGCAGCTGCAGAGCTTCAGCCGTGCGATGCTGGTGTTCCTGACCGGGCCGCTGGGCATTGCCGGGGTTGCGATGGCGCTGCTGCTGCTGGGCCGGCCGTTCGGCTTCGTGGCGCAACTGGGCGTCATCGCGCTGATGGGGATGATCATGCGCAACTCGGTGATCCTGATCGACCAGATCGAGCAGGACCGCGCCCGTGGCGTGCCGGACTGGTCTGCCATCGTCGAGTCCGCGGTGCGGCGCTTCCGCCCCATCGTGCTGACGGCAGCGGCGGCCGTGCTGGCCATGATCCCGCTGTCGCGCAGCGTTTTCTGGGGGCCGATGGCCGTGGCCATCATGGGCGGCCTCATCGTTGCGACCGTGCTGACGCTGCTGGCGCTGCCGGCCATGTACGCGGCCTGGTTCCGCGTGCAGCGGCCCGAGGAGCACACGCGGTTGCTCAGCGAGTTCCACGACACGGAGATCGTCGAGCGGACGTGATCCCGGCCTAGGGTTTTGCCGCCCCGCGGGCCGGGCGGCGGCCAAGCCGCGCGGGGTCGCTACAATCGCCGGTTTGCCGAATCGCCCAAATCGTGTCTAAGGGGGTTGCTCCCGCAGCAGTCCCGCCAGAACCAACCCGTTGCGCGGGTGGCGAAATTGGTAGACGCACCAGGTTTAGGTCCTGACGCCTTCACGGGCGTGCCGGTTCGAGTCCGGCCCCGCGCACCACTGTCCTTCAACTGTTCCCGAGTTCATCATGGCCGTCACCGTCGAAACCCTCGAAAAGCTGGAACGCCGCATCACCCTGAACGTGGCGGCCTCTGAGATCAACAGCGAAGTCGAAGCCCGTCTGAAGAAGCTGGCTCGCACCGTCAAGGCCGACGGCTTCCGCCCAGGCAAGGTGCCGATGAACGTCGTGGCCCAGCGCTACGGCTACTCGGTGCAGTACGAGGTCGTCAACGACAAACTCGGCGCCGCCTTCAATGCCGCCGCCAACGAGGCGCAGCTGCGCGTGGCCGGCATGCCCCGCATCGAGCAGAAGGACCAGGCCCCGGAAGGCCAGATGGCCTTCGACGCGACCTTCGAGGTCTACCCCGAGGTCAAGATCAACGATCTGGCCGCCGCTGAAGTCGAGCGCGTCACCAGCGACGTGACCGAAGAAGCCATCGACAAGACCGTCGAGATCCTGCGCAAGCAGCGCCGCAGCTTTGCCCAGCGGGCCGCCGCCGACGTGGCTGCTGTGGGCGACCGCGTCACCATCGATTTCGAAGGCAAGATCGACGGCGAGCCCTTCCAGGGCGGCAAGGCCGAAGGCTTCCAGTTCCTGATCGGCGAAGGCCAGATGCTGGAGCAGTTTGACGCCTCTGTACGCGGTATGAAGGCCGGCGAGAGCAAGACCTTCCCGCTGCAGTTCCCCGAGGACTATCACGGCAAGGACGTGGCCGGCAAGGAAGCCGACTTCCTCGTCACGGTCAAGAAGATCGAGGCGCAGCACCTGCCCGAAGTGAACGAGGCGTTCGCCAAGTCGCTTGGCATCAAGGATGCGACCGTCGAAGCCCTGCGCGCCGACATCAAGAAGAACCTCGAGCGCGAAGTGAAGTTCCGCGTGCTGGCCCGCAACAAGGGCGCCGTGATGGACGCCCTGGTGGCCGTCTCGGAACTGGACGTGCCCAACGCGCTGGTGCAAGGCGAGGCCGAGCGCATGGTCGGCCAGGCCCGCGAGGACCTGAAGAAGCGTGGTGTCAAGGATGCCGACAAGGCCGAGATCCCCGCCGACATCTTCAAGCCGCAGGCCGAGCGCCGCGTGCGCCTCGGTTTGGTCGTGGCCGAGCTGGTTCGCGCCAACAATCTGCAGGCCAAGCCGGCCCAGCTGCAGGCCCACATCGAGGAACTGTCGCAGAGTTACGAGAAGCCCGCGGAAGTGATGCGCTGGTACCTGACGGACCGCGAGCGCATGGCCGAGGTTGAGGCCGTGGTGGTCGAGAACAACGTCACGGACTTCGTGCTGGCTACCGCCAAGGTGACCGACAAGGCCCTGCCTTTCGACGAACTGATGGCCGCCGGCAACTGATTTGCCCCCACACCGGGAAGGCGCCGCGCCGCGAGGCCCGGCGCCTTCTTTCTTGCGTGGCCATAATCCGCCCCCATAACGGTTGTTGCTGAATTTGTTTTCAAGGATCTGAATGAGCGCTCTCGACACCAGCAATCTGGGCATGGTGCCCATGGTCATCGAACAGTCGGGCCGCGGCGAACGCGCGTACGACATCTACTCGCGCCTGCTGCGCGAGCGCATCATCTTCCTGGTCGGCCCAGTCAATGACGCAGTGGCCAACCTGGTGGTCGCGCAATTGCTGTTCCTGGAGAGCGAGAACCCGGACAAGGAGATCTCGCTCTACATCAACAGTCCGGGCGGCAGCGTGTCGGCCGGCATGTCGATCTACGACACGATGAACTTCATCAAGCCGGATGTCTCCACGCTGTGCATGGGCATGGCGGCCAGCATGGGTGCATTTCTGCTGACGGCTGGTGCCAAGGGCAAGCGCTTCTCGCTGCCCAACGCCAAGGTCATGATCCACCAGCCTCTGGGCGGCGCGCAGGGTCAGGCGACGGACATCGAGATCCATGCGCGTGAAATCCTGAAGACCCGCGACGCTTTGAACCGCATCCTGGCCGAGCGCACCGGCCAGAGCCTGGAGAAAATCCAGGCTGACACCGAGCGCGACTACTTCATGTCCGCCGCCGAGGCCCAGGGTTATGGCCTGATCGACCAGGTGCTGGAACACCGGCCCTGAAGTCGTGAGGGGCTGTAACTGCCCCCGGATTCACAACGAAATCGGGGCCCTTATCCCCACAAGGGCCCCGAGATCGTTTGGACTATCATCATTCAGGCACCCCGCCTGATTTCTGGCATTCCCCGAGCAGACCCATGGCCGACAAAAAAGGCACCTCCAGCGAAAAAGTTCTTTACTGCTCGTTTTGCGGCAAGAGTCAGCACGAGGTCAAGAAACTGATCGCCGGCCCGTCGGTGTTCATCTGCGACGAGTGCATCGAACTCTGCAATGACATCGTCCGCGACGAGATCCCGGCGCCCGAGCCCGCGGCGCGTGCGGGCAAGTCCGACCTGCCCACGCCCAACGAGATCAAGACCAGCCTGGACAATTACGTCATCGGCCAGGATGTCGCCAAGCGCACGCTGGCGGTGGCGGTCTACAACCATTACAAGCGCCTGCGCCACATGGCGGCGACCAAGGATTCGGTCGAGCTGTCCAAGAGCAACATCCTGCTGATCGGCCCCACGGGCTCCGGCAAGACGCTGCTGGCACAGACGCTAGCGCGACTGCTGAACGTGCCGTTCGTGATCGCCGATGCAACGACGTTGACCGAGGCCGGCTACGTCGGCGAAGACGTCGAGAACATCATCCAGAAGCTGCTGCAGAACTGCAATTACGACGTCGAGCGTGCGCAGCGCGGCATCGTCTACATCGACGAGATCGACAAGATCTCGCGCAAGGCCGACAACCCCTCCATCACGCGCGACGTGTCCGGCGAAGGCGTGCAGCAGGCGCTTCTCAAGCTCGTCGAAGGCACGATGGCTTCGGTGCCGCCGCAGGGTGGTCGCAAGCACCCGAACCAGGATTTCCTGCAGATCGACACGACCAACATCCTGTTCATCTGCGGCGGCGCCTTCGACGGCCTGGAAAAGGTCATCCAGAACCGCAGCGAGAAGTCCGGCATCGGCTTCGGCGCTACCGTGAAGAGCAAGTCCGACAAGAAGGTCGGCGAGGTCTTTCGCGAGTGCGAGCCCGAAGACATCATCAAGTTCGGCCTGATCCCCGAACTGGTCGGCCGCCTGCCCGTCGTCGCGACGCTGGGCGAGCTGACGGAAGACGCGCTGGTGCAGATCCTGACCGAGCCCAAGAACGCGCTGGTCAAGCAGTACCAGCAGCTGTTCGAGATGGACGGCGTCGAGCTGGAAATCCGCAAGCCCGCGCTCGCCGCCATTGCGCGCAAGGCGCTGGCGCGCAAGACCGGCGCCCGCGGCCTGCGTTCCATCATGGAGCAATCGCTGATCGACACGATGTTCGAGCTGCCGACGCTGGATGGCGTCGAAAAGGTCGTGCTGGACGAGCACAACATCGAGGACACGTCGGCACGCCCCTTGCTGGTATATCGCGAGCAAAAGGCCAGCGCCTGAGCCCTCCACCAAGCCCTCAACTTGCATTTGCCCCCTCAGGCCGCACATCGGCCTGAGAAAGAGAGGTCTTCATGTCCGGACATCCCATCCTCCCCGCCGACCCGATCACGCTGCCGCTGTTGCCGCTTCGTGACGTGGTCGTGTTCCCGCACATGGTCATCCCGCTGTTCGTCGGGCGTCCCAAGTCCATCAAGGCGCTGGAAGCCGCGATGGAAGCTGGCCGCCAGATCATGCTGGTCGCCCAGAAGGCCGCCGGCAAGGACGAGCCCAAGGCCGAAGACATGTTCGAGGTCGGCTGCGTCTCCAGCATCCTGCAGATGCTGAAGCTGCCTGACGGCACCGTGAAGGTGCTGGTCGAAGGCCTGCAGCGCGCCACCACCAGTTCCATCAGCGAGCCGGGCGAGCACTTCGTTGCCGAAGTCACGCCCATCCCGCCCGAGACCGAGCACGCGCCGGAAGTCGAAGCACTGCGCCGCGCGGTCACGCAGCAGTTCGATCAGTACGTCAAGCTCAACAAGAAGATCCCGCCCGAGATCCTCACGTCCATCGGTGGCATCGACGACCCGGGTCGTCTGGGTGACACCATTGCTGCCCACCTGCCGCTGAAGCTCGACGCCAAGCAGGCCGTGCTGGACTTGGCCGACGTGGCCAAGCGTCTGGAAAAGCTGCTCGACCTGCTCGAGCACGAAGTCGACATCCTGCAGGTCGAAAAGCGCATCCGTGGCCGCGTCAAGCGCCAGATGGAGAAGAGCCAGCGAGAGTACTACCTGAACGAGCAGGTCAAGGCCATCCAGAAGGAACTCGGCGACGGCGAAGAAGGCGCCGACATGGAGGAGCTCGAGAAGAAGATCCTCGCCGCCAAGATGCCCAAGGAGGCACGCAAGAAGGCCGACGCCGAGCTGAAGAAGCTCAAGCTGATGTCGCCCATGTCCGCCGAAGCGACGGTGGTGCGCAATTACATCGACACGCTGGTCAACCTGCCCTGGAGCAAGAAGACCAAGATCAAGCACGACCTCAAGAACGCCGAGGACGTGCTGAACGAAGACCACTACGGCCTCGAGAAGGTCAAGGACCGGATCCTTGAATATCTCGCGGTGCAGCAGCGTGTCGACAAGGTCAAGGCGCCCATCCTGTGCCTGGTCGGCCCTCCGGGCGTCGGCAAGACCTCGCTCGGCCAGAGCGTGGCGCGCGCCACCGGGCGCAAGTTCATCCGCATGGCGCTGGGCGGCGTGCGCGATGAAGCCGAGATCCGCGGCCACCGCCGCACCTACATCGGCTCCATGCCGGGCAAGGTGCTGCAGTCGCTGACCAAGGTCGGCACGCGCAACCCGCTGTTCTTGCTCGACGAGATCGACAAGCTGGGCATGGACTTCCGCGGCGACCCGTCTTCGGCGTTGCTGGAAGTGCTCGACCCCGAGCAGAACCACACCTTCGGTGACCACTACATCGAGGTCGACTTCGACCTGTCCGATGTGATGTTCGTCGCCACGTCGAACTCGATGAACATCCCACCGGCACTGCTGGACCGGATGGAAGTGATCCGCCTCTCGGGCTACACCGAGGACGAGAAGGTCAACATCGCGCAGACCTACCTGCTCCCCAAGCAACGCAAGAACAACGGCGTGCTGGACGAGGAACTGGACGTCACCGAGTCGGCCGTGCGTGGCGTGATCCGCTACTACACGCGGGAAGCCGGCGTGCGTTCGCTCGAGCGCGAGATGTCCAAGATCTGCCGCAAGGTGGTCAAGGGCATCCAGCTCAAGACCTACGACAGCAAGGTCGTCGTGACCGAGGACAACCTCCATGACTTCCTCGGTGTGCGAAAGTACGACTTCGGCCGCGCCGAGAAGAAGAACCAGGTCGGTCAGGTGGTCGGCCTCGCGTGGACCGAAGTAGGCGGCGACCTGCTGACCATCGAAGCCACCGCGATGCCGGGCAAGGGCAACATCATCCGCACCGGCTCGCTGGGCGACGTGATGAAGGAGTCCGTCGAGGCGGCTCGCACGGTGGTGCGCTCGCGCGCCCGCCGCCTGGGCATCAAGGACGAGGTCTTCGAGAAGCGCGACGTGCACGTTCACGTGCCCGATGGCGCTACGCCCAAGGACGGCCCGAGCGCCGGCGCGGCCATGACCACTGCCTTCGTATCGGCGCTGACCGGCATCCCGGTGCGCGCCGATGTCGCGATGACCGGCGAGATCACACTGCGCGGCGAAGTCACCGCCATTGGTGGCCTGAAGGAGAAGCTGCTCGCAGCTCACCGAGGCGGCATCAAGACCGTGATGATCCCGGAAGAGAACGTCAAGGACTTGCAGGACATTCCGGAGAACGTGAAGAACCAGCTCGAGATCGTGCCGGTGCGCTGGATCGAGCGCGTGCTGGAAGTCGCTCTGGAAGCCGTGCCGACACCGCTGCCTGACGAGGAAGTCCCTGTTGCCGCGGCCAAGCCGGAAGAGGGTGCGACCAAGAGCACCGTAGTGCCACACTGAAGAAGTACGACTGGCTTGTCATCCAGCAAAAAACTGGATTACAATGCCAGCTTCTCTAGATCGCTGAAACGATCTGGTGAAAATTGCAGGATGTGATTGCGCAAGCGATTGCTCAGCAATGCGGGTGTAGCTCAGTTGGTAGAGCGCAACCTTGCCAAGGTTGAGGTCACGAGTTCGAGCCTCGTTACCCGCTCCAGTTCTTAGAGAAGGGAAGCCCCGGCTTCCCTTTTTCATCAGTAAAAATCAGAGTCGCACCAACGATTTTGATTTGGGTTTTACGGCGGCGCGATAGCAAAGCGGTTATGCCCCGGATTGCAAATCCGGTTAGTCCGGTTCGACTCCGGATCGCGCCTCCAAAATAAGTCACCATGCGGGTGTAGCTCAGTTGGTAGAGCGCGACCTTGCCAAGGTCGAGGTCACGAGTTCGAGCCTCGTTACCCGCTCCAGTAAAAATCGGTCGCACCGATGTTTGATCGCGAGATCAGGCGAAATGCGCGGGTGTAGCTCAGTTGGTAGAGCGCAACCTTGCCAAGGTTGAGGTCACGAGTTCGAGCCTCGTTACCCGCTCCAAATTCACGGGAGATTCGACATGTCGGATCTCCCGTTTTCTTTTGTGCGGACCGGATAATGCCGCCGACGCGCGGGTGGCGAAATCGGTAAACGCAGCGGACTTAAAATCCGCCGCCCTCAACAGGCGTACGGGTTCAAGTCCCGTCCCGCGCACCAGCTCCCGGGCGGCGTGCCCGTCAGGCGAACGCGTTGACGTTGCGTCCGATGTTGCCCTGGGTCGCCAGGGCCGGTTGCTGCGGCAGGGCGTTCAGCAGTGCCACGGCGCCGGAAGCCTGAATGTCCAGCGCCTTGCGCAGCACCAGGGTGCTGGCGGCTCCCTGAACCGTGCCGGGAGTGCCATTCGAGGCGCTGGTAACGGCGGCGCTGACGCCGGTGGAATTGGCGATGTTCATCTTGAGCCTATCGGCCGCTGGCGCGGACACTTGAGCGCCACTGCTGAACTTGTGGTTCTCGCCAGCCCAGCACGCGGACGATCCAGTGGCGCAGCACATCCGGGTCGCCACTGGTTTCAATCTCGAGGGACGGTGATTCGGCGCTTGAGATCCACAGGTCCAGGGCCCGACGTGCCACTGCGGTCTCAATGCGTAGCAACTTCACCTCGATGCCCAGCGCCGCCTGCCACAGCGGCTCGATCAGCGGATAGTGCGTGCAGCCAAGGAGCGCGGTGTCGACGCCGGCAGCCAGCAGGGGTTCGCAGTGACGCTGGACGAGCGTTCGCAATGCCGGGCTGTCCAGGTCGCCGGCCTCGATGTGATCCACGACGCCGGCGCAACCCTGCACGACCACCTGGCGATCGCCGATGTGCCGCGCGATCAGCGCGCGCAGCCGCTCGCTGGCTGCGGTGGCCGGGGTGGCCAGCAAGCCGATGCGGCCTATGCGCGTGGCCGCCACGGCGGGTTTGATGCCGGGCTCGGTCCCGACGAAGGGCAGCGCGGGCCAGCGCGCGCGCAGCGCCTCGATGGCGTGCGCTGTGGCCGTGTTGCAGGCGACGACGATCATCTCGGCGCCACAGGCGATCAGGTGTTCGGTGATCGCGAAGCTGCGGGCGCGGATCTCGTCCGGGCTGCGGCCTCCATAGGGTGCGTAGGCTGTGTCGGCCAGGTAGCGCAGTCGTGCCGTGGGCAGCAGCGCCTGCAGTTCGCGCAGTACCGTGAAGCCACCGACGCCGGAGTCGAAGACGCCGATCTCTCGGCCTGTAGGAAGGGCAATCTGCATGGGACGCGGCAGTCTAGCTTCGTGATTCGAGAGGCCTCTCCAAAAAGTCTTGCGGGAGTGGCTTGCGGTGTCTGGCTAGAATCGAACGATCGTGCTTTTTTGAGCGCGGCTCCGCCGAGGAGCAACCGTAGAATCTGGTTAACGTTTACGTCAATTCGAGCTGGAGTTTTCGATGAAAGTCTTGGTCCCGGTAAAGCGCGTCGTCGACTACAACGTCAAGGTGCGCGTGAAAAGCGACGGCACGGGCGTAGACATCGCCAACGTGAAGATGTCGATGAACCCCTTCGACGAGATCGCTGTCGAGGAGGCCGTGCGCCTGAAGGAGAAGGGCGCCGTCACCGAAGTGATCGCCGTGTCCTGCGGTGTCACGCAATGCCAGGAGACGCTGCGCACAGCGATGGCCATCGGTGCTGACCGTGCCATCCTGGTCGAGACGGCTGAAGAACTGCAGCCGCTGGCCGTCGCCAAGCTGCTGAAGGCGCTGGTGGACAAGGAAGGCCCTAGCCTGGTCATCCTGGGCAAGCAGGCCATCGACGACGATTGCAACCAGACCGGTCAGATGCTGGCCGCGCTGACCGACATGCCGCAAGGTACCTTCGCGTCCAAGGTGGAAGTGGTGGGCGACAAGGTCAACGTCACGCGTGAAGTGGATGGCGGTCTGGAAACCGTGGCGCTGAGCCTGCCGGCCGTCGTGACCACCGACCTGCGCCTGAACGAGCCGCGCTACGTGACGCTGCCCAACATCATGAAGGCCAAGAAAAAGCAGCTCGACATCGTCAAGCCGGCCGACCTGGGCGTGGACGTGGCGCCGCGCATCAAGACGCTGAAGGTCAGCGAGCCGCCCAAGCGCGGTGCCGGCGTGAAGGTGCCGGACGTGGCCACCCTGGTGAACAAACTCAAGACTGAAGCGAAGGTGATCTGATGACTGCGCTGGTTATTGCTGAACACGACAACGCCTCCATCAAGGGGGCGACCCTGAACACCGTCACCGCCGCCGCGGCGCTGGGTGGCGACGTGCATGTGCTGGTGGCAGGCCACAACGCCGGTGCCGCCGCTGCGGCTGCCGCGCAGATCGCCGGCGTCGCGAAGGTGCTGCATGCCGACTCGGCGGCGCTGGCCGAAGGCCTGGCCGAAAACGTTGCCGCGCAGGTGATCGCGCTGGCGTCTGGCTACGGCCACCTGCTGTTCCCTGCCACCGCCGCCGGCAAGAACGTCGCGCCACGCGTGGCCGCGCTGCTGGACGTGGCGCAGCTGAGCGACATCACCAAGGTCATCAGCGCTGACACCTTCGAACGCCCGATCTACGCCGGCAACGCCATCGCGACCGTGCAGAGCACCGACGCGACCAAGGTCGTCACGGTGCGCACCACCGGCTTCGATCCGGCCGCCGCCACGGGCGGCTCCGCTGCGGTCGAGACGGTGGCTGCTGCCGCCGATGCCGGCAAGAGCAGCTTCGTTGGCCGTGAGGTGACGAAGAGCGATCGCCCGGAGCTGACCGCCGCCAAGATCATCGTGTCGGGCGGCCGTGCGCTGGGCTCGAACGACAAGTTCATGGAAGTGCTGACGCCGCTGGCCGACAAGCTGGGTGCGGCGCTGGGCGCCTCGCGCGCCGCCGTGGACGCGGGTTACGCGCCCAACGACTGGCAGGTGGGCCAGACTGGCAAGATCGTTGCGCCGCAGCTCTACATCGCGGCCGGCATCTCGGGTGCCATCCAGCATCTGGCCGGCATGAAGGACTCCAAGGTCATCGTCGCGATCAACAAGGACCCGGAAGCGCCGATCTTCTCGGTGGCCGATTATGGTTTGGAGGCCGACCTGTTCACGGCCGTGCCGGAACTCGTGTCCGCGCTGTAAACCACGCCGATCACTGCCGGGCGCCCCGACCGTCGTCGCGGCGCCCTTTTTGTTTCCGTCAGGAGGAACAAATGAGTTACCAAGCTCCCGTCAAGGACATGCTCTTCAACATCCAGCACCTCGCCGGGCTGGATGCGCTCACCGCGCAAGTCCCTGCCTTCGCCGACTACGGCCTGGACACCGCGGGTGCCGTGCTGGAGGAGTGCGCCAAGCTGACCGAGAACGTTATCGCGCCGCTGAATTTCGAGGGCGACAAGCACCCGTCGAGCTGGAAGGACGGCGTGGTCACGACGACGCCGGGCTTCAAGGAAGCGTTTCGTGCGTATGCCGAAGGCGGCTGGCAGGGCCTGGTGCACCCGAGCGAGTTCGGTGGCCAGGGCGCGCCCAAGACCATCGCGGCAGCCTGCAATGAGATGTTGCAGTCGGCCAACATGAGCTTTGCGCTGTGCCCACTACTGACCGACGGTGCCGTCGAGGCGCTGCTGACGGCAGGTAGCGACGAGCAACGGCGCGTCGTCATCCCCAAGCTGCTGGAAGGCGCGTGGACCGGCACGATGTGCTTGACCGAGCCGCAGGCCGGCTCGGACCTGGCGCTGGTGCGCACGCGCGCCGAACCGCAAAGCGACGGCACGTACAAGATCTTCGGCACCAAGATCTTCATCACCTACGGTGAGCACGACATGGCCGAGAACATCGTCCACCTTGTGCTGGCCCGCGTGGCCGGCGCGCCGGAGGGCGTGAAGGGCATCAGCCTGTTCTTGGTGCCAAAGTTCATGGTCAACGCGGATGGCTCGTTAGGCGGCCGCAACGACGCGCATTGCGTGTCCATCGAGCACAAGATGGGCATCAAGGCGAGCCCAACGGCTGTCCTGCAGTTCGGCGATCACGGCGGCGCCGTCGGTACGCTGATCGGCCAGGAGAACCGTGGCCTTGAGTACATGTTCATCATGATGAACGCGGCCCGCTACGGCGTGGGCATCCAGGGCATCGGCATCGCCGATCGCGCGTATCAGAAGGCCGTGACCTACGCGAGAGACCGCGTTCAGTCGCGCCCGGTGGACGGCTCGGTGGCCGGCAGCGCCGCCATCATCCATCACCCCGACGTGCGCCGGATGCTGATGACGATGCGCGCGCTGACCGAAGGCTGCCGCGCGATGGCGAGCACGGCGGCGGCGGCTTTCGACGCGGCGCATCATCACCCCGACGCCGACGCCCGCCAGCAGAACCAGGCGTTCTACGACTTCATGGTGCCGCTGGTGAAGGGTTACAGCACCGAGATGAGCCTGGAGGTCACCAGCCTGGGCGTTCAGGTGCATGGCGGGATGGGCTTCATCGAGGAGACCGGCGCGGCGCAGTACTACCGCGACGCCAAGATTCTGACCATCTACGAAGGCACCACCGCCATCCAGGCCAACGACCTGGTGGGGCGCAAGACCACGCGTGACGGCGGCCAGCTCGCCCGCGGTATCGCGAGCCAGATCGAGGTGACCGAGGGTGAACTGGCCCGGCGCGACAGCGTGGCAGCCCATGCCGTGCTGAAGGCGCTGCGTGCGTCGCGCCAGGATTTCCTCGCCGTGGTCGACTTCATCGCGGGCGCAGCGAAGGCGAATCCGAACGCGGCCTATGCCGGCTCGGTGCCGTACTTGATGCTGGCCGGCAACCTCGTCGCCGGCTGGCAACTGGCGCGTGCACTGCTGGCCGCGGAAGACGCGTTGGCGACTGACAAAGCCTTCATGGCCGCCAAGATCACGACCGCGCGCTTCTACGCTGAACACATCCTGCCGCGAACCGCGTCGCTGCGTGCGGCCATCGTCGATGGCGCGCACAGCGTGACCGAACTGGCGCTTGACGCTTTCTGAGGAGACAGACTTGGCCCTGCCCGACATCCTGAAGAACCTGCCGCTGCCCGCCATCGGATCGCCGCTGTTCATCATCAGCAACCCCAAGCTCGTCATCGCGCAGTGCAAGGCCGGCATCGTCGGCTCCATGCCGGCGTTGAACGCGCGCCCCGCCGAACTGCTGGACGAGTGGCTGGCCGAGATCACGACCGAGCTGGCCGCCTACAACCGCGCCAATCCGGACAAGCCGGCCGCGCCGTTCGCCATCAATCAGATCGTTCACAAGAGCAACGAGCGGCTTGAGCACGACATGCAGGTGTGCGCCAAGTACAAGGTGCCCATCATCATCACGAGCCTGGGCGCGCGTGAGGACGTGAACCAAGCCGTGCACGCGTGGGGCGGCATCGTGATGCACGACATCATCAACAACAAGTTCGCCCGCAAGGCCATCGAGAAGGGCGCCGACGGCCTCATCGCCGTGGCAGCGGGCGCTGGCGGCCACGCGGGCGTGAAGAGCCCGTTCGCGCTGATCCAGGAGATCCGCGAGTGGTTCGACGGACCGCTGGCGTTGTCGGGCGCCATCGCCACCGGCGATGCGGTGCTGGCCGCGCAAGCCATGGGCGCGGACCTGGCCTACATCGGCTCCGCGTTCATCGCGACCGAAGAAGCGCGTGCCAGCGACGACTACAAGCAGCTGATCGTAGCCAGCAACAGCGACGACATCGTCTACAGCAACCTGTTCACCGGCGTGCATGGCAACTACCTGCGTGGCTCGGTCGTGGCGGCCGGTCTGGACCCGGACAAGCTGCCCGAGAGCGACCCCAGCGCGATGAACTTCGGCGGCGGCGCGGCCAAGGCCTGGAAGGACATCTGGGGCAGCGGTCAGGGCATCGGTGCGGTGAAGGCCGTGGTGCCCGCTGCGGAGCTGGTCGCGCGCCTGAAGCGCGAGTACGCCGCCGCGCGGGCGCGTCTGAACGCATGAGCTGACGCGATATTTGCACGCCATGACGCCCGCCTCCCGGCGGCCGTTTGTGTTGCGGGTGTGCCGCGCCGGTGGGGCGCGGTCGGCAGCATTCAGTTCAGCGTGCGCAGGCCGAAGTTGCCGGTAACCTGGGCCACATGGTCTTGCGCAGGCCGGTGTCGTCAATGGCTTTCTTCTTCGTGTCGTACGCCTTCTTGGCCTTGTCGTAGTCCTTCTTGGCATCGCTCAGCTTCGACTCCAGGCCCTCAAAAGTCTTCTTCGCGGCGGCAATCTTCTTGAAGAGCTTCAAGGTCTCGCGATCGGCGAGGAAGGCCTTGGGCGCCAGCTGGGTGGCGATCTTGGCAGTTTCAAACTGCTTCTTCAGCGCCGTGTACTCGGTGTCGGCCTCGTTGCGCGGCGTCACCAGCTTGTTGTAGCTGTCCACGGTACTGGTCAGTTTCTCCGCGAGCTTCTTCTCCTCGGCCTCCAGCTTGTCCAGCTTGCGAATGTTCTCGACGCTGTTCTGGTTGACCAGCACATGCTTGTCGCCGCGTTTCATGGTCTGTCCGTCGCCGGCTTTCTCGCCGTCTTCCCGGGCGGTGATGGACGGGCCCGGCATGCCCACCACGACGGCTTTGGCATAGCCCTTCTTGCGCAGCACCGCCAGCACCTTGGCGGCAAACGGATCGTCCTGCTTGCTGCCCTCCGGCCCGCCGGACGCGGTGAAGCAGCCGCTGAGCACGATCTTGCCGTTGAAGTCCTTGCCGATGCGCTCGCTGGCCTTCTTGTGCCCGGTCAGCAGCTTGACGATGTCTTCCGGCTTGCGGTGGCCGAACTCTTCGCCGATGACGCGGCCCGACGGCAGACCTTTCGGCCGGCCATGCGCGCACAGGACCACCGTGCCGGTGATGCCGCCGAAGTCGAGGTTGTCATCGTTGGATGACGGTGGTCTTGACTTGTCCGCGTGCGCCTTGGCAGCGCCCTTGATGATTTTCTCGATCTTGTCGGGCGAGATGTTGACGACCTTGGCGCTGGCGCTCGCCAGCTTGGCGTTCAGCGCCTCTTAGCCCTTCACGGCGACCTCCATCGCCTCGAACTTGTCGTTCTTCTTGTCGCGCAGCACCAGGATGAAGCTGCAGTTGCTTGCACGCTCAGCTTGACGCGCTGGATCGCCTTTTCGTCGAGCTGCTGCAGGTCTTCGCTAGCGGCCTTGGCCAGGTTGCCCAGGGGGATCTTGCTGTAGGTGCTCGATTTGCCTTTGCCCCAACTGATGGGATCGAGTCTGGTGGCCAGGGTGCGTCTCCTGGTTGAAGTTGCATGGCAGGATGGGACTGCACCGCGGCTTCTTCAACTGAGGAAATCCGTCCGGCGCGGCGGGAACCGGAAGCGCGGTCCTGTCATGTGTCAGCGCCCGTCGATGCGCCACGCCGGCAGCGTCCAGCCGGTCCACAGTGCCAGGCCGCGCAGCAGCATCGCCACGGCTGCCGTCGCGCTGATGGCGGCCCACGGCGGCGCGCTGGCATGCACCATGGCCACCATCACCCAGCCGCCGACGAAGCTGCACAGCGCGTAGGGGCGGTGGTCGTTGAACGCGGCCGGAATCTCGTTGCAGACGATGTCCCGCAGCACACCGCCGAAGGTGGCGGTGATGACGCCCATCAGCACGGCCACGATGCCCGGCATCCCGGCCTCCAGCGCCAGCGACGTGCCGCTGGCCGTGAACAGTCCCAGGCCAAGCGCGTCCGGCCACTGGATGGCCTTCTCTGTGAGCGCGAGGTGGCGATGGCGCATGAACAGCATGGCGCCGAATGACAGGGCCATCAGCGCCCAGAGCCAGTCGGCATGCTCGACCCAGAAGAACGGCCGGCGGTCCAGCAGCACGTCGCGCAGCGTGCCGCCGCCGAAGGCCGACAGGCCCGCGACGACGCACAGGCCCACCACGTCCAGCTGCTTGCGGGCGCCGGCCAGCAGGCCTGACAACGCGAAGGCCAGCGTCGCGGTGATTTCGACGGTCGCCTGCAGCGTGGAGAAGTTGATGACGGGAGGCTTCATGGCAGTGCTCGCAGCGTCAGTCGATCAGGGCCGCGTCCGTCAGGAAGCGTGACGGGCGGGTCGGGTCGAAGGTCAGTGTCAGGCGCTGCCGGGCGCGGGTCATGGCCACGTACAGCAGGTTGCGGTTTTCGCTGGCGCCTTCACCGAACTCGCCGCGCGAGAGGTGCGGCACGATGACGTGATCGAACTCCAGCCCCTTCGCGGCCTCGATGCTCGACAGCACCACCCGGTCGTTGGCGCGCTGGCGCCGCCGGGCCTGGTCCATGGCCGAGAACAGCCGGAACGCGCCGGCCACCCCGGCGCTTTCGTGCAGGGCGACGTGGTGCAGCTGGGTCATGTGGTCCGCTGCCTGTTCGGCATCCTGCCGGCGCACGAAGACGCGGGCGGCCAGCGTCAGCGGGTCCAGCGCCTTCAGGAAAGAGGCTTCGAACGCGTCGAAGTCATTGCGGCGCAGAATCGCCATCGCGGCGTCCAGCTGACGCCGGGCGCTAGCGTTCGCACTGCGCAACACGTGGCCGTCGATGAAGGCGCGCGTTGCGTCGAGGTCTGCCGCTGCCTGCGCCACCGCCACGCGCTGTGCCTCGGCGCTGTCCAAGTGGCGCAACTCGATGCTGTCGACCTTGGCGCCCGAAAACAGCAGCAGCGCGTTCAGCAGCCGGGTGCGGTGCGCGGGGTCCTCGAAGCCGGTGAAGTCGTCGAGCGCGTGGGCGTACAGGCCGCGCACCAGCAGCGTCTCGGCTCGCTCCAGGTAGGGCGCGAAGCCGACGGCGGCGTAGGGCACGCCCAGGCGCAGCAGCTCATGCTCGATGGCTACGGACTGCGCGGCATGGCGCACCAGCACGCGCAGACTGGTCAGCGCCTGCTGCTGGTGGTGGGCCTGCGCCTGGCGGGCGATGAAGGCCGCGGCGAGCCGGGGCGACTCGCAGCGTTCGAGGTGGATGTGTGTCTGGACCGCATCGTCCGCCGCGTAGGGCTTGCGCGCGAGTGCGCCGACGTGGCGGGCGAGTTGGGGGCTGAAGCGCCGGCTGCGGGTCAGCGGCAGCACCGCGGGCCTGCCGATCTCCGCGTGGAAATGCTCGCCCATGAAGCCGGCATCGGCGCCCGTCTGCGAGTGGATGACCTGATCGCGGTCGCCAACGCCGACGAAGGCGGCGCGCGGGTTGGCGGCCAGCACGGCTTTCAGCACGGTGAAGGCGGCGCGGTTCACGTCGTGCATCTCGTCGACGCAGATCAGCGACAGGTTGAGCTGCAGCGCCGCGTCACCGGCCGCGATCTCGCCGCTCATCAGCAGCCGGGCCAGGTCGTAGGGGCCGTCGCCGTCGAAGCGGAACTCGGGTCGGTCGGGATGGCCGCCCCGGCGGATGAACTCGTAGCAACGCCAGGCGCGCATCGTCAGATAGCCGAAGCCCAGCTCGTCGGCCAGCTCGGGCGTCATGCGCTGTTCGGGGTCGAGGTGCTCCACCACCATGCGGCCCTTCAGCACGTCGAAGGAATCCAGCAGCCCTTCGACAAGATCGCCTGGCAGGGCTTGCGTCAGCAGATCTTCGGGATGCCGCTCCTCGGGCAGCGACTGGGCGCGCTCGATGGCGCGCACCACGTAGGGCTTGACGAGCTCGTGTGACGTGACGACCTGCGCTTTGCCGCCCTCCGCCTCGGCCAGCACGGCCAGGCTGAAGGCTTCGAAGGTCTGGATGCGCAGCTGCTGCACGACGGCTCTCGGCAGGCCGATGTGGGCCAGCCGCTCCTTCAACGCGGTGACAGCGGGTGCGGTAGTGGTCAGCGCGAGCACAGTGTCCGGCTGCGCGCCGCGCTGCAGTGCCTGCGCGATGCGCAGTGCCAGCGTCGTCGTCTTGGCCGCACCGGCATTGGCCTGCACCAGCAGCAGTCGGGTTCGCAGCAGCTGGATGGCGAGCTGCTCGTCGCTCGGCGTGATGTGGGTGGGCTGGAAGGCGGCGTCGCTCATGGTGCGGATTGGAACGCACGCAGCCAGCCCGCAGGGCCGGTGCCGGCAAGCCGGCACCGGCCTTGACTCACTTCATCGTCGCCAGGCGAACCTGCGGCGCATCGTTGGCCGCATGCGGAATGGTGACGCCCGCCTTCATCGCCCACGGGCGCACCTGGTGGTGGATGGGGATGAACAGCACCTCGTCGCGCGTGCGCTTCAGCGCTTCCTGCATCAGCGCCAGGCGCTTGGGCGCATCGGTCTCGACCTTCATCTGCTGCACCAGCGCATCCACCTTTGCGTCGCTGACGCGCGAGTAGTTGCCCTTGCCGTCGGCGCCGCTGGTCTTCGTGTGGACAATGTCCTGCAGCGTGTACTGCGCGTCGAACGTCGTCACGCCCCAGCCGTACAGGTACAGCGGCAGCTCGTAGCGCTGCAGCGCGGCGGAGTGCTGCGTCATGGGCTGCGTGGTCAGCTTGGTCTTGATGCCGATGCGGGCCCACATCGACACCACGGCCTGGCAGATCTCCTCATCGTTGACGTAGCGGTCGTTCGGACAGGCCAGTGGCGTCTCGAAGCCGTCGGCATAGCCGGCATCCAGCATCAGCTGCTTGGCACGCGCCAGGTCGGGTTTCTGCACGGCGTCCAGCTCCTGTGACCAGCCGAGGGTCACGGGCGCCACCATGACGGCCGCAGGTATCGACAGGCCGCGCATCAGGCTGCGCTTGATGGCCTCGCGGTCGATGGCCAGCGACATCGCCTCGCGCACGCGCCTGTCCTTGAACGGGTTCTTGCCCTTGATGTTGGAGCCCTTGATCTCGTTGCTGCCGAGGTCCATCGCAAAGAAGATGGTGCGGTTCTCAGGGCCGTCGATGACCTTGAGCCGCGGGTCGGCCTTCAGCTTGGCGACGTCCTGCGGCGGCAGGTCGGTCAGCAGGTCCAGCGCGCCCGACAGCAGTGCCGCCACGCGCGTCGCGTCGGACTTGATGGGCAGGTAGGTCAGCTCGGTGACGTTGCTGCGTGGCTTGTCCCACCAGTCCTTGTTGACCACCATCGTGAGCTTCTGGTCGGGTGTCCAGCTGGTCAGCTTGAACGGGCCGGTGCCCATCGCGTTGCGGGCCGCGAAGGTGTCCTCCTTGGCCTTGAAGTCCTGCGGGTTCTCGGACTTGTTCTTGACCGCCCAGGCCTTGCTGAGCACACGCACGAAAGTCAGGTTGCGCAGCAGCACCGGATTGGGCGCGTCCAGCATCAGGTCGACCGTGAAGTCGTCGACCTTGCGCACCTCCTTCACGCCGGAGCTGAAGATGACCATGTTGCTGGCCGGATGGCGGATGCGCTGGAAGCTGAACACCACGTCATCGGCGGTGAAGGGCGTGCCGTCGTGGAACTTCACGCCGCGGCGCAGCTCGAAACGTACCTGGGTCGGGCTGACGTAGGTCCACTTGGTGGCCAGCGCCGGCTCGATGTCGAACTTCTCCGTGTAGCGGGTCAGGCCCTCGTAGACATAGCCCGTCAGCGTGGTCGTCGCGGAGTGGTTCTGCGAGTGCGGGTCCAGCGTCTGGACGTCGTTCTGTGCAGCCCAGCGCAGCGTGTTGGCGTTGGCAGGGGCGTAGGCGGCGAGCGATGCGCACACCAGAAGCGCGGCGGTGGCCATGCGCAGTTTCATCGGCGGTCCTCCTGGGTTAGGAACCCGGATGATCGCCGAAACCGCCGGCTCACTTCACGGTCGTGTAGCGCGCCTCGAAATAGTCGTTGGAGCGGTGCAGCGTGGTCACGCCGGGCTTCATCGCCCAGGGCCGGATCTGGTGGTGGATGGGGATGAACAGGGACTCGTCGCGGATGCGCAGCAGCGCCTCGCGGATGAGCGCGTTGCGCTTGGGCACGTCGGGCTCGAACTTGATCTTTTGAATCAGCGCGTCCAGCGCCGCGTCGCTGATCTTGCCGAAGTTGAAGTTGCCGTCCGCCCCCTGCGTGCGCGTGTGGCCCCAGGCCTGCATGCCGTACAGCGCGTCGTAGGTTGAAACGCCCCAGCCCAGCATGAAGAACGGCGACTCGCCGCGCTGGAAGGTCTGGCTGTGGGTGGAGAAGGGCGCCGCGATCAGCCGCACCTTCACGCCGATGCGCGCCCACATGGACACCGCCGCCTGGCAGACCTGCTCGTCGTTCACGTAGCGGTTGTTGGGGCAGTGCAGCGGCAGCTCGAAGCCGTTGGGGTAGCCGGCGTCGGCCAGCAGCTTCCTGGCCTTGGCGACATCGGCTTTCAGCGGCGCGTCCAATGCGGCGTCGTAGCCGTTGACGCCCGGCGCGATCATCAGCGCCGCCGGCACCGACAGTCCGCGCATGATGCTGCGCTTGATCGCCTCGCGGTCCAGCGCGAGGTTCATGGCCTCGCGCACGCGCTTGTCCTTGAACGGGTTCCGACCCTTCACGCTCGACTCGCGCAGCTCGTCGCTGCCCTCGTCCATGACGAAGAAGATGGTGCGGATCTCGGACCCCTCCAGCAGTCGCACCTTGCCCTGCTCCTTGAGCTTGAAGAAGTCCTGCGGCGGGATGTCGGTGACGATGTCCACGTCGCCCGACAGCAACGCCGCGACGCGCGTGGGCGCGCTCTTGATCGGCAGGTAGCTCAGCTCGGTGACGTTGCTGGCGTTCCTGTCCCACCAGTCCTTGTTGGCCACCATCTTCACGGCCTGGTCGGGCTGCCAGCTCACCAGCCGGTACGGGCCGGTGCCGTTTGCATTGCGCGAAGCGAAGTTCTCTTCCTTGGCCTTGTAGTCCTGCGTGCTGGTCGTGTTGTTCTTCTCCGACCACGCCTTGCTCACTATGGGGAAGCTGATGATGTTTTGCAGCAGCATCGGCGTGGGTGCCTCCAGCACCAGGTCCACCGTGTGGTCGTCGATCTTGCTGATGGCCTTGATGCCCGACACATAGGTCTGCTTGGTGCCCTGCGGCTGCGTGATGCGGCCGAAGCTGAACACCACATCGTCCGCCGTGAACGGCGAGCCGTCATGGAACTTGACGCCGCGGCGCAGGTCGAAGCGCACCTGCGTCTGCGACACGTAGGTCCACTTCGTGGCCAGTGACGGCTCGGGCCGGTAGTCCTTGCCCAGCCGCGTGAGGCCCTCGTAGATGTGGTTGCCGATCGCGTTGGACGTGTTGTGGTCCTGCGAGTGCGGATCCAACGTCAGGATGTCGTTCTGCGCGGCCCAGCGCAGCGGCGCGGCGCCGGCCGCGCTCAGCGTCAGCGCGGCGAGCAGGGGCAGGATACGGTGCAGGGATTTCATGCGGCTTCCTCGGCGTGACAGCTGAAGCCAAAAATCCTAGCCGCGTCGGCTGCCTGTGCTGCTAGGGCTTGCCCCCGACTTCCAGCGAGCAATCGCAACCGGCTCCGGCGGCGATCCAGCGCCTGACCAGCCAGCCACGCAGCCCGCTTGGTTGCGCGGCCAGCACGCCGCACACATAGCGATCGCCCTCCCAACGCAAAGCCGCGCACGCGCCCTTGACACGTCGGCTCAGCAGCACGCCCAGCGGGCAGGGCTCGGCCAGGCAGCAGACGCCGCAGCCGTTGCAGGCGGCCCCGACGGCCGGCTTGGGCGGCGCGTCGGGGTGGATTTCGATGACCTGTCGCGTCAGGTCTTGACGCCCAGCTCGCGCAGGCGCTCGTTGAGGTAGGCGTCCGCCGTGTAGCGGTCGCTAAGCACGACGTCGTCGCGCGGATGCAGGAACAGCGGCAGCGACACGCGGCTCTTTTTCGCACCTTCGCCGGTGGGGTTGACGACGCGGTGCTGTGTCGACGGGTAGTAGCCCTCGGAAGCTTCCTGCAGCATGTCGCCGATGTTGATGGTCAGCGTACCGAAATCGCAGGGCACGTCGTGCCACTGCTGGTCCTTGCCCAGCACCTGCAGGCCCGGCTCGTTGGCGGCGGGCAGGATGGTCAGCAGGTTGATGTCGCCGTGCGCGGCGGCGCGCAGCGAGCCGGCGGGCTCCAGCCCGGTCAGCGGCGGGTAGCGCAGCACGCGCAGCAGCGTCTTGGTGCTACCGGCGATCATGTTGGACAGCGGCTCGCGGTACTTGGCCGCGATGTCTGGCGGCGTGTACTGCTCGACCCAGCCCAGCAGCTCTTCCGCCAGCGCGTTGGC
This sequence comes from Pelomonas dachongensis, assembly GCF_043555865.1. Lineage (NCBI taxonomy): Bacteria > Pseudomonadati > Pseudomonadota > Betaproteobacteria > Burkholderiales > Sphaerotilaceae > Roseateles > Pelomonas dachongensis. The sequence continues at coordinate 212,661 of NZ_JBIGHY010000004.1, forward strand.
CTCGCGGTAGTAGGTGAGGGCGTCTTCTTTCAGCTGCGGCGGGATGCGGCCCCAGGGGTAGATGTGGAAGTACTCCTTGATGTCCTTCTGCTGGGAGCCCTTCGCTGTTTCGGAGATCTCGGTGGAGAACCAGCCGTCCTGCGTGTCCTTGGAAAACGCGTAGGCGTCTTTGCCATCACCGTTGAAGAACGCCAGCCAGTCGGCGTAGATCTTCTCGACCAGCGCCTGGCGGATCGGGTGGTGGGTCAGCACGCCGAAGCCGGTCTCGTGCAGGGAGCGGGTGAACTTCTCGGCCGCGTCCGGCGCGCGGTAGTCGACGACTTGAACTTGCATGGGATTCCTCGTTGTCCCTGGGCGCAGCCATTCAATCGCGGGGCTGGCGCGGACGCAAGTTTACGAAGCAGTCAACTTTTATGAGGCCTGTTCGGTGAACTTTGTCGCATCCCGCGCAGCTTGTCGGGCAAACCCGGGGTGCTAGAGTTCGGGCCCTGATGGAACCCGTCTGTTACTCAGAAGGCCCGCACCGAAATGGGCAGACCTTTCGAGCAGCGGAGGGGTTTCTGGTCCTTCCCGTCCCTTTTGCTGGTGCCAATGGCAGCGGCGAAGGTGGGTCGCAATCCGCCAACCGGTCGAGCCGTGTCGCGGAAGGTTCTTCAACCAGCCAACTCCCTGGAAACCGGGGCATGAGGTGAGCGAAAGATGATGCAGCAATACAGGTCGAACTCCTACCTGTTCGGTGGCAATGCCCCGTACGTGGAGGAGATGTACGAGGCTTACCTCGACAACCCGGGCTCCGTGCCTGACAACTGGCGCGATTACTTCGACGCCCTCCAGCACGTGCCGGCCGTGGACGGCAGCGAGTCCCGCGACGTGGCTCACGCGCCGGTCGTCGAGTCCTTCGCGCAACGTGCCAAGGCCAACGCCTTCGCCAACAAGGCCTCCAGCGCCGATCTCGCCGTCGCCCGCAAGCAGGTGCATGTGCAGTCGCTGATCGCGGCCTACCGCTTCCTCGGCAACCGCTGGGCGGAGCTGGATCCCCTCAAGCGCGCCGAGCGCCCCAAGATTCCCGAACTCGACCCCGCGTTCTACGACCTGACCGAGTCCGACATGGACATCTCGTTCAGCGCCGTGAACAGCTATTTCGGCGGCGAGACGATGACGCTGCGCCAGATCGTGCAGGCGCTGCGCGAGACCTACTGCGGCAGCATCGGCTCCGAGTTCATGCACGGCTCCGACCCGGCTGAAAAGCGCTGGTGGCAGGAGCGCCTGGAGAAGTCGCGCAGCAAGCCGAACTTCAGCGCCGAGAAGAAGAAGGCCATCCTGGAGCGCCTGACGGCCGCCGAGGGCCTGGAGCGCTACCTCCACACCAAGTACGTCGGCCAGAAGCGCTTCTCGCTGGAAGGCGGTGAGAGCTTCATCGCCGCCATGGACGAGCTGATCAAGCGCGGCGGCGAGCGCGGCGTGCAGGAGATCGTCATCGGCATGGCCCACCGTGGCCGGCTGAACGTGCTGGTCAACACGCTGGGCAAGATGCCCGCGGACCTGTTCGCCGAGTTCGAACACAAGGCCGCCGAGGACCTGCCGGCCGGCGACGTGAAGTACCACCAGGGCTTCAGCTCCGACGTGTCCACCGCGGGCGGCCCGGTGCACCTGTCGCTGGCGTTCAACCCGTCGCACCTGGAGATCGTCAACCCGGTCGTCGAAGGCAGCGTGCGTGCGCGCCAGGACCGCCGCGGTGACACCGCCGGCGCGCAGGTGCTGCCGGTGCTGGTGCACGGTGATGCGGCCTTCGGTGGCCAGGGCGTCGTGCAGGAAACGCTGGCGATGGCCCAGACCCGCGGCTACCGCACGGGCGGCACCATCCACATCGTCATCAATAACCAGATCGGCTTCACCACCAGCGACCCGCGCGACCTGCGCTCGACCTGGTACTGCTCCGACGTCGTCAAGATGATCGAGGCGCCGGTGCTGCACGTGAACGGCGACGACCCGGAAGCCGTCGTCTACGCCATGCAGCTGTGCATGGACTATCGCGCCGAGTTCAAGAAGGATGTCGTCATCGACATCGTCTGTTTCCGCAAGCTGGGCCACAACGAGCAGGACACGCCGGCGCTGACCCAGCCGCTGATGTACAAGAAGATTGCGGCCCACCCGGGCACGCGCAAGGTCTACGGCGACAAGCTGGTCGCCCAGGGCGTGCTGACCGCCGAAGGCCCGGACGAGATGGTCAAGACCTACCGCGCCGCGATGGACGAAGGCCGCCATACGGTGGACCCGGTGCTGACCAACTTCAAGAGCAAGTTCGCCACCGACTGGTCGCCGTTCCTCGGCAAGAAGTGGACGGACAGCTGCGACACCGCCATCCCCGTCACGGAGTGGAAGCGCCTGGCCGAGAAGCTGACGACGCTGCCCAAGGAGTTCGCGCCGCACAACCTGGTCGCCAAGCTGTACAACGACCGCGCGGCCATGGGACGCGGCGAGACGAACGTCGACTGGGGCATGGGCGAGTCCATGGCCTTCGCGTCGCTGGTCGCGTCGGGCTACCCGGTTCGCCTGTCCGGCGAGGACAGCGGCCGTGGCACCTTCACGCACCGCCATGCCGTGCTGCATGACCAGAACCGCCAGAACTGGGATGCCGGCACGTACATCCCGCTGCAGAACGTCGCCGAAGGCCAGGCCCCGTTCACCGTCATCGACTCCATCCTGTCGGAAGAAGCGGTGCTGGGCTTCGAGTACGGCTACGCCGCTGCGGAACCCAACACGCTGACCATCTGGGAAGCGCAGTTCGGCGACTTCGTCAACGGCGCACAGGTCGTCATCGACCAGTTCATCGCCTCCGGCGAAGTGAAGTGGGGCCGCTCCAACGGCCTGACGATGATGCTGCCGCACGGCTATGAAGGCCAGGGCCCCGAGCACAGCTCGGCGCGCCTGGAGCGCTTCATGCAGCTGGCCGCGGACAACAACATGCAGATCGTGCAGCCGACCAACGCCGCGCAGATCTTCCACGTGCTGCGCCGCCAGATGCTGCGCATGTTCCGCAAGCCCTTGGTCATCATGACGCCCAAGAGCCTGCTGCGCGCCAAGGACGCCACGTCGCCGCTGACCGACTTCACCAAGGGCGAGTTCAAGACCGTCATCGGCGAGCAGAGCGCCGAGGTGGTGGCCGAGAAGGTCAAGCGCGTCATCGTCTGCTCGGGCAAGGTCTACTACGACCTCGTCAAGACGCGTGTCGAGAAGAAGCACAACGACGTCGCCATCATCCGCGTCGAGCAGCTCTACCCGTTCCCGCACAAGGCCTTCTCCAGCGAGCTTAAGAAGTACCCGAACGCCACCGACATCGTCTGGTGCCAGGACGAGCCGCAGAACCAGGGCGCCTGGTTCTTCGTGCAGCACTACGTGCACGAGAACATGCTCGAAGGCCAGAAGCTCGGCTACGCAGGCCGTGCCGCCAGCGCCAGCCCGGCCTGCGGCTACGCTCACCTGCACCAGGAGCAGCAGAAGGCGCTGCTGGATCAGGCGTTCGCCAAGCTCAAGGGCTTCATCCTGACCAAATAAGACCGCCTCGCGAAGCGTCCGCCGATGGACGCTGCGCGCGTTCGCGCCTGTACTTCACACCCAAATAAAGACACGGAGCCCACCATGGCCATCGTTGACGTCCAAGTTCCCCAGTTTTCCGAATCCGTTTCCGAAGGTACGCTGCTGACCTGGAAGAAGAAGCCCGGCGAAGCCGTCACCGTCGACGAGACGCTCGTCGAGATCGAGACCGACAAGGTCGTGCTGGAAGTGCCCGCACCCGCCTCGGGTGTGCTGACCGAGATCGGCGTTGCCGACGGCAGCACCGTCACCAGCCAGCAACTGCTGGCCAAGATCGACACTGAAGGCAAGGCCGGTGCTGCCGCTGCGGCGCCTGCTGCTGCCGCCCCGGCCGCCGCACCCGCGACCGCTGCTGCGCCTGCCGCGGCCGGCGGCAACAAGGGTGACGTGGCCATGCCCGCCGCCGCCAAGATCCTGGCCGAGAAGGGCCTGGCCGCCACCGACGTGGCCGGTTCCGGCAAGGACGGTCGCGTGACCAAGGGCGACGCCCTGGCCGCCGGCGCCAAGCCCGCCGCTGCACCGCTGGTCGTGCCCGCTGCGCCTGCTGTCGCCAAGCCGCTACCCAGCGTGGCCGCGCCCGCGTCGCAGAACCTGGGCGACCGCCCCGAGCAGCGCGTGCCCATGACCCGCCTGCGCGCCCGCATCGCCGAGCGCCTGCTGCAGTCGCAGTCCACCAACGCCATCCTGACCACCTTCAACGAGGTCAACATGGCCCCGGTGATGGAACTGCGCAAGAAGTTCCAGGACAGCTTCACCAAGGAGCACGGCACCAAGCTGGGCTTCATGAGCTTCTTCGTCAAGGCCGCGGTCCATGCGCTGAAGAAGTACCCGATCCTGAACGCGTCGGTCGATGGCAACGACATCGTCTACCACGGCTACTTCGACATCGGCATCGCCGTCGGCTCGCCGCGCGGCCTGGTCGTGCCGATTCTGCGCAATGCGGACCAGATGAGCTTCGCCGACATCGAGAAGAAGATCGCCGAGTACGGCAAGAAGGCCCAGGAAGGCAAGCTCGGCATCGACGAGATGAGCGGCGGCACCTTCTCCATCTCCAACGGCGGCACGTTCGGTTCCATGCTGTCCACGCCCATCATCAACCCGCCGCAGTCGGCCATCCTGGGCGTGCATGCCACCAAGGACCGCGCGGTGGTGGAGAACGGCCAGATCGTCATTCGCCCGATCAACTACCTGGCCATGTCGTATGACCACCGCATCATCGACGGCCGTGAAGCCGTGCTGGGCCTGGTGGCCATGAAGGACGCGCTGGAAGACCCGGCCCGCCTGCTGTTCGACATCTAAGCCAAGGACACGATCAGCATGAGCACCAAGCAATTCGACGTCGTCGTCATCGGCGGCGGCCCCGGCGGCTACATCGCGGCCATCCGCGCGGCGCAACTGGGCTTCAACGTGGCCTGCATCGACGAGTGGAAGAACGACAAGGGCGGCCCCGCCCTGGGCGGCACTTGCACCAACGTCGGCTGCATCCCGTCGAAGGCGCTGCTGCAGTCCAGCGAGCACTACGAGCAGCTGAACCACCACTTTGCCGACCACGGCATCACGGCCGACAACGTCAAGATGGACGTCGCCAAGATGCTGGCCCGCAAGGACCAGGTCGTGAAGCAGAACAACGACGGCATCGTCTACCTGTTCAAGAAGAACAAGGTCACGTTCTTCCACGGCCGTGGTTCGTTCGTTGCCGCCAAGGATGGCGGCTATGAGCTCAAGGCCGGCGAAGAGACCATCAACGCCAAGCAGGTCGTCATCGCCACCGGCTCCAACGCCCGTGCGCTGCCAGGCGTGCCGTTCGACGAAGAGCACATCCTGTCCAACGACGGCGCGCTGCGCGTCGGCGCCACGCCGAAGAAGCTGGGCCTGATCGGTGCCGGCGTCATCGGCCTGGAGATGGGTTCGGTTTGGCGTCGCCTGGGCGCCGAAGTGACCGTGCTGGAGGGCCTGCCGGCCTTCCTCGGCGCGGTGGACGAGGGCGTCGCCAAGGAGGCCGCCAAGGTCTTCAAGAAGCAGGGCCTGGATATCCAGCTCGGCGTGAAGGTCGGCGAAGTGAAGACCTCGAAGAAGGGCGTCAGCGTCGCCTACACCGATGCCAAGGGCGAGGCCAAGACGCTAGAGGTCGACAAGCTCATCGTCTCCATCGGCCGCGTGCCCAACACCATCGGCCTGGGCGCCGATGCCGTCGGCCTGAAGCTGGACGAACGCGGCGCCATCGTCGTGGACGGTGACTGCAAGACCAACCTGCCGGGCGTCTGGGCCATCGGTGACGTGGTGCGCGGCCCCATGCTGGCGCACAAGGCTGAGGAAGAGGGCGTGGCGGTGGCCGAGCGCATGGCGGGCCAGCACGGCCACGTGAACTTCAACACCATACCCTGGGTCATCTACACCTCGCCCGAGATCGCCTGGGTCGGCAAGACCGAGCAGCAGCTCAAGGCCGAAGGCGTGGCCTACAAGGCAGGTCAGTTCCCCTTCCTGGCCAACGGCCGCGCCCGCGCGCTGGGCGACACGACCGGCTTCGTCAAGTTCCTGGCCGACGCCACGACCGACGAGATCCTGGGCGTGCACATCATCGGCCCGTTCGCGTCCGAGCTGATCTCGGAAGCCGTCGTGGCGATGGAGTTCAAGGCCTCTGCCGAGGACATCGCCCGCATCTGCCACGCCCACCCGTCGCTGTCCGAAGCGACCAAGGAAGCCGCGCTGGCCGTCGACAAGCGCACGCTGAACTTCTGATCGCGCACAGCGACATCGAAAGGGGCGGCCGTTCAGTCGCCCCTTTTTTTGCCATGACCTCTCCGCATGACCTCCGTTAGCGAGCTCTACCAGCAGACCCTCACCGCACGCGGCTTCACTGCCGACGACGCGCAGCTGCGTGCCATCGCGGCGCTGCAGCGCTGCCAGGACGAATGGGCGGCCTACAAGGCCCGCCGCGGCAACGCGGTGACCAAGCTGCTGGTGCGCCCGCCCATCCCGCGCGGCGTCTACATGTACGGCGGTGTGGGGCGGGGAAAAAGCTTCCTGATGGACTGCTTCTTCCAGGCCGTGCCGCTGACGCGCAAGACGCGCCTGCACTTCCACGAGTTCATGCGCGAGGTGCACCGCGAACTGCAGGAACTCAAGGGCATCGCCGATCCGCTGGACGAACTGGGCAAGCGCATCGCGCGCCGCTTCCGGCTGATCTGCTTCGACGAATTCCACGTCGCCGACGTGACCGACGCGATGATCCTGCACCGCCTGCTGGACGCGCTGTTCCGCAACCGCGTCTCCATCGTCACCACGTCCAACTTCCACCCCGACGAGCTGTATCCCAACGGTCTGCACCGTGACCGCATCCTGCCCGCCATCGAGCTGCTGAAGGCCCAGCTGGAGGTCATCAACGTGGACGCGGGTACCGACTACCGGCGCCGCACGCTGGAGGACATGAACCTCTACCTGACGCCGCTGAACGACGCCAACGAGGCGACGCTGACGCAGGCCTTCGAGTCGCTGGCCGAGGCGCAGGACGAGGACCGCAAGCTGATGATCGAGCACCGCGCGATCTACGCCCGGCGCCGCGCCGGCGGTGTCGTCTGGTTTGACTTCCAGACCCTGTGCGGCGGCCCGCGCTCGCAGAACGATTACCTGGAGCTGGCCAGCCAGTTCCACACCGTCATCCTGTCCGACGTGCCCGAGATGCCCGTTCGGCTGGCCAGCGAGGCGCGCCGCTTCACCTGGTTGGTGGACGTGCTGTACGACCGCCGCGTCAAGCTCATCATCTCGGCGGCCGTACCGGCGCAAGAGCTCTACACCGAAGGCCCGCTGGCCCACGAGTTCCCGCGCACGGTGTCTCGCTTGCAGGAAATGCGTTCCGCGGAGTACCTTGCGCTCGCCCGCCGCGAGGTGGATACGTCGCTGACCTGATGACCATGCTGTCCCTGATCCTGCTGGCGGCCGCCGCTTCGGCGCCCCTGACACCGGCCACGCGGGCCGAAGTGGCGACCCAGCGCGCCGCCATCGAGCAGCGCTTCGAGCGCGAGATGCGAGCCTGCCAGGATCGCTTCGCCGTCACGCCCTGTATGGACGAACTGCGGCGCGAGCGTCAGCAGGCCCTGGCGCCGCTGGTGAGGCGGGATCATGAACTGAACGCCGAGGAGCGCCGCGAGCGTGCTGCCGCCCAGACCAAGCGTGTGAGGGAACGTGAACTCGCAGCCGCCCAGGGCGAGGGTGAGCGACGAGAACGGCTGGTCGCCGCACCGGCGCCGCAGCCAGCGGCGCTGCCCGCCTCGCACGCCGCGCGGGCGCGCAATCCGGCTGCTGTCGCTCGCGAGCAGCGTCAGGCGCAGGAAGGTGCGCAGGCCGCGGCGGCCGAACGTCGCGAGCGTGCGCAGCAGCGCCAGGAGCGCATGCGCGAGCGCCTCGCCGAACGTCAGGCGCGCGAGAAGTCACGCACGAAGGCGCCCGCCGCGCCACTGCCGCTGCCCGGGGCTTCGGCCGCATCGGCCGCGCGATAGCCCCGGCGCCGAGGCGTCAGGCCTTGCCCTGGTTGGCCACTGCCGCTGCCGCCTTGGCGGCCGCTTCGGCGTCGCCGAGGTAGTAGCTCTTGATGGGCTTGAGGTTCTCGTCCAGTTCGTAGACCAGCGGGATGCCGTTGGGGATGTTGACGCCCACGATGGCGTCGTCGGCGATGTTGTCCAGGTACTTCACCAGCGCGCGGATGCTGTTGCCGTGCGCGGCGATCAGCACGCGCTCGCCGCCCTTGATGGCCGGCGCCACGGTGTCGTTCCAGAACGGCAGCACGCGGGCGACGGTGTCCTTCAGGCACTCCGTCAGCGGAATGTCTTCGGCGTCGAGGCCGCGGTAGCGGCGGTCGCCGCGCTCGCTGCGCGCGTCTGTCGCTTCCAGCGCGGGCGGGGGCGTGTCGTAGCTGCGGCGCCAGACCAGCACCTGCTCGTCGCCGTATTGCTTGGCCGTCTCGGCCTTGTTCAGGCCCTGCAGCGCGCCGTAGTGGCGCTCATTCAGGCGCCAGGCGTGGCGCACCGGCAGCCAGGTGCGGTCCATTTGGTCCAGGCAGTGCCACAACGTCCACACGGCGCGCTTGAGCACCGACGTGTAGGCGATGTCGAAGTCATAGCCCGCTTCCTTCAGCAGGCGGCCGGCCGTCTTGGCCTGCTCCACGCCGGTGGGCGTCAGGTCCACATCGGTCCAGCCGGTGAAGCGGTTTTCCAGATTCCAGGTCGATTCGCCGTGGCGGATGAGGACGAGCTTGTACATGGGCCTTCAGAGGAGGTTGCGCGAAGACTCGAAATTGTAGAGAGGCCGCCACACGGGCCCGCCAAGCTGGGTTCGAACGTGAATGAGTACGCGTTCGCTCTAAGTGGTAACCCGCATTTCACGGCGCAAAAAATCTAAGATTTGCGTAGTCACTGCGGCAAAGCAGTCAGTTCTGATCATCAACGGAGACTTCTCATGATCTTGTCCCCCCGCCAGCGCCTGTTGCCCGCGCTGATCGCCAGCCTGCTGATTGCCGGCGCCGCCCAGGCCGCCGACGAAGCCAGCAGTTTCACGGTCTCGGGTTTCGCCACGCTGGGGCTGGTCAAGACCAACACTGACCTGGCGCAGTACGCCATCACGGGTCAGGTTCGCGGGGCGGACAAGGACGGCTCGGTCGAGGTCGACAGCAAGCTGGGCGTGCAGTTCGGCGCCAAGTTCAACTCGATGTTCTCCGGCACGGTGCAACTGCTGAGCAAGAGCAACGGTGAAGGCAACTTCAAGCCGGGCTTCGAATGGGCCTTCGTGAAGGCGCAGCTGGCGCCGTCGCTGTCCGTGCGCCTGGGCCGCATGGGCGCGCCGTTCTTCGCGATCTCCGATTTCCGCGCGGTGGGCTTTGCCAACACCACGCTGCGTCCGGCGCCGGATGTCTACGGCCAGGTGCCAGTCAGCCACTTCGACGGCGCCGACGTCAGCTACCAGGGCAACGTGGGCCTGGGCACGCTGACCGTGCAGGGCTTCGGCGGCAAGTCCGGCGACACCGTCGAGCGCACGGACCTGGACTTGAAGAAGCTGTATGGCGTCAACGCCACCTTGGAGACCGACGCCGGCCTGACGCTGCGCTTCGGCCACGCCAGCGGTAAGCTGACGGTCAAGTCGGCTTCGCTTGCCACGCTGGCCGCCACGCTGCGTGCGACGCCGTTCGCCAGCGTCGGCAACGAACTGGACCCCGTCGAGAGGAAGGCCAGCTTCACGGGCGTGGGCCTGACCTGGGACGAGGGCCAGTGGCTGATCAACGCCGAGTACACGCAGCGCCGCACGGACACCTATGTACCTGACACGAACGGCTGGTACCTGACGGCGGGTCACCGTTTCGGCAACTGGACGCCTTACGCCACCGTGTCGCAGGTCAAGACGGTCAGCAGCAACGTCAACAACACGGTCCCGACCGCCACGCCGCAGCTGGCGCAGCTGAAGGCCATCGTGGACGGCGTGGTGGCCGGCCAGCATCTTGAGCAGAAGTCGGTCGCCGTCGGCACGCGCTGGGACTTTGCGCGCAACTTCGCGCTGAAGGCCCAGGTGGAGCGTCTGCGCCCCACGGGTGACGCCTACTTCGTGCAGGTCCAGCCGGGCTTCGCGGGCCGCTCCGTCAACGTCTTCAGCATCGCTGTCGACACGGTGTTCTGAGGCAAGGACAACAACATGAAGAACCTCCGCAACATCACTCTCGCCGCCGGCCTGCTGGCTGCCGGCTTTACCGCCCAGGCCCAGGTCGTGGTCGTCGTGAACCCCAAGAGCGCGCTGGCCAGCATGACGGCCGACCAGGTCTCGGCCATCTTCCTGGGCAAGACCACCACGCTGCCCAGCGGTGCCACCGCAGCGCCGGTGGACCAGGCCGAATCCGCAGCCGTCCGCGATCAGTTCTACAGCAAGGTCACCGGCAAGCAGTCGGCGCAGGTGAAGGCCGCGTGGTCGCGCCTGGTGTTCTCCGGCAAGGGCACGCCGCCCAAGGAACTCGGCAGTTCGGCCGACGTGAAGAAGTTCGTCGCCGCCCATGCGGACGCGATCGGCTACATCGAGAAATCGTCCCTCGATGGCAGCGTCAAGGCCGTCCTGACCGTCGACTGAAACACCACGCCACCTGATGATGGGCGCGTCGCATGGGCGGCGCGCCCGTTCTTTTGAGAGCACCGAGGAGAACAGAACATGAATGTGAAGACCCGGATCTGGCTGCTGCCCGCCCTGGCCGCTGGCATCTTTGCCCTCGGCATCGTCGTGGTGCTGGCGTTTTCCTCGCGGACGTCCCAGGCGATCAACGCGGTCGGCAAGGTCGACTTTCCGTTCCTGGACGCGACCACGCAGTTCGCGGCCCAGCTGGAGGCGCTGGGCGCAACCATCCAGAGCGCCGTCGCCGAAGGTGAGAAGAAGCGTCTGGACGAGGCCCGCGAGCGCGCCGGCAACATGCGCAAGCTCATCGCCACCATCCAGAAGATCGAAGGCAAGGCGGAGGTCGGCTCGCAGCTCGGCAAGAGCTTCGAGACCTACCTGGCCGCGTCTGTCGAGACGGCCGAGCTCTTCCTTGGCATCAAGCAGGGCGACCAGGCAGGTGCCATTCCCAAGATGCAGTCGTCCTTGAAGACGCTGGAGACCGACCTCGCCAGCGCACGCGCGCAGGCCAGCCAGGGCTTCGATGCCGGGCTGGAGAAGGCCCACCACGGCGTGTCGTCCAGCCTGTGGGCCATCGTCATCAGCGGCCTGGTGGTCGTCGGCGTGCTGGGCGCCGCGTCCTTCCTGGTCATCGGCGGCGTGTGGCGCCAACTGGGCGGCGAGCCCGAGTACGCCCGCGACGTGATGCGCCACATGGCCGACGGCGACCTGTCGCAGGACATCCGCGTGGCGCCTGGGGCCGAGCAGAGCCTGCTGGCCGCCGTGCGCGACATGTCGCGCGGCCTGTCCGCCATCGTCGCCAACGTGCGTCAGGGCACTGATTCCATGACCGTCGCCTCGCGCGAGATCGCGGCCGGCAACCAGGACCTGTCCGAACGCACCGAGCGCCAGGCCGGTTCGCTGGAGCAGACCTCCGGCAGCATGCACGTCCTGACCGAGACCGTGCGCCAGAGCGCCGATGCCGCCGCCCAGGCCAACCAGCTGGCCAGTTCGGCCGCGGCGGTGGCCCAGCGGGGCGGCGAGGTAGTCGGCCAGGTCGTTTCCACGATGGACGAGATCAACACCAGCTCCAAGAAGATCAGCGACATCATCGGCGTCATCGATGGCATCGCGTTCCAGACCAACATCCTGGCGCTGAATGCGGCCGTGGAGGCCGCGCGGGCCGGCGAACAGGGCCGCGGCTTCGCGGTGGTGGCGGGCGAGGTGCGCAGCCTCGCGCAGCGCAGCGCCGAAGCCGCACGCGAGATCAAGGCGCTGATCGGCGCCAGCGTCGACAAGGTCGAGTCGGGCGCGCGCCTGGTGCAGGCGGCCGGCTCCACCATGGAGGAAATCGTCTCCAGCGTGCAGCGCGTCTCTGACATCATTGGCGAGATCACCACCGCTGCCAGCGAGCAAAGCCAGGGCATCGGCCAGGTCAACGCGTCCGTGGTGCAGCTCGATCAGATGACCCAGCAGAACGCCGCCCTCGTCGAAGAGGCCGCCGCCGCCGCCAGCAGCCTGGAACAACAGGCCGTCACGCTGCAGCAAGCCGTTGCGACGTTCAAGCTGTCCTGACCGGCGCGAAGACGCGGAGGGCGGGGAGGGTGGGCGCTCGCGGATAATGCTGGGCTGTCTCCTCAGTCCACCGACGGTGTCCGCTTGAACTTCCTGATCGAAAACTGGTTTCTGATCCTCGCTGCCCTCGCCTCCGGCGGCATGCTGCTGTGGCCCATGCTGACCGCCAGCTCGCAGGGCTCTGCCGTCAGCCCGGCCGAGGCCGTGCAGCTCGTCAACCGCGAGAAGGGCATCCTCATCGATGTCAGCGAGCCCGAGGAGTTCGCCAAGGGCCGCGCGGTCGGTTCTCGCAATGTGCCGCTGGGCCAGATCGAAGGCCACAAGCAACTGCCGAGCAACAAGGCCCTGCCGCTGGTGGTGGTGTGCCCGACCGGCGCACGCGCCGGCCGTGCTGCTGGCATTCTTCGCAAGGCGGGCTATGAGAAGGCTCGCGTGATGGCAGGCGGCCTCAAGGCCTGGCGTGAAGCCAACCTGCCGGTCGAGAAGACCGCCTGAGCGGTCTGTTGCACCCCTGACTGCGCAAGGAGTTCCGGCCATGGCGCCCGTGAAGATGTACACCACCCTGGTCTGCCCGTTCTGCGTGCGGGCCAAGATGCTGCTGAAGCAGCGCGGCGTCGAGCAGATCGACGAAATCCGCGTGGACCTGGACCCGGTCGCGCGCCAGGCCATGATGGAGCAGACCGGCCGCCGCACGGTGCCGCAGATCTTTGTCGGTGACACCCACGTCGGCGGCTGCGACGACCTGATCGCGCTGGACCAGCGCGGCGGGCTGATGCCCCTGCTCCAGGCGCCCTGATTTCAAGACCGGGCAAGCCCCATCGGCCCGTCTCGGGCCTGCGCTGATAATCCGGTCCGCCGCCCGCAGCAAGCCGCTCGCGGGCTTTTCTTTGAAAGACCCGTTTCCATGGCCGACGAGATCCAAGCTGCCGCCGAAGGCACTCCCGTGTTCCAGATCCAGCGCATGTACCTGAAGGACTTGTCGCTGGAGCAGCCCAATGCGCCGCACATCCTGCTGGAACAGCAGCAGCCCCAGGTCGACATCAACCTGACCCTGTCTGCCGAGAGCGTGACCGACGGCATCTTCGAAGTCTGCGTGACAGCCACCGTCAACACCAAGGTCGGCGACAAGACGCTGTTCCTGGTCGAGGCCAAGCAGGCCGGCATCTTCGAGATCCGCAACGTGCCCGAAGAGCAGCTCGACGGCATCCTGGGCATCGTCTGCCCGCAGATGGTCTACCCCTACCTGCGCGCCATCGTGTCCGACGTCTGCACCCGCGCCGGCTTCCCGCCCGTGCTGCTGACCGAAGTGAACTTCCAGGCCATGTTCGAGGCCCAGCAGGCCCAGCGTCTGTCCCAGACCAGCCAGACCGTGAACTGAAGCTTCGCGCCTCCGCGACAACGCCCCGCCCTCAGCGGGGCGTTTTACCTGGTGGACACTCCTGCGCATGACGACGATGAAGATCAGCGTGCTGGGTGCCGGTGCCTGGGGCACGGCGCTGGCGATCCAGGCTGCACAAGCCGGCCATGACGTGAGCCTGTGGGCGCGTGACGCCGCAGCGCTCGCGCAGATGCAGACCGGCCGCCGCAACGCGGCCTACCTGCCCGACAGCGAGCTGCCTGCCGCGCTGGGCCTGACGGCCGATCGCGCCGCCGCCATCGCGCACGCCGCCAAGGGCCTGACCATCGTCGCGACGCCCATGGCCGGACTGCGCGAGACGCTGGCGGCGCTGCCGGCCGCCCAGCGCGTGCTGTGGCTGTGCAAGGGCTTCGAGGCCAGCACCGGCCGGCTGGGCCACGAGATTGCACGCGAGCTCCAGCCTGCGATGCGCGTGGGCGTGCTGTCGGGGCCCAGCTTTGCCCAGGAGGTGGCTGCCGGCCGGCCCACAGCGCTGGTTGCGGCCAGCGAAGACGCCGCGCTGGCGCAGGCGGCTGTGGACGCCTTTCACGGTGAGCGCCTGCGTGTCTACACGTCGGTCGATCCGGTGGGCGTAGAGGTCGGCGGCGCAGTTAAGAACGTCTTAGCCATCGCGGTGGGCGTCTGCGACGGCCTATCTCACGCGGCGCCCGACGCGCCGGGTCTGAACGCGCGCGCCGCGCTGATCACGCGTGGGCTGGCCGAGATGATGCGGCTGGGCCTGGCGCTGGGGGCGCGGCCGGAGACATTCATGGGGCTGTCCGGCCTGGGCGACTTGGTGCTGACCGCGACTGGCGACCTGTCACGCAACCGCCGCGTGGGCCTGATGCTGGCCGAAGGCCTGCGGCTACCGGACATCCTGGCGCGGCTGGGCCATGTGGCCGAAGGCGTCTACAGCGCCCCCACGGTGCTGGCACGGGCCAGCCAACTGGGCGTGGACATGCCCATCACCGAAGCCATGGTGGCGCTGCTGGAAGGCCGGTTGGCCGTGGGCGAGGCGATCGAGCGGCTGATGAGCCGTGGTGCGCGCGCGGAGTAGTCGGGCGCCTTCAGGCATGCGGCGGGGTGTCAGGCGCCGCCCTGATAACCGTTCTGTCGCCAGGCCTCGAACACGGACACGGCGACGCTGTTGCTGAGGTTGAGGCTGCGCTGGCCTTCTCGCATCGGCAGGCGCACGCGCTGCTCTGGCGCAAAGCCGTCGCGCAGCGCAGGCGGCAGGCCCGCTGTCTCGCTGCCGAACACCAGCCAGTCGCCCGGCTGCCAGGCGACCTCGCCGAACGGGCGGCTGCCGCGCGTCGTGAAGGCGAACATGCGGGCGGGGGCGGGCATCTGTGTGGCCAGGAAGGTCGACCAGTCGGCGTGTCGCTGCACACGGGCGTACTCGTGATAGTCCAGCCCGGCGCGTTGCAGCAGGCGGTCTTCCATCGAAAAGCCCAGGGGCTCGATCAGGTGCAGGCTGCAACCCGTGTTGGCGGCCAGGCGGATGACGTTGCCGGTGTTCGGCGGGATTTCGGGGTGGACGAGGACGATGTGGAACATGGCGACGGCAGTATCCGCCGCCGTCACTCGTCGCCAGGTTCCGGGGTGCGCGCGATGACCCAGGCCTGCACGCTCATGACGCCGGCCTGCAGCAGCACGCGGGCCAGCTCGAATAGCGTGGCGCCGCTGGTCATCACGTCGTCCAGCAGCGCAACGGTGGTGCCGCGCAGCCCGGCGGCGCGCAAGGGCTCCACGGCGAACACGCCGCACACGTTGGCCGCGCGCGCCTCTAGCTTCAGTGCGGCCTGCCGCTCGTTGTGGCGCACGCGCAGCAGCAGCTCGGGCTCACAGCGCAGGGCGCGGCGGCGGGCGAGCGCCCGGGCCAGCTCGTGCGCCTGGTTGTAGCCGCGCTCGCGCAGGCGCACCGGCGACGGCGGCACCGGCAGCAGCCAGTCTGGCGCGTCGACCTCGGCGGCGGTCAGTGCGCAGTTCAAGCGTTCCAGCAGGCTCTCGCGCAGGTCCAGCGCCTGGTGGTACTTGAAATGCTGCAGCAGGCCGTCCCACGGAAAACGGTAGTCCACCGCGGCGATGGCGCGGTCCAGCGGTGGCGGCTCCACCAGGCACCGTCCGCATTGCGGCCGGGGCCTGCCGGTCAGTTCGAGAGGGAGCCGTGCTGCGCAGGTCCAGCAGCGCGGCTGGGGGCGGGCGTACAGGCTCAGGCAGCCACCGCAGACCGTCTCGTGGCTCCAGGACCGGCACACCGCGCACTGGCCGGCGCAGCGCATCAGCACCTTCTCGACGAGCGGGGGCTTGGGGGCGGCGAGGCGTTGCCCGGGCATCGCCTCAATATACTGACCGGCCCATGAGCGAGACGGCACCGGCCCCCACTTCAAACAAGGGGCCGCGGCCTCAGGACATTGATGACGCCGCGCGGCGCCACCAGGTCCGCCGGCTGGCCCGTGCCGGGCTGCCACCCTGGCTGCATGTCGAGGTCGCTCGTCGCATGGCGGAGCGGCTGTCTTTCATCAAGCTGCAGCCGGCGCACGTGCTGGATGCCGCGCCGGCGCTCGGCGCCAGCGCCGAATTGCTGCGGCAGGCCTACCCCAAGGCCGAGATGCTGTGGCACGAGGCTGATGCCGCACTGGCGGCGCGTGCGGCGGCGGCGCGTGCCCCAGGCTGGTGGCAGAAGCTGCGAGGAGCGGGAGGCCGCCGGGTCGATGCGCTGCCCGCCCGGCCCGAGGTGGAGTTGCTGTGGTCCAACATGGACTTGCACGCCAGTGCCGACCTGCCCGACGTGCTGGCCCGGTGGCAGGACAGCCTGGCGGTGGGCGGCTTCATCATGTTCTCCTGCCTCGGGCCGGACAGCTTCGTCGAGTTGCGCCCGCTCTATGCGCGTGCCGGCTGGGGCCGGCCGGCGCCGGATTGGTGGGACATGCACGATGTGGGTGACTTGGTGCTGCGCGCCGGATTCACCGACCCGGTGATGGATCAGGAGCGCGTGCGACTGACCTGGCGTGACGCGGAAAGCCTGTTGGCTGACCTGCGTGCGCTGGGCGGCAACCTCGCGCCGACGCGGTTCGCCGGGCTTCGCGGCCGCGCCTGGCGTGCCGCGCTGGTGCGGGAATTGGAGTCGCTGCGCGGCACGGATGGCCGGCTGGCATTGACGCTGGAGCTGGTTTTCGGCCATGCCGTGAAGTCCGCGCCGCGGCTGTCGGTGGCGGCGGAAACCCATGTGTCGCTGGACGCAATGCGGCAAACCCTGCGCAAACCACGGTCAACCGGGTGAAAGCGCGGGCTTTCGCTGGGGGAGGGACGCCTGATGCCTGGGCTAAAATCCCGCGCCGCTAGCAGGGTCAGTGACAAAACCTGGCTCACCAGCGGATTGCGACGGATGTTGCGGATGTTTTCTCGCCATCCTCGTGATGCCAAAGCCCGCTCTTCAAAGAACCAAGTGACAACCATGACGATGATGAACGCACGAGCGCATACCGCTTATCGCGGTTGGGCCAAGTGGGCCGCAGCGGCAACCGCGGCCTTCGCCGCCGGCTCGGCCCTCGCGGTGAACGACCTCAAAGGTGGCCCGGGCGTCAATCAGCTGGACCTGCATGAGCCGGTGACGCGCATCGCAGCCAGTCAGATGTGGTTGCACAACTTCATGCTGATCGTCTGCCTCGTCATCTTTGTGGCGGTGTTCGGCGTGATGTTCTATTCGATCTTCAAGCACCGCAAATCCAAGGGCGCGGTGTCTGCCAACTTCCACGAAAGCGTGGCGGTCGAGATCGCGTGGACCGTGGTGCCGCTGCTGATCGTCGTGGGCATGGCGCTGCCGGCCACCAAGGTGGTCGTCGCGATGAAGGACACCACCAATGCGGACGTGACCATCAAGGCCACTGGCTACCAGTGGAAGTGGGGTTACGACTATCTGAAGGGCGAGGGCGAGGGCATTGGTTTCCTGGCCACGCTCGACGCCGACCAGCGCGCGGCGTCCGATTCCGGCAAGCCCGAGAAGGTCGACAACTACCTGCTGAAGGTCGACAACCCGCTGGTGGTGCCGGTGGACAAGAAGATCCGCATCATCACGACGGCCAACGACGTCATCCACGCTTGGATGGTGCCGGCCTTCGGCGTGAAGCAGGACGCGATTCCCGGCTTCGTGCGCGACACCTGGTTCAAGGCCGAGAAGATCGGCGACTTCTACGGCCAGTGCGCCGAGCTGTGCGGCAAGGAGCACGCCTACATGCCCATTCACGTGAAGGTGGTGTCCGCTGAGGACTACACCAAGTGGGTGGAGGGCGAGAAGAAGAAGATGGCCGCCAAGGCCGATGACCCGACCAAGGTCTGGGAGCTGGCGGCGCTGGTCGCGCGCGGCGAGAAGGTCTACGCGGCCAACTGCGCGATCTGCCACAAGGCCGACGGCACGGGGGCCGGCCCGATCAAGGCGCTGGACAAGTCGCCCATCGTCCTGGATGCTGATCATGCCAAGCAGATCACCGTGCTGCTCAACGGCATCCCGCCGGGCATGCCGTCGTGGAAGCAGCTGAGCGACACGGACCTCGCTGCCGTGGCCACCTATACAAAAAATGCCTGGTCCAACAAGACAGACCAGATCGTGCAGCCCGCCGAAGTGCTGGCAGCCCGCAAGTAAGAACGAACGCCGCAGCAGAGGAAATCACATGAGTGCAGTGCTCCCCCCCCACGGCGTTCACGGCGGCCATGACGGCCACGCCCACGACGACCACCACGATCACCACGCACCCACCGGCTGGCGCCGCTGGGTGTTCGCCACCAACCACAAGGACATCGGCACGCTGTACCTGCTGTTCAGCTTCACGATGCTGATGGTGGGCGGCATCCTGGCCCTGTGCATCCGTGCCGAGCTGTTCCAGCCGGGCCTGCAGTTCTTCAATCCCGAGCTGTTCAACCAGTTCACGACCATGCACGGTCTGATCATGGTGTTCGGCGCGATCATGCCGGCGTTCGTGGGCTTCGCGAACTGGATGATCCCGCTGCAGATCGGTGCCAGCGACATGGCGTTCGCGCGGATGAACAATTTCAGCTTCTGGCTGATGATCCCCGCGGCCATCATGCTGGTGGGCAGCTTCTTCATGCCCGGCGGCGCCCCCGCCGCGGGATGGACGCTCTACGCGCCGCTGACGCTGCAGATGGGCCCGTCCATGGACGCCGGCATCTTCGCGATGCACATCCTGGGCGCCTCGTCCATCATGGGCTCGATCAACATCATCGTGACCATCCTCAACATGCGCGCCCCTGGCATGACGCTGATGAAGATGCCGATGTTCGCGTGGACCTGGCTGATCACTGCCTATCTGCTGATCGCCGTCATGCCCGTGCTCGCTGGCGCCATCACGATGACGCTGACGGACCGCCACTTCGGCACCGCTTTCTTCAACCCTGCAGGCGGCGGCGATCCGGTCATGTACCAGCACATCTTCTGGTTCTTCGGTCACCCCGAGGTCTACATCATGATCTTGCCGGCCTTCGGCATCATCAGCCAGATCGTGCCGGCGTTCGCGCGCAAGCGCCTGTTCGGTTACGCGTCGATGGTGTACGCGACGGCCTCCATCGCCATCCTGTCGTTCATCGTGTGGGCCCACCACATGTTTGCTACCGGTATGCCGGTGACCGGCCAGCTGTTCTTCATGTACGCGACCATGCTGATCGCGGTGCCCACGGGCGTGAAGATCTTCAACTGGCTGGCCACGATGTGGCGCGGCTCGATGACGTTCGAGACGCCCATGCTGTTTGCGGTCGGCTTCATCTTCGTGTTCACGATGGGCGGCTTCACTGGCCTGATCCTGGCGATGGCGCCCATCGACATCCAGCTGCAGGACACCTACTACGTCGTGGCCCACTTCCACTACGTGCTGGTGGCCGGCTCGCTGTACGCGCTTTTCGCCGGCGTGTACTACTGGGGCCCGAAGTGGACCGGCGTGATGTATTCGGAGTTCCGCGGCAAGGTCCACTTCTGGGGCTCGCTGGTGTTCTTCAACGTCACCTTCTTCCCGATGCACTTCCTGGGTCTGGCCGGCATGCCGCGTCGCTACGCGGACTACCCGATGCAGTTCACCGACTTCAACGCCCTCGCGACGGTGGGTGCCTTCGGCTTCGGTCTGATGCAGGTCTACTTCTTCCTGTTCATCGTCGTGCCGATGATGCGTGGCAAGGGTGCACCCGCACCGCAGAAGCCGTGGGAAGCCGCTGAGGGCCTGGAATGGGAAGTGCCGTCGCCGGCGCCGTTCCACACCTTCGAAGAGCCGCCCAAGCTGAACGCGTCGGCGACGAAGATCGTCCACGGCCACTGAACGCGATGACGCCTGAACAACGCAAGAGCAACCGTCGGCTGGGCTTGATCCTGCTGACGGTGGCGCTCACCTTCGGCGTCGGCTTCGTTGCCAAGATCGTGCTGCTGAGCCATTGACATGACGCAGCCCACACGTTCGCTTTGCTCACTGCCCTCCGTGGGGGCGCGTCAACGCCTTCGGGCGGCCGGGCGGCACTGACATGCGCTTCGCCGCGCTGCACCGCGACAACCGCCAGCTGCTGCTGAAGCTGGTGGTGATCGTCGTCTTGATGCTGGGCTTCGGCTATGCGCTGGTGCCGCTTTACAAGCACATCTGCGAGGCACTGGGCATCAACGTGCTGTCGCTTTCCGAGCGCCAGACCGCTGCAGCGCCGAAGGGGATGGCCGATGGCAACGGCCAGGTCGACTACAGCCGACAGATCACCGTCGAGTTCGACACCAACGCGCGCGGTCCCTGGGACTTCAAGCCGGCCGTGCGGCACATGACGGTGCATCCCGGTGAGCTGAGCCAGGTCATGTACGAGTTCCGCAACAAGCAGGACCGCACGATGGCTGCCCAGGCGATCCCGAGCTACGCGCCCATGCAGGCCAGCGCGCACTTCAACAAGCTGGAGTGCTTCTGCTTCAACGAGTACACGTTGCAGCCAGGCGAGACCAAGCAGTGGCCGGTCGTGTTCGTCATCGACCCCAAGCTGCCCAAGGACGTGAAGACCATCACCCTGTCGTACACCTTCTTCGAAGTGGCCGGCAAGGGCGGATTCAAGGTCGGCGCAGCCCCCAAGGGTGCGGGAGCGGCGCTGTGACCGAGCCGGGCCAGGATCTGAAGGAAGCCGTGCGCCGCCCCGCGTCGCTGCGCCAGACGATCTCGGCCGTGGCCTGGAGTTTTTTCGGCGTGCGCCGGGGCAGGGACCATGAGAACGACATGGCTAGGCTCAACCCGGTACACGTGATCATCGCGGGCGTGCTGGGCGCGGCCGTGTTCGTGTTGATGTTGTTGCTGCTGGTCCGTTGGGTCATCAGCAGCGGCGTGGCCGGCGCTTGAACGCTGGCACCAGAAGCTAAGAAACGAGGAGAACGACATGTCGGCAACGACCACACCGGGCAAGACCCCGTACTACTTCGTGCCGGGGCCTTCGCGGCATCCGGTCATGGCGGCCATTGGCCTGTTCTTCGTCATCCTGGGCGCCGGCCAGTGGATCAACGGCCACCAGTGGGGCGCCTATTCACTGGTCTTTGGTCTGCTGTGGTGGGCCTTCGTGCTGAAGCAGTGGTTCGGCGACGCGATCCGCGAGAGCGAGGGCGGCCTCTACAGCGACCGGATCGACGTGTCGTTCCGCTGGAGCATGGGCTGGTTCATCTTCTCGGAGGTGATGTTCTTCGCCGCCTTCTTCGGCGCGCTGTACTGGGCCCGTGTCCACTCGGTGCCGTCGCTGGGCAGCCTGGAGAACTCACTGCTGTGGCCTGACTTCAAGGCCATCTGGCCCAGCAGCGCGGCGGGCTACACCGCTGCGCCGGCCGGTACGGTCGAGGCGTTCTCGACGATCGGTCCCTGGCCGCTGCCTACCATCAACACGGCGCTGCTGCTGACCTCGGGCGTCACGCTGACCATCGCCCACCATGCGCTGATCGCCGGCAACCGCGCCAGGACCATCGCCTTCATGTGGATGACGGTGCTGCTCGGCGTGGTCTTCCTGATCGTGCAAGGTTATGAATACGCCCACGCCTACCGTGACCTGAACCTCAAGCTCAGCTCCGGCGTGTTCGGCTCCACGTTCTTCATGTTGACCGGCTTCCATGGCTTCCACGTGTTCGTCGGCATGCTGATGCTGTTGTTCATCACGTTGCGCCTGCACAAAGGCCACTTCACGGCCGAGCGCCATTTCGGCTTCGAAGGCGCCGCCTGGTACTGGCATTTCGTCGACGTGGTCTGGCTGGGCTTGTATATCGTCGTCTACTGGATGTAAGCGACGACCGCCGCAAAAGCAAAGCGCCGCAACCGCGGCGCTTTTTTCATGGAATGCTTCAGCGCTGCACGGGCAGGCCGGTCGGTTGTATCCAGCCCATCCACCAACAGAACAGGATGATGAGGAACAGTGCCACCGAAACGCCCACGCGCACCGCCAGCGCCCGTGCCATGTTGGGGCCGCGCTTGCTCGCATTGCCGTTGCGCAGCATGAAGAAGCCGGCCGCGCCCAGTGCTCCGAGGATGGCGACGAAGGCGATCAGGATCACGAATTTCATGTCGACCGATTATCCGCGCGGGGCGGTGCGGATGAGCGCCGAGCTGGGCCTGCCCGATTCCGCTCGCTTCCGCCTGGCGGGGCAGGCCGCAGGGCGAAGGGCGCACCCGTGAACGCGCGGCGCTGGCTGGTGCTGTTGGCTGCGCTGCTGGCTGCGGCGTTGACGGCGCGGCTGGGTTGGTGGCAACTGGACCGCGCCGCGCAGAAGTTGGCGCTGCAGGCCGCCATCGCGGCCGAGGCGGACAAGCCCGCGCTCGGCAATGCCGACCTGACGGGCGCGGCGCTGCACCGCCGCGTGCTGCTGCGTGGCCGCTGGGCGGCCGAGCGCACCGTCTGGCTGGACAACCGGCCCATGCAGGGCCGGGCCGGCTTCTACGTTGTCACGCCGCTGCTGCTGGCTGGGCGTGGCGACGCCATCCTCGTGCAGCGGGGGTGGGCACCACGCAACCAGGCCGACCGCAGCCAGCTGCCCCCGCTGACCACACCCGCTGGCGAGGTCGAAGTGGAAGGGCGCCTTGCCGCGTCGCCATCCCGGCTTTATGAGCTGGGCGAGGGGGCGGGCGGCGTCATCCGGCAGAATCTGGACCCGACGGCCTTTGCCGTCGAGTCGCGTCTGCCGTTGTTGCCGCTGACCGTGGTGCAGACTGCCGGCGCTGGCGACGGCCTGCAGCGCCACTGGCCTGCGCCCGATCTCGGCCTGCACAAGCACCATGGCTACGCCTTTCAATGGTTCGCGCTCTGCGCGCTGATCCTCGTCCTCTATGTCTGGTTCCAACTCGTCCGCCCCCGACTCCGTGGCCACAAGTCCTGAGCCGCTGAGCTTCGCAGTCCACAGCCTGCCCGACCCGCGCGCCTCCACGGTGCAACGAGCCGGCCGCTGGAAGATGCTGGTGGTGCTGGCCATGTGCGCCGCGCCCGTCGTCGCGTCCTACTTCACCTTCTATGTCGTCAAGCCCAGCGGCTCGGCGTATGGCGAGTTGATCTCGCCCACGGTCGACATGCCCGCCGACCTGCCGCTGACCGACCTGCAGGGCCGCACCGTCACCGCCGCCTCGCTGCGCGGGCAGTGGATGCTGGCCGTCGCTCAGCCGCCGGAGTGCAGCGCTGCTTGCGAGCGCCAGCTGTTCGTGCAGCGCCAGCTGCGCGAGATGCTCGGCAAGGAGAAGGACCGCGTCGACAAACTCTGGCTGGTGCCGGGCGATGCGCCGCTGCGGCCCGAGCTGGTGGCAGCAGTCAGCCAGAAGGGCGCCGAAGTCACCGTGTTGCGGGTGCCGGCCGATCGTCTCGATGCGTGGCTGAAGCCTGCGGCCGGCAAGATGCTGGCTGACCATTTCTATGTCATCGACCCGATGGGCCGCTGGATGCTGCGCGCGCCGGGTGACCCGGAGCCGACCAAGCTGAAGGCCGACCTCGTCAGGCTGCTGAAGAGCAGTGCGTTCTGGGACCCCGCTGGCCGATGAGTGACCTCCTTGTACCGCTGGGCCAGGTCGCTGCCATTGGTGGCGCAGTGGCCGTCGGTCCGCTGCTTTGGTGGCGCCAGCGCTCGCGCAGCGCCTCGCCGGCAGGCCGGTTGCGTGCGCTGACGTTGCTGACGCTGTTCCTGACCTTCGACCTCATCGTATTCGGCGCCTTCACGCGCCTCAGCGATTCAGGCCTGGGCTGCCCGGACTGGCCGGGCTGCTACGCATCGGCCAGCCCACTGGGCGCACGCGATCACATCGAGGCCGCGCAGACCGCCATGCCCACCGGCCCGGTCACGCACGGCAAGGCGTGGGTGGAGATGATCCACCGCTACCTCGCCAGCGCGGTGGGACTACTCATCCTCGTCATGACCGTGCTGAGCTGGCGGCTGAAGCGCCAGGGGGGCGAGCGAGCGCCGTCTCCCTGGCTGCCAACGCTCACCTTCTTCTGGGTCTGCGTGCAGGGCGCGTTTGGCGCGTTGACGGTGACAATGAAGTTGTTCCCTGCCATCGTCACGCTGCACCTGCTGTTCGGCCTGGGGTTGCTGATGCTGCTGGCCTGGCAGCACGAAGCCTACCTGCCGCGTCCTCTGTCCGCGCCGTCGCGCCTGCGCACGGCCGTGCTGTCCGTGCTGGCACTGGCGCTGCTGCAGGTGGCGCTGGGCGGGTGGGTCAGCACGAACTACGCGGTGCTGGCCTGCGACGAGTTCCCCACCTGCCACGGTGGCCAGTGGTGGCCGCACATGGACTTCACGCAGGGCTTTCAGCTGTGGCGCGAGCTGGGCCAGCGCGCCGACGGTGGCTGGCTGGGCTTCGAGGCGCTGGCCGCCATCCACATGGCCCATCGCGTCGGCGCTGCCGTCGTGCTCAGTGCGATGCTTGCGCTGGCCTGGGCTTTGCGCTCCCACGCGCCCCGTTGGTCGAATGCACTGTGGGGCGTCGCCGCCTGGCAGCTCGTCTCCGGCCTGTCCAACGTCGTGCTCGACTGGCCCATCGTCGCGGCCCTGGCGCACAGCGCCGGCGCCGCCGTCCTGCTGGGCCTGCTCACCACCTTGTTCGCGCGCTTGAAGGCGCCGGTCTGACCCTCATGGCTTCCACCTCTACCGCCAGCGCCCTCGTGCACAGCCCGCGCTGGCAGCAGTTCTACCAGCTCACCAAACCGCGCGTCGTCCAGCTCATCGTGTTCTGCGCCGCCATCGGCATGGCGCTGGCCGTGCCGGGCCTGCCGAGCGGCGAACAGGCGCTGACCATGCTGGCGGCCATCGCCGGCATCTGGCTGGTGGCTGGCGCTGCAGCGGCGTTCAACTGCCTCATCGAGGACGGCATCGACGCACGCATGAAGCGCACCGCCTGGCGCGCCACCGCTAAGGGCGAGCTGAGCCGCCCGCA
This sequence comes from Pelomonas dachongensis, assembly GCF_043555865.1. NCBI lineage: Bacteria > Pseudomonadati > Pseudomonadota > Betaproteobacteria > Burkholderiales > Sphaerotilaceae > Roseateles > Pelomonas dachongensis. Next base: position 237,753 of record NZ_JBIGHY010000004.1, read on the forward strand.
GACGCTGGCGTTCTCGGCACTGCTGTGCGGGGCCGGCATGGCGCTGCTGGGCTTCTACGTCAACTTGCTGACCATGTGGCTGACCTTCGCCACCTTTGTGGGCTACGCCGTCATCTACACGGTCATCCTGAAGCCGATGACGCCCCAGAACATCGTCATCGGCGGCGCGTCGGGCGCGATGCCGCCGGTGCTGGGCTGGGCGGCGCTGCGCGGCGAGCTGGGCCCCGAGCCCTGGCTGATGTGCCTGATCATCTTCCTGTGGACGCCTCCTCACTTCTGGGCGCTGGCGCTGTACCGCGCCGAGGACTACGCGCGCGCCGGTCTGCCCATGCTGCCCGTCACGCATGGCAATGACTACACGCGGCTGCAGATCTTCCTCTACACCTGGGTTCTGTTGGCCGCCACGCTGCTGCCGTTCCTCACCGGCATGAGCGGCTGGTTCTACCTGGTCAGCGCCATCGCGCTGGGCCTGGGCTTCTGCGGCTACGCCTTCCGGCTGTGGCGCTCGTATTCCGAGGTGCTGGCGCGGCGGACCTTCTGGTTCTCCATCTGGCACCTGTCGCTGCTGTTCGCGGCCTTGTTGATCGATCATTACCTCCCATGAGCACACGCCGTTTCGCCATAGCAGCGCTGACTGCGCTGGCCGCGCTGACCCTTGCCGGCTGCCAGAAGGCGGGGCCTGACAAGCAGGCCTTCAAGGGCATCGACCTGACCGGCGCGGAGTACGCCAGGCAGCTGAACCTCACCGACCAGGACGGCCGTGCCCGTTCACTGGCCGACTTCAAGGGCAAGGTGCTGGTGGTGTTCTTCGGCTTCACGCAATGTCCCGACGTGTGCCCGACGACCATGGCCGAGGTCGCCGAGGTGAAGCGTTCGCTGGGCGCCGATGGCGACAAGGTGCAGGGCATCTTCGTCACGGTGGACCCCGAGCGCGACACGGCCCCGCTGCTGAAGGCCTACCTCGACAGCTTCGACCCCAGCTTCGTGGGCCTGCGTGGCAGCGTCGAGCAGACCCAGGCCGTGGCCAAGGAGTTCAAGGTCTTCTTTGCAAAGGTGCCGGGCAAGACGCCCGAGAGCTACACGATCGATCACACGGCTGCCAGCTTCGTCTTTGACACCGAAGGCCGTGTGCGTGTCTATTCGCGCTACGGGGCCGGCGTTGAGCCGCTGGCGCATGACATCAAGCTGCTGCTCGCGCAAGCCAACAAGGCACCGTGACGGTGGCGGCGGTTCTTCATCGGGCAGGGCACATGAAAAAAGCAGTCATCGCCATCGCGGCCGTCGGCATCCAGGCCTTCATGACCTGTGCGTCGGCGCAGCCACTGAAGGTCGGGTTTGTTGACATCCAGCTGGTGTTGCAGGAGTCCGCGCCGTCCAAGGCCGCCGGTGTGCGGCTGGAAAGCGAGTTTGGCAACCGCAGCCGCGAACTGGTGCGCCTGGAAGCGACGCTGCGTCAGGACACCGAAAAGCTGGATAAGGACGCGCCCGCGCTGTCCGAGACCGAACGCAGCCGGCGCGTCCGTGAACTCGCCAACCAGAGGCGTGAACTGGAACGCAAGGGCCGCGAATTCCAGGAAGACGCCGAACGACGCCAGCAGGAGGAGCAGCGGGTGGTGAAGGACAAGTTCGACAAGGCCGTGAAGCAGGTCTTCGACGCGGAGAAGTACGACCTGATCCTGCAGGACGGCGTCCGGTTCCACAGTCAGGCGGTTGACGTCACGAAGAAAGTGCTCGACGCGATGAGTGCGCAGCGGTAGTCGCGTTGGTCGCCCCGTCAACGGGGCCACCAATGAAAAAGGCCTCGTGAGAGGCCTTTTTTGCGAGGGGGCGGGGAGCGCGATCAGGCCGCTTCGGTCAACGCCTTCTTCATTTTCTTCATCGCGGCGACCTCGATCTGGCGGATGCGCTCGGCCGACACGCCGTACTCGGCTGCGAGTTCGTGCAGCGTCATGCCGCCCGAGGTGTCGTCGTTCACCTTCAGCCAGCGTTCCTCGACGATGCGGCGGCTGCGCGAGTCCAGCACCTCCAGCGCACGCTGGATGCCGTCGCCGGCCAGCGCGTCGCGCGAGCGGGCCTCGATGACGCGTGTCGGCTCGTGGCTGTCGTCCGCCAGGTAGGCGATGGGCGCGAAGCTCTCGCCGTCGTCGTCGGTCTGCGGCTCCAGTGCCACGTCGCCGCCCGACAGGCGCGTCTCCATCTCCACCACTTCCTCGCGCTTCACGTTCAGCGTGCTGGCCACATGCGCCAGTTCGGCCTCGCTGAGCGTGTTGCGGTGTGTCTGGCCGTCGGCCTGATCGGCCTTCATCTGATGCTTCATCGAGCGCAGGTTGAAGAACAGCTTGCGCTGGGCCTTGGTCGTCGCGACCTTGACCATGCGCCAGTTCTTCAGGATGTACTCGTGGATCTCGGCCTTGATCCAGTGCATCGCGTAGCTGACCAGGCGCACGCCCTGGTCGGGGTCGAAGCGCTTGACGGCCTTCATCAGGCCCACGTTGCCTTCCTGGATCAGGTCGCCCTGAGGCAGCCCGTAACCGACGTACTGGCGGGAGATGGACACCACCAGGCGCAGGTGCGACAGCACCAGCCGGCCGGCGGCTTCCAGGTCACCGCTTTCGCGCAGCTTGCGGGCGGCGGAGCTTTCCTCCTCCGCGGTCAGCAGCGGCAGGCGGTTGATGGCGGTGATGTAGGCGTCCAGGTTGCCCAGCGACGGCACCAGCGCCCAGGGATCGCGAACTGCAAGGGCAGAAGAAGCAGACATCTTGTCGAATCCTTCAAAGCCGCCACGTGAAGTGCAGCGGTGAAGTGATATTAGCACTCCGAGTTCGGGAGTGCTAAGTTGGATGGGACTTCTGCCGGAATGCAGTATTGACGCGCATGAAACAGTGAGCGTCCGCCAACTTGCTCAGTCGACCAGCCCAAAGTCTGGGCTTTTGATCATGGCCTCGATGTCCAGCAGGATCAGCATGCGGTCGCCCAGCTTGCCCAGGCCGGTGATGAAGCGCGCGTCGATGGCGGCGGGTACCTCGGGGCGCGGCTTGATCTCCTCGGCGCTGAGCGCCAGCACGTCGGACACCGAGTCCACGACGATGCCGACCACGCGGCCTTCCACATTCAGGACGATGACGACCGTAAAGGCGTTGTACTCGCCCGACTGGCCCAGGCGGATGCGCAGGTCCAGGATGGGAACGATGACGCCGCGCAGGTTGACGACGCCCTTGACGAAGGCCGGTGCGTTGGCGACGCGGGTGGGAGCTTCGTAGGAGCGGATTTCCTGGACGCGCAGGATGTCCAGGCCGTATTCCTCCTCGCCGATGCGGAAGGTCAGGAACTGCCGGTCGTCGGTGCGGGAGACGGTCTGGATGGCCTGGGCGCTGCTGGTGGGAACGAGATCGGTGGAGCTCATCGGGGGCTGCACGGAAGAGACGGAGGAAGCCGTCATTTTGCCCGCTCTCAGCCGGCGGCCGGTGCCAACAATTCGTCAACCAGCGTCAGCAGTTCGCGCACGTCCAGCGGCTTGGTCAGGTAGTGCGGGGCACCGGCCGTGCGGGCCAGCGCGATCTGTTCGGGCTGGGCGTTGGCGGACACCACGATGACGGGCGGCAGCGTGCCGCCCAATCCGCGCAGGTGACTCAGCAGCGTGAGGCCGTCGCCGTCAGGGAGCTGCCAGTCCAGCAACAGCAGTGCGGGCGGCCGCTCGCTGAGGGCGCGCATGCCGGCTGCCGCCGTCGTCGCGATCTCCAGCTCCAGCCCGGGGCGCTGGTCGAGGATGCCGCGCATGACCTCCGCGTTCAGCGGGTTGTCCTCGACGTAGAGCACGCGGCGGTGCGGACTGGCGCGCGGCATGTCCAGGTCGCCGGGCATCGAGTCCGGCACCTCGGCGGGGAGGGGCCCTGCGGCCGGCAGCCGCAGCACGAAGCGCGCGCCGGGACCCTCTATGGACTCCGCTCGCAGGCTGCCGCCCATCATGTCGGCGAGGCGCTGGCTGATGACCAGACCGATGCCGGTACCGGCCACGCCGCTGTGCTCTCGCCCCAGCCGGTTGAAGGGCTGGAACAGCGCTGCGCGCTGCTCATCACTCAGGCCCAGGCCGGTGTCGCTGACGGTCACTTCAATCCAGCCGGGCTGCGGGCTGTGGCTGGCGACGTCGACGCTGCCGCCGGTGCGGTTGTACTTGATGGCGTTGCTGAGCAGGTTGGTCAGGATCTGCGTGACGCGCGTGGCGTCGCCCAGCACCCGCAGCGCCTTTTCATCCAGCCGCTGGGTGATGGACACGCTGCGTTCGTTCGCACTGTGCTGCACCAGCGACAGCGCGCGGTCCAGCAGCGGTGGCAGCTCCAGCGAGGCTCGCTCCAGGCGCAGCGAACCCGCCTCGATGCGCGACAGGTCCAGGATGTCGTTGATCATCTCCAGCAGATGCCAGCCGGCCTGCGTGATCTGCTTGGTCCGGGCCCGCTGGCCCGCCTGCAGCGGCTCGGCGGCGTCCATCTGCATCAGCTGCGTGAACCCAAGGATGGCGTTCAGCGGCGTGCGCAGCTCATGGCTCATGCGCGACAGGAACTCGTTCTTGGCGTGGTTCGCAGCCTCGGCGGCCTCGCGGGCGCGGTCCAGCTGCTCTATGCGCAGCTGGTCGTTGATGTCCTCGACGACGCCGACGAGCCGGTACGGCCGGCCCTGGGTGTTGCGCAGCAGGCTGACCAGCACGCGCGCATGCGAGTTGCTGCCGTCCGGGCGCACATAGCGCTTCAGGCGGCGGTAGAACGGGATCTCGCCGCGCATGAGCCGGCGCGCCAGGCGGATGTCCTCGCGGCGGTCCTCGGGGTGGGTCACATCGACAGCGCGGCGCCCGATCAGCCGCTCCGCGGGGTAGCCCACGAGATTGCAGAAGTGCGTGTTGACCTCCTGGAAGCCCCCGCTGAGGTCGGTGAAGGCGATGCCGATGGGCGCGGTCTCGAAGATGCTGCGAAACCGCTGCTCGCTCTGGCGCAGCGCCTGCTCGCCCTCGGCACGGCTGGTGATCTCCCGCTCCAGCGCCGCCGTGCGCTCGCGCACCAGCGCCTCGACATGCTGCGTGCGCCCCGACATCAGCAGCAGCAGCGCACCCACCATGGCCGTGGACAGCAGCCCCACCAGCGCGAACGCCCAGCTGCGGCCGGCGGGCGGCAGCATGCCGGGCAGGTCATAGACGCGCACCTCCCAGTGACGACCGCCGAAGTTCAGCGGCATCGCCACCAGCGGCCACGCCGCGCCGTCGGCGCGTTGCACGGCCTCGCAGCCGAGTCGGCCGGCCAGGCGCTTGTGCTGGGCCTGCGGGTCCAGGTCCACCAGGCAGGCGCCCAGGTGGTCGGGCCATTGAACGGCCAGGCGCGACAGCAGCAGGTCGGGTCGCAGCGTGGCGAACACGACGCGGTCGGCCGGGGCGGTCCCGGCGCGCACGGGCTGGTAGATGACCACGCCGATCGCGCCTTCCTTGTCCTGCGAGAGCTGGAAGCCGGCCGACGCGCTGGCACGGCCCTCAGTCATTGCGCGCTCCACCGCGTCGCGCGCGCCAGGCACGGTGCGCACGTTGATGCCCAGCGCCGCCGCGTTGCGCGACAGCGGTTCGATGAGGCGTATCGCCAGCATGTCCTCGTCGGGCAGCGGACGGATGTCGCCCGCACGGGTGCGGTCGCGTGCCTGGTAGGCCGGCAGGCCGTCGGCCAGCGCCTCGGCGTCAAAGCGGGCCAGGTCGTCGCGGGCGACCCGCCGTGCCATGCCCAGCGCCAGCAGCGGGCTGTCCCCGGTCAGGAACCCCTGCGTCGCGCGCTGCCACTCGTCGCGGGTGGGCTGGGGCTTGACCTTCACCAGGCCGTGCGCGCCTTCCAGCGCCAGCAGCGGTTCGCGCAGCCGGCCTGCCAGCGCCTGCGCGGCGCTGGTGGCGTCGCGCGTGAAGTCGGCGCGGTTGCGCTGGCGGTCCCATTCCAGCGTCGCCGCCACGCCCACGCCCACCAGCAGCGTCGTCAGCAGCATGGGCAGGCCCACGCTGAAGCGCCGGGTCGCCCAGGCCGAGCGGGGACGCCCGATCAGTGCCAGCGTGATGGGTGTGGCGATCAGCACGCCCATCAGGTCGCCGGTCCACCAGACGATCCACACCAGGTCCATCTGTGCCGTCGCGATGACGTCGGCCGCCCGCAGCAGCAGCGTGGCGCAGCTGGGGCTGATGCAGCCTGCGAGCACCGCGGCGGCCAGGTAGGCCAGCACCTCGCGCGGAGAGGCCAGCACCAGCGGCCGGCCGCACCAGCGCCGCATCAGCCACATGCCGACCGCCGCCTGCGCCGCCGCGCCGCAGCCGATGCCGAGAGCCAGCGGCAGCACGTCGGCGCGCATCTGGCTGAGCATGGTGGCCTGCACGACAAACGAGCCGAGTGCCACGGCCGGCAGGTAGCGCGGGCCGCCCACCAGCAGCACCGCCAGGCCCCAGCCGGCCGCGGGGTAGATGGGCGCCACCTCGTAGGGCGGCAGCACCATCAGCAGGCCCAGCCGGGCCAGCAGGTAGTAGATGACCGTGATGCCGGCCGACAGCGCGACATAGCGGCCAAGGTTGCGGGCGCCGATCCCGCGCGGCGTCGTCATTCCGCCTGCGCCTCCCGCAGGGTCTGCACCACCGGGCGCTGCAGCACGCCGCGCAGGCTCCACCAGCCGGCGCTCCAGGCCAGCAGCGCGCCGCAGGCGGCGCTGGCGAACGGCACCCAGGGCTTGACCTGCCATTCGAACTCGAACACGTAGCGCGACAGCAGCGCCGCCAGCACCAGCGCCACACCGCCCGCCAGGAAGCCGGCCAGCGCGCCCACGCCCAGCAGCTCGGCACGCTGCACCTGCGCCAGCAGCGACGAGGGGGCGCCCAAGGCACGCATCAGCCCGAACTCGCGGGTGCGCGCCTCGCGCGTGCTGCTGACCGCGGCGATCAGCACCACCAGCCCAGTCGCCAGCGTGAAGCCGAACAGGAACTGCACCGCCTGGATGACCTGGTTCAGCACGCCCTGCACCTGGTTCAGCTGGGCCGACACGTCGATGACGGTCAGGTTGGGGAACCGCCGCGCCAGCTCGCGGTCCAGGCTGGCTCCGGCGGGCATGCGGTAGGCGGCGATCTGCGTGGCCGGCAGCTCGGGCAGCTCGGCCTTCTCGAACAGCACGAAGAAGTTGACCCGCATCGACGACCAGTCCACCTTGCGCAGGCTGGTGACGCGGCCCACCACCGCCTGGCCGGCAATGTCGAAGGCCATCGTGTCTCCAAGCTTCAGGCCCAGCGTCTTCGCGAGGCCGTCCTCGACGCTGAGACCGGTCTCACCGGCGAGCGCCGAACCCCAGCGGCCGCCCACCAGCTCGTTGTGCACGGGCATGTCGCGGGTGTGGCTAAGGTTGAACTCGCGCTCGGCCAGCCGCTGGGCGCGGTCCTCGCTGAAGCGCTTGCCCTGCACCGCCTCACCGTTGATGGCGGTCAGGCGACCACGGATCATCGGGTACCAGTCATAACCCTTCACGCCAGCGGCGTCCAGCGTCTGGCGGAAGGAGTCGCCCTGGTCGGGCTGGATGTTGATGACAAAGCGGTCGGGCGCCGACGCGGGCGTCGCCTGGCGCCAACTGGCGATCAGGTCGGTGCGCAGCAGCACCAGCAGCACCAACGCCAGCAGCCCCACGGCGAGCGACGAGACCTGCATCACCGCGAAGCCCGGCCGCGCCGCGACCTGGCGCGTGGCCAGCAGCAGCCAGCGCGGCACACCCGCGCCGCTGACGTTGGTGGGCACGATGCGGCGCAGCAGCTTGACGGCCACCCAGGCCAGGCCCGCGAACAGCAGCACGGCGCCCGCGAAACCGACGGCGGCGATGGCGCCCAGCGTCAGGTCGCCGGCCAGCACCACCAGGATGGCGGCCAGGCCTGCCACGCCCGCGCCCAGCACCAGCAGCGAGCCCGCCTTGGGCGCGCCCAGGTCGCGGCGGATCACGCGCAGCGGCGGCACGGCCGACAGCTGCAGCACCGGCGGCAGCCCGAAGCCCAGCAGCAGCGACAGGCCCAAGCCCAGCCCCAGCAGCGCCGGCCACATGCTGGGCGCCGGCAGCGCGACGTTGATCAAGCCCGCCAGCAGCGACACGAACACCTGATGCAGCGCCAGGCCGCCCAGCACGCCCACCAGGCTGGCGCCCAGCCCCGCCAGCAGGAACTCCAGCCCGTACGCCCAGGCGATGCGGCGCTGCGGTTGGCCCAGCACGCGCAGCATCGCGCAGGCGTCCAGGTGCCGCGCGGCGAAATCGCGCGCCGCCAGCGCCACGGCCACCGCGGCCAGCAGTGCCGACAGCATGGCGACCAGCCGCAGGAAGCGCGCGGCGCGGTCCAGCGTCTGGCGCATCTCGGGCCGCCCGGCCTCCAGCGACTCCAGCCGCACGCCCCGAAGCTTGTCCTTCTCGACGAGCTGCTCCGCGGCCGTCACGAAGCGCCGCACCGCGTCGGCCGATGCGCCCGGCCCCGGCACGACGGCCAGCCGGTAGGTCAGGCGGCTGGCCGGCTGTACCAGGTGGGTGGCTTCGAGGTCGACCTCGGTCAACATCACACGCGGCGCGAAGTTGATGAAGCCGCCGCCGCGGTCCGGCTCGTTCTGGATCAGCGCGGTCAGGCGCAGCGTCGCGTCGCCCAGCAGCAGCGGGTCGCCAAGCTTGAGGCCCAGTGCATCGGCAACCGCCGGATCGGCCCAGACTTCGCCCTGCGCGGGCGCGCCGGTGCGGCCAGGCAGTGCGTCGCGTAGCGTGATCTTGCCGCGTAGCGGGTAGCCCTCGCCGACCGCCTTGACCGCCACCAGCCGGCTCTCGCCGCCATGCGCGTCGTCGGCGCGCGCCATGCTCGGAAAGCTCGCGCTGCGCACCACGGTCAGGCCGTACTGCGCGGCCAGGTCGACGATGGCCTGGGGCGTCGGCTGGTCGCTCGCGACGACCGCGTCGCCTCCCAGCAACTGGGCGGCGTCGCGGCGCAGGCCCTGGTCCAGCCGGTCCGACAGGAATGCCACCGCGCACAGCGCCGCGACGGCCAATGCGACGGCGAGCATCAGCAACCGCAGCTCGCCGGCCCGCCAGTCCCGCAGCAGTTGTCGCCAGGCGACAGCCAGTGTGGCGGGTGGACGTTGGGGGGCTGCAGCAGAGGACGTCATGCGCGCGACTTTAGCCGTGCGGGCAGGCGCAGCGCGACGTCGCACGCGGTGTTCGTCAAGGCTTTGGCAAATGCCGAATACTGTATACATTTACAGCATGTCGCCCGCACCCACCCGCATCGCCGCCGCGCAGCCTGTCTTCGTGCCGCTCGACTCCATCAAGGGCCGTGGCAGCGCCACGGCCATGCCGCACCGCTTCGAGCAGCGCGAGCGTGAGCAGTACGACGACGGCTGGGGCTCGCTGGATCAGGACGCCGCCGAGGAACACCTACCGCCGGCCACGCAGGTCATTGAGGAGATGGCCAGGAAGATCATCACCAGCAACCAATCGCCGGACATTTCGTTCGACTACTCCATCAACCCGTACCGCGGTTGTGAGCACGGCTGCATCTACTGCTTTGCACGGCCCACGCACAGCTACCTGAACCTGTCGCCGGGGCTGGACTTCGAGACGCGCATCGTTGCCAAGGTCAACGCGGCTGAGCGGCTGCGCGAGACGCTGGCCGGGGCCAGGTACGAACCCCGCTCGCTGGTGCTGGGCACGGCGACCGACGCCTACCAGCCGGTCGAGCGCCGCCTGGGCATCACGCGGCGCATCGTCGAGGTGCTGGCGGAGACGGGGCACCCGTTCTCGGTCGTCACGAAGAGCAGCGGCATCGAGCGCGACCTGGACCTGATCGCGCCGATGGCGGCGCAGGGGCTGGTGTCGGTCTACCTGTCGGTGACGACCCTGGACAATGACCTGGCGCGCATCCTGGAGCCGCGCGCCGCGGCGCCCGCACGGCGGCTGCGCACCATCCAGCTGCTGGCCGATGCCGGCGTGCCGGTCGGCGTCAGCGTGTCACCGATCATCCCGTTCATCAACGAGCCCGAGATGGAGCGCATCCTGGAGGCCGCCGCGGCGGCCGGTGCGAGCAGCGCGTTCAGCATCCCCGTGCGGCTGCCGTGGGAGGTGAACCCGCTGTTCCAGGACTGGCTGCAGCGCCACTTCCCCGACCGTGCCGAGCGCGTGATGGCGCGCATCCGCGACATGCGTGGCGGCAAGGACAACGACGCGCGCTTCGGCACGCGCTTCACCGGCGAGGGCATCTGGGCCGAGTTGCTGCAGGCGCGGCTGCGACGCGCGGTCACGAAGCTGGGCCTGCGCAACGAACGGCGACCGGTGCAGCTCGCCGTGTTCCGCAAACCCCAGAAGCCAACCGCGCAGGGCAGCCTGTTCTAGAGGTCGTTCACGACCGGCAGCCCGCCAGCAAGTCGCGCTCGGGCTTGTACACGTCGGCCCGCGCGCCGACCCAGCCCATCACGGTGTGGAACAGGTGGTCGTGCGACACCCGCTGGTCGCGCAGGCCGGCCAGGCAGCCGGGCTGCAGTGACGCTGCCAGCAGGCCGCCGTCAGGCACCCACAGGATCATGGGCACGTGGGTCTGCTCGCGCGGCGCCATCGCGTAGGGCATGCCGTGCAGGTACAGGCCTTTCTCGCCCAGCGACTCACCATGGTCGGACACGTACAGCAGGCCGGGGTCGAAGCGACGGTCCTGCTTCTGCAGCCACGCGATGCTGCGCGCCAGCAGCCGGTCGGTCGTCACGAGGGTGTTGTCGTAGGCGTTGACGACGTGCTGGCGCGGGCATATTTGCAATGCGTTGGTCTGGCACTCCGGCTGGAAGGGCTTCAAGTCGGGCGGCGAGCGTTTGAAGTAGGCGGGGCCATGGCTGCCCATCTGGTGCATGACCAACACCAGGCCGCGCTTCAGCCGCGCCGGGTCCAGCGCGGCAATGCGTTGGTCCAGCGCATGCAGTAGCGCCTCGTCGAAGCACTCCCCGCCCAATTCGTCATGGCCGCACAGGCCGGCGGGCAGCGGCGCGGCGCCGCGCGGCAGTTGGTTTGTGAAGCTGTTCGGCACACGGTCGCACTGGCCCTTGCAGCCGCTCTGGTTGTCCAGCCACAGCACGGCCAGGCCGGCGCGCTGCAGGACGTCCAGCAGGTTTTCCTGCCGCTCCTTCAGGTCGACGAAGGCCTCGCGGCCCAGCGGCGAGAACATGCACGGCAGCGACGCCGCTGTGGCCGTGGCGCAGGAGGTGACCTGGCGCAGGCTCAGCACGGGCAGCCCGGCCAGTTCGGGATTGGTGTTGCGCGGGTAGCCATTCAGGCTGAAGTTCATTGCACGCGCCGTCTCGCCGACGACCAGCATCAGCAGCGGCGGCTTGCTGCCTTCAGCGCGCGGCAGCAGGTGCGCGTCGGCGCCGATGACGGCAGGCGGCCCGAGCGGCGCGGCCCGCGATCGCACGGAAACAGCGGTCAGTGAGTACACCGCATTCAGCGGCGTCACCATGTAGCGAACCGGCTTGTGGCTCCGCACGGTGGAAGACAGTGCCGAGAACTGCAGCAGCGCCAGCAGCAAGGTGCCCGTGATGCCCAGCGCGAAGGCGGCAAGATTGCCGCCGACGCGCCATGCCGGCGCCTGGGCCGGCGCCGGCGGGCGGCTCAACAGCCACCAGACGGGCAGGGCGCCCAGCAGCACGACGCTCAGCAGCAGCTGCCAGCTCAGCAGGTCGAGCGTCTCGCGCATATCGGTCTGCATCAGGTTCGTCACCATCGTGGTGTCGAAGACGATGCCGTAGCTGCCAATGAAATGGGCCAGGGCGCCCGATGCCATCAGTAGCACGACCAGCACCGCGGTGACCAGCCGCGGCCAGGCCAGCAGGCTCAGCACGGCACCGGTGGCGCACACCACCATGCCCGCGAAGGCGACGATGAATCCCGGCGGGACGTCCGGCAGCACATGCAGTTGCTGCCACAGCGGCCAATTGGCCAGCAGCCCCATCCACAGCGCGGCGAGCCAGACCTGGGTCAGGGGGCGAGCGGCGTCGGGCCGCAGCCACGCCAGCAGGCGCTTGAACAGGGGCATGGAATGGGACGGAGCGGAAGCGTCGCGAATTCTCGCGGGCGCTGTCGGGGCGAAGCTGAGACGAAGTTGTCTGCCGCCAGCGTCAGGTCGGCTGCGGTGCGGCCGTTCGCAGCGCGACGCTGCCGGTGGCGCGGGGCTTGGCCGGGCCGCCGGCCATGGGCTTGACGTAGCGCTGGTGCAGTGCCTCGATGCGCCTTGCCAGCACGTCGGCCTCGCCGATCTTTTCGGCATGGCGCTTGAGCACCAGACCGGCCATGTCGATGAGCTTGGCGTTGCGCGAGATCTCGCCCTGCTGGATCAGCAGCTCGACGGCAACCGTGGCGCTGCCCCGCATCGAGTGCCGCATGGCCGTCTCGGCGACGCTGAAGATCTGCTGCTGGCACTCCCGGAACTGCTGGGCGGCGCCCAGGTGCCCCTCGGTCATCGCGACGAGGATCTCGGTGCTGGCCTTGGACGTGCAGTGGCGCAGGCCTTGTTGGCGCAGCACGGGCATCATCTCCTCCAGCTCCACCTCCTGGCTGGACAGGCGGATCCACAGGGCCGTCAGCAGCGACGCGCATTCCAGGTCGAAGCTACCCGCGTCCGCGTGCTCGGTGAACTCCCGTGCGACGACCAATGCCTGGCCCACGCGGCGCTCCAGCAGGAAGGCCAGCCCGCGGAACACCAGGTCGAAGCGCTGCAGGCGGATGGAGCCCGGCGCACGCTCCATCGCCGCAGACAGCGCGTCGTGTGCGTACTTGAAGCCCTTGTAGTCCTTCTCGTCGAACCGCATCAGGCCCACCAGCACCAGGCTGAGCATGTCGAACAGCTTGGAGCGCAGGCCCTGCGACATCGCGCGCTCCAGCATGCGCATCGCCTCCTGGCGCTGGCCGGCATAGAAGCCCAGCGAGCCGCAGCGTTGCAGCCGCAGCAGGCAGCCGGGCGTCAGTGTCGCGGCGGTCTGGTAGGTCTTCAGGGCTTGCTGCAGGTCGCCCTGTTCCATCTGCACGTGGCCCATCAGGTCGTGCGAATCGGCGTAGTCGGGCAGGTCGCCGATGAGGTTTTCCAGCGTGCGGCGCGCGGCCTGCAGGTTGCCCGTGGCGACCTCGGTGCGCGCCACGCCCAGTCGCGCCCACGGCACGGTCTTGGCCGCGATGATGGCCTCGTAGAGGGTCTTGGCATCGTCAAAGCGCTTCAGCCGCAGCAACAACTCGGCGCCGATGCGCGCGGCGTAAAGCCAGTACTTGCCCTTGGCCTCGAAGCGCGCCATGCACAGGTTGGCCGCGGTCTCGAAGTCCTGCGTCTCGATGGCCTCGAAGATGTCCTTGAGCGTGCGCTTGCGCTGGCGCGCGCTGGATAGCCGCTCGGCCAGGTTGGCACTGGTGTAGGGCTTGATGAGGTAGGCGTCCAGCGCGGCTTCCGCGGCTTCGGCGACCTTGGCGTAGGTGGCCTCGCTGGTCACCATGACGAACACGGTCGAGTGCGGCAGCAGGCCTTCGCGGCGCAGCTCGTCCAGCAGGTCCTGGCCCGATGTGTCGCTGCTGTCGAAGTGGTAATCGCACAGCACGATGTCGAAGGTCTGGTTCTCCAGCATCACGCGCGCGTCCTTCACGCGCGGCGTCTGCTTGACCGTGCCCACGCCGAGGTCGCGCAGCTGGGCGGACATCAGGCTGCGCGACGTGGCGTTGCTGTCGATGATCAGCGCCGACGCGGTCTGGATGTGCTGGTCCATCAGGAACACAGAGGCTCCTTGCGCGGCGCAAAGCCGTGGACTCTGATCGACAAACGGACACGAAAAATCACTTATGAGTCGGGGCTGTGGCGGTCGGACGACTGTAGGGCGTCGGAGTGTCAGGAGTGAGCGGGTTGATGCCGCCCGCGGGGCGTGCGCCGTGAACTAAGGCGCAGGCCGTCGTCGCACCCGCGTGGCTTGGGGGGATGAAAAAGGCCGCAGCCCCCGTCTGCAGGGCTGCGGCCTTCGAGATGAGCCGGGCGGGCGCTTTACTTGAACAAGTCCTTGACGCGGTCTGTCCAGCTCTTGGCGTTGGGCGAGTGGCGCTCGCCGCCCTTCTTCAGCGACTCGTCGAGTTCCTTCAACAGCTTCTTCTGGTGCTCGGTCAGCTTGACCGGCGTCTCGACGGCGATGTGGCAGTACAGGTCGCCCGGATAGCTGCTGCGCACGCCCTTGATGCCTTTGCCGCGCAGGCGGAAGGTCTTGCCGTGCTGCGTGCCCTCGGGCAGTTCGATCTCTGCCTTGCCGCCGAGCGTGGGCACCTCGATCGTGCCGCCCAACGCGGCCGTGATCATGGACACCGGCATCGTGCAATGCAGGTCATCGCCGTCGCGCTCGAAGATGTCGTGCTGCTTGATGCGGATCTCGATGTAGAGATCGCCCGCCGGGCCGCCGTTCACGCCGGGTTCGCCATTGCCCGCGGAGCGGATGCGCATGCCTTCGTTGATGCCGGCCGGGATCTTCACCTCCAGCGTCTTCTGCTTCTTCACCTTGCCCTGGCCGTTGCAGGCCGTGCAGGGGTCGGGAATGATCTTGCCGCTGCCGTGGCAGTGCGGGCAGGTCTGCTGGATGCTGAAGAAGCCCTGGCGCATGTGCACCTGGCCCGAGCCCTGGCAGGAGCCGCAGGTCTTGGCCGAAGTGCCGGGCTTGGCGCCGGTGCCGGAGCAGGTTTCGCAGTTCTCCCAGCTCGGGATGCGGATCTGCGTTTCCTTGCCGCGTGCCGCCTCTTCGAGCGTGATCTCCATCGCGTAGCTCAGGTCGCTGCCGCGGTAGACCTGCTGGCCGCCGCCCCGCCGCGGTCCGCCGCCCTGGCCGCCGAAGATGTCGCCGAAGATGTCGCCGAAGGCCTCGGCAAAACCGCCGAAGCCCTCCGCGCCCGGCCCGCCGCGACCGCCGCCCATGTTGGGGTCGACACCGGCGTGCCCGTACTGGTCGTAGGCCGCACGCTTTTGTCCATCGGACAGCATCTCGTAGGCCTCCTTGGCCTCCTTGAAGCTCTCCTCGGCCGCCTTCGCCCCGTCACCCTGATTGCGGTCGGGGTGGTACTTCATGGCCAGTTTGCGGTAGGCCTTCTTGATGTCCTCGTCGGATGCGTTCTTGGCGACGCCGAGGATTTCGTAGTAATCGCGCTTGGAAGCCATTGCTTAGGGTCCGCCAGGCCGCCCCAACGACACTGAATCCCCCACGGAGGGCACTGAACGCAGTGAAGTTCGGGTCAACATGTTTCTCTGTAACGTCAAAGGCCCGGCGGCACTTCGCAGCGCCACCGGGCCGGGTCAACGAGGGCTTACTTGCCGTCCTTGACTTCCTTGAACTCGGCATCCACGACGTTGTCGTCGGCCGGGCGCTTGGCTTCACCTTGCGGCGCTGGCTCGGTCTGCTCGGCACCCGCCGCTGCAGCGGCCGCAGCCTGCGCACCCTGCTGGTCGGCATAGACCTTCTCGCCCAGCTTCTGGCTGGCAGTCATCAGCGCCTCGGTCTTGGCCTCGATAGCGGCCTGGTCGTCGCCCTTGATGGCTTCTTCCAAGTCCTTCACGGCGGCCTCGATCTTCTCCTTGTCGCCGGCGTCCAGCTTGTCGCCATGCTCGGCCAGCGACTTCTGAACGCTGTGGACCATGCCGTCGGCCTGGTTGCGGGCCTGCACCAGTTCGACCTTCTTCTTGTCCTCGGCCGCGTTGGCCTCGGCGTCCTTCACCATCTTCTCGATCTCGGCCTCGGACAGGCCCGAGTTCGCCTTGATGGTGATCTTGTTTTCCTTGCCGGTGCCCTTGTCCTTGGCGCCGACATGCAGGATGCCGTTGGCGTCGATGTCGAACGAGACTTCGATCTGCGGCGTGCCGCGCGGGGCCGGCGGGATGCCTTCCAGGTTGAACTCGCCCAGCGACTTGTTGGCCTGCGCCAGCTCGCGCTCACCCTGGTAGACCTTGATCGTCACGGCCGGCTGGTTGTCGTCGGCGGTCGAGAAGGTCTGCGAGAACTTGGTCGGGATGGTCGTGTTCTTCTTGATCATCTTCGTCATCACGCCGCCCAGGGTCTCGATGCCCAGGCTCAGCGGGGTGACGTCCAGCAGCAGCACGTCCTTGCGCTCGCCGCCCAGGACCTGGCCCTGAATGGCGGCACCGACGGCCACGGCCTCGTCGGGGTTCACGTCACGGCGCGGTTCCTTGCCGAAGAACTCCTTGACCTTGTCCTGCACCTTGGGCATGCGGGTCATGCCGCCGACCAGGATCACGTCGTCGATCTCGCTGACCGACACGCCGGCGTCCTTGATCGCCGTGCGGCAGGGCGCAATGGTGCGCTCGATCAGCTCGTCCACCAGCGACTCCAGCTTGGCGCGGGTCAGTTTGACGTTCAAGTGCTTCGGGCCGCTCGCGTCCGCCGTGATGTAGGGGAGGTTGACGTCGGTCTGTGACGAATTGGACAGCTCGATCTTGGCCTTCTCGGCCGCTTCCTTCAGGCGCTGCAGGGCCAGCACATCCTTGGTCAGGTCGACGCCCTGGTCCTTTTTGAACTCGGCAATGATGTAGTCGATGATGCGTTGGTCGAAGTCTTCACCGCCCAGGAAAGTGTCGCCGTTGGTCGACAGCACCTCGAACTGCATCTCGCCGTCCACGTCGGCGATCTCGATGATGGACACGTCGAACGTGCCGCCACCCAGGTCATAGACGGCGATCTTGCGGTCGCCCTTGCCGTGCTTGTCCAGGCCGAAGGCGAGCGCCGCGGCGGTGGGCTCGTTGATGATGCGCTTGACGTCCAGGCCCGCGATGCGGCCGGCGTCCTTGGTCGCCTGGCGCTGCGCGTCGTTGAAGTAGGCTGGCACCGTGATGACGGCCTCGGTCACTTCCTCGCCCAGGTAGTCCTCGGCGGTCTTCTTCATCTTGCGCAGGATCTCAGCCGACACCTGCGGGGGCGCCAGCTTCTTGCCACGCACTTCCACCCAGGCGTCGCCGTTGTCGGCGGCGGCGATGGTGTAGGGCATCAGGTCGATGTCCTTCTGCACTTCCTTCTCGGCGAACTTGCGGCCGATCAGGCGCTTCACCGCGTAGATCGTGTTCTTCGGGTTGGTGACCGACTGCCGCTTGGCCGAGGCGCCAACGAGGATTTCCTCGTCTTCCTGGTAGGCAATGATGGACGGCGTGGTGCGCGCGCCCTCGGCGTTCTCGATCACGCGGGTCGTGTTGCCCTCCATGACCGCGACGCAAGAGTTCGTCGTGCCGAGGTCAATGCCGATGATCTTTCCCATTTTTTGTTGCTCCTGGTGAATGCTTGGATGCTTCGAATCTGTGGATAACTCAGCCGCCTTCAAGAGCGGCAGGTTGTGAATTACTTGGGTGCGGTGACAGTAACCAACGCAGGGCGCAGGACGCGGTCCGCGATCAGGAAGCCCTTCTGCAGCACCGCCACGACGGTGTTGGCCTCCTGCTCGGCCGGCACCACCGAGATGGCCTGGTGCTGGTGCGGGTCAAACTTGGCGCCGGCGGCCGGGTTGATCTCGACGACCTTGTTGCGCTCCAGCGCGCTGGCCAGTTGGCGGCGCGTGGCGTGCACGCCCTCCAGCACCACTTCGACGGCCGCACCAGGTGTGGCGATGGCGCCGTCCAGGCTGTCCATGACTGGCAGCATGGCTTCGGCAAAGCCTTCGACGGCAAACTTGCGCGCCTTGGCAATGTCCTCGTCGGCGCGGCGGCGGGTGTTTTCGACCTCGGCCTTGGCGCGCATGTACGCGTCGCTCATGTCCGCCAGTCGGCGTTCGAGGTCGGCGATCTTGATTTCGGGATTCAGGTCGGCCGCCGTGGGCTCGTTGGCGTCAGCGGCGGCGTCTTCGGGCAAATGGTTGTCGGTCGTCATGGCAGTCGAGATTCAGGACCGCGCAGACTTGGGGCGCCATGTCCCGCTTTCAAGAGGGGAGATTCAAATTGAATTACCCCGGGTCAACCCGGATCGTCGTCGTCCAGCGAAGCCGACCAGCGATCCCAGTCTGCCAGCCGGCGCCGGTCCTGCTTGGTGGGGCGGCCTTGTTCGATGGCCGCTGCCGGTTCCGGTGCCAGCCGGCGCGCTTCTGCGGCGGCCTCGCGGGCAGTCACGCTGGCGGGCGTCTCGGCGTACAGCGCCTGGGCCTGCGGCGCCGGGCCGCGCTGGTTGGACAGGCCGAGGACCGACACCTCGCGTGTCAAGGCACCGATGCGGATGCTCAGCACATCGCCGACCTTCACGTCCCGCGCCGGCTTGACCGGCTGGCCGCCGACGCGCACCCGGCCCAGGTTGATCTCGTCGACCGCCAGCGCCCGCGTCTTGTAGAAGCGCGCGGCCCACAGCCACTTGTCCAGCCGCATGCCGGACAACGGCTCGCTCATTCCTTCGCTCCGGCGGCCAGCGCGCGCTGGCGCTGCAATGCCAGCGTGTCGGGGTGGGGCGCCGCATGGGTCGTGGGCCAGCCCTGCAGGTGGCGTTCGGCCAGGCCGGCCAAGGCGCGCATGCCGTCCGGATGGTCGTTCAGGCAGGCGATGTAGCCGAAGCGCTGCCCGCCCGCGTGCAGGAAGGCCTCGCGTGCCTCCTGGTTGATCTCTTCCAGCGTTTCCAGGCAGTCTGCAGCAAAGCCCGGGCAGATGACGTCGACGGACTTGAGCCCTTCCTTGGCGAGCTTGATGAGGCTCGGCTCGGTATAGGGCTCCAGCCATTTGGCCTTGCCAAAACGACTCTGGAAGGTCACCAGCCACTCGCCGTCCTTGAGCCCCAGCGCCTCGGCCAGCAGGCGGCCGGTCTTCAGGCACTCGCAGTGGTAGGGGTCGCCCAGCTGGAGCGTGCGCTCGGGCATGCCGTGGAAGCTCATGACCAGCTTGTCGGCGCGGCCCTCGCGCTGCCAGTGCTCGCGCACGGTCTGGGCCAACGCGCCGATGTAGGCGGCGTCGTCGTGATAGCGGTTGATGAAGCGCAGCTCGGGCAGGTGCCGGGTCTGCAGGGACCAGCGCGCCACATCGTCGATGACGCTGGCGGTGGTGGCGCCGGAATACTGCGGGTAGGCCGGCAGCACCAGCACGCGGCGCGCGCCTTCGCGCTTCAGCGCCTCCAGCGTGGCGGCGATGGCCGGCTGGCCGTAGCGCATGGCGTAGGCCACACGCACGCGGTGGCCGCGCTCGCCCAGCATGCCCTGCAGCAGCGCGGCCTGCTTCTGTGTCCACACTTTCAGCGGCGAACCGTCAGGGGTCCAGACAGTCTGGTACTTCGCCGCCGACTTGGCCGGCCGCACGCGCAGGATGACGCCGTGCAGGATCAGGGCCCAGAGCAGCTTCGGGATCTCGACAACGCGCGGGTCGGCCAGGAACTGCGCCAGGTAGCGGCGCAGCGCCGGCGCGGTCGGCGCGTCGGGAGTGCCGAGGTTGCACAGCAGCACGGCGGTTTCGGGGCCTGCGGCGGCGCCGTGGCGCTGCGGCGGTTCTGGAAGAAAGACCATGGGATCAACGGCGTGAGCGGGGGCCACCGAACGGCTGGGGCTCGGTGTCGGCAAAGTGCAGCACCTCGAAGCGCACGGTGGGCGACTGCTCGTCGCCGGGCGGGCCGCCCAGGCCGATGCTGCCGCTGCCGTGCAGCGTGCAGTTGCCGCGCTTGAGGCTCAGCAGTTCGCCCGAGTCGCCGAAGCGCACATAGGTGCCGTTGTAGGAGAGGTCGGTCAGCTCGAAACTGCTGCCCTGCCAGTCGATGCGCGCGTGCGAGCGCGACACGCGTGCATCGGTGATGCAGTAGGTGGCCTGCACGCTGCGACCCAGCACGATGGGCATGGAATCGATGTCGAACACGCGGTCCAGATCGTGCCAGACCAGCCGCATGCCGTCCGGCTCGACGGAGCGCATCGGCTCGCCGAACTGCGTCGCGGCCGAGTCAGCGCCCAACAGGGGCGCGGCATCCAGGCGGTAGACGTGGACCGGTTCGACGCGGCCACGCACGGAGATGCGGTCCAGGCTGCGAAAGCGCCCCTTGGACGCGTGGTGCAGGCCGCCCAGCACCTCGGCGGTGATGAGGATCTCGCCGTCACCGGCGTGGTCGATGAGGCGGGCCGCCACGTTGACCGCGTCGCCGAAGCAGTCGCCGTTCAATTCGACCACTTCTCCACGCGCCAGCGCCACTTGCAGGCGCAGCGCCAGCATCGCGGGGTTGTTGAGCCGACGCGCGCGCTGCACGGTCTTCTCCAACATCTCCTGCATGCGCTGGGCGGCGCGCACACCGTCGCGCGGCGTCTCGAACGCGGCCATCAGGCCGTCGCCCAGCGTCTTGATCAGGTGGCCGCCGCTCTCCAGCACGGCTTCGCTGATCTGGCTGACCGTCTGCGTGACAAGGCCGCTGGCCTCGGCATTGCCGAGGGACTCGTAGAGTCCGGTGCTGCCACGCAGGTCGGCGAAGAGGACGGTGCGCTCTCGGATCGCGGTCATGGGTTCAGTGTAGGACGCAAAAAAGGCCGGACGGGGCCGGCCTTGATGCCGTGCGCAGCTTGTGCCCCGCTTGCTGCGCAAGTCGGGGCGCTAACTTGGTACGGCCTGCCGTGCAGCCCGCACGGCCTGCGGCGGCCACGTCCTCGTCCAACCTTACAGGTTGTCCAGGTACGTGCGGAGCTTGTCCGACCGGCTCGGGTGCTTCAGCTTGCGAATGGCTTTGGCCTCGATCTGGCGGATCCGCTCACGCGTCACATCGAACTGCTTGCCGACTTCTTCCAGCGTGTGGTCGCTCTGCATCTCGATGCCGAAGCGCATGCGCAGCACCTTGGCTTCGCGCGGTGTCAGCGAGTCGAGGATGTCCTTCACCACGTCGCGCAGGCCAGCCTGCATGGCGGCCTCGATGGGCGCCGTGTTGTTGGTGTCCTCGATGAAGTCGCCCAGATGGCTGTCGTCGTCGTCGCCGATCGGCGTTTCCATGGAGATCGGCTCCTTGGCGATCTTCATGATCTTGCGGATCTTGTCTTCCGGGATCTCCATCTTCTCGGCCAGCGTCGGCGCGTCCGGCTCGAAGCCGAACTCCTGCAAGTGTTGGCGCGAGATGCGGTTCATCTTGTTGATCGTCTCGATCATGTGAACCGGGATGCGGATGGTGCGGGCCTGGTCGGCAATGCTCCTCGTGATGGCCTGGCGGATCCACCACGTCGCGTAAGTCGAGAACTTGTAGCCCCGGCGGTATTCGAACTTGTCCACCGCCTTCATCAGGCCGATGTTGCCTTCCTGGATCAGATCCAGGAACTGCAGGCCGCGGTTGGTGTACTTCTTGGCGATGGAGATCACGAGGCGCAGGTTGGCCTCGATCATTTCCTTCTTCGCGTCACGAGAGGCCTTTTCGCCCTCGTTCATCTTCTTGTTGATGTCCTTCAGGTCGTCCAGCGGCACGACGGCCTTGGCCTGGATGTCCGTCAGCTTCTGCTGCAGCTCCTGCACGGGCGGCAGGTTGCGGCTCAGGATGATGCTGTAAGGCTTGCCGGCGGCGACTTCCTTCTCTGCCCACTTCAGGTTCAGCGCGTTCGGCGGGAAGGTCTTGATGAAGTGTTCCTGCGGCATGCCGCACTTGTCGACCACGATCTTGCGCAGCTCGCGCTCATAGCGGCGCACGTCGTCCACCTGCGAGCGCAGGATGTCGCACAGCTTTTCAATCGTCTTGACCGTGAAGCGGATGGTCATCAGCTCTGCGCTGATCGCCTGCTGGGCCTTGTTGTACGGGACCGACTTGTAGCCGTCCTTCTCGAAGGCCTTGCGCATCTTGTCGAAGGCGGCGGACATCGAGTCCAGCTTCACCAGCGCGGCGTTCTTCAGCTCTTCGAGCTTCTTGGTCAGCGCCTTGGAGCCGCCGTTGCCGTCGTCGTCGTCTTCCTCGTCGAACTCGTCGAAGTCTTCCTCAGCCACGTAGTCGTCGGCCTCGTCCTCGGCCACGAAGCCGTCGACGACGTCGGAGATCTGCATCTCTCCGGCGCGGATCTTTGTGGCGTACTCCAGAATGTGGGCGATGGTCGTCGGCGACGCCGAGATCGCCAGCATCATGGCCTGCAGGCCGCCTTCGATGCGCTTGGCGATTTCGATTTCGCCTTCACGGGTCAACAGTTCGACCGTGCCCATTTCGCGCATGTACATGCGCACCGGGTCGGTCGTGCGGCCGAATTCCGAGTCCACCGTCGACAGCGCGGCTTCCGCGGCTTCTTCCGCTTCTTCTTCGGTCGACGTGGCGGTGGTGTTGCCCTGGATCAGCAGCGTGGCGGCGTCCGGCGCCTGCTCGTACACCGCAATGCCCATGTCGTTGAGCATCGAGATGATGGCCTCGAGGATTTCCTCGCTGACCAGCTTCTCGGGCAAATGGTCGTTGATTTCCTGATGCGTCAGGAAACCGCGCGTCTTGCCCATCTTGATGAGGGTCTTCAGCTCCGTGCGGCGCTTGAGAGCTTCCTCTTCGGTCAGGGCCGTCTCTTCCAGGCCGAACTCGCGCATCAGGGCGCGCTCCTTGGCGCGGCTGACCTTCATGCGCAGCGGCTTGGCCTTGACCGTCTCCTCGGCGACTTCCGTCGTTTCTTCCGCAACCACCTCTTCGACTTCGCCCTCAACGTCGGCATCGATGTCGGAGAAGTCCTCTTCGTCCTCGGACTCCTTCTTCGCACCGGCCTTCTTGGACGTGGTTTCCGCCTTGGGCTTGCGACCGCGCTTGGGCTTGTCCTCATCGGCCGTCGCCTTGGCCGCAGGCTTGGCAGCGGCCTTCGCGGTCTTGGCGGGCGCTTCGGCAGCAGCCTTCACGGCTGTCTTCTTCTTCAGTTCTTCTGCGGGGGCGGGGCTGGCCTTGGTCGCGGTCTTCTTGGCGGTCATGCAGGTCCTTCGAGGGTTTGCGCGGTCAATTCTGAAATGCGGCAGCCACCGCGGCCGGCCCGGGCTGGTCGAAAAAACCGGCGGGGCAGGGGGCGGTGGCTTTCATCACCCGGTATCACCCGTCGTGCGGGTCAGGGACCGTGGCGTGGCGCGAACAAGCTGGCGTGATCGTTTGGTATGCAGAGCTGGCGGATGTTGTGGCCTTCAAAACTCTTGATCGAGTTGCCCAGTGTCGCTGGGTGGCCGGTTCCGGCATTTCTCTGCCGTCACTCTTGACGCGCGCGGAAAACGTTGAATTATCCGCCAGATTTACAGAGACGTCAAAAATTCGACATCAGCCGCGCGAGACGCCATGGCGTTCGCGCAGCCGGGCCAGTGCCTCCAAGGCGCGGCGCCGCTCGTCGTCGGTGGCGCCGTCGCCGCCCGGCAGCGCGGCTGGCGCCCGGGCTCGCAGCTCCGCCACCGCCCCGGCGAGGTCCCCCTGAGGGTCGGACTCCTCGATGCCCAGCTCCTGGAAGCTGCGCACCAGTCGGTGCACCGGGTCGCCGAAGCCGTCGGCAGCCAGCCCTGCCTGCACCACCGCCCAGGGGCTGGCGCCGTGATGGGTCAGGTGGCGCTCCAGCCAATGGATCAGCTCACCGTGCGTGCCGGGCAGGTCGTGCAGCAGGCTGCGATCCTCGTCGGCCAGCGTCTCCCACAGTTCGCTGTGCTGCAGCAACAGGCGGGTGGCGTTGTCGGCGTGCGTGGCCGGCGTGGCGCGTGGACCGGCCGGGCGCGGTTCGGCATCGCGCCGCGACTTCCAGTCGCCCTTGCCCTTCCACTCGCCCTTGGGTTTCCATTCGCCCTTAGGTTTCCATTCGCCTTTTGGCTGCCAGCGTGGCTTCTCGGCCTGAGGCGGTTCGGCGTTGCTGCCAGCGGGGGGCGGCAGGGCTTCGCCCCACCACATCGACTGCAGTTCGGCCTCCGGCATCTGCCCCTGACGCGCGATCTCGCCCAGCAGCTGGCGGCGCAGCAGGCCTTCGGGCAGCAGGTTCCACAGCGGCCGGGCCTGACCGAGCATGCGGGCGCGGCCTTCGGGCGTGCCGAGGTCGCAGCCTTCACCGGCCACGTTCACCAACTGGCGCGACAGTGGCACGGCGCCTTCCACCGCGCGCTCGAACGCCTCGGCGCCCAGCTCGCGGACGTAGGAGTCGGGGTCGTGCTCGGTCGGCAGGAACAGGAACTTGACGGTGCGCGTCTCGTTGGCGTGCGGCAGGGCGGCCTCCAGCGCGCGACCGGCGGCGCGGCGGCCGGCCGCGTCACCGTCGAAGCTGAACACCACGCTGTCGGTGAAGCGGAACAGCTTGTGCACATGTTCGGCCGTACAGGCCGTGCCCAGCGTGGCGACGGCGTTGCCGATGCCGTACTGGGCCAGCGCGACGACGTCCATGTAGCCTTCGACGACCAGCGCGTAGCCGCGCAGGCGCATCGCCTGCCGGCCTTCGAACAGGCCGTACAGCTCGCGGCCCTTCACGAACACCGGGGTTTCGGGCGAGTTCAGGTACTTGGGCTCACCCTTGTCCAGCACGCGGCCGCCGAAGCCGATGACCTCGCCCCGCACGTTGCGGATGGGGAACATCACGCGGTCGCGGAAACGGTCGTATCGCTTGACCTCCTCACCCGGGTCGACCTCCGGCGTGATGACCAGGCCCGACTCCACCAGCTGCGGGTCGTCGTACGACGGGAAGCCGCTGGCCAGCGAGCGCCAGCCTTCGGGCGCATAGCCCAGGCCGAAGCGGGCAGCGACCTGCCCGCTGAGGCCGCGTCCCTTCAGGTAATCGATGGCGCGCGGCGATTTGCGCAGTTGCGCCTTGTAGAAGTCCCCGGCGCGGGCGAGCACGTCGGTGAGGCTCTGCTGCCGGGCCTTCTCGGCCTTGGCCTTGTCGCGCTGCTCGGGGCTGCGCTCGTCCTGCGGCACCTGCATGCCGGTCTGCTGGGCGAGGTCTTCGACGGCCTCGACGAAGCTGGCGCCGGTGTGCTCCATCAGGAAGCCGATGGCGTTGCCGTGCACGCCGCAGCCGAAGCAGTGGTAGGTCTGGCGGACGCGGTTGACGTTGAAGCTGGGCGACTTCTCGCCGTGGAAGGGGCACAGGCCCTTGAAGTTGGCGCCGGCCTTCTTCAGCTCAACGTGGCGGCTCACCACGTCGACGATGTCGACGCGGGACAGCAAATCCTGGATGAAGCCTTGGGGAATCACCCCGCCAGTTTACGGATGGGGCTGGGGCGCTGCGCGCAACTGGCCTGCCCAGTCGCTGCGGACGAAGTTTTCCATCCAGGCGGGCAGCGACTGCGCGGGCATCGCGGGGGCGATGCCGTGGCCCTGGCCCAGCCGGCAGCCCAGGCGCACCAGCTCGCGCGCGTGGGCGCGGCTCTCGACGCCCTTGGCCAGCACCGTGCAGCCGATGTTGCGGCCCAGTCCGATGACGCTTTCCACCAGCGACAGGTCTTGCGCATCGCCCAGCATGCCCTGCACGTAGCTGCGGTCCAGCTTCAGCGTGTCGGCCGGCAGCTGCTTCAGCGAGGTCAGCCGCGAATAGCCGGCGCCGAAGTCGTCCAGCGAGACGCCCACCCCGAGATTCATGCAGCGCTGGATCAGCGCCTGCGTGGAGCCGATCTCGCCAAGCGCGTCGGCCTCCAGCACGTCCAGGTTCAGCAGGTGGCTCATGCCGGCGGGGTGGCGTTGCAGCAGCTCCTGCAGCCGTTGCGGGAAATCCGGCTGGCGCAGCTGGCGTATGCCCACGTTGACACTGACCGGCAGGCCCCGGCCGGCGTTGGCACCGTCGCGTTTCCAGGCTTCGGCCTGGGTGAGCGCCTGCTCGATGACCCAGTCGCCGATCTGCACCGCGAGCCCCGAGTTCTCGATGCCGGGCAGGAAGTGCGCCGGCGTCAGCAGGCCGCGGTCGGGGTGCTGCCAACGCAGCAGGGCCTCGACGCCCATGACCTGGCCCGTGCGCAGCTCGATCTGCGGCTGGTAGTGCAGCAGCAGCTCGCCGCCGTCCAGCGCGCGCTGCAGGCGCGCCACGGCCAGCAGGTCGGCCTCGTCGCGCGCGTTCAGCGTCGGGTCGTGGAAGTCGACGATGCCCCGGCCGGCCTGCTTGGCGCGGTACAGCGCGTGGCCGGCATGGCGCAGCAGCGTCTCGGGGTCGGCGTCGTCCTTGGGATAGAGCGTCGCGCCCATGCTGGCGCCGAGCTCCAGCACCATGCCTTCGCCGACGCGGCTCTCGCGGATCGCCACCGGGGTGGACAGCACCGTCATCAGCCGGGAGATCGCGTGCTGGCCTTCCTCGGGTGTCTGCACCCGCAGCAGTACGGCGAACTCGTCACCATGCAGGCGGGCGAGCTGGTCGGCGGTGTCGGGCCAGGCGCCACGCGCGCCGCGCAGCGTGGCCTGCAGCCGCGTGGCGATCTGCTGCATGGCGGCGTCGGCCACCAGCTGGCCATGCTCTGCGTTGACGCGGGCAAAGTCGTCCAGGTCGATGACGCCGACGATGAGGTTGAAGCCGTCGCGGTTGGCCGCGGCCATCGACTGCGGCAGCAGGCGCATGAACTCGTCGCGATTGGGCAGTCCGGTGGCGACGTCGTAGCGCAGGCTGCGCCGCAGCAGGTCTTGCTGGCGCAGGCTTTCGCCCAGGTCGGTCAGGCTCAGCAGGCGCCAGCGCGGGCCGATGCCGTCTGGCTCCGGCACCGGACTGAGTCGGGCGTCGAAGATGTGCTGCCCGCTGTCGTCCAGCTGGACCTCCAGCCGACCGCTCCAGGACTGGCCGGCATTCAGGCGCTTCAGCAACTCCGCGCCGTCCTGCCCACTGCGCTTCAGGTTGGTCTTGCTGAGCGGCACGGCCGGGCGGCCGACGAGAATTTCCCGCGACGCGTGCAGCAGTTCGCAGTAGGCAGGATTGGCTTCGACGATGCGCCACTGGGTATCGACGACGGCCAGCCCCTCGCGCGACTGCTGGAACAGCGTGGCCGACAACCGCTCGCGCTCCTCGGCGGTGCGGCGCCAACTGGTGTCGGCCAGCGTCAGGATCAGGCCACGCGCGCGGCCGCGGCGGTCGCGCTGCGGCACATGGGCTTGCAATTCGTGCCAGCGCCAGTCGCCGCCGTCGGCAGCCAGCCGCAGCGACAGCGCCAGCTGCTGGGGGCCGGGTGTCGACACCAGCTCGCGCAGCGCGGCGCGGGCAGCATCGCGCTCGCGCGGGTGCACGGCGCGCAGCCAGTCCAGCGGGCCGGTGGCCGGCGCGGCGCTGGGGTCGACGGGGGTGGTCAACGCCAGCCAGCGCGCGGAGGCCTGGCGGCGTCCTTCCGGCAGCCGCCATTCGGCGAGGGCCAGGCCTTGGGCATCGAGTGCGGCGCGCCAGGCATCGCGCTCACGCAACTGGTGGCGGCTCAACGCGATGACGGCCAGGGGCAGACCCGCCAGCAGCAGGCCCGCCAGCCAACTGGCCGGCGTGCCCGGCGTGCACAGCGCCCACAGCAGCAGCAGCGCCGCGCCGAGTCGGGCGTTGTCGCGCGGTGATGCCTGCAGTGCGTGCAGACACAGCAGCAGGTGCGGCGCCAGTAGCAGCGCGATGGCGTCGGGGTGCCAGCCGGCCGTGATCTGCGCCACCAACGCCACGGCGGCGAGCGCCTGGCTGACCCAGTGGTTGCCGCGGCGCGGGCGCTGTGCACTGGCCTGCAAGGCGGTGCCGACGCTGAGCAGCCCCAGCGCCCAGGCCACCCCCAGTTGTGCGGCACCCACCAGGCTGGCCTGCCAGCCATGCCCCAGCACCAGCGGCACCGCGACGGCCGGCAGCATCGCCAGCAGCGGCGCGGCCAGCCCGGCGAGCGCGGCGAAGCTGCCCATTTCGCGCCGGCTCGCCAGCCGGCCGCTGAGCCCCAGGCGGCGCAGCAGGCTGCGGTTCAGCAGCAGCGCCAGCAGCGGCAGCGTCAGCACGCTGAGCAAGGGCGCGGAGGCCAGCAGCCCTGTGGGTGTCAGGCCGACGTGCGGCAGCAGCGGCAGG
The DNA here is from genome assembly GCF_043555865.1 of Pelomonas dachongensis. NCBI lineage: Bacteria > Pseudomonadati > Pseudomonadota > Betaproteobacteria > Burkholderiales > Sphaerotilaceae > Roseateles > Pelomonas dachongensis. Next base: position 265,680 of record NZ_JBIGHY010000004.1, read on the forward strand.
CTGCAGCCCAGCAGCAGGCCGGCCATCGCCACGGGCAGCACCCAGGTGCCCAGCCGCCACAGCACGGTCAGGCCGAAGGCGGCGATCAACAGCGGCAGCAGCAGCTCAGGGATGGCGAGGGCGCCCGACGGCTGCGGCGGCCTCAGCAGCGGCGGCAGCAGTGCGCCTCCCAGCATCCAGGCGGCAACGACGCCGGCTCCCAGGCCGGCGGCGGCGGCCAGCCCGACGCGGCGCAGGCGGCGCCAGCCGCGCCGGTCATGGATGCGCCTTGGCCCGGCCGCCAGCGAGGCGGAGGGCGGCGCTTCGCCGGTCAGCGGGGTGATGGTGTGGCGCGGCTGCTGGGTGTCACCGCCCTGGGTGCTGGCTGCCATGGTCAGCCTTGCGCCACGGGCTGGCCGGCATGGCGGCGTCCGTATCGACTGGCCTTGATCGGCATGACTGCGTGCATACACCAGAGTTTAGGCACGCTCATGCAACAAAATGAAAAGGGCCGTCCCGAAGGAGGCCCTGATTCAAGGGGCTGTCCCGCGCTTGCGCGGACAGCGGCGCGGCGGTTTCAGACCGCGAAATCGGTCAGCTTGGCACCGCCGGCAACGGCTGCCTTCAGCCATTTCGGTTGCAGGCCGCGGCCGCTCCAGGTTTCTCCGGTGGCCTGATTGCGATACTTTGCCGCCACTTTGGACACCTTGACGGGCTTGGGCGTGCGGGTGCTCAGATCGGCGATTGACAGGCCATATTCGCTCATCAGGGTTTTGACCTTGGCAATGGCTTCGCTGCGTTCACGATCCTTGGTTTGGTTGATCTGTTCATCCAGCGCGGCGCGTTGTGCCAGAAGTTCCTTGAGATTGGACATGCTGCGATTCCTGTGGCGATTTGAGCGGGGAGACTCGGGGCGTTGCGGCCCACGGCCTCGGAGAAGGCGGTTTTGAACCGCGCGAGTATCTCCGTGACCGGATTAAATCGCGGCAGGCCGGTTTCATGCAAGAGTTTTCTTTGACGGGCGCTGCGGGTTTTCATTCCCGAGGCCCCCTTTGTATTCGCGAGCCTTGCCGGCACTCGTGCCGGGCGCACAGGTCACGGCGGTAGCAGAAACACCAAGGGCCGGCGACTGGCGTCCCGGCCCTTGATATTCAACGCGGATGCCCAGGCCGGCCGGGCTTAATCAGCGGCTGGGCCGCACCAGGCCCACTTTGGCTTCGGCACCCGTGCCGAAGGAGAATGTGGCGAGTGCATCACTTGCGCGGGGCAAATGAGCAATTCCCAAGTTTTCCGCTGTGCTCAGTTCGCGGGTGGGACGTAGCCGGCCACGGCTTCGGCACCCGTGCCGAAGAAAAACTGTTCTGCCTGGCGCATCAGGTATTGACGGGCGCGCAGGTCGGCGAGGTTCAGGCGATTCTCATTGACCAGCATGGTCTGGTGCTTCATCCAGGCCGCCCAGGCTTCCTTGCTGACGCTCTCCCAGACCTTTTTGCCGAGTTCGGTGTGAGCGGGGTAGGGCGGGAAGTCCAGACCTTCGGCTTCCTTCTTCAGATAGGCACATTGGACGGTGCGGGGCATGGCGGACTCCTGGAACGACAGAAAGGGAAAACGGCCGGCACTGTAGCGTGTGGGTCGTATCGACGGGCCTTGTGAGCCCTTTCGGGGTTAGTTGAATCGTTTGACCAGCACTTGCGAGCGGCGGTCCCAGTTGTATTTGCGCTTGCGCTCGTCCGGCAGCCATTCCGGGTCGACCTGCTGGAATCCGCGCTTGATGAACCAGTGCATGGTCCGGGTGGTCAGCACGAAGATGCTGCTCAGCCCCATGGCCTTGGCGCGCTGCTCGATGCGCTTGAGCAGGCGGTCGCCGTCGCCCTGACCCTGCACTTCGGCTGAGACGGTCAGCGCGGCCATCTCGGCCGTGTGGGCCTCGACGTAAGGGTAGAGCGCCGCGCAGCCGAAGATGACGCCGTCGTGCTCGATGACCGTGTACAGCTCGGCATCGCGCTCAATTTCCGTGCGGCTTCGCTTGACCAACGTGCCGTCGCGCTCGAAGGGCTCGATGAGCTGGATGATGCCGGCCACGTCGTCAGCGCCGGCCTCGCGCAGGCTCTCCAGCTTCTCGTCGACGACCATGGTGCCGATGCCGTCGTGGGTGTAGACCTCCTGCAGCAGCGCGCCGTCGACCGCGAACGGGATGATGTGCGAGCGCTCCACGCCCGCGCGGCAGGCTTCGGCGCAGTGGCGCAGGTAGAAGGCCACGTCGCTGGGCTCCGGCGCCGGGCCTGCCTGGGCCACCATGCGTTCGGCGTCGGCCAGCGCCAGCTCGGTGTCGATGGGGCTGTCCGGGTCTGCCGGGTTCTCCAGCACGCCGGGCACCTCGCAGACGAACAACAGCTTGTCGGCCTGCATCGCGATGGCCGCCGACGTGGCGACGTCCTCCATCGACAGGTTGAAGGCCTCGCCCGTGGGCGAAAAGCCGAACGGCGACAGCAGCACGATGGCGCCGATGTCGATGGCGCGCTGGATGGCCGCGCCATCGACCTTGCGCACCAGGCCCGAATGCTGGAAATCCACGCCGTCGACGATGCCGACCGGCCGTGCGGTCAGAAAGTTGCCCGAAACGACCCGCACGGTGGCGTTGGCCATGGGCGTGTTGGGCAGGCCCTGGCTGAACGCCGCCTCGATCTCGAAGCGCAGTTGGCCCGCGGCCTCCTGGGCGCAGTCCAGCGCGACGGCGTCGGTGATGCGGCGGCCGTGGCTGAAGCGCGGCGTCTGGCCCTTGGCCAGCAGCTGTTCGTTGACCTGTGGGCGGAAACCGTGCACCAGCACGAGCTTGATGCCCATGGCGTGCATGATGGCCAGGTCCTGCACGAAGGTGTTGAGCTTGCCGGCCGAGATCAGTTCACCTGGCATGCCGACGACAAAGGTCTCGCCGCGGTAGGCGTGGATGTACGGCGCCACCGAACGGAACCAGGGCACGAAGGTGTGAGGGAAGACGAGGCCGGTCATGGGGCGGGATTCTCGGGCCTGCGGGACAATGACGACGCAATGAGTTCCCAAATTCCAGAGAGCCGGCGCGCGCCGGCGCCGGGCCGCTCCCAAGGCGGCGTAGCCCCGTCGGGGGACAGCCCATCGCAAGATGGGCGTGGGGGTCAACAAACCCTGCCGGTTCTTTCCATTTCTTTCCCCGAGTCCCTGCCGGTGTCGTCGCGCCGCGACGAGATCATGCAGGCGCTGGCCGAGCATCAGGTCGTCATCGTCTGCGGTGAGACCGGCTCCGGCAAGACCACGCAGCTGCCCAAGATAGCGCTGGCGATGGGCCGTGGCCGCGTCAATGGTGGCGGCCTGATCGGCCACACGCAGCCGCGGCGGATAGCCGCCAGCAGCGTGGCCAAGCGCATCGCTGAGGAGCTGAAGACGCCGCTGGGAGAAGTGGTGGGCTACAAGGTCCGCTTCCAGGACCGGCTGTCCAAGGGCGCGTCGGTCAAGCTGATGACGGACGGCATCCTGCTGGCCGAGACGCAGAGCGACCCGCTGCTGAAGGCCTACGACACGCTCATCATCGACGAGGCCCACGAGCGCAGCCTCAACATCGACTTTCTGCTGGGCTACCTGCGCGAGCTGCTGCCGCGCCGGCCGGATCTGAAGATCGTCGTCACGTCGGCCACCATCGACGCCGACCGCTTCGCGAAGCACTTCGAGTCGAGCAGGGGGCCGGCGCCGGTGCTGATGGTGTCGGGCCGGCTGTTCCCGGTGGAGCAACGCTATCGCCCGTTCGAGGAGAGCCGCGAGTACGACCTGAACAACGCCATCACCGACGCGGTGGACGAGCTGTGGCGCGAGGGCGGCGGCGACGTACTGGTGTTCCTGCCCGGCGAGCGCGAGATCCGTGAAGCGGCCGAAGCGCTGCGCAAGCACCACCCGCCGGGTGTCGACATCCTGCCGCTGTTCTCGCGCCTGTCCGAGGCCGACCAGAACAAGGTCTTCGAGCCGCACGGCGCGCGCCGCATCGTGCTGGCCACCAACGTGGCCGAGACCTCGCTGACGGTGCCGGGCATCCGCTACGTCATCGACCCGGGTCTGGCGCGCGTGAAGCGCTACAGCTACCGCAACAAGGTCGAGCAGCTGTTGATTGAGAACATCAGCCAGGCAGCAGCCAACCAGCGCGCTGGCCGCTGCGGCCGCGTCAGCAACGGCATCTGCGTGCGGCTGTACAGCGAGAAGGAATTCAACGAGCGGCCGAAGTTCACCGATCCGGAAATCCTGCGGTCGTCGCTGGCCGGCGTCATCCTGCGCATGAAGTCGCTGCACCTGGGTGACGTGGAGCGCTTCCCCTTCCTGGAGGCGCCGCGGCCCAAGGCGATTGCCGACGGCTACCAGCTGCTCAACGAGCTGGGGGCGACGGACGACAACAACGAGCTGACGCCGCTGGGCAAGGAGCTGTCGCGCCTGCCGCTGGACCCGCGCGTGGGCCGCATGATCCTGGAGGCGCGCACGCGTGACGCGCTGACCGAGGTGCTGGTCATCGCGTCGGCGCTGTCGGGCCAGGACGTGCGTGACCGCCCGCAGGAGGCCGCCCAGGCCGCCGACGAGAAGCACAAGAAGTTCGACGACGAAAAGTCGGAGTTCATGGGCTATCTGAAGCTGTGGAGGTGGCTGGGCGAATCCAAAGGCAGCGAGGGTCAGCACAAACTGTCGCATCGCAAGCAGGAGCAGCTGCTGCGCGAGAACTTCGTCAGCCCGCGCCGCGTGCGCGAATGGCGCGACGTGCATTCGCAGCTGCAGACGGTCGTGGCCGAGCACGGCTGGCGGCTGAACCAGAGCGATGCAACCTACGAGCAGATCCACCTGTCCATGCTGGCCGGCCTGCTTGGCAACATCGGCCAGAAGAGCGACGACGAGGACTGGTACCTCGGCGCGCGCGGCATCAAGTTCTACCGCCACCCCGGTGCGCATCTCAGCAAGAAGCCGGGCCGCTGGATCGTCGCGGCTGAGCTGGTGGACACGTCGCGGCTGTATGGCCGGGGCCTGGCCAACATCGAGCCGCAGTGGCTGCCGCCCATCGCCGGCCACCTGATCAAGACCCAGCTGCTGGAGCCGCACTGGGAGAAGAAGGCCGCCGAGGTCGTGGCGCTGGAGCGGGCGACGCTCTACGGCATCGTGCTGTACAGCAACAAGCGCGTCAACTTCGGCCGCGTCGATCCGAAAGCCGCGCGCGAGATCTTCATCCGCGAAGGGCTGGTCAACGACGAGCTGCCGGAAGACCTGGTCCGCAGCTTGCCGTTCATCGGCCACAACCGCCGCCAGATCAGCAAGGTTGAGGCGCTGGAGCACAAGTCGCGCCGCCAGGACGTGCTGGTGGATGACGAGCTGATCTACGCCTTCTACGACGACAAGCTGCCGGCGCATGTATTCAGCGGCGCGACGCTTTTGAAGTGGTGGCGTGACGCGAGCAAGGCCGACGACAAGCTGCTGCAGCTCAGCCAGGACGAGCTGATGCGCCATGAGGCCTCGGGCGTCACCAGCGAGGCCTTCCCCAAGGTGATCCGCCTGGGTGGCGTGGACTGCGTGGCGACCTACCTGCACCAGCCCGGCGACCCGCGGGATGGGCTGACGGTGACCGTGCCCATCTTTGCGCTGAACCAGGTCAGTGAGGAGCGCGCTGAGTGGCTGGTGCCCGGCATGCTGGCCGGCAAGGTCACGGCGCTTTTGAAGAGCCTGCACCAGAAGCCGCGTGCGCGCCTCACGCCGCTGCCCGACTTCGTCGCCGAGTTCATCGAGCTGCAGCCGTTCTGTCAGGGCGGGCTGGTGGATACGCTGCTGCGGGCCGTCAAGGACCGCAGCCAGATCGCCGTGCAGCGCAACGACTTCAAGCTGGAGCAGTTGCCCGCCCACTTGTTCATGAACTTCCGCGTCGTCGACGAGCACGGCCGCCAGCTCGGCCAGGGCCGGCAGCTCGCGGCGCTGAAGGCGGAGCTGGGCAGCCAGGCGCGCTCGGCGTTTCAGGCGCTGGCGGCCCTGAAGCTGCCGGCCGCCGAGGTGCCCAAGCCGGCGCCCGCGCCGGTGGCCGGGAAGGGCATCCGTGTCGAGATTGTCAAGAAGCCGGAGCCGGCCCGTGACGAGAGCCAGGCATACACCGACTGGACCTTCGGCGAGCTGCCAGAGCTGCTGGAAATCAAGAAGGGCGGCCAGACGCTGATCGGCTTCCCGGCGCTGATCGACAAGGGCAACCGCGTCGAGATCGAGGTGTTCGATGAGCCCGAGGTAGCCGCCGCCAAGCACCGTGCCGGCCTGCGCCGGCTGGTCGCGCTGCAGCTGAAGGAGCCGCTTCGTTTTCTCGAAAAGAACATTCCCGACCTGCAGCGCATGTCGGTGCTGTTCATGGCCCTGGGCACGGCCGAGGACTTGCGCGACCAGATCATCGGCGTCGCGCTTGACCGTGCCTTCCTGGCCGACCCGCTGCCGACCGACCCCTTCGCGTTCAAGAAGCGCATCGAGGAAGGCCGCAGCCGCCTGAACCTCATCGCGCAGGAAGTCGCCCGCGCCGTGCACGCCGTGCTGCAGGAACTGGCCAATGCCACCCGCAAGCTGAAGGACTCGCGCCCGGCCAAGGAGGTGGGCGACGACATCGCCGCGCAGCTTCAGCGCCTGGTGCCCAAGCGTTTTGCCATCGACACGCCATGGGCACAGCTGCAGCACCTGCCTCGCTACCTGAAGGCGGTCACCGGTCGGCTGGACAAGCTGCGTGCCGACCCTGCACGCGACACCAAGTTGATGGGCGAGATCAAGCCGCTGGAGCAGCGCTACACGCGCCGGCTGGCGGAGCTGAAGGGCGTGCGCGACGCGCGGCTGGACGACTTCCGCTGGCAGCTGGAGGAACTGCGCGTCAGCCTGTTCGCGCAGGAGCTGCGAACTCCGCAGCCGGTCAGCGTGAAACGGCTGGACAAAGTCTGGAGCCAGCTGGCCGGTTGACCCTGCGCAGTTGCTCGCGGGTCGCTGACACGCAGGCGCCGGCCACGGGCGTAAAACTCACCCGGCGCCGGTGCTGTTTCGTGAGCTGATGCACACAAGCGCGCGCTGGCGCCCGGGTGGGGAGGAAATCCGTCGCATTTCGACGCTTGGCTGCAAGCCCGGCCCGGCTAGCCTGGAGTCCAATGCGGCCATTACATCTGTTACAGCAGACCGCCCCCCACCGTGTCCGAGACAAGCCCCGCCACCCCACCGACCCCGCTGAGGAGCTTCGGCCGCTTCGAGCTGCGCGCCTTGCTGTCCAAGAGCACGCGGAGTTTGGTCTGGCGCGTGTTCGATTCGCGTCATGGCCAGGAACTGATGCTGTGCATGCCGCGCGAGAAGCCCAACAGCCCGGCCGCGCTGGAGCATTGGCTGCGCATGGCGCAGGCCGGCGCGCGCGTGCAGCATCCCCACGTGGCGCCGGCATTCGAGATCGGCCAGGTCGAGAGCTGGCCCTACGTGGCCTACGACCGCGCCCTGGGCGAGACGCTGGACGAGCGCCTGGCACGGCAGGCCGCGCCGCTGCCACTGGATGCCGCCGGCTGGGTGGCGCAGCTGCTGGAAGGCCTGGCGTTCGCGCACGAGGCCGGCCACGCGCACCGCGACATCCAGACCGCCGCGATGATCATCGACGGCAGCGACAAGGTCAGGCTCATCGGCCTGGAAGTGGCGCAGGAGGTGTTCCCGGCCAACGTCGACTACAACACCGTCACCCGCCGCGCGGTGCGCGAGTCGGCCGAGGAGGACGTGCTGTGCGTGGGCCTGCTGCTGAACCGCACGCTCAGCGGCAAGCCGGTGCTGGAGGAAATCGACCTGCAGCAGGTGGTGCAGCAGATGCAGCCCCGTGGCCGTGAGGTGGTGCGGCTGGGCTGGGAAACCCCGCACCCCATTCCGGACCCGCTGCGCGCCATCTGCAACCGTGCGACCGACCGTCAGACCCGCCAGCGCTACCACCTGGCGCGCAGCTTCCTGCGCGCGCTGGACGGCTGGCGCCAAGCCGCCGCGCATGACGACGGCGGCCCCATCGTGCTGTTGCTGGACAAGCTGCAGCGGATCGGCCACCTGCCCACCACCACCACCGGCATGCACCGCTTCACGGCCGGCTCGGGCCTGGAGGCGCAGCACGCCAATGCGCTGTCGGAGCTGGTGCTGAAGGACATGGCGCTGAGCCTGGAGCTGGTGCGCCGCGTCAACAACGCATTGCGGCAGAACGGCCATCAGGGCGACACCGTGCTGAACATGCAGCGTGCCATCCAGATGATCGGCCTGGACGGCCTGCAGCTGGCGGCCAACGCGCTGAAGCCGTGGCCTGGACCGCTGCAGCCGGTGGCCGCCGAGATGCTGCGCACGGCGATGGCACGCGTCAACAAGGCGGGCAGCATTGCCCAGGCCTTGCGCCCGGCCGGCTACGACGGCGAGGTGGTCTACCTGATCACGGTCATGCAGAACCTGGGCCGGCTTCTGCTGCAGTACCACTTCCCGGACGACGCGCAGCAGATCCGCCAGCTGATGCTGCCGCCCGAACCCACCGAGGACATTCCCAACCCGCCCAGCTTGGGCGAGCAGGCCGCGGCCTACGCCGTGCTCGGCTGCGACCTCGACACGCTGGGCGTTGCCGTGGCCCGCCACTGGGGTCTGGGCGACGAGCTGCTGCAGATGGTGCGCCGCCAGCCGCTGGACGCGCCGGTGCACCAGCCGCGCGGCGACGCCGATGCGATCCGCCTGACGTGCAGCCTGGCCAATGAACTGGTCGACGCGCTGGGCCTGCCCGAGCACAAGCGCCGCGCCGGCGTGGAAGCGGCCACGCGCCGCTATGCCAAGGCGTTGGGCGTGGGCCTTCGCGAGGTCATGGAGGCGCTGAACCCCGGGGCTGCCCAGCGCCCCGGCGCGGCGACCGCAGCACCGGCCGCCGCGCCGGTATCGCCGTCGCCGCTGCGCGACCGTCTGGCGGGTCGCCGCGCGTCCTGACCCGGTCCCGACCATGGCCGACGCCCTGCCCCAGTTGGGCCGCTTCAAGTTGCTGCAGCGCCTGGGTGAGGGCGCGCAGGCGACCGTCTGGCTGGCGCACGATCCGCTGCTGGACCGCGAGGTCGCCGTGAAGCTGCTGAAGGCTGTCGCCGAGCCCGGCAGCGTCGACGAATGGCTGCACGAGGCGCGTGCGGTGTCCCGGCTGACGCATCCCAACATCGTGCCGGTGTTCGAGGCCGACACGCAGGCGGGCCACTCCTACCTGGTATTCGAGTACGTCAGCGGCGGCACGCTGAGCCAGCGCCTGCGCGCCGGCCCCAAGCCGAGCGCGGCCGAGGCCGTCACCTGGGTGCTGGGCATGCTGGAGGGGCTGAAGGTGGCGCATGCCGCCGCCCTGGTGCACCGCGACCTGAAGCCCAGCAACATCCTGATGGACGCGCGGGGCCGGCCGCGCGTGATGGACTTCGGCATCGCCGCGCGCGTGTCCGCCGACGTGGATTCGCCGTCCCGCATCGTCGGCACGCCGGGCTACATCTCGCCCGAGGCCGCGCGCGGGGCCGCGCCGCACCCGCAGATGGACGTGTTCGCTGCGGCCGTCATGCTGGCCGAGATGCTCAGCGGTCAGCGGCTGAACCACGACCCCGATCCGTGGCGCGCCATCCAGCGCGTGCAGACTACCGAGCTGCAGCTGCCGCCGGGCCTGGACGGCGTGGACGACGCGTTGCGCGCCATCGTGCAGCGCGGACTGGCGCGCGAGCCCTCAGCGCGCTGGGCCAGCGCCGCAGCGCTGCACGACGCGCTGTCGGGATGGCTGCGCCCGGCCGTGGAGACCGATGCCGACACGCCCGATGCACCGGTGCTCGACTTCCTGCTGCGCCGCATGCGCCATAAGAGCGATTTCCCGGCGCTGTCGGACGCGATCTCGCGCATCCAGCGCCTGACGCAGTCCGAGAACGAGAGCCTGGCCAACCTGTCCAACGAGATCCTGAAGGACGTGGCGCTGACGCAGAAGTTGCTGCGCCTGGTCAACACGGCTGCCTACCGGCATGCCGGCGGTGGCGGCATCAGCACCGTCTCGCGTGCCGTGGCGCTGATCGGCTTCGCCGGCATCCGCAACCTGGCGCTCAGCCTGGTACTGCTGGAGCGCATGGAGAACAAGGGCCATGCACAGCGGCTGCGCGAGGACTTCCTGCGCTCACTGATGGCCGCGTCGCTTGCGCGCGAGCTGAGCACCAACGAGCGCGAGGCCGAGGAGGCCTTCCTTGGCGCCATGCTGCACCACCTTGGCCGCACGCTGACGGAGTTCTACTTCCCCGAGGAGGCCGAGGCGGTGCGCCGGCTCGCCAGCCCGGTGGACGACGCCCCGGCGCTCAGCGAGGCTGCGGCGTCGACGCAGGTGCTGGGCTTGAACTACGAAGGGCTGGGCCTGGGCGTGGCGCGCCAGTGGGGCCTGCCCGAGAGCCTGCAGCGCGCGATGCGCCGGCCCGCGGGTGATCCGCCGCTGCGGCAGGTCGACGAGGGCGCCGAGCGCCAGCGCTGGCTGGCGCGCGCCGCCAACGACATGGCCGACCTCATCCTGCACACGCCGCCCGAGCAGGCGCACGCCCGCGTGCGTGCCCTGGCGCAGCGCCACGCGCGCGCCTTGGGCATCAGCGCCGAACGCTTCGAGCAGGCCGCTGACACGGCGCGCCAGCGGATTGCGCAAATGACCGAGGCGCTGGAGTTGCACCTGCCGCCGCAGTCGCGCGCCCAGCGGCTGCTAGCGCCGCTGACGCCGTCAGTACAGGACTCGCTGACCGCGCATGAGCTGGCGCCCACGCAGGTGTTCGAGCGCGCCGAGGTGCTCGCCCGGCCACAGGCCGCGCCGGCGGCCGACCTGCTCGCTGCGGGCGTGCAGGAGATCACCGACGCCATGGTGGAGGGCCTGCAGCTCAACGCCGTGCTGCGCATGATCCTGGAGACCATGTACCGCGCATTGGGCCTGCGCCGCGTCATCTTCTGTCTGCGCGATGCGCGCGGCCAGGCACTGACCGGTCGGCTCGGGGTGGGCGATGACGTGGAGCGCCTCGCGCCGCTGCTGCGCGTGGACCTGACCCCGCCCAAGCCCGACCTGCTCGCGGCCGTCTGCCTGAAGGGCGCCGACACGCTGATCCAGGACGCGCGCGCCGCCAACATCGCCGAGCGGCTGCCCGGTTGGTTCAAGGCCGAGATGGGCGCGCAGAGCTTCCTGCTGCTGCCGCTGGTGCTGAAGGGCGCACCGCTGGGGCTGATCTATGCAGACCATGCGAAGGCGGGCGCCGTGCAACTGGGCGAGAAGGAGCTGTCGCTCGTGCGCACGCTGCGCAACCAGGCCGTGATGGCCTTCCGCCAAGCCGCCGGCTGACTGCTGGGGCGCGGTCCCGCGCTGTAGGGCCAATCCCACAACGCCTGCCACCGCAGGCTGACCCGCACTGCGCCCCCGGGCTGACTGGCGTTACGCGGCCGGCGGCAAATACTGGATGGGTGTTCCTGCAAAGAGAACCGAACCGGTGCGGCACGAGCCCAGCCGGGCCATACCCATCACCAGGAGTCCGTATGAATACCAAAGCAATGACCGGCCGGACCGTCATCGCCGCAGTCGCTGCCCTCGCACTGGCAGCCTGCGCGTCGGCCCCCGAACCCAAGGAACAGATGGCTGTCGCCAACGCGGCCGTCGACACGGCGACCGGCAATGCGGCCGAGGCCCCGGCAGAGCTGTCCACCGCGAAGGACAAGCTGGCCCGCGCCAACGCCGCGATGGCCCGCAAGGACTATGTGGCCGCACGCCAGCTGGCCGACGAGGCCGCCGCCGATGCGGCGCTCGCCCAGGCCACCGCGCGCAACGCCCGCTCCAGCCGCGCGCTGGCCGAGGTGCGCGAAAGCATCCAGCAGCTGCAGATGCAGCTGAACCGTTCCTGATCTTCGAACCGACGCACAAGAAAGGACTGCCATGAGCACCACCCGTTTCGCCGCCTCTTTCACTACCCTGGCCGCTGCCGCCGCCTTGATGGTCGGCTGCGCCAGCGCGCCGACCGTCACGCCTGGCCTGCAGCAGGCGCGCTCCAACGTGCGCGCCGCCGAGGCTGACCCCGCCGTGCTGAAGTACGCGTCGCTCGACGTGAAGAAGGCCGCCGACTCGCTGCAGCGCGCCGAGCGCCTGAGCGCCGAGCGTGAAGCCCCGGCCGACATCGACTCGGCCGCCTACATCGCCTCCACGCAGGCCCGCACGGCCATGGCCATCGCCAAGGCCGCGACCGAGGAAGAGGCGATCAAGGCTGCCGAGGCCGACCGCGAGCGTGCACGCGCCGACGCCAACGCCCGCCGCGCCAACGTCGCGCAGGCCCAGGCTGCGAATGCACAGATTGCCGCCGCCAACGCCAGCGCCGATGCCAATGCTGCCCGCCAGCAGGCCGCCAATGCCCAAGCTGACGCTGCTCAGGCGCAGGCCCAGGCCGCTGCGCTCGCGCAGGAGCTGGCCGACCTGCAAGCCAAGCAGACCGACCGCGGCATGCTGGTGACGCTGGGTGACGTGCTTTTCGAGTTCGGCCGCGCCGAGATCAAGCCCAATGCCCAGGCGTCCATCTCCAAGCTGGCCAACTACCTGAAGCAGCACCCGGACCGCCGCGTCCTCATCGAAGGCTTCACCGACAGCGTCGGTGGCGACGCCGCCAACCTGACGCTGTCGCAGCGCCGCTCGCAGGCGGTCGCCGCCGCGCTGCAGGCCCAGGGCGTGGACGCGAGCCGCCTGGAAACCCGCGGCTACGGCAAGCAGTATCCGGTGGCCAGCAATTCGAGCACGTCAGACCGCGCGATGAACCGTCGTGTCGAGGTCTACATCTCGAACGACAACCAGCCGGTGCGCGCCCGCGGCTGACCGCCGACTGCCAACCGCCCCCATCGTCAAAGGAGATTGCCATGACGACCCACCGACCCACTCGAAGCACTGCGGCCTGGCTGGCCGCCGGCCTGATGGCCCTCACCGGCGTGGCCCACGCCGGCCCGGCGGCCAAGGATGCCGACCCGCTGAAGCTGCAGTACGAGCGCGAGAAGGCGGACTGCCTGACAGGCAAGAGCCAGCAGCCGCGCAGCACCTGCCTGAAGGAGGCCTCGGCCGCCTACGCGCAGGCACGCCAGGGCAAGCTGGCCTCGTCGACCGACCGCTCCGAGCAATGGGCCGCCAACGCGTTGAAGCGCTGTCAGGTCCAACCGGCGGAAGACCGCGAGATGTGCGAGCGCCGCGTGCGCGAAGGCCAGATCGTGGGCAGCGTGGAGGGCGGTGGCCAGCTGAAGACGCTGACCGTGCGTTCCACCGACATCCCGAAATCGCCGGGCAACTGAGACCCGCAACCTCCGGGTGAGTGCGAAGGGCATCCGCAGGGTGCCCTTCGTCGTTTCTCCACTGGTGTCGCGGACGTTGGAGAAAGGGCTGCCGCAATCCCAGCGCGCGCTTGCATCGATCGGTTTATTGGACGAACGTTCAAGACCTCGCCACCGCGCGTTCCCGGAACTGCCTCCTGTGCGACGAGGGCGGAACGCCCACCACGTCGATGAACGCCGCCCTGAGCGCCGACACGGTCCCGAAGCCAGAGCGCTCGGCCACCACGGCGAGGGATTGATCACCACCTTCGAGCAGACCCTGGGCCAGCCTCACGCGCTCGTGGCGCAGCCACTGTTTGGGGCCCATTCCCACCTGCGCCGTGAAGTGGCGCAGGAAGTTGCGCTCGCTCATGGCCGCGCGGCCAGCCAGTTCTGACACGCGAAGCGGCTGATGCAGGTGTCGGCGTATCCAGTCCATCAGCGGCGACATCGCGCCATGGGGTTGCCGGGCAACGGGCGCGTCGACGAACTGGGCCTGACTGGCGTCACGGTGCGGCGCCGTCACCATCGTGCGCGCGAGCAGGTTCGCAACTTCGGCGCCGTGGTCCTTTCTGACGACATGCAGACAAGCGTCGATGCCGGCTGCGCTCCCGGCGGAGCTGATGACATCGCCCTCGTCCACGTAGAGCACATCGGGCTGGAGTTCGACGTTCGGGAAGCGAGCGCGGAACGCCTCCGCAAAGCGCCAGTGCGTGGTGGCCCGCCGCCCATCCAGAACCCCGGCAGCCGCGAGAACAAACGTGCCAGTGCACAGTGACAACAGGCGCGCACCCCGCTGATGCGACCTGCGCAACGCCGTCAGCAGCGGCGCGGGAGGCATTTCCCCGTGGTCGCGCCAACCTGGCACCACGATCAGGTCCGCGGTACCGAGCGCGCGCAGGCCAGCGTCGGCCTGCAGGCGAAGCCGCCCCTTGGCCCGAAGCACTCCGGGCTCTCCCTGGATGACCCGAAAGCGGTAAGGCTGCACCACAAACTCGGGCCGCTCGATGCCAAATACCTCTTGCGCGATCCCGGCCTCGAACAGGCTCCATTGGTCGTAGGCCAGGCAGGCCACATCGAGCGTGCGCGTGACGGAGGTGATGGATCGCATGGCGGATTATTGTTGATCTGTGTCTTTTCGGACGGTCGCGTGCCCGGCCGGCGCTCAGTAGAGTGCGGACATCGCCGGCCTGATGACCAGGGCCAATCCATCGCGTCGGAAGATCTGCGCGGCCTTGGCCGGCTGGTGATCGACCTCGCCCCCACAAGCTTTGGAGCGCTCCATGTCCCATGCCCTTCATGATCAGCTCAACGTCACCGAGCAAGGACACCCCTCCCTGGGCGCTGCCGCCGACACCTTCGATCGCTTCGTCGGCAGTTGGGACATGGACTGCGTGTTCACCGCCGCGGACGGTGTGCAGACCACAATGACCGGCGAGTGGCACTTCGGCTGGATCCTCGGTGGTCATGTGGTGCAGGACGTTTTGTACTTCTATCCCAAGGGCCAACGTCCGCAGCACGCGGCCGAATTGCGAGGCGGCACGACCGTGCGGCTCTTCGACCCCAAGGCGAAACAGTGGCTCGTGTCGTGGTTTGCCGCGCTGCGCGGCGAAGTGATCCACCTCAAGGGCGGCGTCGAGGGCGATCGCATCGTGCTGCGCGGCGTGGACGTAGACGGCTCCAGTTTGCGTTGGTCGTTCAACGACATTCAACCGGATCGATTCCGCTGGCTTGGCGAAACGTCGGTCGACGGCGGCAAGCACTGGCGGGTCGAGCAGGAGATGCACTTGCGGCGGACGCCCCCGCCAGCGCGGTCTCCCAGTAGCGGGCGGTGGCGGCAGCACGACCCTCAAGCTGATCGAGGTGGCGGGAATGTATCGGGAGTGCCGAGCGGCGGCGCTGGCGAAGTAGTCGAGGGCGACCAGCCTCCCGCACAAATCCCGCATGGCGGGCTACTTCTCCGATGAGCGCTGGTCCCTCCGACAGGAATCGAACCTGTATCTGCCGCTTAGGAGGCGGCCGTTCTATCCATTGAACTACGGAGAGATTCACTCGCGCGGGCCTGCGGCCACGCGAGGGCGCGGATTCTCGCATGACCCTGGCGGCGGGCCGGGCTATCACTGTCATTGCGAGCATTGCATTGCCCCATCACGGCCGGTTTCCTAGACTGCAAGGGACCGAGAAACAGGAGACCCCGATGTCCACCACCGAAGCCAAGTGCCCCTTCGCCAGCGCCCACGCCAACCACGCCACCGTCGGTGCGCGCGGCAACCGCAACTGGTGGCCCCAGCAGCTCAACGTCGGCTCGCTGCACGGGCACTCCGTGCGCGGCAATCCGCTCGGCGAGTCGTTTGATTACGCCGCCGAGTTCAAGAAGCTGGACCTGGACGCCGTCATCCGCGACCTGCGCGCGTTGATGACCGATTCGCAGGACTGGTGGCCGGCCGACTACGGCCACTACGGCCCCTTCTTCATCCGAATGACCTGGCACGCCGCCGGCACCTACCGCGTGGCCGACGGCCGCGGCGGCGCGGGCACCGGCGCGCAGCGCTTCGCGCCGTTGAACAGCTGGCCCGACAACGGCAACCTCGACAAGGCCCGTCGCCTGCTGTGGCCCATCAAGCAGAAGTACGGCAACAAGATCTCGTGGGCCGACCTCATCGTGCTGACCGGCAACGTCGCGCTGGAGTCCATGGGCTTCAAGACCTTCGGCTTCGGCGGGGGCCGCGTGGACATCTGGGAACCCGAGGACATCGACTGGGGCTCCGAGACTGAATGGCTGGCCACCAGCGACAAGGCCAACAGCCGCTACCGCGGCGACCGCGAGCTGGCCAACCCCCTGGCGGCCGTGCAGATGGGGCTGATCTACGTGAACCCCGAAGGCCCGGACGGCAACCCCGACCCGCTGGCGTCGGCACGCGACATCCGCGTGACCTTCGCGCGCATGGCCATGGACGACGAGGAGACCGTGGCGCTGGTGGCCGGTGGCCACACCTTCGGCAAGGCGCACGGCGCCGGCGACGCCAAGCTGCTGGCCGCCGAGCCCGAAGGTGCGGACATCCTGGAGCAGGGCCTGGGCTGGCGCAGCACGTTCGAGAGCGGCAGCGGTGCGCACGCTATCACCAGCGGCATCGAAGGCGCCTGGAAACCGCACCCGACCACCTGGGACAACGGCTACTTCGAGACGCTGTTCAAGTACGACTGGGAGCTGACCAAGAGCCCCGCCGGCGCGCACCAGTGGCGGCCCAAGGGCGGCGCCGGCAGCGATACCGTCGTCGACGCGCACGACCCGAACAAGTTCCACGCCCCCATGATGACCACCGCCGACCTGGCGCTGCGCATGGACCCGGCCTACGAGAGGATTTCGCGACGCTTCCTGAACGACCCGGCTGCGTTTGCAGACGCGTTTGCGCGCGCCTGG
Source organism: Pelomonas dachongensis (assembly GCF_043555865.1). Taxonomy (NCBI): domain Bacteria; kingdom Pseudomonadati; phylum Pseudomonadota; class Betaproteobacteria; order Burkholderiales; family Sphaerotilaceae; genus Roseateles; species Pelomonas dachongensis. The sequence goes on from NZ_JBIGHY010000004.1 coordinate 282,433, forward strand.
TTCAAGCTGACGCACCGCGACATGGGCCCGCTGTCGCGCTACCTGGGCCCGCTGGTGCCGAAGGAAGAACTGCTCTGGCAGGACCCGCTGCCTGCCGCATCGGGTGAGCCCATTGACGCCGCCGACCAGGCGGCGCTGAAGGCCGCCGTGCTGGCCTCGGGGCTGAGCACGCAGCAACTGGTGGCCACCGCCTGGGCGTCTGCGGGCAGTTATCGCGGGAGCGACAAGCGCGGCGGCGCCAACGGCGCGCGCCTGCGCCTGGCACCGCAGAAGGACTGGGCCGTGAACCAGCCGGCCGCGCTGGCCGAGGTGCTGGCGACGCTGGAGCGCGTGCAGCGCGACTTCAACGCCCAGGGTGGCCGCCAGGTGTCGCTGGCCGACCTGATCGTGCTGGCCGGCGGCGCTGCCATCGAGGCCGCTGCGCAGAAGGCCGGCGTCAGCGTGACGGTGCCTTTCGCACCGGGCCGCACGGACGCGACACAGGCGCAGACGGACGTCGAGTCCTTCGCCGCGCTGGAACCGGTGGCCGATGGCTTCCGCAACTACGCCGCGCCGGGCTTCGCCGCGCAGGCTGCCGAACGCCTGGTCGACAAGGCGCAACTGCTGAACCTCAGCGCCCCCGAGATGACGGCACTGGTGGGCGGCCTGCGCGTGCTGGGCGCCAACACCGGCGGCACGCAGCATGGCGTGTTCACGCAGCGGCCCGGCGTGCTCAGCAATGACTTCTTCGTCAACCTGCTGGACATGCGTACCGTGTGGCGCAAGGGTGCGACCGATGGCGTGCTGGAAGGTGTGGACCGCAAGACCAGCGCGCCGAAGTGGACGGCTACCGTGGTGGACCTGGTGTTCGGCTCCAACGCGCAGCTGCGTGCGCTGGCCGAGGTGTATGGCGCCAGCGACGGCCAGGCGAAGTTCGTGGTCGACTTCGTCGCCGCGTGGACGAAGGTGATGAACAACGACCGGTTCGATCTCCGCTGACAAGAGTGGGCAGGGCGGCGCACCAGAATGCGCCGTCCCACCCGATCCAGGAGTTCCATGACCACCACCCACCAAGGCAGCTGCCACTGTGGCCGCGTGAAATTCGAAGTTGACGGCGAGATCGACTCGGCCGTGGCGTGCAACTGCTCGATGTGCCAGCGCAGAGGCTCGCTGCTGTGGTTTGCGCCGCGCAGCAGCCTGCGGTTGCTGACGCCGGAGAGCGACCTCGCCAGCTACACCTTCAACAAGCACGTCATCCAGCACCGCTTCTGCGCCACCTGCGGCATCCATCCGTATGGTGAGGGCAAGGCGCCCAATGGCGACGCGACGGCCGCGATCAACATCCGCTGCCTCGATGGCATCGACCTCGCGGCCGTGCCGGTGCATACCTACGACGGTCGCGCGATGCCGTGACTGAAGCCGCCCACCCTGCCGGCGGGCGGCTTCAGTTCCACTTCCACTGCCAGATCAGGTCCAGCGCGGTGTTGTCGCCGGTCTGGGCCCGCAGCGTGAAGCGCTGCGCGATGCGGTAGATCAGCTGCCAGCTGCCGGTGGTCTCGTTCAGGCTGCGCTCATAGCCGAGGTAGAAGCGCCGCGAGATCTGCTTGCCCAGCCGCACGATGGTGGCGCGCGTGTCGTCGTCGCTCTGCGACAGCGACAGCTCGTCCAGCCCCAGCTGCCGCAGCGCGCGGCCGGTGGCGCCTTCGCCCTCGCCGCTGAGCAGCGCCACCGCCGCGCGCTGCAGCAGCGCCGTGTCGGTGCGGCCCAGGCCATCGGGCGCGCGACCCAGCAGCAGCCACGACAGCTTGTCGGTATCGCTCATGTCGGGCTCGGAGTACAGGTTCACGCGCGGCGACATGGCCGTGCCGCCGACATACACGCCCACGCGCACATCCAGGTTGGGCCGCACGGCCAGCAGGTCCAGCGACGGGTTGTCCAGCGTGCCGGTGAACGTGATGTCGCCGCGCTCGATGTCCAGCTTCTGGCCGTAGGCCGCGTACTGGCCGCCATCGGCGTCCAGCTTTCCGGTCACGCGCAGCGGGTTGCCGTCCTTTTGTTGAATGGCAAGCTGGCCGCGCAGCTTCGTCGCCAGGCCACGTCCGCGGACCTTGAAATCGCGACCGAAGTCCAGCGCGATGTTGATCTGCGAGTTGCGCGCTGCCTGGGGCGCTGGTGGCGCCGCGGGGTCCTTCGGGCCGGCATCGCGTGCACCGCGCAGCACCGTCACGTCGCCGGCCAGCGCGGGCGCGTCGCCGCGCGTGAAGTCGATCAGGCCTTCGTCCGCGCGCAGCTTGCCGACGAGGTTCAGGCCCTTGTCGTCGAGGTCCAGCGTGGCTTCGCCGCTGGCGACGATGCGTCGGTCCACTCGCGACAGCACGCGCAGCTTGTCGGCCTTCAGCTCGATGTGCGCGGTGGGCTGAGCGCCCAGTTCGGCCCGGCCGCTGGCACGCAGCCAGCCGTCGCCGCCCTTGGCTTCCAGCCGCGTCAGCTCGGCGTGCTGGCCCTTCAGGTCCAGCGCGAAGCGCCCCTCAGTGAAATCGACGCCGTACAGCAGGTGGCGCAGCGCCAGGCCGTCGGCCTCGATGCGGCCGTTCAGCTGCGGCGCCCCGGCGCGGCCCGACAGCTGCATTTCAGCCGCTGCCCGGCCGGCCAGCCGCCAGCCGGCCGGCACCCAGGCGCCCCAGGTGGCCAGCTGTGCGACGTTGGCCTGCAGCACGCCCTCGACCGGCGTCTGCGCATCGGGCAGCAGGCCGGTGGGGCGCAGCGTGATGGCGCCGCCCAGGCTGCCCAGCTCGCGGCCGGCCAGACCCTGGGCGATGGTCCAGACGCCGTCGTTGACGTTGACCGCCAGTCGCAGGTCGCTCAGGCCCAGCGAGCGGGTGCCGAACTCGTCGGTCACGTGCAAGTCGCCGCCCTGACGCTCCAGCAGGATTTCGCCGCTGAGCCGGTCATTCAACAGCAGCGAGGCGTGGCCGGTCACGCGCAGGTCGCCACCCCAGCCAAAGTCCGGCTGCCAGCGTGCCAGCAGCGGCGCGACGGCCAGGTCCTCCAGCTGCAAATCGGCACGTCCTTCAGGCTTGTTGCCACCCCGCCAGCTCAAGGTCTGCCAGCGCACAAAGGCGCCGCCCACCTCGGCGCGGCCGGGTTCTGCCGACACCTGCAGGCCGTCGTCGCCCAGGCCCACCCGCAGCGCGACGTTGCTGGCCGCCAGCGTGGCCGGCGTGTTGGGGCGCAGCGGGGCCACGTCCAGCCGGGCGATGCGGCCCGTCCAGGCGCTGCCGTCCCAGCCGCCCTGGGCCTGCAGCGTGGCGCCGAGGTTCAAGTCCTGCGGGTCACGCGGGACGCGGCCGGCCAGCTGCACCTTCATTTCATGCGCACTGCGCTTGCCCTGCAGCTCGAGCTTGACGAGCTTGAGCTGCACCTGCGGCTGGCGCACACCGCCGGCTTCGAGCTGCAGCATCAGCGGCGCGTCGCCGCCCTCGCCGGGCAGCGGCAGCGCCCAGCGCGCCTTGGCGCTTTCCACCGAGAGGTTGGGGGCGCTGACGGCCTTCAGCGTGGCGTTGCCGCTGCCGCCCAGCTGCCAGACCGCGGCAGGCATGGCCTTGGGGGCGAGCTTGCCGAGCTTGCCCAACGCGGCGACGGGCTTCACGCGCGCGAGGCCGACATCGCCGTCGCCCTCGACGTTGCCGGCGACGGGGCCTTGCTTGAACAGCGCGAGCAGCGGGTTCAACTCCGCCAGCTTCGACGCCTGCAGCTTGAACTTGGCCGCGACCGCGTCGGGTCGTGCGTCGCCGCTGGCCTGCACGCGGTTCTGGCCCAGACGCGCGTCGATGTCGAACGCGGCGGGGTCGGCCACGCGGGCGCGGCTGAGCTTGACGCGGCCGTCCAGTGGCAGACCGCCGAACTGGCCGGGCAGCAACGTCGCGTCGGCGGTGCCGGTGGCGTTGTCCACGCTGTGGCCCTGCACGTCCAGCGTGGCGTCGGCATTCAGCCGGGTGGGGGCGGGCAGCCGCGCCCAGGCCGAGCCGGGCTCGCCGCGCCACAGCAGGTGCGGGTCGAACTGGCGCAGCTGGGCCTGCAGCTTCGCGGCGACCTGCGTCGGGCCCTGCGTCGGCGTGGTGGTGTCGACACGCCCGGTGGCCTGCAGCTGCGCCTCGCCGCTGGTCAGGCGGGCCTCCTCGATCTGCCACTGGCTGCCTTGCTCGTGCAGCTGGCCTTGCACGCGTGCCTGCAGCCGCAGCGGGCGCTGCTCGAGCGTGCCGCGCAGGTCCAGCCGGGCCTGCAGCGGCTGGCTGGGCCCGCCGGACACAGCCAGCGGGCCGTCCAGCCGCGCCGGCGCGGCGCGGGCGTCCAGTGCCTCGGGGCGCAGACCTTGCACGCGCGCGTCCAGTTGCCAGCGGCCGTCGGCTTCGCGCTTGCCCTGGCCTTGCACGCGGCCGCCGCCGGACAGCTGGGCGTCCAGCTGTGTCAGGCGCAGGCTGGTGAGCTGATCGGGCCGGCCGGCGACGGCCAGCGTGAGCTGGTGCACCGGCAGCGCCCCCTGGTCCCAGCGGCCTGGGATGGCATTGGCAAGGCTGGCCTGCAGCGTGGCCTCTGCGTCGCGGGCTGGCGCGTTGAGCCGGGCTGTGCCGGTCAGCGCGGTGCGGGGGAGGCCTGGCACCAGCGCTTGCAGCGCGGCGAGGTTGAACTTGTCGGCCTGCAGCTGCAGCGTGGTGACGGGCCAGGGCGCGAACGGGAGGATCTGGCCTTCGGCCTTGAGCTTCTGCTCGGCGGCCTCGAACTCGGCCTTGGCGGCCAGCTGGGCCAGCGGCCCGCGCGCAGCTGCCACGGCCACCCAGGGCAACTCGGTCGCGGCCTGCTGCTGGATGTTGACCGTGGCCTCGGTGTGCAGTGGCGCGGCGCTGTCGACCCTGGCCTCACCGCCCACCAGCAGGTGTTGCCAGCGCGCGCTCTTCAGCTTCAGGTGGTGGGTGCCGCTGCGCGGGAGTTGCACCTCGGCGTCCAGCTCGCGCAGGGGCGGCTGGTCGGCGGCCCAGCTGAGGCTGCCGACCTGCAGCCGGCCGATGTGCACGCCCACCGGCAGGGACAGGTCTTGCGGCGCGACCAGCGGGCTCGTGCTGGGCTGGGTACGGATCAGGATCTCGTCGACCTGCAGTTCTGAAGCACGCAATTGGCGCGACCCGAAGCTGGCGCCCAGGCCCGACCAGCGCAGCCCGCTCAGCTCGGCCGTGCCGCCGGCCCAGGTCAGCAGCAGGCGCCTGGCGCGGAAGGTTCCGGTCAGCGAGCCCTCGGGGGACTCGACCTGCACGCCGGGCACATGGGCCAGCAGCCAGGCGGCGCCGGATGGGCGCTGCAGCAGCCAGGTGATGAACGCCACCGCGACCGCGACGACGATTGCCACGCCGATCAGCGTGGCGCGCAGCACGCGCAGCGAGCGCCTCACAGCGTGACTCCGACTGAAAAGTGCAGCCGCCACTTGCCGGTCTCTTGCGCGCGCGCGACGTCGATGCGCAGCGGGCCGACCGGGCTGCGCCAGCGCACGCCAGCGCCGTAGCCCAGCACGGGCTTGAAGTCGTTCCACCGCGACGCCGCATTGCCGGCGTCGACGAACACCGCGCCCAGCACGCTGGGCAGGCTGGCTGTGAACGGGCGCGCGACCTCGATGCTGCCGGTGGCCAGCACGCGGCCGCCCACGGTCAGACCGTTCTCGGTCGGCCCGAGGCTGCGGTAGGCGTAGCCGCGCACGGACTCGTCGCCGCCGGCCAGGAAGCGCAGCTTCTCCGGCACGCCGACCTGCTCGCGCGCGATGACCTGCGCCACCTCGGCGCGGGCCGAGCCGAACCAGCCGCCCAGCGGCTTGTAGTAGCCCAGCTTGAACTGCAGGCGGCTGAAGGGGCCGCTGTCGTCCGTGCCGCCGCCGCGCACGTGGCCGGCGCCGACGAGCAGCAGCGCCTGGTAGCCCTGGGTGGGCAGCAGCGAACTGTCCAGACGGCGGCGCACATACTGCTGGTTCAGCGAGATGGCCAGGTTGGTGTTGACCTGACTGGCAGCGGTCTCGCGCGCGCGCAGCAGCTCGACATAGGTCAGCTTGTCGTCCTGCGGCGACTCGTAAATGCGCCCCAGCCGCAGGCCCAGGTTCTGCGCGATGGTGTCGCCGGTGCGGTCCTGCTCGAACTGCAGCGACGCGAGGTTGCGCTTCAGGTCGGGCTGCGGATGCGAGCTGAGTTCCAGCTCCACGCCGCGCAGGTCGCGGCTGAGCTGCACCTTGGACCGCGCCCGTACCGACTGGCCGAAAGGCCGGCGGTGCAGGTGTTCCACGCTGATGCTCTGGCCGTTGTTGGCGTGGTAGCCCACGGCCACGGTGGCCTGCTGCAGCGACGACTCGGTCAGCGAGATCAGCACGGGGCTGGTGCCATCGGCCTCGACGGTCTCGGTTTGCAACTGCACGCGCACCGCGTCGAACAGCTGCGTCTTGGCCAGGCGCTCTTGGAATTCGGTCAGCTTCTGCTCGGTGTAGGGCTCGCCCCGATCAAAGGCGGCGAGCCGCACGACCGACTCGCGGCTCTGGCGCTGCAGGCCCTCGATGCGCAACTCGCCCAGCTTCGCGCGGTTGCCGCTGGCCATCACCAGCCGCAACTCGACGGTGTTGTTGTCGGGGTCCACGCGCGCGTTGGTCTCGGCCCAGCGCGCCTGCGGGAAGCCGCCGGTGCGGGCGCGTACCAGCAGGTCGCTCTTGCCGCTGCCCCACTGGCCCTGCGTGAAAGGCTTGCCCTCGGACAGCGGCCAGGCGCGGCGCAGCGCGTCGCGCAGCGCCAATGCATCGGCGTTGCCGGCGCCGTCCTGCGCCAGGCCCTCCTGGAACTCCAGTACGACGTGGGACACGACCGTGCGAGGCCCCGGCGTGACCTTCAGCCGCAGCCGCGAGGCATCGTCCGCGTCGCGCTCCACGTCGGCGCTGGCGTTGAAGTAGCCCTCGGTTTCCAGCAGCGTCTGGGCCTGGGCGGGCGCCGCCGCGGCAAGGCGGGCCAGCTCGACGCGGCTCAGTGCGGCCTCGCTGGCGCGGTAGCGGGCGATGTCGAGGTGCTGGCCGAGCAGCTTGCGCAGATCGTTGTCGCGCGTGTCGCCGTCGACCTCGATGGCGAGGTCATAGACGGCCGGCGCATCGGCTGCCGCGTCAGGCGCCGGTACGGGCGCGGGCAGACCGGTGGCGGGTTCGGAAGGCTTGGGGCTCAGTGCGGAGCAGCCGGCCAGCAGCGCTGCGGACAGCAGCAGCGCGATCAGTCGGGTCATCAGGCTGCTACCTCATTTGCTCAACAGGCGCATTGCGCCTTCGAGGCCGGACAGGCTCAGCGGGAACATGCGCTGCTGCATCAGCTGCTGGATCAGAGCGATGCTCTGCCGGTACTGCCAGACGCCTTGCGGTTCGGGGTTGATCCATGCGTACTTCGGGAATGCGTGGGTGAGGCGCTGCAGCCATTCGGCGCCGGCCTCGTCGTTGTTGTACTCGACGCTGCCGCCGACCTGCAGGATCTCGTAGGGGCTCATCGTCGCATCGCCGACGAAGATGAGCTTGTAGTCCTTGTTGTACTTTCGGATCAGATCAAAGGTGTTCAGCTTCTCGGCGAAGCGGCGCCGGTTGTTCTTCCAGACGAAGTCGTAGACGCAGTTGTGGAAGTAGTAGAACTCCAGGTGCTTGAACTCGCTCTTGGCGGCGGAGAACAGCTCCTCGACGCGGTGAACGTGCTCGTCCATCGTGCCGCCAACATCCATCAGAAGCAGCACCTTGACCTTGTTGTGGCGCTCCGGCTGCATGCGGATGTCCAGCATGCCGGCGTTGGCGGCCGTGCCGTGGATGGTGCCGTCCAGGTCCAGCTCCAACGCGGAGCCCTCGCGGGCGAAGCGGCGCAGGCGCCGCAGCGCGACCTTGATGTTGCGCGTGCCCAGTTCCAGCGCGTCGTCGTAGTCGCGGTAGGCGCGTTGCTCCCACACCTTGACCGCGCTCTTGTTGGCCCCTTTGCCGCCGATGCGCACGCCCTGCGGGTTGTAGCCCGAGTTGCCGAAAGGGCTGGTGCCGCCGGTGCCGATCCAGCGGTTGCCGCCTTCGTGACGATCTTTCTGCTCCTCGAAGCGCTTCTTCAGCGTCTCCATCAGCTCGTCCCAGCCCATCTTCTCGATGGCAGCCTTCTGCTCGGGCGTCAGGTTCAGTTCCAGGTTCTTCTTCAGCCAGTCCAGCGGCACCTCGGCCGTGAAGTCGGTCAGCATCTCCACGCCCTTGAAGTAGGCGGCAAAGGCGCGGTCGAACTTGTCGTACTGGGTCTCGTCCTTCACCAGGCTGGCGCGGGCCAGGTGGTAGAAGTCGTCGATGGACGCGACACCGCCGTCTTCGGGGCCGGCAATGACGCCCGCCTGCAGCGCTTCCAGCAGCGTCAGGTACTCCGGCACCGTCACCTTGAGTTTGGCTGCGCGCAGCGTGTAGAAGAACTGGATCAGCATGGCCGGCCGATTATCAGAGTGCCTAGACGCCCGACTTGTGACCGGGCGTTCCGCCGTGCTGCGCCAGCCAGGCGAAGAACTCGCCGTACCAGAGCCGGCTGTTGCGGGGCTTCAGGATCCAGTGGTTCTCGTCCGGGAACCACACCAGCCGCGCTGGTACGCCCAGCGACTTCAGCGTGTTGTAGTAGGCCAGGCCTTGCGCGTCCGGCACGCGGTAGTCCAGCGCGCCGTGGATGACGAGCGTGGGTGTCTTGAAACGGGCGGCCGATGCGTGAGGGCTTTGAGCCGCGACGCGAGCGGGGTCTTCCCAGTACGCGGCGCCCAGTTCCTTGCGATGCCAGTTGTAGGCGTCGTCGGCATACATGCCCTGCCAGTCGTAGCAGCCCGCGTGGCAGACATACGCCTGGTAGCGGCCGGGCTTCACATGGCCATTCATCCACGCCACCATGTAGCCGCCGTAGCTGCCGCCGGTGGCGACGATGCGCTTCTTGTCGACCCACGGCTTTTTCAGCAGCCAGTCGGTGCCGGCCTCCACGTCCTGCAGTTCGTACTCGGCCCAGTGGCCGGTGATGCAGTCCAGGAACTCATGGCCGAAGCTGGAGGAGCCGTGGTAGTTCACGCAGGCCACCACGTAGCCCTGGGCCGCGAAGGCCTGATGGTTCCAGCGCCAGTGCCAGCTGTCACCGAAGGCGGTGTGCGGCCCGCCGTGGATGACGTGCATGACCGGCCATTTCTTCTTCGGATCGAAATCGGGCGGGTAGATCAGCCACATCTGCACGTCGTCGCCGCGCGCGCCGGTGAGGGTCACGTCCTCGTGACGGCCGAAGCGCTGCGCGGCCAGGCGGGCGTCGTTCAGCGCCTCAATGCGGCGTGCCCCGCCTTCACCGTCGAGCACCGAGAGTTGCGGCGGGAAGGCCACGCCGTCGTGGTTGATGACCGTGAAGCCGGCTGCCTGCGCGAAGCTGCCGACGTGTCCGCCTTCGAACAGCGGCTCGACGCGCCGGTCACCCAGGGCGAACTGCCACAAGTGGCGCCGGCCACGGTCTTCGGCGGCGAACAGCACGTGCTGGTCGTCGGCGGCCCAGCGCAACGGTGCGGCCACTTCGCGATCCCAGTCGCCACTGAACACGGCCCAGCGGCCCTGTTGGTCCAGCACGGCGAGTTGGTCGGGCTGGTTGTGTCCCAGCGCCTGGTGACTTGCCACGAAGGCGAGGTGGGCGCCGGCGTGGCTGTAGCGCGGCGCAGCGAAGTGCCAGTCGCTGTGCTGGAGCAGCGTCAGGCCCTGGCGCGAACGCACGTCGATCTCTGCCAGCGCGAAGCGGTCGCCCAGCTGCTTCTGCGCCGCAGGATTGAAGGCGAAGGCGATGCGCTTGCCGTCCGGCGCGATGTCGAAGGTGTTGGCATCGGGCTCGGAGCGGCTCAGCTCCCAGGCGCTGCCCTCGAACAGGTCGCGCACCTTGCCGCTGCCCACGTCCATCACGTGCAGGTGCGGCACGCGGCCCATGGGCAGGTTGTGGTCCCAGTAGCGGAACAGCGCCTCGTCGGTGACGTAGGCGGTCTCCTTGCGCGCCTTGAAGGCCTGCAACGCATCGGCCTGCGCGGCAGCCTTCAGGTCGGGCCAGACCCAGGAGACGAAGGCGATGCGCTGGCCGTCGGGGAACCACTTGAACGCTTCGACGCCCGTGGGCACGTTGCCGACCCGGCGCGCCTCGCCGCCGTCCGGCGCGATGACGTAGAGCTGCGGTTCGTCGTCCTTGTGCCCGCCCTGTTCACGCTTGGCGGTAAAGGCGATCAGGTCGCCGCGCGGGCTCCACTGCGGGCTACCGTCCTTGTCGCCGGCCTCGGTCAGCCGGCGCGGCTCGCCGCCCAGTGTGGAGAACAGCCACAGGCTGGCCTGCGCCTTGTTCGTCTCCATCGAATACCGCGTGACGGCGGCCACGGCCTGCGCGCCATCGGGGCTGAGGCTGGGCTCGCCGATGCGGTCGAGTGCCCACAGGGCCTCAACCGTGAAGCCTGCGTCGAAGTTCTTGTGCTTGCTCATTGCGGTGTGGAGGATCTCGGTCGGCTGAGTTGCCAGTTCAGATGCGCCTTGACCTCGGGCCATTCGCCCGCGGTCAAGCTGTACATGACGGTGTCACGCACCGTGCCATCGCGGCGCAGCGCGTGATGCCGGATCACGCCGTCGCGCCTGGCGCCCAGCCGCTCGATGGCGCGTTGCGACGCGTGGTTGAAGTTGTCGGTGCGCCAGCCGACGACCTGCGCACCCAGCGTCTCAAACGCGTGCGTCAGCAGCAGCAGCTTGGCTGTGGTGTTGACGGCGCTACGTTGCACACGCCGGGCGTACCAGGTGTAGCCGATCTCGACGCGATCGATGGCGGGCACGATGTCGTGATAGCTGGTGGAACCCAGCACCTCGCCGCTCGCGGCATCCAGCACCGCGAAGGGCAGGCGGTGACCGGCGGCTTGGGCCGCCAGCGCGGTCTCCACGTAGCCCGGCGTCTCGTCTAACGTCGGCACGCTGGTGAAGCGCAGGTTCCACAGCGCGCCATCCGCCGCAGCGGCTTGCAGGCCTGGCACGTGAGCCAGCGCCAGCGGCACCAGGCGCACGGGCCCGGCGGCCAGCGTGACCGGGCCGACGGGCTTCACTGCGGGTCTCTCAGCATCAGGCGTCGCGCCGCCCAGCGGCCCACGCCGCAGCCGACGACGATGAGCACCAGCGCGCCCATCTGCGCTGTGTCCCATTCCTTGCTGTTGATGAAGTCGACGCCGAGCATGCGGCCCAGCCCCCAGCCCGCCAACGCGCCCAGGACGAAGCCGACGGCATCGGCCAGCCCCTCGCGCACCGCGCGGTTCAAGTCAGGTTGTGTCATCAGCGGTTGTTTCTTTGCATGAAGACCAGCTTCTCGAAGAGCGTCAGGTCTTGCTCGTTCTTCAGCAACGCCCCCACCAGCGGCGGAATGCTGACCTTGTCATCCCGGGCCTGCAGCGCGTCCACCGGCACATCCTCGGCCACCAGCAGCTTCAGCCAGTCAATCAGTTCCGACGTGCTGGGCTTCTTCTTCAGGCCGGGCAGGTTGCGCACGTCGTAGAAGTTCTTCAGCGCCGCGGCGAGCAGGTCCTTCTTGAGCGTCGGGAAGTGCACGTCGACGATCTTCTTCATCGTCTCGGCGTCGGGGAACTTGATGTAGTGGAAGAAGCAGCGGCGCAGGAAGGCGTCCGGCAGCTCCTTCTCGTTGTTGGAGGTGATGAACACCAGCGGCCGGTGCTTGGCCTTCACGAGCTGGCGCGTCTCGTAGACGTAGAACTCCATGCGGTCGATTTCGCGCAGCAGGTCGTTCGGGAACTCGATGTCGGCCTTGTCGATCTCGTCGATCAGCAGCACGACCGGCCGGTCGGCCTCGAACGCCTGCCACAGCACGCCCTTGACGATGTAGTTCTCGATGTTGCGCACGCGCTCGCTGCCTTCGATGCCGGCGAGCTGCGAGTCGCGCAGCCGGCTGACGGCGTCGTACTCGTACAGGCCCTGCTGCGCCTTGGTCGTGCTCTTGATGTGCCACTGCAGCAGCGGCATTCCCAAAGCGCTGGCGACCTCCTCGGCCAGCATGGTCTTGCCGGTCCCCGGCTCGCCCTTGATCAGCAGCGGTCGCTGCAGCGTGGCGGCGGCGTTGACCGCCAGCATCAGATCGGCGGTGGCGACGTACTGGTCGGAACCTTGGAATTTCATGGGGAAAACCGGGGTTGGGAGGGTTTCGGATCAGTATAGGAGGCCTCCTATAATCGCCGCCGCTCAAGAACACGAACCCCTGGGGACCATGAAAAAACTGCTGCAGATCTCGTTCGCCCTGGCCGCTGCCGTTGGCATGTCTGGTGCCCTGGCCCAGGACGTGAAGGCGGGTGAGAAGAAGATTGCCATGTGCATCGGTTGCCATGGCATCGTGGGCTACCAGGCCAGCTTCCCCGAGATCCACAAGGTGCCGATGATCGCGGGGCAAAACGCGAAGTACATCGTCGCGGCGCTGCAGGGCTACGCGAAGGGCGACCGCAAGCACCCGACCATGCGCGGCATCGCCGCCTCGCTGAGCGAGCAGGACATGGCCGACCTCGGCGCGTTCTACGAGCAGCAGGCCAAGCTGCCGGTCGCGCCCGAGACGGTGCCCGCAGCACCGGCCAACGTGGCCGAGTTGTTGCAAAAGGGCGCCTGCATCTCCTGCCACGGCGCCAATTTCAACAAGCCCATCGACCCCAGCTACCCCAAGCTGGCAGGCCAGCATGCCGACTATCTGACCGTGGCGCTGAAGTCCTACAAGACCGAGCGCAACGCCAGCGTCGGTCGCGCCAATGGCGTGATGGCGGGCCAGGTGAAGCAGTTCAGCAATGCGGAGCTGAAGGCCATGGCGGCCTACATCAGCACGCTGCCGACCGAACTCGCCACCGTGCCGCAGAAGAAGCTGCGCTGAGCGCTTTACGCTTCCGCACCAGCCGCCTCTTTCAGGCGGCTTTTTTATGTGCGGCGCGAAAGCGTGCAGGCTGCACGGTGACAGCGGGAGAGCGGCGGTGATACTGGGCGTTACATGAAACAAGCCGCATGCTGAAGAAGATCCCTGCCTCGGAGGTGAGGTTGGGCATGTACATCCAGTCGCTGGAGGGAAGCTGGCTTTCCCACCCGTTCTGGAAGACGAAGTTCGTCCTGACGGAGGCCGCCGATCTGGCGGCGCTGAAGAGCAGCGGGGTGCCGGCGGTCTGGATCGACGATGCCAAGGGTGACGATGTCGCGCCGCCGCCTTCGGCCCCGGACGCCCCCGCAGAAGCCGCCGAACCCGCAGAGCCCGCAGAGCCCGCGCCAGCGGTCGCCCCGGAGCCGGTGGTGGCCGCGCCGTCGCCGCCCGCTGCGCCGCCGGCCCGGGTCAGCATGGAAGACGAGGTCGACCGCGCCGCGCAGGTGCTGGGTCGGGCCAAGGTCGCCGTGGTCGCGCTGTTCGGCGAGGCGCGGCTGGGCAAGGCCATCGACTCCGAGGTCTGCCTGCCCATCGTGGACGAGGTCACCTCGTCGCTGGCGCGCAACCCGTCGGCCTTCGTCAGTCTGGCCCGGCTGAAGACGAAGGACGACTACACCTACATGCACTCCATCGCCGTCTGCGGCCTGATGGTGGCGCTGGGCCGGCAGATGGGCCTGGGCGACAACGAGGTACGCGAGGCCGGGCTGGCAGGCCTGCTGCACGACGTCGGCAAGATGCAGATGCCGCTGGCCGTGCTGAACAAGCCCGGTGCGCTGACGGACGCGGAGTTCGACATCATGCGCAGCCACCCGATGCGCGGCTGGGAGCTGCTGAAGGACGGCGCCAAGGTGCCCGCCGCGGCGCTGGACGTCTGCCTGCACCACCACGAGAAGATGGACGGCACCGGCTATCCCCACAAGCTGGCTGGCGACCAGATCAGCCTGATGGCGCGCATGGGCGCAGTCTGTGACGTCTACGACGCGATCACGTCCACGCGGCCGTACAAGGCCGCCTGGGACCCGGCGGGGTCGCTGCAGCGCATGGCGCAGTGGAAGGGCCAGTTCGACCCGGTCGTGTTCCAGGCGTTCGTGAAGAGCGTGGGCATCTACCCGACCGGCACGCTGGTGCGGCTGCATTCCGGCCGGCTCGGCGTGGTGGTCGACCAGAACCCTGCGTCGCTGGTGGCGCCGCGGGTCAAGGTGTTCTTCTCGACCAAGTCGGGCATGCCCATTCCGCTGCAGGTCATCGACCTCGGCGCACAGCATGCCAGCGACCGCATCGTGGGCCGAGAGCCCGCGGAGAACTGGGGCTTCAAGAACCTAGACGACCTCTGGAACCCCAAGAAGTAGAGGGTGCTCCAGCCCTCCTAAACTGGCCCCTGATCAGGCAGTTGGGAGTTGACGATGAAGCGATGGATGGGCGTGGCCCTGTTGTTGTGGGCCTGCGGCGTGTCCGCGCAGACGCTGCGCTGGGCCAGCCAGGGCGATCCGCAGACGATGGACCCGCATTCGCAGAACGAGAGCCTGACCAACATGGTCAACGGCCAGGTCTACGAGCGGCTCACCAACCGGGATGCCAAGCTGGCGCTGGTGCCGGGTCTGGCGGCGTCGTGGTCGCAGACCGGCCCGCTGACCTGGCGCTTCAAGCTGCGTCCCGGCGTCAGGTTCCATGACGGCACGCCGCTGACGGCGGACGACGTCGTCTTCTCCATCCAGCGTGCCCAGGCGCCGACGTCGCTGATCGCGGTGTACGCCAACGCCGTCGGAACGCCCCGGCGCGTGGACGACCTGACAGTGGATTTCCAGCTCACCGTCTTCAACCCCATCTTCCTGCAGCACATCGACCAGCTGTGGATCATGAGCCGCAAGTGGAGCGAGGCGCACCGCGTCACCAAGCCGCTCGACTTCAAGAACAAGGAAGAGGCCTTCACGTCGCTGAACGCCAATGGCACCGGCCCCTACATGCTGGCCAGCCGCCAACCGGGCATCCGGACCGTGCTCAAGCGCAACCCGAACTGGTGGGGCAAGTTCCAGGGCAATGTGCAGGAGGTGATCTACACGCCGGTGGCCACCGACGCGACACGACTGGCGGCGCTGGTGTCCGGCGAGATCGACTTCGTGCTGGACCCCGCGCCGCGCGACGTCGCGCGGCTGCGCCACACGGCCGGCGTCAAGGTCATCGAGGGGCCTGAAAACCGTCTCGTGTTCATCGGCATGGACCAGTCGCGCGACCAGCTGCTGTACGGCAAGGTGCCCGGTGACAAGAACCCATTCAAGGATGTGCGTGTGCGCCGCGCGCTCTACCAGGCCATCGACGTCGAGGCGCTGAAGGCCAAGCTGATGAGCGGCCTGTCGGTGCCCACCGGCTCGCTGACGCCGTCTGGCAACGCGTCGTTCGACGACGCGGCGCTGCAGACCCGGCTGCCCTACGACCTGGCCGCGGCGCGCAAGCTGCTGGCCGATGCAGGGTTCGCGAACGGCTTTGAGGTCACGCTGGACTGCCCCAACAACCGCTACATCAACGACGAGGAAATCTGCACCGCGCTGGCCGCCATGTGGGCGCAACTGAAGGTCAAGGTGCGCGTCAACGCGATGCCGCGCGCGCTGTATTTCCCGAAGCTGGAGAAGTACGACACCAGCCTGTACCTGTACGGCTGGGGCGGCTCGGTGACGGATGCCGAGGCCATCCTGACGCCGCTGTGGCGCAACCGCGGGGCGAAGGGCGTGGGCCTGTACAACTTCGGCGGCTACCGCAACGACAAGGCGGACGCGCTGGCCGCTCAGTCCAGCGTCGAGCCCGATGCGGCCAAGCGCGAACAGCAGATCCGCGGCGCGCTCGCCGCGCTGCGCGAGCAGGTCAACGTGATCCCGCTGCACCGCCAGGTCGTACCCTGGGCTGCACGCCAGAACGTGACCGTCGTGCACCGTCCGGACAACTGGCTGGAAGTGGCCTGGGTGCAGATCAGCCGCTGATTTCGGCCGTTATACGGCCTTCCGGCGCCGCGCGCGCGGCGGCACACTGGGTGTGGACCCGCTCTGCCGCCGCCGCCATGTCGTACCGCCTCATCGCCTTTTCGCTGATCTTCCTGCTCAACGCCTGCGGCGGGGGCGGTGGTGGCGGCTCCGACACGCCCGCGCTGGACGCGCCGCCCGTGCTGCGCGGCGTGGCCGCCACGGGCGCACCGCTGGTGCACGCGCAGGTCAGCGTCGTGGACGGGCAGGGCCGGGCCGTGGGCACTGCCACCACCCACCCGACGGACGGTAGCTACACACTCACGCTGTCGCGCCAGGACCCGGCGGCGCCGCTGTTCATCCAGGCGCGCGGGCTGGACGCGGCCGGCAGCATGCAGGTGCTGCACTCGGCGGTGCCCACCATCGGCGCCACCATGGTGGGCCATGTCACGCCATTGACGAACGCCGTCGTCGCGCTGGCGCTGGGCACCGAGCCGGCACCGGTGTTCGCGGCCGCATCGACCAGCGCCAGCCAGCTGGCGCAGATGGGGGGCGCCACCACCGCCGCGGCTGACTTCCTGAAGACGCTGGTCGCCAACCAGGTCAGCGCGCTGAAGTTCACCGACCCCAAGACGCTGGACCTGATGGCCGACGCGGGCTTTGCCGCCAACAAGGGCGCGCACGACCTGCTCATCGAGAGCGTACGCGTCGACCTCGCGCGGTCCAGCCGCAACGTGCCGCTGGTGCAGATCGGCAACAAGTTCCTCGCCGTGCCGACGGCCGAGGTCGTCGTGGAGCTGCCCGCGGCTCAAACCGAACTGCTGAAATCCAGCGGTGCGACGCCGGCCAACGCGATCACTTCCACGCTGAAGGTCGCCACCAGCGCCAGCACGCTACTGACCAACCTGTCCGGCCTGGACGACCTGGGTGCGGCGCTGAACCAGCTCATCGCCCAGGGGCGCGACACGACCACCATCGCCGCCCATGCGCTGCTGAACGTCTACGACCGGCACGATGGCCGCGCGAAGGCCGACCTGGCGACCCTGCTGTCCGCCTATTCCACGGCCAATCGGCAGTTCGGCCGCTTCCAGCTGCTGGGCTGCGCCGACGATGCACCGGCGGCCGGCAACTGCAACCGGGTGCTGGTGGGCGCGCTCATCAGCGACTCCACGGGCGCCGTCATCGAGCTGTTCAGCGACGCAGTCAGCTTCAACCGCGCGGCCGCGACGACCAACAAATGGAACCTGATCGGCAACGGCAAGCGCCTGGCCTTTGCCGTGCATCCGCTGGGTTTCGCGGCCCGCAACGCCAACGGCACGGCCGACACTGCCGTGTCGCCCAACCCCGGCATCGGCCTGCAGGTCGAACTGCAGGGCCAGGCGCCGGACGCGGTGGCGAGCAACCCGCCGACGCAGCTGCTGACGTCTGCCACCGTGCAATTGCCCGGCGGCTTCAGCATCCCGTTCGCCTATTGCGAGCAATTGCTGATGTGCATCACGCCCACGCCCGGGGCCACCAGCGCTGTGGCTGCCGGCGGCGTGACTGACCAGGCCTTGCAGCGCACGGCGGTCGGCTGGATCGGCAGTGCCGACAGCCTGCGCGCGGCCAAGTTTGTGGCCAGCTACACCGTGGGCGGTACGGCCGAGACGCGCACGACCTACCTGCGAGCGGACGTGCCCGGCGAGCCCGCTGCGACTCGATTCCCAGCGCTGGACGGCGTCAGCGCGACCGCCGTGCTGAGCGCGGCCGACCTGCAGTCAGGCACGCGGGTCATCAACTGGGCGAGCTGGGCGGCGGCCAACCCGGACCAGCGCCTCATCGGCATCCGGCGCGTCTTCACGCCCGCCGACGGTGGCACGCCCGCCGTCCTGGATACCGCGGTGCCGCTGCCGCCGCGCACCACCGCCACGCTGGCCACCGCCTTCGTGCCCGTCGGCACGGTGACGTCGGAGCTGTGGCTGCAGACGTCGGACGCGCAAGGCCGGCGCCTGCACACGCGCTACACCGGGCAGCCCTGAAACGACAAAGGCGCCTTCGAGAACTCGAAAGGCGCCTGCGGCTGGAAAGAGAAGGGTGACGAGCCTTACCCCCGGCACTGGTTGCAACGCTTAGGGCTGCTTGGTTCCCCACCTGACCCGGTTGGGCGCGCTTCCATGCGGGGAGGCCCGTCACGGCGCATTCTAAGCGAGACCGAGGAAGCTCCGACTGAAGGAAAGATCCATCGCCAGCGCCAGCAGTGCCAGCGCGGTCAGATAGCCCAGCAGATGCAGCTTCGCCTGCGTCATGGCCCAGTGGCCGCAGACCGCGTAGCCAACCAGCGCGAGCAGCTTGATGCCCAGCCACCCGTTGCGAATCGGGTGGTAGCCGAGGACGCCCCACAGGCTCAGCCCGCTGACCACCAGGCAGGAGTTCACGCCGAAGACCAGCACCAGCAACCGCGTGTCCTTGGCCAGTTCTTGCACGCGCGGCGATCCGAACTGGAACATCGCGCCGCGGACGAAGAACAGACTCGCGCTGCACCAGGCCAGCAGCACGTGCCACTGGACCATGCCGGTGTAGAACCACGTCATGGAGCCCCTCGTCCAAGGACTGCCTTGGCTGGTCCCCCGAGGAGACGGCGATGCATGCGGCCTTGGGCCGCCTGCACATCGCCCTGGCGGGCCGGCTTGGGAGCGGCCCGGCGCTCGGCCCGCAGGGACTGCGAGCCAGGCATTTCAGCGCAAGGAGAGGTCGTCTTCGCTGAAGCGGATGTCCAGCGGCTCGATCAGCAGCTGCTTCTCGCCCGCTTCGACCGTGCCCGCCACCCAGGCCTCGATGCCGCAGTCGCGTGCAATCTGTGCCGTGCGCTCGGCGTCCTCGGCCTTGACGAAGATCGCGAAGCCGGCGCCCATGTTCAGCGTCGAATAGGCCTCGCGGTCGTCCTGGCCGGCTTGCTTCTGGATGAAAGCCAGCACCGCGGTCTTTGGCGGCACGGTGTGGATGCGGTAGGTCAGGCTGCTCGGGTGGCGCAGCAGCTTGCGCCAGCCGTGGCCGGTGATGTTGGCGCAGTAGTGCGGCGCAATGCCCGCCTTCCAGAGGGCTTCGGTCACGGGCGAGTACAGGGCCGTCGGTGCCAGCAGGGCTTCGCCGTAGGTCACCCCCGGTTCGATCTCGGTCAGGTAGCCTTGGGGCAGGCGCTCGGCCAGCTTGCGGGCCAGCGACAGGCCGTTGGCGTGGATGCCGCTGGAGGCCAGCAGCACGATGGCGTCACCGGCGCCGAGCTTGTCGCCGACGGACAGGCGTTCCTTGGGGTTGATGAGGCCGGTGCAGGACGCGGCCAGGTCGATGCGGCCGTCCTCCACGATGCCGGCCAGCGCCGGCGTCTCGCCGCCGCCCCAGGCCACCTGGCAGGTGTCGCAGGCGGCCTTCCAGCCGGCCACCAGCGCCTGCGAGCGCTGCGCGTCGCCGAACCAGTCGCTGCCGCCGGCCGCCCAGTAGGCCTGCACGACCAGCGGCGTCGCGCCGACGGTGATCAGGTCGTTGACCGCCATCGCGATGGTGTCCTGCGCGATGCCGGCGAAGAAGCTCTTGCCAGTCAGCTTCGCCATCTCGTCGGCCACCAGCGTCTTGGTGCCCAGGCATTCGACGATGGAGGCGATGTAGAACGGGCCCACATCCACGACATAGGCCGACTCGCCGCGCGACGCCTTGACCTCGCTGAAGCCGTGGCCGGCCAGATGGGATGCGGTGGCCGCAGCGGCGCGCTGGGCGGTGATCTTGAGCGGATCGATCAGGTCGTAGTTGACGCCGGCCTGATCGTAGGTGAGGGGAGCTTGCGAGGTCATGCGCCAGATTATCCCCGCTGGCCCCGCCCATAGAATTCGTGCCCATGAGCTATCAGGTCCTGGCCCGCAAATACCGCCCGCAGAGTTTCGAGCAGCTCGTCGGGCAGGAGCACGTCGTGCAGGCGCTGGCCAATGCGCTGACGCAGGGCCGCCTGCACCACGCCTACCTGTTCACGGGTACACGCGGCGTCGGCAAGACGACGGTGTCCCGCATCCTGGCCAAGAGCCTCAATTGCGTAGGCCCGGATGGCACGGGTGGCATCACGGCGCAGCCCTGCGGCGTGTGCAATGCCTGCCGGGACATCGACGCCGGCCGCTTCGTCGACTACGTGGAGCTGGACGCGGCCTCCAACCGCGGCGTCGAGGAGATCTCGCAGCTGCTGGACCAGGCGGTCTACAAGCCCGTCGTCGGCCGTTTCAAGGTCTACATGATCGACGAAGTGCACATGCTGTCGAACACCGCGTTCAACGCGATGCTGAAGACGCTGGAAGAGCCGCCGGACTACCTGAAGTTCGTGCTGGCCACGACCGACCCGCAGAAGGTGCCCGTCACCGTGTTGTCGCGCTGCCTGCAGTTCAACCTGCGGCCGATGGCGGCGGCAGACGTGCAGAGCCACCTCACCAACGTGCTGGGCGCCGAGAGCGTGCCGGCCGAGCCCGGCGCGCTGCGACTGTTGTCGCGGGCGGCGCGCGGCTCCATGCGCGATGCGCTGTCGCTGACCGACCAGGCCATCGCTTTCGGTGCGGGTTCGCTGTCCGAGGCCGGCGTGCGCCAGATGCTGGGCAGCGTGGACCGCGGCCATGTGGTGGCCATCGTCGATGCCCTGGTTGCGGCCAGCGGCGAGGCCGTCGTGGCGCAGGCCGATGCGCTGCGCGGCGCCGGGCTGTCGGCCGCCGGCACGCTGGAAGACCTGGCGACGCTGTTCCAGCAAATGGCGTTGGCACAGGCCGCGCCGACGGCGCTGGACGACGCCGACAACGAAACTGCCGAGATCCGCCGCCTGGCCGCCGCGCTGCCGGCCGACGAGATCCAACTGATGTACAGCATGGCACTGCACGGCCGGGCCGAGCTGCACCTGGCGCCGGACGAGTACGCGGGCCTGCTGATGGTCTTGCTGCGCATGCTGGCCTTCCGCCCCGCGGGCACGGTCCCGAAGGCCGTGAAGGCCGCCGCGCTGGCGCGCCCACCGGCGGTGGCCAAGGCCGTCGTGGCGGTGCCGCTGCCCCGGATGGCGCCCGCGCCTGCACCTGTGCCTGCACCCTCGGCGGCTCCCGTGGCGGCCATGCCTGCCGCTGCGCCGATGGTGGCGAAGCCCGTCGTGACCGCACCCGCGCCCGTTGCCGCATCCAAGGTTGCCGAGCCCGCCGCGCCGAACTTCGGCGCGCGCCTGCGTCCGCGCCCCGTCGAGCCCGCGGCGGAGTTGGAGGATGCGGACTTCGGCGACGGGCCGCCGCCCGACGACGCCCCGCCGCCGTGGATGGAGGCTGACGACATGCCCACCGCAACGTCTGCCGCGCCAGACGCCCGCGAGCCGCAGGCCCCCCGCCGCATCGAGCTGCGCGAGACGCCTGAAGGCGCGCTGTGGGCAGAGCGTATCGCCGCGCTGAACATCGTCGGCATGACGGGCGAACTCGCCCGCCAGGCCCAGGCGCTGAGCTGCACGACCATCGACGGCCGCGAAGTCTGGACGTTGCGCGTGGAGCGCGAGTCGCTGCGCGCGCCGGCGCTGGTGGCCAAGTTGGAGGCCGCGCTGGACGCCAAGCTGGACGTGCAGGTGGGCGTGGCCGAAGACTCCATCTCGCTGCGCACCGTGGCGCGCGCCGAGGCCCATCAGCGTGCAGCCGAAGACCTCGCCGCGTCTCACCCGATGACGCGCACGCTGCTGTCCCAATTCCCTTCAGCGCGCATCCTGCCGGGTTCCGTGCAGCCGCTGACTCCCTCACTCTGACAAGGACAAGATCATGATGAAAGGCCAACTCGCCGGCTTGATGAAGCAAGCCCAGGCGATGCAGGACAACCTGAAGAAGGCGCAGGAAGAGCTCGCCACCATCGAGGTCGAGGGCCAGAGCGGCGCCGGCCTCGTGAAGGTCGTCATGACCTGTAAGAACGAAGTCCGCCGCGTGACCATCGACCCCAGCCTGCTGGCGGACGACAAGGACATGCTGGAGGACCTCGTGGCCGCCGCCTTCAACGATGCGGTGCGCCGCGCCGAGGCCACGTCGTCCGAGAAGATGGGCAAGCTCACGCAGGGCATGCCCATGCCTCCGGGCATGAAGTTCCCGTTCTAAGGAATGAAACCCCCACGCGCTCTTCGAGCGCTTCCCCCCGAGGGCGCGCGGGCCTTCGTTGGGGCGGCCCGGCGGATGTTCCGGTGACCGCGCTTGAGACGCTGATCGAGGCGCTCAAGCGCCTGCCCGGCGTGGGCCAGAAGTCGGCGCAACGCATGGCCTATCACCTGCTGCAGCATGACCGGTTGGCCATGCCACGGCTGGCCGACGCGCTGACGGCGGCGGGCGAGCGCATCCACCACTGTGAGCGCTGCCACACCTTCAGCGAGGCCGCCCTGTGCGGCGTCTGCACCGACGCCGAACGCGACGGGCGGCTGCTGTGCGTCGTCGAGACGCCGGCCGACCAGGCGGCGCTGGAGCGCACGGGCTCCTACCGCGGCTACTACTTTGTGCTGCTGGGCCGGCTGTCGCCGCTGGACGGCATCGGCACGCGTCAGATCGGCGCGGCCGAACTGCTGGCGCGCGCGGCCGAAGACGGCGTGGAGGAGGTCATCCTCGCCACCAGTTTCACGGCCGAGGGCGAGGCCACGGCCCACGTGCTGGCCGAGGCGCTGCGCGCGCGTGGCATCAAGTCCACGCGGCTGGCGCGCGGCGTACCGGTGGGCAGCGAGCTGGAGTACGTGGACCTGGGCACCATCGCCCACGCCCTGTCCGACCGACGTTGAACGGAGTCACCATGACCATCGCCCAGTTGTGCCTGCTCGTCGCCTGCGTGCTGCCCGTGGCCTGCGCGGCGCTGGCCAAGTCGGGGGGGCTGGGCAAGCGACGGCGCGACGGCGGCTTCGACAACCACAACCCGCGCGAATGGCTGGCAAGGCAGCAGGGCTGGCGGGCGCGCGCGCATGCGGCCCAGGCCAATGGCTGGGAGGCGCTCCCCATCTTCCTGGCCGCACTGTTCGTCGCGCACCAGCACCAGACGGTGCAGGCCACCGTGGACCTGCTGGCGCTGGGCTTCATCGCCGCGCGGCTGGCCTACATTGGCCTGTACCTGGTCGATCAGGCCTGGCTGCGCTCGCTGGCCTGGCTGGCCGGCCTGGCGGCCTGCGTGGCGCTGTTCATCGTGCGCTGACGACGCGGCTGCGTCGTCAGCGCGCGGCGGATGCGACGCTGTTGCGGCCCTTGCCGCCGCGGTCCTTGTTGGCGACCTTGCGGGTCGACGTGGCCGGCTTGGACGTGCGCGCCGCCGTCTTGGACTTGCTGGCCGTGCTGCGCTTGGCGGCCGTGGCCGTAGCCTTCGCAGCGGTGTAGACGACGATGGCCTGGCCGGCCTTGAAGCGGCTTGAGCGGCCGACGTTGTTCCACTGCGCGACCTGCGCGGCGCTGACCTTGTAGCGCGCGGCCACGCTGGCCACGGTGTCGGCCTTGCCGGCTTTCAGCGTCAGCCGGCGCCGTGCCGGTGCGTCCGGCGAGAGGCTCAGGCTGGCGGTGTCGGCCAGGCGTTCGGACACGTCCGCCGTCACGTGAGGTGCGCGTGGCACCAGCAGCGTGGAGCCGCGCTTGACCAGCATCTTCGGCGGGATGCGGTTGATCTCACGCAGCGCCGACTCGGCCATGCCGTGGCGCTTGGCGGCTTCTGCCGGACTCATGGTCTTGGGCACCACCCAGGCTGTCCAGGTGGCCAGCGGACCACCGTGGCGGGCCAGGTTCTCGGCGAAGGCACTGGCCTGGTCGTAGGGCAGCAGCACCTGCTCGGTGGCCGCGGCCAGGATGACCGGCTTGTTCATCTGCGGGTTGAACTGCTGGAAAGTCTCCAGGTTCAGGCCGGCCAGCTCGGCGGCCAGCGCCACGTCGATGTCGCGCTCGATCTTCACGCTCAGGAAGTACGGGTGGTTGGCCACCGGCGGCAGGCTCAGCGCGAAGCGGTCCGGCGCCAGCACGATGTTCTTCACCGCCTGCAGCTTGGGCACGTAGTAGCGCGTCTCGTCGGGCATCTTCAGGCTGGCGTAGTCGGTCGGCAGGCCCAGCCGCGTGTTGCGCGCGATGGCCTTGCTGACGTTGCCCTGGCCCCAGTTGTAGGCGGCCAGCGCGAGGTGCCAGTCGCCGAACATCTTGTGCAGCCGGCCCAGGTAGTCGAGCGCGGCGCGCGTGGACGCCAGCACGTCGCGTCGGTCGTCGCGGAAGATGTTCTGCTTCAGGTCGAAGTCGCGGCCCGTGGCGGGCATGAACTGCCACATGCCGGTGGCCTTGGCGCTGGACACCGCATGCGTAACGAAGGCGCTCTCGATGAACGGCAGCAGCGCCAGCTCGGTGGGCATGCCGCGCTTCTCGACCTCTTCGACGATGTGGAACAGGTAGCGGCTGCCGCGCGTGGTCATGCGCTCGACGTAGTCGGGCCGGGCGCTGTACCAGGCCTCGGCCTTGCGCACCCAGTCGTCGTCCAGGTCCT
This sequence comes from Pelomonas dachongensis, assembly GCF_043555865.1. Taxonomy (NCBI): domain Bacteria; kingdom Pseudomonadati; phylum Pseudomonadota; class Betaproteobacteria; order Burkholderiales; family Sphaerotilaceae; genus Roseateles; species Pelomonas dachongensis. Next base: position 306,851 of record NZ_JBIGHY010000004.1, read on the forward strand.
GCATCTGGAAGCCCTGGCGCACGCGCCCCCAAAGGTCGACCTGTGCGGCGGGCTCGTCCAGGTCGATCTTGGTGCCGGGGCGCAGGTTGTCTTCCAGTAGCTCGGCCGCTAGCTGACGCACCGGCGCGGTGGCGACTGCGGGTTCGGCCGCAGCGGCGGCTTGCTGGACGGCCTGGGCGACTTCCGGCGCCGGTGGCGTGCCGGCGGCGGGGGCTTCGCCGCTCGGGGTGGTGGTGGCGCAGGCGGACAGCAGGGCCGCGAGCAGGAGGGGAGCGAGTCGTGAGATCAGCGTCATCGGAATCCGTTCTTCCATTCGCGCAACGTCGCGAACACGTCGACCGGGCTGGGCGCGGCCGACAGTTTCAGGGGCGCGTGGCGTCGCGCGGCGTCTTGCAGTGCGGATTGGTCGCAGCGCAGAAAGGGGTTGATGCGAACCTCGGTGCCGATGCGGGCGGGTAGCGTCGGCAGGCCGGCCTCGCGCTGCGCCTCGCACCAGCCGGCGTAGGCTGCCAGCTCGGCGTTGCCGGGGTCCACTTCGCGCGCGAAGCGCAGGTTGGACAAGGTGTATTCATGGGCGCAGCAGACACGCGTGTCGGCCGGCAGTGCGGCCAGCGACTGCAGCGACGCGTGCATCTGTGCCGGCGTGCCTTCGAACAGCCGGCCGCAGCCGCCGCTGAACAGCGTGTCGCCACAGAACAGCAGCGGACCGACGTCGCCGGCCTCGGCGGAGAAGTAGGCGATGTGGCCGGCGGTGTGGCCCGGCACGTCCATCACGGCGAAGCGGACGCCCAGCAGGTCGACCGTGTCGCCGCCCCGGACCCACGTTGCAGCGCGCTGAACGGCCTCGGGCATCTCCTCTTTGACCGGCGCGTAGACAGGCCCCCGCAGCCGCGGGCGCAGCGCGTCAACGCCACCCACGTGATCGCCGTGGTGGTGGGTCAATAGAATGCCGGCGAGCTCCAGGCCCCGCGCATCGAGGGCCGCGGCCACCGGACCGGCGTCTCCGGGATCGACGACGAGCGCCTCACGGCCGTTGTCCAGCAGCCAGAGATAGTTGTCGTCGAATGCGGGGAGCGGCGTGAGCGTCAAACTGAGCGTCAATGTGGCGCCAACCCATGACTGAGAAAGCGCCAAGTATAGATTTGGCAGCCTGGTTGCAGTCGCCGCCGGGCCGTTACCTGCTCGCCTGGGAACAGGCCCAGGTGGATGCGGCCGTGGTGGACCTTTTTGGTTTCAATGCGTTGCAACTGGGCCTGCCCGAACTGAACGGTCTGCAGGCCAATCGCATGCCGCACCGCTGGCTGGCGGGGCGTGATCTGCAATGCGAGTTCGATGCGTTGCCCTTCGAGAGCGCCAGCCTGGACCTGGTGCTGCTGCCCCACGCTCTGGAGCGCGCCTGCGACGCCCATGCGCTGCTTCGCGAGGTCGAGCGGGTGTTGAGGCCGGAAGGGCGGCTCATCGTTTTCGGCCTGAACCCGGCCAGCCTGTGGGGGTTGCGCCAGAACCTGGGCCGGCTGCGCCGGCGCAGCGAGCCGTACCTGCCCAGCGGCGGCGAATACATCGGCTACTGGCGGCTGCGCGACTGGCTGAAGCTGCTGAGCTTCGAGGTCGAGGCGGCGCGCTTCGGCCTCTACAAGCCGCCGCTTCGCACCGATGCCTGGCTGGACCGCTGGCAGTGGGTCGAGGGCGTCGGCTCGCGCTGGTGGCCCGTGCTGGGCGCCGCCTACTTCATCCAGGCGGTCAAGCGCGTGCACGGCATGCGCATGATCGGCCTGGCCAAGAAATCGCGTGCGGCTGCCAAGACGGCGCCGGCCGTCGCGCTAAACAACCATCACAGAAACGAATGAGCGAAACACCCAAGGCTGCCATGGCCATCAAGCGCCCGCAGGTCACCATCTACACCGACGGCGCCTGCAAGGGCAACCCAGGCCCGGGCGGCTGGGGCGCCTGGCTGCACAGCGCCGGCCATGACAAGGAGCTGTTCGGCGGCGAGCGCGAGACCACCAACAACCGCATGGAGCTGACCGCGCCCATCGAGGCGCTGGCGTCTCTCAAGCGCAGCTGCGACGTGATCGTCTACCTGGACAGCGAGTACGTGCGCAAGGGCATCACCGAATGGATCACCAACTGGCAGCGCCGCGGCTGGAAGACCGCCGATGGCAAGCCGGTGAAGAACGACGACCTGTGGAAGCGGCTGGACGCGCTGCGCAAGCTGCATCACGTCGAGTGGCGCTGGGTGAAGGGCCATGCCGGCGACCCGGGCAACGAGCGGGCGGACATGCTGGCGAACCGCGGCGTCGCCTCCATCGGTAAGTAAAGTCGGCGCCAGCTGAACCCCGGAGATCGCTGCATGAAGCCCTTGCTGCTCGCGTTGCTGTTCGCTGCCGTCGCCCACGGACAGGCCCAGGCGCAGACCTACACGGTGCTGTGCGTGAAGACGCCGTGCGGGCACCTGCAGCAGAGCGAGTCCGCGGGCCGGCTGGAGGTGGACTACCGCTATCGAAACAACGGCCGCGGGCCGGACCAGAAGGAAGTGCTGCAGTTCGCGCCCGATGGTGCCTGGATGAGCTACCGCACCGAGGGCGTGGCGACCTATGGCGCGCGCATTGACGAGAGCTTCGAGCGTGGCACAGATGGCCGCGCGCAGTGGCGTTCGCCGGTGGATCGCGGTGAGCAGCCCGGCGCCGCGCGCGAGGCGGTCTACCTGCCGGTGCAAGGCAGCCCGGCGTGGCTGGCGCGGGTGGCGCAGAGCCTGCTGGCCAGGGCGCCTGCGCTTACGCCCGCGCTGCCGGTGGGCCAACTGTCCGTGGAGCGGGTGCAGCGCCTGAGACTGCCGGGTCAGACCTTCGAGATCGGTCTGTACGCGCTCACTGGCCTGGAGCTGGAGCCCAGCTATGTGTGGCTGCGCGAGGATGACCGCCGTTTGTTCGCGCAGATCTGGCCCGGCTGGGGCGGCACCCTGGCGCAGGGCTTCGAGGGCGAGGTGGACCGGCTGTCCGACGCGCAGAAGGCGGCCGAGATCGCGCGGCTCCAGCGCATCGCGAAAGACCTGCCGCAGCCGCTGCCGGGCCTGACCGTCATCGAGGGCGTGCGCTGGTTCGACGCGCCCGCCGCGCGGTTGCAGGGGCCGTCAGACGTCTACCTGCGTGAAGGCCGCATTGCGGCCATCGTGAAGCCTGGCAGCCTGAAAGGCGTTACCCCGGCGCAGCGCATCAGCGGCAAGGGCCGCACGCTGCTACCCGGCCTGGTGGACATGCATGCCCACATCGGCCACGGTGACCTGCTGCTGAACCTGGCGGCTGGCGTGACCGCGGTGCGCGACGTGGGCAACAGCAATGCCGACGTGGCCGAACTGCGCGGGCGCATCACGCGCGGCGAGCTGCTGGGCCCGGCCATCTCGGCCAACGGCTTCATCGAGGGCAAGAGCCCGTTCTCGTCGCAGGCGGATTTCGTGCCGGACAACCTGTCCGATGCTCTGGCCGCCATCGACTGGTACGCCGCGAACGGCTACCGCCAGCTCAAGCTCTACAACTCCATCAAGCCCGAATGGGTGAAGCCAATGGTCGCGCATGCGCGCTCGCTGGGCCTGCGCACCGGCGGCCATGTGCCCGCGTTCATGACGGCCCGGCAGGCCGTGGAGGCCGGGTTTGATGAGCTGCACCACATCAACCAGCTCACGCTGAACTTCCTCGTCAGCAAGACCGACGACACGCGCACGCTGCTGCGCTTCAACCTGGTGGGCGACAAGGCCGCTGACCTGAAGCTCAACGACCTGCGCACGCAGGACTTCATCGCGCTGCTGAAGAAAAAGGGGACCGTCGTCGACGCGACGATGACCGCCTTCGAGGGGCAGTACACACAGCGGCAAGGCCAGCCCAACCCGAGCTACGCGATGGTGTCGTCGCACTGGCCGGCGGTCTTGCAGCGCAGCTACTTGTCGGCCGAGGTGGACATGGATGACGTGAAGGCGAAGCGCTGGGGCGCGAGCTGGAAGGTCATGATGGACCTGCTGCGCCGCATGCATGCGGCCGGCATCCCGCTGGTGGCCGGTACCGACGCGACGGCCGGCTTTGCGCTGCAGCGCGAGCTGGAGCTGTACGTGCAGGCCGGTATCCCGGCCGCGCAGGCGCTGAAGATCGCCACCTTCAACGGTGCGAAGTACAGTGAGCGGCTGGCCGACATCGGCAGCATCGAGCGCGGCAAGCGCGCCGACCTGCTGCTGGTGGACGGCGACCCGGTGGCCGACATCCGCGCACTGCGCCGCGTGGCGTTGGTGATCCAGGGCCTGCGCAACGAGACCCGGGCCTTGTCGCCCGCCGCGATGTACCAGTCCATGGGCATCCTGCCTTTCGTGCCGGCAGCCGAGGTGGTCCGATGAGACGTCTCGCGGCGCTGCTGCTGAGCCTGCCGCTGCTGGCGGGCGCCGACACCACGCTGCGCTTTTGCGCTGCGGGCAGCCCCAAGACCTTCGACACGACGGCCACCGACAGCGGCATCGACCACATCGCCCACCTGCCCATCTTCGGCACGCTGGTGGAGACTCAACGCGGCACCGACCGGCTCGTGCCGGGTCTTGCCACCAGTTGGAGCCTCAGCCCGGACGGCCTGGCCTACACCTTCGAGTTGCGCCGCGATGTCGCTTGGCAGGCCGTGGACGGCTTCAAGCCCACGCGCGCATTCAACGCCGACGACGTGGTCTTCACTTTCGGCCGGCTGCTCAGCCGTGACAGCGCATTCGCCAAGGCCCTGCCGGTGGTGTCACCCTATGTGCAGTCCTTCGGCTGGGAGCAGCTGATCCGCCAGGTCCAGAAGCTCGGTGACCACCAGGTCCGCATCACGCTGGCCGAGCGCGACGCGAGCTTCCTGTCCACGTTGACGCAGACCTTTTCGTCCATCCAGTCGGCCGAGCTGGGGGCGCAACTGCTGCAACGCGGCACGCCGCAGCGCATTGCCCAGATGCCGGTGGGCACGGGGCCGTTCCAGCTGAAGAGCTTCCGCAAGGACGCTGTCATCCGCTACAGCGCCCACCCGGGCTGGTGGCGTCGCGCCGAGGTGCCGCGGGCTGACCAGCTGGTGTTCGCCGTCACGCCCGATGCCACCGTGCGGGCACAGCGCTTGAAGCGTGACGAGTGCGACATCGCCGCGCCGGTCGGCCCGGTCGAGCTGGGCCAGCTGCAAAAGGACCCAGCCATCAAACTGGCCACGGCCCCGGGCCTGAACGTGGGCGTGCTGGCTTACAACACGAAGAAGCCCGCGCTCGCAAGGCTGGAAGTGCGCCAGGCGCTGGACATGGCCATCGACAAGGCCGCCATCCTGCGCACCGTCTACGGCGATGCCGGCACCGCAGCCACCACCGTCATCCCGGCATCCAGCTGGGCGCATGACGCCACGCTGAAGCCCGCGCCGCACGACCCCGCCAAGGCGCGTGAACTGCTGAAGAAGGCCGGCGTGCTGCCGCTGAACCTCACGCTGTGGGCGATGCCGGTCGTGCGTTTCTACAACCCTAACGGACAGTTGATGGCGCAGATGATCCAGTCCGATTGGGCCAAGGTTGGGGTCAACGTGCGCATCGTCACCTACGAGTGGGGCGAGTACCTGCGGCGCATCGACGCGGGCGATCACGACGTGGCCATGTCCGGCTGGAACGGCGATCCCGAGCCCACCGGCACGTTCGGCCAGCTGGCGTGCGGCTCGGCCAGCGGCACGTTCTGGTGCAATCCGGCCTACGACAAGCTGTTGAATCAGGCCCGCCAGGCGATGAGCCAGGCCGAGCGCAAGGCCTTGTACGCCAGCGCGCAGAAGATCGCGCTGCAGCAACTGCCCTGGACGCCGATGGCCTATGGCCGCGTGTCTGTGCCGATGCGCGCGGCGGTCAAGGGCTTCGTGCTGGACTTGGACGGCAGCACTTACTTTGATGGGGCTCTGCCCCGCTGATTGGACAAGAAGATGAGCATCAAGAGCGACAAGTGGATCCGCCGCATGGCCGAGCAGCACGGCATGATCGAGCCGTTCGAGCCCGGTCAGGTGCGCGAGCAGGACGGCCGCAGGATCGTCAGCTACGGCACCAGCAGCTACGGCTACGACATCCGCTGCGCGCCCGAGTTCAAGGTCTTCACCAACATCTACAGCACCGTGGTGGACCCCAAGAACTTCGACGAGAACAGCTTTGTCGACATCAACAAGGATGTCTGCATCATCCCGCCCAACAGCTTCGCCTTAGCGCGGACCATGGAGTACTTTCGCATCCCGCGCAACGTGCTGACCATCTGCCTGGGCAAGAGCACCTACGCGCGCTGCGGCATCATCGTCAACGTGACGCCGTTCGAGCCCGAATGGGAGGGCTACGTCACGCTGGAGTTCAGTAACACGACGCCGCTCCCCGCCAAGATCTATGCCGGCGAGGGGTGCGCGCAGGTGCTGTTCTTCGAGAGCGACGAGGTCTGCGAGACCAGCTACAAGGACCGCGGCGGCAAGTACCAGGGCCAGGTGGGCGTGACGCTGCCTAAGACTTGAGCGCAATCAGCGGCAGTTAGCGCTGCCTTTTCGGCCTTTATCGGGCCTTCGTTCGGCCGAGGCCTCGGCACCATGGCGGCATCCGCCCGATGCGTCCCCGAGGCCCCGCCATGATGATTCCGCTGCATCTCATTCCCGTTCCCGCTGACGAGCCCCGTGGCGCGGACGAGCCGGGCCATGCATGGAGCGGCCTGAAGATCGGGCACGGGGTGAACCTGGGCGACATCCGCGCGCTCGGGTTGACGGTAGCCAACGCAACGACCGGCCCGGTCTCCACCCGCGACCTGTTGCGCTTCGGCCAGCTGATGAGCGACGCCGGTCAGCCCATCAACCCGACGCGCATGCTGTACGACCGCCACTACGCGTTCGAATGCCTGGCAGCGGGTCATGGCAGCGAGCACGCGCGTCTGCGTGAGCTGTCGCTGGACCTGTATGAGGCTTACCAGTCCGCCGGGGAGTGGATCGGCTTGGCGCACTGAGCCCCCGGGCTTTCCCCGCCCCGATCCCTGCCTTTTCACACTCCGAAGCCAGGCGGCTGGCAGGGTAGGCTCGCGGTTTCGTTTCCCTCCGCGAACCGCATGACCCGTCACTCTCTCTCGCTGCTTTCAGCGGCCACTTTGGCCATGCTGGCCGCCACCGCCCATGCCGATGAAGGCATGTGGATGCCCAAGCAGCTGCCGCAGATCGCCAAGTCTCTGAAGGCCGGCGGCCTGGCGCTGGCCCCCACCAAGCTCAACGACCTGACCGCCTTCCCGATGGGCGCCGTCGTCTCGCTGGGCGGCTGCACGGCCAGCTTCGTGTCGCCGCAAGGCCTGGCGGTCACCAACCACCACTGCGCCTACGGCAGCATCCAGTACAACTCCAAGCCCGAACGCGACCTGCTGAAGAACGGGTTCTACGCGCAGACGCTGGCCGACGAGCTGCCCGCCGCCCCTGGCAGTCGCATGCTGGTGACCGTGGACATGCGGGACGTGACCGCCGAAGTGCTGAACGCGCAGACGCAGGCACTGACCGGCAAGGCCCGCACCGACGCCATCGAGGCCGCCGAGAAGAGGCTTGTGTCCGCCTGCGAGGCCGACACCGGCCACCGCTGCAGCGTGCCGGCTTTCTTTGGCGGTCTGCAGTACCAGCTCATCAAGCAGCTGGAGATCCGCGACGTGCGACTGGTGCACGCGCCGGCCACCGGCGTGGGTCTGTTCGGCGGTGATGCCGACAACTGGATGTGGCCGCGCCACACCGGCGACTACAGCTTCTACCGCGCCTACGTGGGCCCGGACGGCAAGCCCGCCGAGTTCAGCAAGGACAACAAGCCCTACGCGCCCAAGCACCACCTGAAGGTCGCGTCGCCCACGGCCAGTCCGCTGAACGAGGGCGACTTCGTCATGGTGGCTGGCTACCCTGGCCGCACCAACCGCCACCGCCTGCCCACCGAGGTGGACTTCGCCTTCGGCTGGCAGCAGCCCGCGCAGGTCAAGGCCATGGGCGAGTCCATCGACCTCATCAAGGCCGAGACCGCCGGCCGCCGCGAAGGCGAGATCCGCATGGCCACGCGCAGGCAGGGCCTGGAGAACTACTTCAAGAACCTGCAAGGCCAGCAGCAGAGCTACGACGGCAGCGACATCCTGGCGCGCAAGCAGGCCGGCTTCGATCAGCTCAAGGCCTGGGTCAACAGCTCGCCGCAGCGCCAGGCCCGCTACGGCGCCGACCTGGCCGCCGCCGAGCGCCTGATCGCCGAGCGCCAGGCCACCGCCCGCGCCGAGCACCTGATGAGCTTCATGGTGCCCGCACTGCTGAACTCGGCCCGCCAGCTCTACCAGATCGCGCAGGAGCGCGCCAAGCCCGACGCCGAGCGCAAGAGTGGCTACCAGGAGCGCGACCTGCCACGCCTGAAGGCCGGCCAGCAAAGCCTGGAGCGTCGCTACGACGAACCCACCGACAAGCGCCTGGCCGCGCACTTCCTGGCGCAATACCTGGCCCAGCCGGCCGACTCGCTGAACGCCGCCTGGCTGCAGGCGCTGGGCCTGAAGGCCGGGCAGGACGAGGCCGCCGTGCGCGCGCAGCTGGACAAGCTCTACGCCGCCAGCCAGCTATCCGACACCGCCGCCCGTATGGCCTGGCTGGACAAGGACGCCGCCGCGTTCCAGGCCAGCAGCGACGCCTTCATCCGCGCCGCGGTGGCCTTGTACGCGGACGACGAGCGTCGCGAGGACCGCGACAAGGAGCTGGCCGGCAAGCTGCAGAAGGCCTACGCCGGCGTGCAGCAGGCCATGATCGACTACCACGCAAGCCGCGGCGAGGCTGTCTACCCGGACGCCAACAGCACGCTGCGCATCAGCTATGGCAAGGTGCAGGGCCGCGACGTGGGTCGCGACGGCGAAAGCTGGAAGGCCTTCACGACGCTGCGCGGTATCCAGGCCAAGCACAAGGGCCCGGACGAGGCGGGGGGCGAGTTCAACGCCCCGGCCGAGCAACTGACGGCCATCAAGGCGCGCAACTTCGGCGCCTACTACGTGAAGGACCTGGACTCCGTGCCGGTCAACTTCCTGTCCACGCTGGACACCACCGGCGGTAATTCCGGCAGCCCGGTGCTGAACAAGAAGGCTGAACTGGTCGGCCTGTTGTTTGACGGCACCCTGGACGCCGTCATCTCCGACTGGGACTTCAACCCCAAGATGGTCCGCAGCATCTGCGTGGACTCGCGCTACATGCTGTGGCAGATGAGCACGGTGGACAAGACCACGCGGCTGTTGGATGAGATGGGCGTCAAGTAAGCCCCACGCGCATCCCACAAAACCGGCCCCTAGAGGCCGGCTTTTTTCGTTGTGCGCCAGGCATGGCGCGCAGCGCCGTGACTGAGGCTGTCTGGCTCGCTCCCCGTGGTCGAGCTTGCCACGTCGGAAAGTTGGCCTCGACCCGTCGCGCCAGCACCATCGCCCGCAGCAAGACTGCCTGCGAACTGAAGTGGACCTCATACGAATGAGGCGACCATCGCCTCACTCCCGCGCCACCGCCTCCACCTGGATGCGCAGGTTCACATCCATCTTGAAGCCCCATTCCTTGCCGATGCCCAGGCCGTAGTCCTCGCGGTTGAAGCTCCCGGATGCGTCTGCACCGCAGAAGTCGCGCTTGTGCAGGGGGTGCGGGATGCACTTGATGTGGTGCAGCGCCAGCGTCAACGGGCGGGTCTTGCCGTTCAGGGTTAGCTCGCCCACCAGCTTGCCCGGCAGCGGACCCTCGAAGCGGCCCTTGAACGTGGCGCTGGGGTTCTTCTCCACATTGAAGAACTTCTCGCCGCGCGCCCAGGCGTTCATCGCTTCCAGGCCGAAATCAATGCTGGCCAGGTCCATCTGCACGTCCACGCTGCCGGTGTCAGCGGCCTTGTCGTAGATCACGGTGCCCGCGCTCTTGTTCAGCTTGCCGCGCCAGTAGGACAGGCCCATGTGGTCGGCCTCGAAGCTGGGGTAAGTGTGGGTGGGATCGATGTCGTAGGTGACGGGCGCGGCCGTCGCAGCGGCGGTGGCGAGCAAGGAGGCAGCGAGCAGGGGCAGGTGTTTCATTGCAGGGTCCTGGGTGTTGGGTGAAGCCTTACGACGAGTGGCCGGTTCGGCTTTCGACAAGGGCGGCCGTTAGCATCGCCGCATGCTGCGTCTATTGTTGACAGGATGGATGCTCGCGCTGCTCGCCGGCTGCGCCAGCCCACCGCCCCCGCCACCCGACGGTTGGCAGACGCTCGCGCCCGGGTTGACCCACCGCGCCTGGGCGCCCTGGCAGAACAGCGACGTTCATGCCTTGCGTGTGGACCTCGGCCGCGTGCGCGTCACGCTGTCGCCGCCCGGCGAGGCCGGCCAGCCGCTGGACCAGATGCCCAGCCGCCGCGGCGCACTCGCCAGCATCAACGCCTCCTTCTTCGACAGGGAATTCCGCCCCCGCGGCCTGACCGTATCGGACAGCCAGCCCTGGCCCGCGCTGCTGAAGGCGCCCGCCACGGCCAGGGACCCGCTGCTGGCGTGTGACACCACCTGCACCATCCGCTTCGACGCGCCCGCTGCGCCCGAGTCCGGCTGGCGCCTGGCCGTGAGCGGCACGCCCTGGCTGGTGCGCGATGGCAACGCCCGCACGGCGGCGGACGACGCGAGCTGTGCCAACCTGTGCGCCCAGACCCACCCGCGCACCGCTGTGGGCCTGGACGCGTCGGGCCGCCAGCTCATCGTGCTGCTGGCCGCCGGCCGGCGCGGTGACTTGAAGGGCCTGACGCTGGCTCAGACGGCGCAGCTGATGCGCGAGCTGGGCGCGGTGCAGGCGTTCAACCTCGACGGCGGTGGCTCGTCCACGCTGCTGATCGGCGGCGAATCGCGCCTGCCGCGCCCCCTCAACGAGCCCGCGCTGCGCCGCGTGGCCAATGCCTTGCACCTGACCCCCCGATGAATCTCCGCTCCCTGACCGTCCTCGGCGCCGCGCTGCTGCTGGCCGCCTGCACCACCCCCCTTCAGCCGGGCGAGAAGCGCTACAGCGCCGCTGAACTGCTGGCCCTGAAGCCAGCCGACCTGAGCTGGCCGGCCACGTCCACCGTCGGTGAGCGCGCGCTGCGCGAGGCCGCGGTGGCCGACATCCGCGCCCGGCTGGTGCTGCCCGCCGGGCCCGAGCGGGAAGCGGCGTTGCCGAAGCTGTTCGATCTCGTGGCGCAGTACAACGCAGAGATCGCCGCGGCTCGCCCGCTGCTGCTGCAAGCCTTGCCCACGCTGGGCCAGCGCGACGCCGAGACGCAGCGCGCCCTGCTGACCGCCGCCCACACGCTGTATGCCACCGACGCCGCACCGCTGATCTGGCCGTTGCTGCCGCAGCTGACGACCAGCAAGCCCTTCGCCATCGCCGCTTACACGCTGCTGCAAGCCGACGGCGCCGCCGCCGACCGGCTGCGCGTGATGCTGCCGCAGCAGTTCCCCAGCTGGGCCGATGACGCGCGGCTGACCGCGCTGATGCAGCGGCTGCGCCCCTCGGCCGCTGCGCAGCCACCGCTGGCCGAGCTGCTGGCGGCGCCGCTGCGGCCGGGATTTCCGGTCATCGTCAGTCTGCAGCGCCCGGGCCGGCAGGTCATGGGTCTGGCGCTGGTGCGCGATGCCGGCGGGCGCTTCGTGCGCGACGGTGCCGGCCAGCTGTTCACGTCGCCGCAGTTGGCGCTGGCGCGTAGCGGCCTGCCGGGCACGATCACCAATGGCAACACGCCGCAAGGGCTGTTCACTGTCGTTGGCGCAGGCACGGCCACCAATCCCAACATCGGCCCCACGCCCTACTTGCACAGCAAGCTGCCGGTCGAGGCCACGCCGGCCGAGTTCGAGCATGTGCCCGCTCCCGGCGCGGCGGCGTGGGACGAGGCGCTGTACGACAGCTACCTGCCACCCAGCTGGCGCGCCTGGCCGCCCATCAAAGAAGCGCTGCTTTCCGGCCGCGCCGGCCGCGACGAGCTGCTGGTGCACGGCAACACCATCAACCCGGCTTACTACGCCGGTACGACCTACCACCCCGGCGCGCCCCAGCAGGGCTGCCTGGTCTCGCACGAAGACTGGGACGCCGCCACCGGCCGCCTCGTCGCGAGCCGGCAGCTGACGCTGGCGCAGACCTATGCGGGTGCCGGTGCGCGATCGGACCTGGCGGGCTATCTGATCGTCGTGGAGCTGCCGGGTGAGGGGGCGGTGACGCCCGCCGAGGCGCATGCCCTGGTGATGGCGGCGGGCCGATGAGTACCGTGTGCGCGCTGCAGCGAGGTGTCGTTCTGGCCCTGGCCCTGACCCCGCTGGCACCGCTGTCGCCAGTCGTTGCCGACGAGGCGGCGCGCCTGGTCCCCAGCGCCGATGGCCAGGAGCTGATCGACGCTGCTGCGGGCCTGGCCTGGGCGCGCTGCCCGCAAGGCCAGCGCTGGGATGGCGGGCAATGCGCCGGCGAGGCAGTGCTGGCCACGCATGCGCAGGCGCTGGCCTTTGCGCGGGCGCACAGCGCCGCCGAGGGGCAGTCTTGGCGGCTGCCGCGCGTGCCTGAGTTGAAGCACTTCTTCGAGCGTCTGCGGCTGGGCAAGGAGGCGGCGCTGTTGGCGTCGGCCGGGCCGGCGGGCTGGTACTGGAGCAGCACCACCCGCATCGAAAGCGAGGCGGTGAACCCCTATGCCTACCGCAACGTGGAGCGCGGCGCGACGCAGCGCCAGGTGGACCGGTTGGTGGTGAACACCGGCTGGGCCGTGCAACAACCCGGCGGCGCCGCGCGCGGCGACATGGCCAAGCGCGAGACGCTGGCCGTGCGGCTGGTGAGGCCGCTGCAACCCTGACCCACCATGGACCTGCTGAAGACCTTTGCCCTCTTCGTCGTCACCGCGCTGGCCGAGATCGTGGGCTGCTACCTGCCCTGGCTGTGGCTGAAGCAGGGCGCTTCGGCCTGGCTGCTGTTGCCGGCCGCCGCCAGCCTGGCGCTGTTTGCGTGGCTGCTTACCCTGCATCCCACCGCCGCCGGCCGCATCTACGCGGCCTATGGCGGCGTCTACATCGGTGTGGCCCTCGTCTGGCTGATGGTGGTGGACCAGGTGAAGCCGACGATGACGGACTGGGTGGGCGTGTGCCTGTGCTTTGCCGGCATGGTGGTCATCATGGCCGGCTCGCGGCCGTCGGCCTGACCTCGCCTTGCTGCGCCACTGCCCGGGCATGTGCGAGGGCGGGTTCGGCTGCTGCGCAGCCCAGCGCTGCCTGCGGCTCGTCGGCCCAGCGTGGCAGCTGTGCGTGGAAGGCCTGTGTGGTCGTCGTCAAGGCCTCGACGCGCGCGTCCGGCCAGCCGGCCAGGCGACCCAGGGCCGCAGCCTGTTGCAGCAGCGTGGCCGAATCGGCGCTGGCGGCCATCCGCTCAGCCACCTCGGCGCAGCTGGCGGGTTGCGCCGCACAGGGCGCCTCCAGTAACTCCAGCCCCTCGGGTGCCATCGACGCGTCGCGCGCCAGCGTCTCGCGTGCGAGGCGGGCACGCAGGTAGGCGGCGGGCGGTGGCTGCAGCGTGTCCAGCGCGGCCTGCACGGTGGCGGTGAGGCCGCCGGGGTGTTCGCGCCAGTGGCTTGCGCGGGTCAGGTGTCGCCAGGCCTGCGGCCAGGTCGGCGCGACGGCCAGCTGGTGCAGGCCGTTGCCGGGCTCGGCGTGCAGGCGTTGCACCGCGAGCGCGTGGCGGCACGCGGCCGGGTCATCGGTGTGGCCGCAGGCTGAGGCGGCCCAGCGCAGCGCCAGGGCTTCGCCTCCGGCGTGGGCCTCGGCGAGCAGGCCGGCCGCCCATGCGGCCTGGGCAGACGCCTCCGGCGCTTCAGGCTGGCGCAGCAGCCACGCGGCCACGCGCTGGCGGGCATCGCCGGCGGCCAGCGCGTGTTGCAGGCGTTCCTGCAGCTCCAACAAGGCCAGGCGGCCCAGCGGCGCGGGCAGCTGATCGAAGCTGTCTACCGTGCCGCCGGTGGCCTGCAGCGGCAGGCGACCCAGGCCGCAAAGCTCGGTGGCGGCAGGCGCTGCGGCCACCGGGCGAACCTGGGGCTCGACAAGCTCGGGCGCTTTGGCGATCCGCGGCGCTGGCAGCGGTGCAAACGCAACTGTCTGTGGAGGCGGGAGCCTCGGAGCGCCCGAGGGGTCGTCGGCAGGTGCCAGCCAGGCAACGCTGGCCAGTGCGGCCAGTGCGGCAAGTGCTGTGAGGGAAAGGGCGGTCCGGCGGTTCACGGCGCGCAGCATCGGCCAGCGGCGGCTGGCCGGGCACCGGGAAACCGATAGGCCCGGCGCGCACCGCGGCCTGCAGAATGCGCCGCGCCCGGCCGTCTCCCTCGCCGGGCTTTGCACGTCAGTCGCTGCGCCAGGCCGCGCAGATCGTCGGTGCATGCCGCCCCGTGCTACGGGCCCTGCATCCACCCACGAGATCATTTCCATGACGGCATCCCCTCGCTTGCTTCGTCACGCCGGCGCGCCGCGTCGCCCGGCTGCGCCTTTGTTGACCCTGGCCTTGCTGATCGCGCTGCCGGCGGGGGCAGCCACCTCCACAGCCACCCGGCCGCAGCTGTCGTCATCGGAGCAGGGCAGCTACACGGTGGCCAGCTTCCTGGGAAGCTGGAGCCCGGGCACCGTGGGCACCAAGAGCACGGGCGACTACGTCGTCAGCCCCAGCGGCCCGTACAAGACCGTGCAGGCCGCCGTCAACGCGGCCATCAAGGCCGGCGGCACCACGCGCAAGTACATCCAGATCAAGGCCGGCACCTACACGGGGCTGGTGGTCATTCCGTCCGGAGTGCCGCTGACGGTGTACGGCGACAGCCAGACCGGCGTGGTGCTGCAGCTGGGGGCGCACTACGCGATGACCGGCTCGGCTTTCAGGTCGGCTGTGGGCAACGCGGCCGACTTCGGCAGCGGCGCGCCCAGCCGCGTCAGCAGCTACTACAACGACTGCGGCGGCCGCAGCACGCTGGGCACCAACTGCACGGCCACAGTGGTCAGCTATGCCAGCCAGCTGCAGGTCAAGAATCTCACCATCCAGAACACCTACGGCGAGAACAACGCCGCGGCCAACGGCCAGCACCAGGCCGTGGCCTACCTGAACAACGGCGGTGACCAGGTGCAGCTGGACACCGTGCGGCTGCTGGGCAACCAGGACACGTTGTGGCTGGCCGGCTCGGGCAAGCGCACCCATGTGCGCAACAGCTTCATCCAGGGCGACGTGGACTTCATCTTCGGCGACATGACCGCCGTGTTCGACGCCTGCGAGATCCGCTACACGAACGCGCGCACCAGCACCGGCGTCGTCGCCGCGCCCAGCCATGTGCTGGGCAACAAGGGTTTCTTGTTCAAGGGCGGCTCGTTCACGACGACGGGTGGCAGCAACAGCGTGTCGTTCGCGCGGCAGTGGACGCAAAACGGCGGGACCACGGGCCAGATGATCGTGCGCGAGGTCAACCTGGGCGGCCACATCAAGAAGACCGCGCCCTGGGCGGACTGGAACAGCAGCAACCCGGTCAACTACGGCAGCGCCGGCAACCGCCGCCTGGCCGAGTACGCCAACACGGGCAGCGGCGCCGCGCCCTGACGCCGCTTACTCCTCAGCGGCTTCGAGATTGGCGCGCAGCCGCGCCAGCAGGGCCAGCAACTGGTCCAGTTCCGCCTGGCTGAAGTCCCGCACTGCCGCCTGCGCCACCTGCTCACCATGGCGGCGCAGCCGGCGGTGCAGCGCCTGTCCGGCCTCGGTCAGCGCCAGGCGCTGCGTGCGGCGGTCGGTGGCATCAGCGCTGGCCTCGATGAGGCCGCGCGCCTTCAGCGACGCAATGAGCCGGGCGATCTGCGCCTTGTCGCGCCCGCTGCGCAGCACCAGGTCGGTCTGCGTGGCGCCTGCATGTCGGCCGATGAAGCCCAGAGCGCGGGCCTCCATGTGCGTCAGCGCGGCCTCGTCATGCGCGGCCGTCTCGCGCGGCTGGCGGCCGCGGTGGAGGTGCATCAGCGCGTGAAGCAGGTCGAAGATCTCCCCCGCGGGTGCCAGGGATTTTGAGTTGACTTTATCAACTGTCTCGCTCATGATGGGTGACATTATCAACCAATTGATCTTCCTATCATGTCCGATATGACCCCCGTCCGCCGCGTGCAGCGCGTGCGGCATGAGATCCATCGCCGCGAGCTGACTGTGACCGATGTGCAGCGTCGAGACGGCCGCTTCGTCGTCGTCACACTGCAGGGCGATTCGCTGAAGAGCTTCGTGTCCAGCTCGTTCGACGACCACGTCAAGCTGGTGCTGCCCCACCCCGACCCGGGTGCAAGTGGTCCGTTGATGCGCGACTACACGCCGCGCGCCTTCGACACACAGTGCGGCGAGCTGGTGCTGGAATTCGCACTGCACGGCAGCGGCCCGTTCAGCACCTGGGCCGCGCAGGCGGCGCCGGGGCAGACCTTGACCGTCGCCGGCCCACGGGGCTCCATGGTCATCCCGACGGACTACGCCTGGCACTGGCTGGTGGGGGACGACACGGCCTGGCCGGCCATCGCGCGGCGGCTGGAGGAACTGCCGGCCGACGCGCGCGTGTCGCTGTGGCTGCTGATGGACGATGCGCCCACGCTGCCCGCGCGCCGTCCGACGTCGCTGGACCTGCACGTGCTGTCCACGCCTGCGGCGCTGCTGCAAGCCCTGCGCGGCGTGTCGTTGCCGGAGGGCGAGGGCTACGTCTGGTGTGCCGGTGAGGCGCAGGCGATGACGCAACTGCGCGAGCTGATGCTGCGAGACAAGGGCCACCCCAAGGAGGCGCTGAAGGTGGCGGCCTACTGGAAGCAGGGTGCCGAAGGCTTTCATGCGCGGCTGGACGAGGAGGCACCCGCTCAGGCTGACTGAAGCAGGCGTCTCGCCAGCGACCGAGGGCGTCATGCCGCATTCGACAATGTCTTCATGAGCCTGTCGCTGAACGAAACACCCGCCGCAATGTCCGCTGACCCCGCGCGGGGCTGGCTGCGCTGGTTCGCACCGCTGCTGTTGGCCTGGATGGTGCTGCTGGCGGCCTGCGCCACCGGGACGGTCCCACCGCACCGGGTGAGCTTGGAAATCGACGACCGGCGAGTGCAGGTGCAGGTGGCCGACCAGGCCTTGTTGCAACCCCCCGCTCGGCCCGACCGTGGACCCGGCCACTACTTCGTCGGCTGGTTCCAGCCCGATGCCGGCCCGGGCCGCATGTGGGACTTCGCGCATGACCGCGTCACGACCGACTTGGCGCTGAAGGCCAAGTTTGTGCCGCTGTCGGCGACCAACGTCGTCGTGGATGCCTACCTGGAAGAGTCCTGGCGCGGCCCCTTCACCTTTCGCACGCTGCAGGAACTGAAGGCTGCGAATATCGCGGACGGCACGACGGTGAACTTCACGCCTGGCGTCTACTGGACCGACGACCACCGCGACCCACACGACGCTAACACGCCGCTGCATCCCGGCTTGGTAGGCATCGCCTTCCCACAGTCCGGCCTCACTTTCCAGGGTCTCACGTCGAATGCCGACGACGTGCGCATCGCCGGCAACCGCGGCCAGACCGTGGGTTCCAACGGCAACTGGAACGTCATCGGCATCGGCACCGGCTTTTCGGCCCGGCACCTGACCTTCGCCAATTACACGTCGGTCGATCTGGTCTTCCCGCGCGACCCGTCGCAGAACCTGCCGCGCCGCGGCGATGCCCGCGTGCAGGCGCAGACGCTCACATCTGCAGGTGGCCCGTTGGACCGCCTGTACTTCGAGAACGTGCGTTTCGTCAGCCATCTGAACCTGCTGGCCATCGGCCCGCAGCGTGCCTACTTCAGGAACTCCTACTTCCAGCTGACCGACGACGCCATCGCCGGCGGCGCCTTGAACGTGTTCGAGGGCTGCACCTTCGACTTCCACGGCAGCCATCCGTCCTGGGGTGGTTCGTCCACGCTGGCAGTGTTCCTGAACTCGACCTTCAATTTCATGAACGACAGCCCCGCCTTCTGGTTCGCCAAGAGCGGCGGCCACTGGGCGCTGATCGACAACCGCTTCGTCGGCCCCCATCAGGAGATCCGCTGGGAGAACGTGCAGCGGCCGGACGTGAAGCAGCTCGTCCACAACAACCGCTACGCCGATGGCACGCCGGTCGTGTTCGACCCGCGGCATCCGCAGGTCACCCAGGGGCTCGGCCCCGAGGCCTTGAAGAGCTTCAAGGTCGGCGCGGCCTACAACGTCCACAACCTCCTGCGCGGCCACGATGGCTGGAATCCGTCGGGCCAGCAGGTTCGGCATGACGCCGCGTTCAAGCTGACCCTGGCGGCCAGCGCGAGCCGAGTGCCGTCCGACGATCCGGCCCACGAGGTGGTGCTGACGCCGGCCACGACGCCGGCCGCCGCCTTCGCGCCCGGCGCGATCCGGTTCGACTTCGATGC
Organism: Pelomonas dachongensis; assembly: GCF_043555865.1. Classification (NCBI taxonomy): domain Bacteria; kingdom Pseudomonadati; phylum Pseudomonadota; class Betaproteobacteria; order Burkholderiales; family Sphaerotilaceae; genus Roseateles; species Pelomonas dachongensis. The sequence continues at coordinate 325,270 of NZ_JBIGHY010000004.1, forward strand.
CGCGCTGTTCACCCGGCTGCCGGACCGTGGTGACGGCCTGCTGCGGCTGCGCGCGAAGCGGCAGGCCACGGGCCGCATCGTCGACACCGTCGTCACCGCCACGGCACCCAACGGCCTGGCGGCGCAGGCGACGCTGCGCGTGCTGCCCGTCGCCGTGGCGCCGCCGGTGGTGCGGGGTTCGCCGGCCATGACGCTGGTGCCGGACCAGGCCCGGCTGCAGCTCGCCTACGACCAGCCGGCCCTCGTCGACCGCTCCACCATCACCTGGTTTCGCGGCAGCGCGCCCGGCGACAAGGCGGTGGAGGTGGCCCAGGCGACGCGCGACTACGCGCTGTCGGCCGGCGACATCGGCCACCACCTCACCGCCGTCATCATGCCGCGCTACGAGTTCAGCGCGCCGGCCGCCGCCATCGAGGTGAGCAGCCCGCGTGCCGTGGCTGCGGCCGATGTGACGCAGCCGCACGTCATCGCGACTGACTTTGCCCACGTGAGCTGGGCGGGCCACGCGCTGGGCCAGCCCGATGTCTGGTACGCCGACAGCTTCAAGCCCGACGACGTGGCGGCGACCTGGGTGCCGTCTGCCGCAGCGCCCTGGGCCCACATCGTGGGCGACCGTGACGGCGCCGTCGACGTGGCCGGGCTGGTGACGGCCACGCAGGGAGCACGGCTGCTCTACGAGCCGCGCGGCACGTATGCCGACATGGCGCTGACCCTGGCGCTGACGCCCGAGAAGGTGGCCGGCCAGGGCTTTGGCAGCGCGACCGGTCAGTACCTGGAGGTCTACCTCAAGTGGGACGCACGGACCCGCAGCGGCTATGCACTGCGCTTGCAGCGGCTGGCCAGCGACCCGCTGGACGGCAACCGACCTATCCCGTCGTCAGGCAACTCGGTGCGGGTGTCGATGCTGCAGGTCGTCAACGGTGTGCGCACGGTGCTGCCCGGCGCCTTGGTGGACAGCTCGGTGTTCATGCCGGGCGCCACCCTGCGCTTCGAACTGGCGGGCGACCTGCTGTCGGCCCGCGTGACGACCCGCTCGCCGCAGACCGGCGTGCAGGCCCGCTACGGGCTGCCGCACGAGGTGCACTTCAGCGCGAAGCTGCCGGGTGTGGCCAGCAAGGCCGGCGGCTTCGGCGTGCAGTTCACCGGCACGGCGTCGGCCGGCAACCGGACTTTCTTGGAGCGGCTGGTGGTCAGGCTGCAGCCGCGCTGAAGCTCAGACGGTCGGGTAGGTGCCGGGAACCAGGATCTCGCGAGTCACGTTCGTCAGCTGCGTGTGGCCGCAGAAGGCCATGCTGACGTCCAGCTCCTTGTGCAGCATCTGCAGCATCTTGGTGACGCCGGCCTCGCCCATGGCGCCCAGACCGTAGACCATCGCGCGGCCCACCATCGTGCCCTTGGCGCCCAGCGCCCAGGCCTTCAGCACGTCCTGGCCGGAGCGGATACCGCCGTCCATCCAGACCTCGATCTGGTCGCCCACTGCTGCCACGATGGCCGGCAGCGCATGGATGCTGCTAGGCGCGCCGTCCAGCTGCCGGCCGCCGTGGTTGCTGACGACGATGGCGTCGGCGCCGGCCTGCACGGCCAACTTGGCATCCTCGACTTCCATGATGCCCTTCAGGATCAGCTTGCCGCCCCACTTCTCCTTGACCCAGGCGATGTCCGCCCAGGACAGGCGCGGGTCGAACTGCTCGTTGGTCCAGGCCGACAGCGAGCGCATGTCGCTGACGCCCTTCACATGGCCCACGAGGTTGCGGAAGGTGTGGCGCTTCGTGCCCGCCATGCCCAGCACCCAGCGCGGCTTGGTGGCCAGGTTGATGAGGTTGGCCAGCGTGGGCCGCGGTGGCGCGGTCAGGCCGTTCTTCAAATCCTTGTGGCGCTGGCCGATGACCTGCAGGTCCAGCGTCAGCACCAGGGCTGAGCATTTGGCGGCCTTGCAGCGGTCGATCATTCGAGCCATCGCCTCGCGGTCGCGCATCATGTAGAGCTGGAACCAGAACGGCGCGGTGGTGTTCTCGGCGATGTCCTCGATGGAGCAGATGCTCATCGTGCTCAGCGTGAACGGGATGCCGAACTTCTCGGCCGCGCGCGCGGCGTGGATCTCGCCGTCGGCGTGCTGCATGCCGGTCAGGCCTACGGGCGCGATGGCCACGGGCATCTTGGCGTCCTGGCCGATCATCTTCACCGCCGTGCTGCGACCTTCCATGTTCACCGCCACCCGCTGGCGCAGCTTGATCGGCTGGAAGTCGGTCTCGTTGGCGCGGTAGGTGGTCTCGGTCCAGGAGCCGGAGTCGGCGTAGTCGTAGAACATGCGCGGCACGCGCTTCTCGGCGAGTTGACGCAGGTCTTCGACGCAGGTAATGACGGGCATGGCGCGGCCTTTGGAGGGAAGGCCGCGATGCTAGGCCCCGCACTGCCAGGACAGCCGGAAAAAACCTCAGCCGGTGCCGGAAGAGTTTTCCGCGGCCAGCGTGGCGCAGTGTGTGTGCAGCCAGCGCGCGAAGGCGTCGGCCGCCTGGCTGGGCCGGTGCACGAGCACGCCGTAGTGGCGCTCGGCCGGCACCGTCAGCGCAAACGGCTGCACCAGCCGGCCCTCGGCCAGCTCGTGGCGGGCCAGGCTCAGCCGCGCCAGCGCCACGCCCTGGCCGGCCAGCGCGGCGGCCAGCACCAGGCCCAGGTCCACCAGGCGTGGGCCATCGTCGGGCTCGGGCGCGTCCGACAGGCTGGCGGCGTTCAGCCACGGCGCCCAGGGTTGCAGCGGCGTGCGCAGCAGCGGCAGCGCCAGCAGGTCGGCCGGTTCACGCAGCGGCGCGTGGGCGGCCAGCAGTGCCGGCGCGGCCAGCGGCGTCAGCCAGTCGCGCAGCAGCACCTGCTCCGGTGCGATGTCGCCGGGCACGGCGCCGTGGCGGATCTCCACGTCCGCCCCGGCATCGCCCTCGGCCAGCAGCGGCACCGACAGCGTCAGCTCCAGCTCGACATGCGGATGCGCGGCCGTGAAGCCGGGCAGCGCGGGCACGATGAGCTGGCGCGCGAAGGTGGGCGTGGAGCTGACGCGCAGCCGCTCGCGCCGCGGCCCGGCGCGCTGGTGCAGCGGCATGGCCTGCAGCAGCGCCAGTGCCTGGCGCACCTGGGGCAGGTACTCGTGGCCGGCGGGCGTCAGGCTCAAGGCCCGCGGGGGCTGGCGCAGGAACAGCGGCAGGTCCAGCCGTTCCTCCAGCCCGGCCACGCGCTTGGCGACCGCGCTGGCGCTCAGCGCCAGTTCGGCCGCTGCGGCCTCGAAGCTGCCGGCGCGGGCCACCGCATCGAAGGCGAGCAACGCGTCGAGCGAGGGCAGGCGCAGCGGGCGCACGGCGGCCGGGTCAGAAGGTTAGCGTCGTCGGGCCGGCGTCGCGCGAGGTGGGGCGCAGGTACTGGCCGACCGTGCCGGCCATGGCCACCATCACGCCGGCCGCCATGCGCCCGGCCAACTGCCAGCGCTGCGTGCGCTCGGCACGGCGCCTGCGCGGCTGGACGACGGCCTGCACCAGCGCCAGTTCCTGCTGGCGTTCGTTCAGCAGGAATACCAGCCGGTGCGGGTCGGAGAACCGCATGGCCAGCGCGCGCACCGCCTTCAGCTCGCGGCGGTGCACCAGCACGCCCTGCGGGCGCAGTTGCGACCCCAATGTGCGGCTGCGCAGGTACAGCGCCTTGGCCGCCAGGCGGTCGGGCAGGCAGCCCACGCCGGCGAACAGGCAGTTGGCGAGATTGAAAGTGGCCTCGGCATGGCCCAGCGCGGCGGCGGCCACGTAGGCCGACAAGCCCCTGTCCTCGTCGGCCGGGCCGCCGCGGCCCGTCATCAGCACACGGCCCAGCTGAAAGTGGCCGATGGCGCTGCCGTTCGAGGCGGCCCGCTCCAGCAGCGCGCGCGCCTGCACCGGGTCCGCCGGCATGCCCAGCCCTTCGAGCTGGCACAGCCCCAGCATCGCCACGCCGTCGCTGTCGGCGGTCTCGGCGGCCGCCCGGAACCAGCCCAGCGCGCGCCGGTAGTCCGGCGGCGTGGCATGGAGCAGCGTCAGCCCGAGCTGCAACGGGTTGACGGCCGGCGTGTTCAATGCCGCGACGGGGGATAGGGGGCCAGGGCGGGGTTGTGCGGAGTTCATCGGACGATAAACAAGGGCTTGACAGGTGCGCGCCTCGTGGGCAGGCCGGCGCATTGTCCGCCACCTCGGCGCCGCCATGTCGTCAAGCGCTTGCGCGAAACAGTTGAAACCGCTGAAACAGCGCACGGCCGTGAACCTTGTGGCAAGACGGGGTGCGATCCGGCGCGATCATTCGGGGCATTGAGCGAGGGGCGCGGCCCGGGGGGGCGGCACGCGTGCAGGCACGGGGAGGCGCTGTCGATGGCGGGGAAAACGGGGGTGTTGCCACAGCAGGCATTGCGCGACGGCGAGCGCCTGCGCGTGCGGCTGCGCACGCTGCTGGGCGCCGTGCTGGGGCTGGCCGCGCTGCTGTCGCTGCCGGTGCTGCTGCAGGTGCAGCCGTGGCTGCCGCTGACGGTGCTGGCAGCGTCGGCCGTGCTTGCCGGCCTGCCCGCGGCCTGGTGGGCGCGGCGGCGGCGCAAGCGCGTGGCCTGGCCGTGGATCAAGTCGTCGCTGGGGCTGGCCTGCGCCGTCTGCGTGGCCCTGGCCGCGCCCATCTACTACCTGGCGTTGGTGACTGTGCTGAAGCCGGCGGCCCAGCCGCAGGTGGTGCTGAGCAACGGAAGCCGCACGCTAACCTTCCAGGGCATGATGCATGTGGGCAGCGACGCGTACTACCGCGCCGTCATGTTCGACATCGGCAAGGCGCTCAGCGAGGGCGCGGCGATCTACTACGAGGGCGTCATCCCGGACCCGCAAGGCGATGCCTGGCTGGCCGGGTTCCTGGGGACCGATGAAGACCTGTCCGCCTCGTACAAGCAGTTGGCGGGAGCCTGCGGCCTGGTGTTCCAGAACGACTACTTCGCGCTGCTGGCGATGGACCGCAAGGTGCATCCGGACCGGCATGTGGCGGCGGATGTGTCGTCGCTGCAGATGCGACGCGAGTTCGACCGGCTGCTGGCCACCGACATGGCCTTCGTCGAGGCCATGCAGGCGCGCGAGACCGCCCGCAGCGCACCGTCGACCGGCGGACAGCCGCTGACGGCGTTCGTCGCCTGGCAGCAGCGCGGCACCGAAAGTCAGCGCGCGCTGGCCGGTACGGTCTGCCGCGGGCTGATGACGCTGCTGGTCAGGCCGCGGCGCTCTCACGACGCCCGGCCGCGCGATCCGTTCGATGCCGTCGTCATCGACTACCGCAACCGCGAACTGGTGCGACGGCTGCTGGCCGACCCGCGCGACCGGGTTTTCCTCACCTATGGCTCGGCGCACCTGCCGGGCGTCTACGCGTTGCTGAAGCAGAGCGACCCGCGCTGGCGCGTCGAGTCGGTCAAATGGCTGCGCAGCATCGCCGCACCGGAGAACGTGCGCGGCCAGCTCGACCTGACGCCTTGAGTGCGGCGGTTCAGCTGGCGCGCCGCGCGTAGGCGACGGCGGCCTTGATGCGCAGCGACACGCGTGTGCCCCCGCCGCTGTGGCCGCTGATGCGGAACTGCCCACCGATGCGCTCGGCGCGCTCGCGCATGCCCAGCATGCCGTAGTGGCCATTGCGGCCGGCCTGCGCCGCCTTTTCGGGGCTGACGCCCACGCCGTCGTCGCGAACCTCGACCTCCAGCCAGCGGCGGCCGTAATCGACCTGGACCACCACCTCGCGCGCGCCGGCATGCCGCGCCGCGTTGAACAAGGCCTCGCTGACGATGCACAGGATCTCGTCGAACACCGGTGGCTGTAGCGTCCGCCGCTGTCCCTGGCTGGCCACGCTGACCTGCGTCGTCTGCGCGAAGGGCAGCTCCGCGATCAGCCGGCTCACCTCGCGTTCCAGGTCGCTGGTGTCGGTGTGGCGCAGTCCCTGCAGCCGGTCGCGTCCCTCGACCAGCACGGCCTCGGCGCGGTCCAGGGCCTGATTGATCGCCTGCTGTGCGGGCGGATCACTTTGCAGGCCGTCTGCCACCGACTGCAGGCGCAGGATCAGCCCCTGCACGCTTTGTAGCAGCGTGTCGTGCATGTCGCGGGCGATGCGCTCGCGCTCGCGGCTTCGCTCTTCCCCCCGCTCGCGCACCCGCGCCACGATCTGGCGCAGCCGCATCAGGTACAGCCCGTACAGCAGCAGCGCTGCCAGCGCGGCCATCGCCAGCCGGAACTCCAGCGACTGAGTGAGCGTGGCCGGGATGATCAGCGTCAGCTCGGCGGTCTGGGCGCTCCACAGGCCGTCGTTGTTGCAGGCACTGACCTCGAAGCGGTAGGTGCCAGGCCGCAAGTCGGACAGTAGCGTGCTGCGCTGGGGGCTCGCGGCGCTCCACGTGCCATCGGCACCAGCCAGCCGGTGGCGGAACTGCACGCGTCCCGGCATGGTCAGGCTCAAGGCCGTGAACGCGACGCGCACGGTGGTGGTGCCCGCGGGCAGCGTCACCTGGGGCGTCGCCGGCAGCACCTGCTCGCCCACCTGCACCGAGCGCAGCACGACCGGTGGCGGCAGCCGGTTGCTCACCAGCGCGGCGGGGTTGATGCGCACCACGTTGCGGCGCGTCAGGAACCACACGCGTCCGTCCCCCCCGACGGCGACCTGCGCGCCCGGCGCCTTCTGGACGAAGCTGTTCAGCCCGTCTTGGAAATCGAGCACCCGGTGCGGCAGCGCGACGCCGGGCTCGCGCAGCGCGCCGGCGAGGTCGCTGGAGCGCAGCTGCACGATGCCGGCGTCGCCGATGGCCCAGGTGTCGCCGTCGGCGGTCTGGGCCAGGCCGTTCAGCGACGCCGCCCAGGGGTGCGTCTGGCTGGACAGCCAGACCGCCCCCGTGGCGTCGCCCGCGCGCGCCAGTCCCAGGCTGCCGCTGACCAGTACGCCGGCGTCGGCGGGGAGCAGGCCCTCGATGCCGCCGGCGCGGGATTGCGTCGCGTCCAGCGCCAGAAACGGCGTATCGCCGGGCGGCGCCCGCCCCCGGAACAGCAGCACGGCGCGGCCCTCGCGGTCGAGCGCCGCGTTCGCGGGCAACGACGGCGACGGCAGCGGCTCGAGCCAGCGCTGCCACACGTCCCCCTGCAGCCAGTGCAGTCCGCGCTCCAGCCCCGGCATCCACAACCGGCCCTCGCGGTCCTCGGCGCAGCCAAAGGCGGTGGCCCCGGCTGGCTTGGGCCGCCGCTGGACGGTGCCGCCCTCGATGCGCAGGACTCGGTCAGCCAGGAACAGCCAAACGCCGTGCGCCCCGGCCGCGCACAAGGCCTCGGCCGGGCTGCCGTTGGCCAGCACCCGCCGGGGCGGCTGACCGGGGGGCATCACATACAGCGCCTGCGCATCGGCGACGTACACGGTCCCGTCACGCGTGGCGGCCAGGCGGTAGCTGGTGGGCGAGTTGGGCGGCAGGCCGGGTTCGACGATCACGCTCGCCGGCCGCAGCAGGTCCAGCCCCAGTTCGGTGCCGACCCAGACATTGCCCTCGCGGTCCTGGAACAGGGCGCGGGTCTGGTCGGACGTCAAGCCCGCGCTGGCGTTCAGCGACGCGATGCGATCGCCTTCGGCGCCAGACGTCGCTAGCACCCGGCCCGGCGCCCGGATGCGCATCACGCCGTTGTTCCAGGTGGTAGTCCAGAGGTCGCCGTGCCGGTCGAACAGCAGGCGCGTCCCGCCGAAGCGGTTGGGATGCGCGAACGCCGTGGCCGCGGTGGCGGGCCGCTGCAGGGCCCGCGTGCCGCTGGCATCAGCGATCCAGATCCCGCCCTCTGCGTCCTCCGACAGGCTGGCCCTTGGCGTGATGGACACGGGCAAGGTACTGAAACGGACTTCACCGGGGCGGCGCAAGGCCAGCGTGTTGGACAGCACGACCCACATCGTGCCGTCGCGTGCGAAGTGCAGGTCCCACACCTGCTGCGCGGGCAATCCGCTGTCCGGCCCGAGTTCCTGCCAGGCGCCTTGATGAAACCGCGCCAGCTGGCGGTCGCTGCGGCCGCCGCGCGCCACCCAGACGCCGCCGTCGGCGTCCTCCTGGATGTCGTTGACCTCGCGCGAGGGGTGCGGCATCTGCGCGTCCACCAGGCGCTCGTCGTGGAACCGGGCCACGCCGCGCCCCCGCGCCAGCCCGACCCACAGGTCGCCGGCCCGCGTGGCCCGCAACCGCGAAACCACCAGCCGCTGGGCATCGGGCGCCGCCATCGGCACCGGCTCGAAGCTCACGCCGTCGAAGCGGAACAGCCCCTCGACGCTGCCTATCCACAGAAAGCCGTCGGGCGTCTGGTCGATCGAGTTGATGCGGCTGGGCGCGCCGCGCTCCAGCGACCAGGCGACGTGCTTGAACTCCACCAGCGCGCCCGGTGGCGAGGTGGCCCGGGCAGGCGCCGCTGCGGCCAGCAGGCCGAGCAGACCCAGCAGACCCAGCAGTGCCGGGCACAGCCACCGAGTGATGCGCGCGGGCAGGGCCAAGGAAGCTGGGAGGGAGGGCATCGTCGCGGCAGGGCTCAGCGCACGGGATGGGGCGGGCGCGGCGGATGATAGGGGGGCGTGCCGGGACGACCGCCGAAGGGGAGGGTAGGGCGTTCAGCGGTGTGCTGGCGGCCTCGCGTCAATCCAGCCCTGGCGGATGGCCTGGGCCGCCACGCCCGTGCGGGTGCGCGCGCCTGTCTTGGCCAGGATCGCCTTCACATGGCATTTGACGGTGCCGAGCGCGATGTCCATGCGGCGTGCAATCGACTTGTTGTCCAGCCCATCGCTCAGCAGCTCCAGCACATGCTGCTCGCGGGGCGTGAGATCGGGGTGGGCAATCGCGTCTGCCAGCAGGCCGCTGGCGACGGGGCAGAAATAGGCCTCGCCGGCAGCGAGCGCGTGCACTGCGCGTACCAATTCGTGAGGGCAGGCATCGGCGCTGACGCAACTCGCCCCGGTGCGCAGCAGCGCCCTGACCTTGCGGGCCGTCAACCCGCTTTCGACCACCAGCACCGGGCCCTTGTGCCCGGCGGTGCCGGCTTCGAGGTCGTCGCTATGCAGCGCCAGTGCCTGGGTCAGGTCGATGATCAGCACGCGGCGGTCATCGAGCTGGTCATCGAGCGGCGGCGGCTGGTCGATCCCCGGCGTACCGCCGGCGGCCACGGCCACCGGCACGTGCGGGGCGAGCGCGGCCCGGATGCCGGCTGCCAGCAGCGCATGGCCATGGGCCACGCGCACCTGGACGGTGTGGCGCGGCACCGCGGGGGGTGGTCGTCGAGGGGACGGTGGCGTGCGCTGGAGTTGCATGCGCCGATGCTGCAACCCGCGGTCCCGCCTGGGCAGCCCCCACGGGGTGATTGGCAATCACCCGAAAGAGTCAAACGGGTGGCGTGGCGATGGGGCAGGGGATGAAAAGGGGGATGGCCCCGCCACCCGTCGACCCTAAACTCTCCATCCGCTGCACACAAAGCTGCACATGAGTCCCGCCCCCGCACAGGTTCGCCTGCTCCTCGTTGACGACCACCCGCTGATGCGCGACGGCATTGCCGCGCTCGTGCAGCGGCAGCCCGACCTGCACGTGGTCGGCGAGGCGTCGAACGGTGTCGAGGCCGTGGAGCGGTTCGCCGAGTTGCAGCCCGATGTGACGTTGATGGACCTGCAGATGCCACGCATGGACGGCCTGCAAGCCATCACGCTCATTCGCAAGCAGAGCCCGCGGGCGAAGGTGCTGGTGCTGACGACCTACAAGGGCGACATCCAGGCCTGGCGCGCGCTGAAGGAAGGCGCGGTGGGTTATCTCGTGAAGACGGCCCTGCGGGCGTCGCTGCTGGAGGCGATCCGCACCGTGCATGCGGGCGGCCGTTGGGTGCCGGCGGACATCGCGGTGGACATCGCCCGTCATGCGGGCGACGAGATGCTCACCGACCGGGAGGTCGAGGTCATGCGCTACATCGCGCAGGGGCATTCGAATCGCGAGGTCGGCGCGCTGCTGTCGGTGGCGGAAGACACGATCAAGTCCCGCGTCAAGTCCATCCTGCTGAAGCTCAACGCGCGCGACCGGACGCACGCCGTCACGATCGCGCTGCAGCGCGGCCTGCTGCAGCTCTGATAGCCCGGCGCCGCAGGCGCCTCTCTCCAAAGGGTGATACGGCTGCCCCCGAACGGGGCTGGGCCGGGGCACGCGCCATTCCTAGCATGTCCGTCAGTGAATCCCAACCGAAGGACAGGCGACATGAACGTTGAATCCAGCGATATCCCGGAACCCCGGCGCCGTCAGGTGCTCGCGCTCGGCGCGGGCGTCGGCACCGCGCTGGCGCTGCCACTGGCCGCGTCATTGACACCGGCCAGCGATGCGCAGGCCGCCACTTCCCGCACCTCCCACCCTCAGCAAGGACCTCAGATGAGCACCATCACCACCAAAGACGGCACCACCATCTTCTTCAAGGACTGGGGTCCCAAGACCGCCCAGCCCATCGTCTTCCACCACGGCTGGCCGCTGTCCAGCGACGACTGGGACGCGCAGCTGCTGTTCTTCGTGCAGCGCGGCTTCCGCGTCGTCGCGCACGACCGCCGTGGACACGGCCGCTCGGCACAGGTCAGCGAGGGCCACGACATGGATCATTACGCCGCCGACGCCTTCGCCGTCGTCGAGCACCTGAACCTGCGCAACGCCGTGCACATTGGCCACTCCACCGGCGGCGGCGAAGTGGCGCGGTATGTCGCCAAGCACGGTCAGCCCGCCGGCCGCGTGGCCAAGGCCGTGCTGGTGGCCGCGGTGCCGCCCATCATGGCCAAGACCGCCGCCTACCCCGACCACCTGCCGATGGAGGTCTTCGACGGTTTCCGCAAGGGTGTGGCCGACAACCGCGCGCAGATGTTCATGGATGTGCCCGCCGGCCCGTTCTACGGCTTCAATCGTCCGGGCGTGAAGCCGCTGCCGGGCGTGATCAACAACTGGTGGCGCCAGGGCATGATGGGCAGCGCCAAGGCTCATTACGACGGCATCAAGGCCTTCTCAGAGACCGACCAGACCGAGGACCTGAAGGCCATCACCGTGCCCACGCTGGTGATGCACGGCGACGACGACCAGATCGTGCCCATCGCCAACTCGGCGCTCAAGGCCGTCAAGCTGCTAAAGAACGGCACGCTGAAGGTCTACAAGGGCTACTCGCACGGCATGCTGACCGTCAACGCCGATGTGCTGAACGCCGACCTGCTGGCCTTCATCAAGGGCTGAGCATGACGAAGCAGCGCCTGACCCACGCCAACGGCGCGCCGGTGGCGGACAACCTGAACATCCAGACCGCCGGGCCGCGCGGGCCGGCGCTGCTGCAGGACATCTGGCTGCTTGAAAAGCTCGCCCACTTCGACCGCGAGGTCATCCCCGAGCGCCGCATGCACGCCAAGGGCTCGGGGGCCTACGGCACGTTCACGGTCACGCAGGACGTCTCCCGCTACACGCAGGCGGACCTGTTCTCCGTGGTCGGCAAGCAGACCGAGGTGTTCGTGCGCTTCTCGACGGTGGCCGGCGAGCGCGGCGCGGCGGACGCGGAGCGCGACATCCGCGGCTTCGCGGTCAAGTTCTACACGAACGAAGGCAACTGGGACCTGGTGGGCAACAACACGCCGGTGTTCTTCATGCGCGACCCGCTGCGCTTCCCCGACCTGAACCACGCGGTGAAGCGCGACCCCTGCACCAACCTGCGTTCGGCCCAGAACAACTGGGACTTCTGGACGCTCATGCCCGAGGCGCTGCACCAGGTCACCATCCTGATGAGCGACCGCGGCCTGCCCGATGGCTACCGCCACATGCACGGCTTCGGCAGCCACACCTTCAGCGTCATCAATGTCGAGGGTGGGCGGCATTGGGTCAAGTTCCACTTCCGCAGTCAGCAGGGCGTTCGCTGGCTGAGCGACGCACAGGCCGAAGCGCTGGTCGGCCGTGACCGCGAGAGCGCACAGCGCGACCTGTTCGACGCCATCGCGCGCGGCGACTTCCCGCGCTGGACGCTGTGCGTGCAGCTGATGTCCGAGGACGAGGCCAACGCCTGCCCCTTCAACCCCTTCGACCTGACCAAGGTCTGGCCTCACGCGGAGTACCCGCTGCACGAGGTGGGGGTGCTGGAGCTGAACCGCAACCCGCAGAACTACTTCGCCGAGGTCGAGCAGGCGGGCTTCTCGCCGGCCCATGTCGTGCCGGGCATCGGCTTCTCGCCCGACAAGATGCTGCAGGCGCGGCTGTTCAGCTACGGCGACGCGCTGCGTTATCGCCTGGGCGTCAACTTCAACCAGATCCCGGTCAATGCGCCGCGTTGCCCGGTGCACAGCTTCCACCGCGACGGTGCCATGCGCGTGGACGGCAACCACGGCGCCACGCCCGGCTATGTGCCCAACAGTGGGGGCCTGTGGCCAGACCGCCAGCAACCGAACGAGCCGCCGCTACCGCTGCACGGCACGGCCACGCACTGGGACCACCGGTTGGACGACGACTGCTACAGCCAGGTCGCGGCGCTGTTCCGACTGCTGCGCGCCGACGAGCGCCAGCGCCTGTTCGACAACACCGCCCGGGCCATGCAGGGCGTCAGCCGCGAGGTGCGCGAGCGCCACGTGGACAACTGCTGCAAGGCCGACCCAGCCTACGGCGCCGGCGTGGCCGTCGCGCTGGGCCTGATCTGACTCCCCACCCCCCACCCCCACCCACGAGGAACCACCATGAGCATCCCCACCGCCAAGGCCATCCCCGGCGCCCTGCTTCTGAACCCGACCGACCACCTGCTGGTCATGATCGACTTCCAGTCGCAGATGGCCTTCGCCACGCACTCCATCGCGGCCATCGAGCTGCGCAACAACGCGTCTCTGGTCGCCCAGGCTGCGGCCGGCTTCAAGGTGCCGACCATCCTGACGACGGTGGCCGAGAAGAGCTTCTCCGGCCCGATGTTCGACGAGGTCACCGCGCCGTTCCCCGGCCAGCGGATGCTGGACCGCACCTCGATGAACACCTGGGAGGACGTGGCCGTTATCGCCGAGGTCAACCGCATCGCCAAGAAGCGCATCGTGCTGGCGGGCCTGTGGACCAGCGTCTGCATCGTGGGCCCGGCGCTGTCGGCCCTGGACCAAGGCTTCGAGGTCTACGTCATCACCGACGCCTGCGGCGACGTGTCCACGGAGGCTCACGAGCGTGCCGTCGCGCGCATGGTGCAGGCCGGCGCCCGGCCCATCACGTCGCTGCAATACCTGCTGGAGCTGCAGCGCGACTGGGCCCGCGGCGAGACCTATGAGCTGACCACCGGCATTGCCAAGAAGGTGGGCGGCGCCTACGGCATCGGCGTGACCTACGCCAAAACGATGTTCGGCGCCCACGAAGGCTGAACGCGCTAGCGCTGAAGGACGCCGACGATGAAGCCCTATCTCCTCTCTGCCGCGATCGGTCTGCTTGTCGGCGTCATCTACGCCTTGTTCAACGTGCGCTCGCCGGCCCCGCCGGTGATCGCGCTCGTCGGGCTGCTGGGCATCCTGGCCGGTGAGCAGATTCCGCCGTTGGTCAAACGCTGGCTGGCGCCGCAGCCGACCGAAACCTCGTGGCTGCACCACCAGGTCAAGCCGCACATGTTCGGCGAGCTGCCGCGCTGCGCCGACCGTCCCGAGCCGGAGAGCCGCCATGGCTGACCCTGACCTCATCCTGTTCAACGGCCGCTTCACGACGCTGAACCGTGCCCAACCCGAGGCCACAGCCGTGGCCGTCTCCGCTGGCCGCTTCGCCGCCGTCGGCAGCAACGAGGACGTGCTGGCGCTGGCCGGCCCGGCCACGCGCCGCATCGACCTGCAGGGCGGCCTCGCGCTGCCCGGCCTCATCGACAACCACCTGCACCTGATCCGCGGCGGCTTGAACTACAACCTGGAGCTGCGCTGGGACGGCGTGAGGAGCCTGGCCGACGCGATGGCCATGCTGAAGGCCCAGGTGGACGTGACGCCCGCGCCGCAGTGGGTGCGTGTCGTGGGCGGCTTCACCGAGCACCAGTTCGCCGAGAAGCGCCTGCCCACGCTGGCCGAGCTGAACGCCGTGGCGCCGGACACGCCGGTCTTCATCCTGCACCTGTACGACCGCGCGCTGCTCAACGGCGCCGCGCTGCGCGCTGTGGGCTACACCAAGGACACGCCGGCGCCACCTGGCAGCGAGATCGCTCGCGACGCCGCCGGCAACCCCACTGGCCTGCTGCTGGCCAAGCCCAACGCCGCCGTCCTGTACGCCACGCTGGCCCGCGGGCCCAAGCTGCCGCCGCAGTACCAGCTCAACAGCACGCGCCACTTCATGCGCGAGCTGAACCGCCTGGGCGTCACCGGCGCCATCGACGCCGGCGGCGGCTTACAGAACTACCCTGAGGACTACGTCATCGTCCAGCAGCTGGCGGACGCCGGCCAGCTCACCGTGCGCCTGGCTTACAACCTGTTCACGCAGAAGGCCCAGCAGGAGAAGGATGACTTCCTGCGTTGGACGAGCAGTGTGAAATACAAGCAGGGCGACGAGTACTTCCGCCACAACGGCGCCGGCGAGATGCTGGTGTTCTCGGCCGCCGACTTCGAGGACTTCCGCGAGCCGCGGCCCGAGCTGTCGGCGGCGATGGAGCCCGAGCTGGAAGAGGTCGTGCGCATCCTGGCGCAGAACCGCTGGCCGTGGCGCATGCACGCCACCTACGACGAGACCATCAGCCGCGCGCTGGATGTCTTCGAGAAGGTGCATCGCGACACGCCCATCGACGGCCTGCACTGGTTCTTCGATCATGCCGAGACCATCTCGGAACGCTCCATAGACCGCATCGCCGCTTTGGGTGGCGGCGTGGCCGTGCAGCACCGCATGGCCTACCAGGGCGAGGACTTCGTCGCGCGCTATGGCGCCTGCGCCGCCGAGGCCACGCCACCGGTCGCCAAGATGCTTGAGAAGGGCGTGCGCACCTCCGCCGGCACGGACGCGACGCGCGTGGCCTCCTACAACCCCTGGGTGTCGCTGGCCTGGCTGATCACAGGCAAGACGGTGGGCGGCCTGCAGATCACGCCGCAGCGCCACTGCCTCAGCCGCGAGGCAGCCCTGCGCATGTGGACCGAGAACGTGACCTGGTTCTCCAACGAAGAGGGCAAGAAGGGCCGCATCGAGGTGGGGCAGTACGCCGACCTCGTGGTGCCGGACCGTGACTTCTTCGCCTGCCCCGAGTCCGACATCGCCGACACGACGGCCCTGCTCACGCTGGTGGGCGGGCGCATCGTCTGGGGCGCCGGGCCGTTCGCGCCGCTGGACGAGGCTCCGCCACCGCCGGCCATGCCCGACTGGTCGCCCGTGCGCCGCTGGGGCGGCTACGGCGCCTGGGGAGCCTACCGCGAAGGCGGCGAGGGCAGGGCACCGTTGAGCGCCGCGGCACTCGCCGCCGCCTGTGCCTGCGCCAGCGCCTGCAACGTGCACGGCCATGCGCATGCCCGCGCCTGGGCGGCCAGGGCGCCGGTGGACGACAACGCCGGCTTCTGGGGCGCGCTGGGCTGCGCCTGCTGGGCGGTATGACGTTGCGCCGCCTCCTGCATGGGCTGGCGCTGCTGGCCCTGTGCGCCGCCTACCTGGAAGGCGGCCTCACCAAGTTGTTGGACTTCGACGGTGCGCTGGCAGAGATGCAGCACTTCGGCCTGCAGCCGGCCGCGCCGCTGGCCGTGGCCGTCATCGTGCTGGAGCTGGGCGCATCGGCGCTCGTCCTCGCCGGCCGCTGGCGCTGGGTCGGTGCGCTGGCGTTGGGCGGGTTCACGGTGGCGGCCAGCGTCATCGCCAACGACTTCTGGAACCTGGCCGGACCCGACCGCAGTGCCGCCTCGCACGCCTTCTTCGAACACCTGGGCCTGGCCGGCGGCTTCGCGCTTGTCGCCTGGCATGACCTGATAGCCCGGGAAGCCACGCGATGACCACGACACCTGACGAAGGCGCCTTCGCTCCGCTGCGCGAACGCGTGTTCGCCGTCCTGTGGGTGGCCACGGTGCTGGGCAACGTGGGCAGCTTCATGCGCGACGTGGCCAGCGGCTGGCTCGTCACGGAGCTGAGCCCGCATCCGGCGGCCGTCGCGGCGGTGCAGGCGGCGGCCTCGCTGCCGGTGTTCCTGTTCGCCATCCCGGCCGGCGTGCTGGCCGACATTCTGGACCGCCGCCGCTTCCTGATCGCGGTGCAATGCTTGCTGGCCGCCGTCAGCGCGGCGTTGATGCTGCTGTCGCACAGCGGCGCGCTGGACCTGGCCAGTCTGCTCGCACTGACCTTCGTGGGGGGCATCGGCGCCGCGTTGATGGGGCCGACCTGGCAGGCCATCGTGCCGGCGCTGGTGCCGCGCACGCAGCTGCGCTCCGCAGTGGCGCTGAACTCGCTGGGTGTCAACATCGCCCGCTCGCTCGGGCCCGCCGCCGGTGGCGTGTTGCTTGCCACCTGGGGTGCGGCGGTGACCTATGGCGCGGACCTGTTGACCTATGCGCTCGTGATCGCGGCACTGCTGTGGTGGCGCCCGACGCCGGCCGCCACCGACCCGCTTGCCGAGCCTTTCGGGGGCGCGCTGCGGGCCGGCCTGCGCCATGCGATGGCCAACCGCGACCTGCACCGCGTGCTGCTGCGCGCCGGGCTGTTCTTCGCTTTCGCCAGTGCGGCGTGGGCCTTGCTGCCACTCGTCGGGCGTCAGCTGCTGCAGGGCGATGCCGCCTTCTACGGGGTGATGCTCGGCGCGGTGGGCTCGGGTGCCATTGGCGGCGCACTGGCATTGCCGCAGCTGCGGCAGCGGCTCGGCGCCGACGCGCTGCTGATGGTGGCGGCCTGGCTGTGTGCCGCGGTCATGGCGCTGCTCGCGTTGTCGCCGCCGAGGGCGCTGGCGCTGGCGGCCCTGCTGCTGCTCGGCGTGGCCTGGATCGTGGCGCTCACCATCCTGGGCTCCCTCACGCAGACGGTCCTGCCCAACTGGGTCAGAGGCCGCGGCCTGGCGGTCTACCTGACCGTGTTCAACGGCGCGCTGGCCACCGGCAGTCTGGCCTGGGGCGCGATCGCGCAGGGGCTGGGCCTGGTGGGCACCCTGCTGCTGGCTGCGGCGACACTGGCGGTGCTGGGCGTCGTGGCGCGCCGCTGGCCGCTGCCCGCCGGCGACGAGGTGCTGGACCCGGCGCTCGCCTGGCCCGTGCCCGAACTGGCCGGCGCCGTGCCGGGCGAGCGCGGGCCCGTGCTGGTGCACGTCGAGTATCGCGTGGCGGCGGGCGACCGCCCCGCGTTCGAGGCGCTGCTGGTTCAGCTGTCGGCGCACCGCCGCGGCGACGGCGCCAGCGACTGGGGAGTCACCGAGGACGCCGCAGATCCGCAGCAGCTCGTCGAGTGGTTCGTGCTGCCATCGTGGCAGGAGCACCTGCGCCAGCACCACCGCACCAGCCAGGCCGCCGTGGCGCTGCAGGCGCGGCTGCACCAGTTCCACCAGGGGCCCGGCAAGCCGGTCGTGCGCCACCTGCTGACCTTGAGGCCTGTGCCACTCCACCAGAACTGACGATGGACAACTTGCAACCCCTTGCGCGGCGGACCACGCCGGCAGCGGCGCCTCGTTGAGGCCGGCGCATGCAGATCGGTCAACCCGGCCTTCGGCAACTCTTCGCACAGCTGGGGCTGCCGTCCAGCGAGACGGCCATCGCGGCCTTCATTGCCCGCCACCGCCCCGACGCGATCGGCTGTGCGCTGCCGGACGCACCCGTCTGGACGGCGGCTCAGTCGGACTTTCTGCGTGAGGCCATCGCTGCCGATGCCGAGTGGGCACTGCCCGCCGAATGGCTGGCCGAGGCCTTGTGCCACCCAGTGGCACCCTAGCGAAGCCATCAGCCGGGATTGCAGCTGAGCATTCCGTCACGGCCCGCTGCCGCTGAGAAGTCGTTGTAGGCAATCGCCTCACACGCACATCCAGCAATCGACGCCACGCAGCGCTTTGATCGCCCGGTTCTTCAACCGGGCCTGAATTTCTATTCTGTCGATCGTTGAATCAGGCGGCTGTCGGCCGTCGCCAACTCAGGGATCGACATGAAGTTGCACCTCACCCTCACCACCTGGCTGCTGGCGTTGCTCTTCGCCGCCAGCGCGGCCGCCGCGGCGCAGACGGCGCCAGCACAGACGCAGATCATCCTACAGGCCTGGCGCGTGCAGAGCGTCATGGAGCGCGGCGCGCCGCGCGAGAACCTGCAGCCGCTGATGACGCGGGTCCGCCCCGGCGAGGTCATCGAGTACGAGGCCCGCTACGTCAACGGCAACGCCAAGGCCGCGCAGAACGTGCAGCTGACGCTGCCGGTGCCCGCCGGCGGCCTGCAGTACCTGCCGACGGCCGACTCCAGCACACCGGTGCAGACGGCCAGTCTGGACGGCGTGCGGTTTGACCCCGTGCCGCTGCGCCGGCTGGTGCCGCGCGCCGACGGGCGCCGCGTGATGGAAGACGTGCCGCTGGCCCAGTACCGCTATCTGCGCTGGAGCCTGGGCGACCTGCCTGCCGGTGCGCAGCGCACGGTGCGCGCCCGCATGCAGCTGCCGGCCCTGGCCGTCGCCAGCCGTTCGTGAGCCAGAGCCGAGTCGACACCGCCATGAGCACCTCCTTCTTCTCCGTCGTGCGCCGCGTTGCACGCTTGTTCGTGCCGCTGCTGGGCGTGGCAGCCCTGCTGCCTGCGCTGGCGGCAGCGCCTGCCGGCACCGTCATCGGCAACCAGGCCGCGGCCACGTACTCCGATGGCTCGGCCGTCGTGCGCACGGTCACGTCCAACACCGTCGTCACCACGGTGCAGCAGGTGGCGGCCGTCAGCGTCGTCGCCAGCGGCACCAAGACCATCTCCATTGGCGGCCAGGTGTACTACCCCCACACGCTGACCAACAGCGGCAACGGCACTGACAGCTTTGCGCTGAGCGCCACCAACGGCGGCGGCTTCACGTTCGCCGCCACGCTGTTCTATGCCGATGCCAATGGCGACGGCGTGCCCGACAACAACGTGCCCATCACCAGCACCGGCCAGCTCGCCGCGGGCCAGGCGTTCCGCTTCGTCGTCGCGGGCATCGTGCCGGGTACGGCGGTCGCGGGCGCCAGCAACACGATGACGACCACGGCCACCAGCGGCTTCACGCCGGGCACCACGGGCAGCGTCGTCGACCAGACCACCATCACCGCGCAGGCCGTCATCAACGCCACGCAGGCGCTGGACGTGACCAGCGGCCCGTCGCCGTCCGTCGGCAGCCGCACCCTCACGCTGACTTTCACCAACACCGGTAACACCACGGCCACCAACCTGACGCTGACCGAACTGATCCCGGCGGGCATGACTTACGTGGCCGGCAGCGCGCGCTGGAGCGGCAGCGGCGCCACTGTGCTGACCGATGCCGACGCGGCCGATGGTCAGGGCGGCATCGTCTATGACCACAACGTCACCGCCGCCAATCGCGTCACCGCCGTCATCGCGTCCGTCCCCCCGGGCGGCAGCGGCACGCTGAGTTTCCAGGTCACCGTCAACGCCGGCCTGCCCGCCGGCGCCCACGCCGCCACCGCCGCGACGGCTTCGTTCAGCTACCACGACGGCGCCACCACCGTCCCCGCCAGCAACACCAACACCGTGCAGTACGTGGTGCTGGGCGCCGCTGTGGTGAGCATGACGGGTGCCACCGTAACGTCCGCGCCGCAGGGCGGCGTCGTGAACTTCACCAACACCATCACCAACAACGGCAACGCGACCGACACCTTCGACCTGAGCACCCTCACGTCCACGTTCCCGGCGGGCACGACCTTCCAGTTCTTCCAGGCCGACGGCGTCACGCCCATCGTCGACCACAACGGCAACGGCATCCCGGACACCGGTCCCGTGCCCGCTGGTGGCGCCGTCAACATCGTCGTGCGCGCCATCCTGCCGCCCGACGCCGCCGGCGGCCCCTACGGCGTCGTCGCCAAGGCAACCTCCAGCGCCGACCCGACCAAGTCCGCCTCGGCGCCCAACACGCTCACCGCCATCACCGCCAGCACGGTGGACCTGACCAACAACGGCTCCGGCGCCGGCGCCCCCGGCTACGGCCCCGGCCCCGAAGCCGTGGCGGTCAGCACGGCAACGGTTGCATCCGGCGGCACCGCGCGCATCACGCTGGTCGTGGCCAACGGCGGCAGCGTGGCCGACAGCTTCGCGCTGCGTGCGAGCACCGACGCCACCTTCGCCACCACCACGCTGCCCAGCGGGTGGACGGTCGTGTTCCGCGACGCCAGCGGCGCCGTGCTGGACAACACCGGTGTCATCAACAGCGGCGCCAACAAGGCGATCTACGCCGACGTCACCGTGCCCGCCGGCGCCAGCGCGGGGGCCACGCAGCTGTACTTCCGCGCGCAATCGGCCACCACCGGCGCCGGCGACACGCTTCACAACGCCGTCGCCGTGGGCACCGTGCGCAGCCTCGCGCTGACGCCCAACAACACCGCGCAGCTGACGCCCGGCGGCACCACCGTCTACACGCACATGCTGACCAACACCGGCAACGTGAGCGAGGCCGACGGCGTGCTCAGCACGGGCTCGCTCGGCGTCACCGATTCGGCACCCGGCTTCACGTCCGTCATCTACTGGGACAAGAACAACGACGGCGTGCTCGACGCCGGTGACCCGGTCATCACGGACCTGTCGCAGCTGGTGGGCGGCACCAACGGTGCCAACACCACGCCCGGCCTGGCCCCAGGCAAGAGCGCGCGCCTGTTCGTGAAGACTTCGGCGCCGGCCGGCGCCACCAGCGGCGCCACCAACATCACCACGCTGAGCGCTGCACTGGCTGGCGTCAACGGGGGGGCCGCCGCCCCCATGGCGGCCACCGCCACCGACACCAGCACCGTCATCGTGTCGCAAGTGACGCTGTTCAAGACGCAGGCGCTGGACGCTGGCTGCGACGGCACGGCCGACACCGCGTTCTCGCCGGTGGCCATCACCAGCGGCGCAGCGCCCGGCGGCTGCATCCGCTACGAGATCACCGCGACCAACGTCGGCCCGGTGGCCGTGACCAGCCTGGTCGTCAGCGACGCGACGCCGGCCTACACGACCTACAGTGCCACCGTGCCGGCGTCGGCCACGGCGGGCACCGTCACCGCGCCGGCCGGCGGTGGCCGCGGCACGCTGCAGACCAGCGTGGCCACGCTGGCGCCCGGTGCCAGCGTCGTGCTGCGGTTTGGCGTGCGCATCGATCCCTGACGACGGCGGTTCTCCCCCTGCGTCCCCTCCGCCTGCCGCGGCGCCTTCGGGCCCGCGCCAGGCGGATTTTTCGTGGGCGAGCCGGCATGCGACGCCGCCTGCGGGGGCTTGTAGGCAATTTGCTGTCAGCAGGATCACGCATTCCACCGCGCACACGCGGTGCGCTTGCCCGGTTCTGCGATTGCGGGTCGATTTCTATCCTGCCGGTGCTGGATCGAGCGGCCATCGGGGCTGTGAGAAGACCACACCTCAGACCCACCCATGACCCGCTCCGCCGTCCGTTCACTGCTGCGCCACTGCACGCTGTCCGCGTGCCTGGTGCTGGCTCTGTTCACGGCGGTACCCGGCCAAGCTCAGACGCCGGCTCAGGAGCGCATGCTGGTCATCAGCGCGCAGGCGTGGATGAGTTACCTGGTGGACCCGAACGGCACGCCCCTTGCGCTGGACTCCAACCGCGTCGAGGCGATGGCCCCGGCCACCGGTGCGTCGCTGGCTTTCTTCAGCAACGACCGCTATACCGACCCGGCGTGGACCACGCGCCTGGGTCAGCCGATGTTCCCGCGCGTCGTCGCCAGCGCCTGCAACCAGGACCCCCTACGGGCAGACACGCTGGCGGTGCGGCTCAGCACCGCCCGCTCCAGCCAGCAGGTCGACGCGGTGGCCGTCGAGACGGCGGCCAACACCGGCGTCTTCGTCCTGCAGGCGCCGATGGTCAACCGCGGCTGGACCGCCTCGGCGCCCGCCGCGTCGGGCGCGCTGGACGTCATGCCCGGCGACGTCATCCAGGCCACGGCGCCGGCCTGCAACGGTCAGATGCTGGCCGCCCAGCTGCGCCTCGAAAGCCGAGCCGTCGTGTTCGAGGCGGCCACCGGCCAGCCCATCGCCGGCGCGCACGTGCGGCTCATCGACGTGACCGGCGAAGGCAACGGCGGCGATGCCGGCGGTGCGGCGGCAGTGTTCGCTCATGACGGCGTGACGCCGATGCCTGCCGATGCGATGACCGATGGCGAGGGCGGCTACAGCTTCCCGTTCCTGCGCGCCAGCACCTACCGGCTGCTGGTGTTGCCGATGAGCAGCCACAAGTACCCGTCCGCGCGCCGCGCCGACCGCTCGGGGGCCGGCATGGCCAGCGCCTATCCGGTGCATGCCTCGGCGTCGTACGGCGGCACGTTCACCGTTAGCGCGACGACCGAGAACGAGATCGTCAACCTGCCAATGGATGCGCTGCCGCGGGGCTTGCACGTGCAGGCGATGGCCTCGCGCACCACCGTCGAGGTGGCCGAGACGCTGGAGTACGCCGTGGCCGTGAAGAACGTTGGCGTGGTGACCCTGAACGACGTGCGCGTGCAGGAAACGCTGCCGGTGGGCTTCCGCTACGAACCTGGCAGCGCGCGGCTGGACGGTCAGGCGCTGGCCGACCCGGCCGCCAGCGCCGGTGCGCGCCTCAGCTGGCACGTCGGCACCCCGCTGGCCGCCGACGCCGAGCGCACGCTGCGCTACCGCGTGCGCGTGGGCACCGGCGCTCTGCAGGGCGATGGGGTCAACCGCGTGCAGGCCTTTGCCCAGGCGCCCGATGCCGTCATCAGCAACGAGGCGCGCGTGAAGGTCAAGGTCGAGGCCGGCGTGTTTTCCGACCGTGCGCTGGTGATGGGCACGGTCTACGCCGACTGCAACGCCAACGGCGTGAAGGATGCCGGCGAGCCGGGCGTGCCAGGCGTGCGGCTGTGGCTGGAGGACGGCACCGCCGTCACCACCGACGGCGCCGGGCGCTACAGCGTCTACGGCCTGAGCCCCCGCACCCACGTGCTGAAGCTGGATGGCGTCACGCTGCCTGCCGGCGCCACGCCGCTGGCCACGTCGCAGCGCCATGCCGGCGACGGCCACAGCCGCTTCGTCGACCCGCGCGCCGGTGAGCTTCAGCGCGCCGACTTTGCGCTGGGAGGCTGCGGTGATGCGATGACGGCACAGCTGACGGTCCGCCGCCAGGCTGCGCAGACGCTGGCCGACGAAGGCGCCCGTTCGCTGCGCACCGCGCTGACCATCACCGCTGCCGCCACGCCGGACCTGCGCGCGCTGGCCGCCAGCGGTCGAATCGGCGACGCCACGCCGGCGGGTGTCGCCTCCACTGCCACGCCGGCCGCCGCCGCGCTGCCCGTCGAAGACGCGGCCGAACACCGCACCTCGCTGCCGCGTTTCGTCGGCGTGCGCGACGGCCAACTGATGGCCGCTGCCGATGCCACCGTGCGCGTCATCGGTCGGCTTGGCGCCGTGCTGTCGCTGCGCGTGAACGGCGAGCCGGTCGGCGACGACCGGGTCGGCGAGAAGGCCCAGTCGGCCGACGACCAGACCGAGGCCCGCACCTACGTGGGCCTGCCGCTGCGCGCGGGTGAGAACCGCCTGGTGCTGCAGGAGCACGACGCCTTCGGCCGCCTGCGCGCCACCAGCGAGTTGACGCTGCGCCAGGCCGGCGCGCTGGCCCGCATCGTCATCGATGCACCGGCCCGTGCCGACGCCGGTACCACCGTCCCCGTGCGCCTGCGCCTGGAAGACGCGCAAGGCCTGCCGGTCGATGCGCGCCTGCCGGTCACGCTGGACAGCGCTTCCGGCCGCTGGAACACGCCCGACCTGGACCCGCGCGCGCACGGCGTGCAGGCCTTCGTTGAGGCTGGCTTTGCCGACCTGACCTGGACCGCGCCCGACGTGCCCGGCGAGGCGCGCCTGCAGGTCGCCAGCGACGGCGTGGCCGCCGAGGCCAAGCTGGCGCTGGTCGCCGCGCTGCGCCCGCTGATGGCCGTGGGCGTGGTGGATGCTGCGTTCAACCTGCGCCGCCTGAAGGCCGGCCAGGTGCAGGCCGCCGGCAGCGCCGATGGTTTCGAGCAGCAGCTGCGCGCCTTCGCTGGCGGCAGCAGCAGTGACAACAACAACGCCGCCCGCGCCGCCGTGTTCCTGAAAGGCAAGGTGCGCGGCGATGCGCTGTTGACCGTGGCCTACGACTCCGACAAGAACACCCGCGAACGCCTGTTCCGCGACATCCAGCCCGACGCGTTCTATCCCGTCTACGGTGACAGTTCCGAGCGCGGCTTCGATGCGCAGAGCACCGGCAAGCTCTATGTGCGCATCGACCGCGGCCAGTCGTCGCTGCTGTACGGCGACTTCACGACGCAGGCCGACGACCGCGAGCGCCAGCTGGGCGTCTACCAGCGCAGCCTGAACGGCCTGAAGCAGCACTTCCAGGTCGATGGTTTCAGCGCCAACGTCTGGGCCGCGCGCGACACCACGCGCCAGCAGATCACCGAACTGCGCGCCGACGGCACCTCCGGCCCGTTCACGCTGGGCGCCGGCATGGCCGTCAACAGCGAGAAGGTGGAGATCGTCGTGCGTGACCGCCACCAGCCTGCGCTGGTTGTGCGCACGACGCCGCAGCAGCGCTTTGCCGACTACGAGATCGACCCCGTCACCGGCCGCCTGCTGCTGCGCACGCCGATGCCCAGCGTGGACGCCGACCTGAACCCGGTCTTCATCCGCGTGACCTATGAGGTGGAGCAGGGCGGCTCGGCCTTCTGGGTGGCCGGCGCCGACGCGCTGTGGCAGGCCAGCGAGGCGCTCGCCGTCGGCGGCGCGCTGGTGCGCGACTGGAACCCGCTGGCAACGATGCAGATGGGCAGCATGAACGCTCGCTACCAGGTCGCCGACCGCACGGTGCTGAGCGCAGAGGTGGCGAAGATCAAGCGTGGTGACACGGCCGAGGTCGCGGCCCACGATGGTGGCGCCCAGCGCGTGGCGCTGACGCACGACGGCAAGGACTTCAAGGCCCGCGTGCATGCCGCGCGCAGTGACGTGGGCTTCGATAACCGCGCCGCGCAGATCAACGGCGGCCGCGCCGAGGCGGGTGCGCAGGGCACGTACATGCTCGACGCGCGCACCCGCGTCAGCGGCGAGGCGCTGCACAGCGCCGACCTGGCCAGCGCTGCGCGCCGCGTGGGCGTGCTGGTGGGCGTGGAGCGCAGCTTGGAGGGCGGCACCAAGGTGGAGGTCGGCGCCCGCCACGTGCAGCAGCACGGCCAGGCGCCCGGTGCCGGCGCTCAGGACGCCACCACCACCGTGCGTGCCAGGGCCAGCACCACGTTGCCGGGCCTGCCCACCGCCACCGTGTTCGTCGAAGGCGAGCAGGACGTGCGCGATGCGAGCAAGCGCCTGCTGGCCGTGGGCGGCGACTACCAGCTGGCCGGGCGCGGTCGCCTGTATGCCCGCCACGAGGTCATCTCGTCGCTGATCGGCCCCTACGCGCTGGACGCCACGCAGCGCCGCAACACCACAGTGGTCGGCCTGGACATGGGCGCCGGCCTGGGCGGTGGCGAGGGCCGCGTGTTCAGCGAGTACCGCGGCCGCGAGGCCTTCGCCGGCCGCGAGACCGAGGCCGCCGTGGGCCTGCGCAACCAGTGGCTCGTCACCCCCGGCCTGCGCGTCAATGGCAGCCTGGAGCGCGTGCAGGCGCTGGCCGGTGCGAAAGGTGAAGGCAAGGGCGAGAACCAGAGCGCAGCCGTGACCGGTGCCGTCGAGTACACCGCCGATCCGCGCTGGAAGGGCAGCGCCCGCCTGGAGTTGCGTGAGAGCGCTGGCGGCGTGGGCCTGCTGTCCACCTTCGGGCTGGCCGTGAAGCTGGACGAGCAGTGGACGCTGCTGGTCAAGAACGTGCTGGCCGGCAACCTCGCCCGCGGCAACGCCGCCAACCGCTGGCAGGAGCGCCTGCAGCTGGGCGCCGCCTACCGCGACAGCGCCAACCAGCTCAACGCTCTGGGCCGCTACGAGTACAAGGACGAGCGCGGCGGCCTGACCGACGCGCACGCGCGCCGCGCCCACATCGTCAGCCTGCACGCCGAACGCCAGTTCGGCGGCGACATGAACCTCAGCGGCCGTGTTGCCGCCAAGCAGCTGACCGAGCAGGTTGCCGGCGTGCAGACCCGCAGCGTCGCGCAGCTGGCCAGCGTGCGCTTCACGAAGGACGTCGCCGAGCGCTGGGACGTGGGCTTGAACGTCAGCGTCATGGGTGATGGGCGCCTGCGCAGCCGCCAGACCTCGTTTGGCGGCGAACTGGGCTACCGCGTGAAGGACAACATGTGGGCGTCGGTCGGCTACAACCTGCGCGGTTTCAAGGACCGCGACCTGACGGGCGACAACGCCACGGAGCGTGGCGTTTATGTGCGCCTGCGGTTCAAATTCGACGAGCGCGCGCTGTCGCGCCTGGCCTCATGAACACCCTGCTGCTTCGCTTGCTCAAAACCTGGCTGCTGGCGGTCGTGCTGCTGTCGGGTGCGTCCGCGCACGCCGCCTGCAGCGGCATCGCCTGCGTGTCCGCAGGCCCGCGGCTGGCCAGCGTGGACTCGACCCGCGGCGCACTGCTGAATGCGCTGCTGGGCAGCCTGACCAACTCCACGCTGAACGTGAGCGTGGCCGACTGGAACTCGCTGGCCACCGGCGACCTGAGCCTGTTGCGCACCGTCAGCGCGCTGCAGGCGCAGGTGAACGCTTCATCACCCGCAGCCACGCTGACCAGCAACATCACGGTGCTGGACCTGCTGACCGCCGCGACCACCGGCGCGACGGCCGAAGGCAAGACGCAGCTGGCCGCCGCGCTGAACTCGCTGAAGCTGCCGCTGAACGGCCTGAGCACGCCGTTCAAACTGGGCGACCTGCTGCAGAGCAACGGCGTTCTGGGCACCACGCGCGTCAATGCGCTGGAGCTGGTCACGGGCGTGCTGCAGCTCTACAACAGCCGCAACGTGGTCAGCACGCCGCAGGCGATCACGCTGTCGGGCAGCAGCATCGGCCTGGGGTCGCTGCTGGGCAGCGTGACGCTGCAGGCGCAGGTCGTCGAGCCGCCGGTCATCGTCTGCGGTGGGGTCGGCAGCACGTTCCACTCGGCTGCGCTGCGCGTGAAGCTGGGGGTGGATCTGGTGGCGGTCAACCTCGACGTGTCGGTGCTGACCGCGCTGCTGGGCGGCGGTGTCTCCGCCAACCTGGGCCACCTGGACCTGTACGCGGAGGTGGCGCGCACGGACGGCGTCATCACCGCCATCAACGCGGTCAGCAGCGCGGTCACCGTGCAGGCGACGCCAGGTGTGGCGGCGCTTTACCTGGGCCGCATCGACGACGCGCTGTTCTTCAACCGCACCCGCCCGGTCAACGCCGCGACCGACCTGGACTGGGGCGTCATCGGTGCGCTGAAGGTCGGTGCGCTCAGCATCGATATCAAGGCCAAGGCCGCCGCAGCGGGCAGCGCGACCGGCAGCACCACCCGCACGCTGACGCCGGCCAGCCCGACGGCCACCGTGTCCGCGAATGCCGGCTTTGCCACGACGCTGGTCGGCACGCTCGTCAGCAACCTGCAGCTGGACCTCGGGCCGGGCCTGCTGAGCGGCCTCGTCACCACCGTGCTCAATCTGCTGAAGCCGGTTGTGCAGGCGGCGCTGGTGAACACCGTCGGCAGCCTGGTCACCGGGCTGGTGGATCCGCTGCTGAACCTGCTGGGCATCCGGCTCGGCGAGACCGACATCGGCACGCAGGGCGTCACGCTGGCCTGCACCGTCAACGGCGCGGTGTACGAAGACGCCAACCACAACGCAACGCAGGACGGTGGCGAGACCGGCACCGGCCTGGCCCTTTACGCCAAGCTTGTGCCCGCCACGCAGCCGGCGGGGCCGGCCATTGCCGTGGTGGCCATCACGCCGGGCAGCGGCTCGTTCAGCTTCGCGAGCGTGGCGGCGGCAGGCTACGTCGTCGTGGTGAACGCCAGTGCCGCGGCCAGCGACGTGACACCGGCCGTGCCCGCCGGCTGGCTGGCCACCGAGGCGCCGTCCCTCGCCCGCAGCTTCACGCTGGGCACGGCTGACGTGCCCGGCCAGCGCTTCGGCCTGTTCCACGGCAGCCGCCTGGCGGGCCAGGTGTTCAAGGACAACGGCGCCGCGGGGGGTACGCCCAACAACGGCGTGCGCGACGGCGGCGAGCTGCCGTTGGCCGGCATCGCGCTGGTGCTGACCGATGCCGGCAACACCGTCATCGACCGCGCCACCACGGCCGATGCCGGCGGCTACACGTTGTGGGTGCCGTCCACCGCCGGCGGCGTGCTGAAGGTCGCCCAGCCCGCGGTGGACGCCGGCTGGCTGGTCGTGTCAGGCGCCGCCGGGAACTCTGGCGGCGTCTTCACGCCGGCTGATGGCAGCATCAGCGCCACGCTGGTCGCAGGCACCAGCTACACGGGCCTCAACTTCGGCAATGTGCCGGCCAATGCCTTTCAGCCGGACGGCCAGCAGAGCATCCTCGCCGGCGCCTTCGCGCTGTATCCGCACACCTTCACCGCAGGCACTGCCGGCACCCTGAGCCTGGGCCGCGTCGCGACCGCCGGGCCGGGCTGGACGGCGGTGGTCCATCGCGACCTCAATTGCAACGGCAGCATCGATGCGACCGACGAAGTGCTGCCCGCCGCGGTGGCGTTGGTGGCCGACCAGAAGCTGTGCCTCGTCGCCAAGGTCGCCGCGCCGGCCGGGGTGCCCGACGGCACCCGGCACACGCTGGCGCTGACCGCGCACTTCGCCTATGCGAACAGCGTGCTCACGCGCGAGCAGCAGCGCGGCGACGTGACGATGGTGGGGCAGCCCACGGTTGCCGGGCTGCAGCTGGTGAAGGCCGTGGACCGCAGCGTGGCACAGGCGGGCGACCTCATCACCTACACCATCACCTTCTCCAACCTCAGCAACGAGGCCTTGGGTGCGTTGAAGATCACGGACGCGACGCCCGCGTACACGGTGTTCCAGGCCGCCAGCTGCGGCACCATGCCCAACGCCCAGATCGTCTGCGCGGTATCGGCCCAGCCGCCTGCCGGCATGGCCGGGCGCGTGGAGTGGAGCTTCTCCGGCGCGCTGGGCAGCGGCCTGACCGGCCAGGTGGTGTTGGTCGTGCGGCTGCAGTAGCGGCGCGGCCCCGCTTCCACAGGGTTGGGGACGGAGGCGGTCGAACCCGGATTGCGAACGCGGAGTACCTCTCCAGACTTGGCATTGCGACCAGGCCGAAGAGGGTTCCATGCTGCATCCGATCATCTATGTACGTGGCTATGCCATGACCGAGGGCGAACGCAACGAGACGGCGAGCGACCCGTTCTGTGGTTTCAACGTCGGATCGACGGTCTTCCGTGCCACGCCCGACAAGACCGCGCGGGCGGAGAAGTTTGTCTTCGAGTCGCCGGTGCTGCGTCTGGTCACCGATTTCGGTTACCGCCACGTCTATCAGAACGGCGCCGACATCAACGATCCCGACTGGGCGCCGCCCAACGACAGCGACGGCAACCCCACGCAAGGGATTCCGCCGCAGTCGATCGTGATCTATCGCTACTACGACGACGGCTCCGGCGTCCTCGGCGACGGCCGCGCCCGCGACATCACCGAGTACGCGGCCGGGCTGAGCCAATTGATCCTGAAGGTGAAGGCACTCGTCTGCAGCCATCGGGACAAGGGCGGGGTGAGCCTCAAGCCCGAGGACTTTCGTGTCTACCTGGTGGCGCATTCCATGGGTGGCCTGGTCTGCCGCACTTTTCTGCAGAACCCCGACTGCGGCGACGACGAGGCCCGCCGAGCCGTCGACAAGCTTTTCACTTTCGCGACACCCCACAACGGCATCGACGTGGCCGGCGTCAACGTGCCGCAATGGCTCTCCAAGAACGAGGCGCATACCTTCAACCGCGAACGGATGGCCGGCTACCTGGCGATCAAGGACATCGCCGACGCCAACGACGGCCGGGTCGACCTGGTGCCCGAGGACGTGCTGCCGTCCGACCGCATCTTCACGATGGTCGGCACCAACCGTGGCGACTATGAGGTCGCCATGGGTGTGGTGCGCGCGTTCGTCGGCCATGGCAGCGATGGACTGGTGCGCGTGGCCAATGCCACGCTGTGGGGCGTCGACCGACGCACGAAATTGCCGACGCGACCCGCTGCCACCGCCTACTGCTACAGGTCGCACTCGGGCTACTTTGGCATCGTGAACTCCGAGGAGGCCTACCAGAACCTGAGCCGCTTCCTGTTCGGCGACATCCGCGTCGACATCTGGCTTGAGGTCACTTCCGTGACCTTGCCTTCGGAACTGCAGGCCAGGGCGAAGGACGTCGAGGCGCTGTACCAGTTCGAGGTGCTCGCCTCGCCGCGCGGCAAGCGCTGGTACCTGACGCGCCGCACCTCCGAGGAGGATTCGCCGGCCTGCCGGACGCACAGCCAGTTGTCCGACCCCCAGGAAGAGCGGGACACGCGCATGTACCTGTCATCCGTGTTCCTGATGAACCGGGCCAAGGTCAATGCAACCAAGCCAGGCTTGGCCTACGCGATGACGCTGGGCGTGAAAGTGCCCGACTACCAAGTGGAGCGTCGCTTCTGGGCAGACCAGCACTATGAAGGGGGCCATCTGTTCCGCGACACCGCCATTGTGGAGATGGTCCCGCCGGAGAAGGGCAGCGACGACTGGTCCGTGAAGTTCGGCTGGATGAGCAAGGTGGACGGCATCGCGACCAAGCCGCTCAGGTACCGGGTGCTGCAGGAGCAGGGCGAAGTGGTGGTCGACATCCCCTTTGCAGGCAATCACGAGCCGGGCATCAAGGGCAGGATCAGGTTGGTCGTGCGCCCTTGGAACTCGACGCCCGAGCCAGCGGGCGGGCAATAGCGGCCCGGCAACCGGCGCCGTTGGGTGAGCCGGGGCAGCCGCACCTGGGATCGGTCATACCAAGCCGCCACGGGAACTGGCCACCGAACGCAGGCCTTCAGGGCTGAGGGGTTCGCGAGCGCAGGCCCCAGTTCCAGAGTCGTTCGCTGGGCAGCGGCAGCACCATGAACCAATGCTCGAGCAGTGCGAGGCTCAAGAGCATGGCGACGAAGCTGCAGGCAGTCGCCTCGAAAGCGCCGAAGCGCAGTTCCACGGCGCTGTGCCAGGCGGCGGCGGCCAGCGCCGTGATGGCGATGGCGCTGACGGGGAACAGCGCGTTGCTGGGACGCTGGCGGAAGTAGCTGTGCATGTAGCGCAGGTGCTCGGGCAGGAACTGCTCGTTGAGGTTGCGCACGCCAAGGAACACATTGAGCTTGGCCGACAGGCGCATCAGCCACAGCACGCCGAAGGTCCATAGCGCGAGCTGGTTGGGCTGTTGCCAGGTCAACACCAGGATCGCAGCGCCGAGCACGATCAGCGCCAGCTCGTGGTACAGGATCGCCATGACCGCATGGCCCGCGCGCCGCCATCCCCGGGCGGCGGGCGGGCAGGGCTGGCGGCGCGGGCCGGTCACATAGCCCAGCAGGAAGCCCACCTCCTGCCAGGCCCAGACCATCAGCGCGGCGGTGAACGCAAGATATGCGCCGGTGATGCGCGTGTCCGCTGCCGACACCGCCACGCCCAGCAGCGACACGCCCAGCAGCACGGTGGCCGAGGCGAACGTCCACTTGTGCGTGGCGCGGGGCAGGCCGTTCAGGTACAGGATGACGCCCGTGCTGAACCACCACAGCAGCAGCGTGTAGAGGGCGGGCCAGCCGTGTTGCATCGCTCAGGCTCTCACAGGCTTCGAACTACCAGCTCGGTGCCACACGCATCTCGCGCGGCAGCTCGTGGGTCTTGGTGGGCAGCAGGTAGAGCCGGCCAAAACACAGCGCGGCGCGCACGGCGCACAGGCCTTGCTGCAGTCGGCCGACCACGCCGCCGCGTGCCTTGGCGCGCTCGGTGGCCGCGGAGATGTCGCACAGCCGGTCCATGCCGGCGCGGAAGGCCGGATGGTCGGTATCCAGGCTGAGCGGGAACACCTGGCGGGTGATCTCGGTCGTGATGTCGAACACGCGGTAGTCGTAGTCCGTTGGGTCCATGCCCAGCGCCTCGCTGAGCCAGGGGCGCGTGTGGTCGCGCACGTACATGGTGGCGTAGACGGCCAGCAGGAAGAAGCGGATCCACAGCTTGTTGCCGCCCTGCAGCAGGTGGGGCTGAGCGCGCATCATCAGTGCGAACGACTCACCGTGGCGGAACTCGTCGTTGCACCAGCGCTCGAACCACTTGAATATCGGGTGGAAGCGCTTCTCGGGGTGGCGCTCCAGCTGGCGGTAGATGCTGATGTAGCGCGCGTAGCCGATCTTCTCCGACAGGTAGGTTGCGTAGAAGATGTACTTGGGCTTGAAGTAGGTGTAGGCCTTGCTCTGCTTGAGGTTGAGCAGATCCACCTGCAGGCCGAAGTCCTTCAGCGACTGGTTGATGAAGTTGGCATGGCGCGACTCGTCGCGCGTCAGGTAGCGCATCAGCCGCTTGATGTCGGGGTTGCTGACGTTCTTCTGGATCTCGTTGTAGAGCACGCAGCCGCTGTACTCGCTGGTCAGCGAGCTGACGAGGAACTCCTGGAAGTCGCGCCGCAGCTGTGGCGACCACTGCGCCGACAGCGCCGCCACCTCGGCCGCGAACTCCGGCGTGCGGGTGAAGTGGTCGTGGTTGTTGTCGCCTTCGTACTCGGCCAGCATGGCGTCCCACTCGGCGCGGATGGGGCTCATGTCGAGCCGGTCCATGGCGGCGTAGTCGGTCTTGTAGAAGCGCGGCGTCAGTACCGTCTCGGCCTTGGCCAGGCGGGCGGCATCTTCGGGCGTGTGCAGTTCAGCGCTGGGCGACATGGGGGGCTCCGTGGGAGGCAAGGTCGGTTTGGGGCAGCAGCTGGGCGAAGACCGCCGAGTTGGTGGTGCCGAAAGATTCGAGGTCGACGCGCCGCTGCGTGCCGGGGTCGACCAACGTCAGCCGGCCATCGGCCCGGCCCAGCAGCTCGAACGGCAGTTCGGGGCCGATGCCTTGGCGCTTGCGCTCACGCACCAGGCCGCGCATGGTGCTGCGCAGAAAGCCGTTGGTGCCAGGCGCTACGGTCGTCAGCAGCACGCCGCTGGCGGCGTCCCGCACTGCAATGCCGCCGTCGTCGCGATCCTCGAAGCGCAGCTGGCGCGCGCTCAGCGTGGCCGCGTCGGCTTGCTGCACAGCGCTCATGCCGGACAGCCGCACGGCGCTGACGCCGACCAGGCAGCTCAGCACCAGGGCCGCCATGGCCATCAGCGGCACCCGGGGCAGTTTGGCTTGCAGGCTGGCGTTCATGGTCGTTCTCAGGCCGCGTGGGCGAGTGGGTTGGCGACCAGCGCGGGCACGCCGGTGCGCTGGTCGACAGCGCCCACGGCGCGCACCGGCAGCGCATGCCGCGCGGCTTCGGCCCGCTGCAGCGCGCCGGCCAGCGTCTCAGCGACCGCCTTGGCATTGCTCAAGCCGCGCAGCATCGGTTGCGTGCGCTTGAGCCGCCAGGGCCGCACATGCGGCCACAGGTGCAGGTAGGCGATGCGGTCGGTGCCTGCCAAGCTGAGCACGATGTCGCCGCCGTGGCCGCGCCGGCGCAGGTCGGCCGAGGCGATCTGCGCGAACGGCAGGTTGAACGTGATGCTCAGCACCACACCCACGCGCATGACGATGCGCTTGCTGGTGATGGTGTAGACCGTCGTGCGCGCCATCAGCCAGGCCATGCCGCCCAGCAGCGCCAGCGCCAGCACGATCAGCGGCAGCATGCCGGCCAGGGCCATCAGCGTCTGGCCGATGGACGCGCCGTCATAGGCGCTGGTGACGCCGCGCCAGGCCAGCAGCCCGCCGAAGTAGACGACGACGAGATCCACATGCAGCGCCTGCCGCGCCAGCAGCCAGGCGTCGGGGCTGCCTTGCCACAGCTGCGTCTCGTGGGCGGGCAAGGTCTCGGGCAGGCCGGGCGTGGCCTCAAACTCGTGCTCGTGGGTGGGCGCCAGCACGTTGACCAGCGTGGTGGCGGCCCTCACAGCAGCGGCTCCTGGCGAGCGGGCGTGGCGTACAGCGTGCCGGCGCCGTAGTAGGCCATGATCTTTTCCTCTTCCAGCAGCGTGACCTGGTCGGCCGCACGGGTCCTGGGCACGCGGGCGAACTGGTGGCCGAGGATGGACTTGACGCGGATGCGACGCTGCTCGACGCGCGCGAAGTTCATCGGCAGCAGCACATGGGCGCCGCCGCCCACATCCACCTCCAGGTAACGGAACAGCATCTCCGAACGGTCCACCCAGATGTCCACCACGCGGCCGCCCTCGGCGCCGTCGTCGCCCAGCACCGGCAGGCCGCGCGGGTCCACGTCCTGCGGCGCCACGCCGAAACCCGGCGCCGCGCGCAGCGGCACGATCTTGGGCAGGCCTTCGTAGGTCATGTCGGCCACATCGGCACGGTCGCTCCAGCTGCCCGGCCCGACACCGGCCAGCAACAGGTCATCGGTGTCGGCATCGGGCTGCAGCGGCGCGCCGCGGTAGGCACCCGCGTGCACCAGAGGCTGGTTGTCGCGCCGCGCGCTGGGCGCGTCCACGGTGTCGCCGTTGGCCAGCCGGTAGGTCTTGGCGTCGGGCACCGACGGCCAGCCCTGCACGGTGATGGCCCGGGAGCGGTCCGACTCCAGCGGGTAGCCCTCGCGCTTGTTCTCGCGGTGGAGGTAGTAGATGAGGCCCGCGAAGAAGATCCAGAACGCGTAGAGCACGAGCTGGGCGACGTCGATGTAGCCTGTGATGGCACCGGTTTGCATGGAGGCCTCCTAGCCTGGGAACTCCGCCAGCCCGAAACGCTGACGCTTTGGTTGCGACGCGCCAGCAGGGCGCACGAGGGGACCGATGGCGATCAGCGTGCCGAACAGCAGCGCGATCTCCAGGTGATAGACGACGCTGTAGGCCACCTGCGGCTCGGACATCGCCGTGCCCAGCCAGCCCTGGGCGGCCAGCGCCTCGAAGCCGTCACGCAGCGTGCCGCCCAGCGCCACCGCGATGCCGCCGGCACCGGCCTGCATGGCGCCCCAGGCGCCCATAGCGAGGCCCGCGCAGCCCTGGTTCTCCAGCCCCATCGCGACGACCAACGTGCTGACGGCGAACAACCCGCCGCCCAGACCGATGAGGAAGTTGCCGAAGCGGAACAGCCAGCCCGAATCCAGCGGCGCCGCGAAGATGATGGCCGAGAACGCGCAGATGCCTATCAGCAGGCCGATGGACGCCAGGCGGTACGCATCGAAGCCATGCTGCAGCAGCCGTGCAGCGATAGCGAAGGCGGTGAACGAGCCCAGAGCCAGGCCGGCG
This sequence comes from Pelomonas dachongensis, assembly GCF_043555865.1. Taxonomy (NCBI): domain Bacteria; kingdom Pseudomonadati; phylum Pseudomonadota; class Betaproteobacteria; order Burkholderiales; family Sphaerotilaceae; genus Roseateles; species Pelomonas dachongensis. The sequence continues at coordinate 360,672 of NZ_JBIGHY010000004.1, forward strand.
GTCAGCAGGCTGGTGGACGCGACCGAGAGCTTCAGGATCGCGCCGCCGTAGGGCTCCAGCACGATGTCCTGCATGTTGAACGCGGCGGTGCCCAGCGCCACGGCGACGAGGAAGCGGCGCGTGTGTGGCTGGGCCGAGAAGCGGCGCCAGACCTGGCGGAAGGGCTCCTGCGGCGCGGCATCGGGGTCGCGCCGGATGCTGCCGCGCGCCTCTTGCTTCCATAGCGCAATCGTGTTGAACAGCATGGTGACCATGGCCGCGCCCTGCACCACGCCCACCAAGCGCGTCGCGGTGAAGTCCTGCAGCACCAGGCTGAACACCACGCTGGCCATCACCATGCCCAGCAGCAGCATCACGTACATCAGCGCGACGACCCGTGGCCGCGCGTCCGGCCTGGCCTGGTCGGTGGCCAGGGCCAGGCCGGCGGTCTGCGTCGTCTGCATGCCGGCGCCCACCATCAAGAAGGCGAGCGCTGCTGCCAGGTGGCCCATGACCACGCCGCCCGGCTGGGCGCTGGCCTCGGCACCCGGCTGCAGCAGGATCAGCGCGAACGGCATGATGGACAAGCCGCCGAACTGCAGCAGCGAGCCGAACCACAGGTAGGGCACACGCCGCCAGCCGAGCGCCGACAGATGCGTGTCGGAGCGGTAGCCCACCATCGCACGGAAGGGCGCGGCCAGCAGCGGCAGCGCCACCATCAGCGCCACCAGCCAGGCCGACACGCCCAGCTCGACGATCATGACCCGGTTCAGCGTGCCCACCAGCAACGCATAGGCCATGCCCACCGACACCTGGAACAGCGCCAGGCGCAGCAGGCGCGACAGCGGCAGCTCGGTGCTGGCGACATCGGCAAACGGCAGGAACTCCAGGCTCAGTCGTGACCACTTCAGGGCCAGGCGTTGGTTGAGCTGGAGAACTGATTTCATGACCGCACCAGCTCCATCGCCTGCGAGGTGTAGAAGCCGCTGGAGATGCGCTGGCTGCGGCGCGCACCCCAGGCCAGCAGCCGCGGATGGTCGTCCAGCCTGCGCTGCAGGTGGCGCTCGGCCACCGGCACGATGGAGGGTGAGCGGTTGCCGCGCGGGAAGAGCTTGCCCACAGCCTTGAACACTTCCAGCGCTGGGCTGCTGGGCGCAAACGTGAACAGCAGCGAGTGACGGGTGCGGGCGGCCAGGCCGGCGATGACTTCGACCGCGTCGCCCGGCTCGTAGTGGATCAGCGAGTCCATGCCCACCACGTGATCGAACTCGCCCAGCGCCGGGTCCAGCATGTCGCCCGCGCGGAAATCGATGCCGCCGCCGTTGCTGAAGACCGGCTGGCGCTGGCGGGCCAGGTCCACCAGCGTGGGAGAGAGATCGATGGCCAGCACGGTCGCACCGCGGCAGGCGGCCTCCACGGCCAGCGCGCCGGTGCCGCAGCCAGCGTCCAGCACGCGCTGTCCGCGCAGGTCCTCGGGCAGCCAGGACAGCAGCGTGCCCCGCATGCGGTCACGGCCGGCGCGCACGGTGGCACGCACGCGGCCCACCGGTGCGTCGGAGGTCAGGCGGGCCCAGGCGTCGGCAGCCGTTCGATCGAAGTAGGTCTCGATCTCGGCGCGACGGGCGGTGTAGGCAGAGGTGTTCATCAGTCGAAGCCCAGCAGGTCGAAGATGTCGCGGTCTTTCATCGGCACGCAGGTGTAGGGCTCGCCGCCCAGCCACAACGCGGCGGCCAGGCGGAGATACTCGGCCTGCACCTTCTCCAGTTCGGGCGAGGGCTCCATCTCAAACAGCGTGGACTTCTTCAGCCGGCTGCGGCGGATGACGTCCAGGTCCGGGAAGTGGGCCGCCAGCTTCAGGCCGATCTTGTCGTTGTACTTGTCGATCTGGTCAGTCGCCGCGCTGCGGTTGGCGATGACGCCGCCCAGCCGAACCTTGTAGTTCTTGGCCTTGGCGCCGATGGCCTGCACGATGCGGTTCATCGCGAAGATGGAGTCGAAGTCGTTGGCCGTGACGATGAGCGCTCGGTCGGCGTGCTGCAGCGGCGCGGCAAAGCCGCCGCAGACCACGTCGCCCAGCACGTCAAAGATCACCACGTCGGTGTCTTCCAGCAGGTGGTGCTCCTTGAGCAGCTTGACCGTCTGGCCCACGACGTAGCCGCCGCAGCCGGTGCCGGCGGGCGGGCCGCCGGCTTCCACGCACATCACGCCGTTGTAGCCCTCGAAGACGAAGTCCTCGACGCGCAGTTCCTCGGAGTGGAAGTTCACCGTCTCCAGCACGTCGATGACGGTGGGCAGCATCTTCTTGGTCAGCGTGAAAGTGGAGTCATGCTTGGGGTCGCAGCCGATCTGCAGCACTCGCTTGCCGAGCTTTGAGAAGGCAGCGGAGAGGTTGCTGGACGTGGTGCTCTTGCCGATGCCGCCCTTGCCGTAGATGGCAAAGCACTTGGCCGTGCCGATCTGCACGGTGGGGTCCATCTGAACCTGCACGCTGCCGGCGCCATCGGGCTGTCGGCGGTTTCCGATCTCTTGGATCGGGACTTCGGTGACCATGTTCATGCGGCGGCCTTTTCTTTCATCGGCATCACGCCTTCGAGGCGGTCTTCCAGTTCGTCGCCGGCCTGGCGCAGGGCTTGCAGCGTGTCGGCGTCCGGCTGCCAGTAGTCGCGCTCAAACGCTTCCAGCAGCCGGTTGGCGACCCGCGCAGAGGCGGTGGGATTGAGTTGGGCCAGACGCTCGCGCATGGCGGGGTCCAGCATGAAGGTGGCGCTGAGCTGCTCGTAGACCCAGGGCGCAACCTGGCCCGTGGTGGCGGACCAGCCCATCGTGTTGGTCACGTGCACCTCGATCTGGCGCACGCCCTCGTAGCCGTGCTTCAACATGCCCTCGTACCACTTGGGGTTGAGCATGCGGGTGCGCGTCTCCAGCGCGACCTGCTCGCCCAGCGTGCGCACGGCGCCGCCGCCGAAGCTGTCGCGGGTCTGGTCGCCGATGTAGACCGGGGCCATCTGCGCATCCGTGCCGTCCTTGCGCACCTTGGCCCGCTTGATCGCACGGCTGACGCCGCCCAGCGTGTCGAAATAGGTGTCCACCGTCGTGATGCCCAACTCCACCGAGTCCAGGTTCTGGTAGGCCAGCTGAACGTCGGCCAGCACGCTCTGCAGCAGCTTGGCTTGCTGGATGGGCCGGCCGGCGCGGCCGTAGGCAAAGCCCTTGCGGCGGCTGTAGGTCTCGGCCAGCTCGTCACCGTCCTCCCAGCGGCTGTTGTCGATGAGGCTGTTGATGTTGGCGCCGTAAGCCCCCTCGGCATTGCCGAAGACGCGCAGCGAGGCCGTCTCCAGGTCGCCGCCGTTGGCGGCCTGGTAGGCCAGCGCATGCAGGCGGATGAAGTTCTGCTCCAGCGGCTCGTCGGCCTGCGCGGCCAGGAAGGCGGCCTCGGCCAGCAGCTTGATCTGCAGCGGCAGCAGGTCCCGGAAGATGCCCGACAGCGTGATGACCACGTCGATGCGGGGCCGGCCCAGGTCGGCCAGCGATATCAGCTCGGCGCCGGCCAGGCGGCCGTAGCTGTCGAAGCGTGGCCGTGCGCCCATGAGCGCCAGCGCCTGGGCGATAGGGCCACCCTCGCTCTTCAGGTTGTCGGTGCCCCACAGCACCATGGCGATGGACTCGGGCAGCGGATGGCCGGCGCCCATGTGCTTGTCCAGCAGGCGCTGCGCCTGGTCGAAGCCGTCCTTCACCGCGTAGGCGCTGGGAATGCGGAAGGGGTCGAAGCCGTGCAGGTTGCGGCCCGTGGGCAGCACGGCGGGCGTGCGCAGCAGGTCGCCGCCCGGGGCGGGGCGCAGGAAACGGCCGTCCAGCGCGCGCAGGATGCCGTCGATCTCGCGGTCCTCGGACAGCAGCTCGTCCATGTCGCTGAGCTGCTGCAGCAGGGCCAGGTCTTGCAGGTCGGCGCCCGACGTGGGCATGCCATCGGCCACCAGCGCCTCGATGGCGGCGCGCTCGGGCCGCACGCCGTGGGAGGCCTCGGCGCAGGACATCAGCAAGTCCACCCGCTCGGCGGCGCTAGGCGCCTGGCCCACCACATGCAGGCCGTAGGGAATCAGCGTGTATTCGAGTTCCAGCACGGCCGCGCTGAGCTTGGCGATGCGCGTTTCGGCGTCTGCGCCCCACAGCGGTTCGGCGGCGGCGAGTTCGAACTCGGCTGCCTGGGCCTGGATCATCAAGCTCAACGCGTCGCGCTCGGCATGTGCCTCCGGCTCCAGGCTGCGGTAGCGCGCCAGCGTCTCCTTCAGCTCGACCAGGCCCTTGTACAGCCCGGCCTCGGCGACCGGCGGCGTGAGGTAGCTGATCAGCGTGGCGGCGGCACGGCGCTTTGCGATGCTGCCCTCCGACGGGTTGTTGGATGCGTAGAGATACAGGTTGGGCAGGTCGCTGATGAGACGGTCCGGCCAGCAGCGGGCCGACATGCCCGCCTGCTTGCCGGGCATGAACTCCAGCGCGCCATGGGTGCCGAAATGCAGCACCGCGTGGGCAGCAAAGTCCTCGCGCAGCCAGCGGTAGAACGCCGAGAAGGCATGCGTGGGGGCGTGACCCTGCTCGAACAGCAGGCGCATCGGATCGCCCTCGTGACCGAAGGCGGGCTGGATGCCCACAAACACGTTGCCGAAGCGCTCGCCCAGCACAAAGAGGTGGCTGCCGTCGCTCTGCTGCTTGCCGGGCGACGGGCCCCATTGCGCCTCGATCTCCTTCAGGTACTTCTCGCGCCGCAGGTGCTCGTTGGCCGGGATGCGGTGGTGCACATTGGCCATCGCGCCGTAGCGCGAGGCGTTGCCGGTGATGAGGCTTTCGCGCAGCGCGTCGACCGAGGCCGGCATGTCCACCGTGTAGCCCTCGCGCTGCATCGCGGCCAGCGTGTTGAACAGCGACTCGAACACCGACAGGAAGGCGGCCGTGCCGGTGGCGCCGGCGTTGGGCGGGAAGTTGAAGATGACGGCCGCCACACGACGCTCGGCGCGCTCGCTGCGACGCAGGTCCACCAGCTTGCCCACGCGCGCGGCCAGCGCGTCGGCACGCTCGATGCAGCTGTGCATGTCGTGCGCGTCGACCTCGTTGTCGAAGCGGCAGGCGTGGCTGCAGCCGGTGCAGGCAACGTGCGCGGCGTTGGCGCGGCCGCCGAACACCATCGCGCCGGTGGCGCCGTCCAACTCGGGGATGGCCACCATGATGGTGGACTCCACCGGCAGCAGGCCGCGTGGCGAGCCGCCCCACTGGTCCAGCGTCTGGAACTCGATGGGATGCACGGCGAGGTAGGGCACGTCCAGTGCGGCCAGCACGTCCTCTGCCGCCTTGGCGTCGTTGTAGGCCGGGCCGCCCACCAGGCTGAAGCCGGTCAGCGACACCAGTGCGTCGATGCGCGTGCGCCCGTCCGCGCCCTGGAAGAATGCGGCGATGGCCGGGCGCTGGTCCAGCCCCGTCGCGAACGCGGGGATCACGCGCAGGCCGCGCGCCTCCAGCGCGGTGATGACGCCGTTGTAGTGATCGGCATTGCCGGCCAGCACGTAGGAGCGCATGACCAGCAGGCCCACCGTGCCGCGCGTGCCGGTGGTGGCGACCTTGGGCAGCGCGTCCAGCGACGTGGCCATCAGGCCCACGGCGTTGGGGTGGCTCATGCGCGGGTGGTACAGGCCCACCTCGGGATAGTCGATGGGCTGCTGCGGCTTGGCGCTCAGGCGCATGGCCTTGCGCGGGCCGTCGGCATAGCGCTCCACCAGCAGGCGCACCATGTTGTCGATGTTGCCCTGGGAGCCCGCCAGCCAGTACTGCAGCGTGAGGAAGTAGGCTCGCACGTCCTGCGCCGTGCCGGGGATGAAGCGCAGGATCTTGGGCAGCATGCGCAGCGTCTTCATCTGCTGCGCGCCCGCTGTGCCTTGTCCCTTGCCCTTGTTGCCCTCGTCCTTGCCCGGCGGCTTGCCGCGCAGGCGCTTCAGGAAGGCCATTGCGCCCGTGGCGGGCGCGGACATGTCGAAGCGGCCCATGCGGGTCAGCTTGGTGACCTCGGCGGCGGACATCGCGCAGACCATCGCATCGCAGTGCTCGCGGCGTGCCTGCAGGTCCGCCAGCACGGGCATGAAATGGTCTTCCAGAAAAAGCATCGACGCGATGACGATGTGCCCCTGGGCGATGTCGGCCTTGCAGCGGGCCAGCGCTGCGGGGTTCTCGTTCCACTCGGCGGCGGCATGCACGGTCAGGCGCAGACCGGGCAGGGCCTTGGACAGCGTCGCGTTGGCGCGCTCGGCGGCGCTGGCGAGGTGGCTGTCCATGGTCACGATGACCACGTTCATCGCCGGCGCCCTAACGACTGAAATGGGCTTTGGCGTCATAGAGCGTCTCGATGGTGATGACCGGCACGCTCTTGCTGAGCGCATAGGCCTCCGTGTTGCGGCGGGCCTTGCCGCGCACGAAGAAGGGGATCTTGCGCAACTCCTTCTCGGCGTCGGGTGACCATTCGGCCGGGGCTGAAGGCGTGGTCGGCACTTCTATCAGCGCAGGCGGCGCAGGGGCCTGTGTGGCCGGGCCTCCGAGATGCGACGGCGCTGCATCCTCGTGGAACTCGAAGTCACCGCGGAACATCCCGATCAGGTGCTCCTCCAGGCCCATCATCAGTGGATGGACCCAGGTGTCGAACAGCACGTTGGCGCCCTCGTAACCCATCTGCGGCGAGTACCGCGCGGGGAAGTCCTGCACGTGCACCGGCGCTGAGATGACCGCGCAGGGCAGGCCCAGCCGCTTGGCGATGTGACGCTCCATCTGCGTGCCCAGCACCAGCTCTGGGCCGGCGGCGCAGATGGCGGCCTCCACCTCCAGGTAGTCGTCGCTGATCAGCGGCTCGACGCCGTAGATCGCCGCGGCCTCGCGGACGTCGCGGGCGAACTCTCGGCTGTAGGTGCCCAGCCCCACGACCTTGAAGCCGAACTCGTGGGCGGCCACGCGGGCAGCGGCAATGGCGTGCGTCGCGTCACCGAAGACGAAGACGCGTTTGCCGGTCAGGTAGTTGGAGTCCACGGACTTGGCGTACCAGGGCGAGCGGGATTGGGCGGCCGCGGCTGCAACGTCGGGGTCGATGCCGGCAAGGGCGGCGACTTCGCGGATGAACTCGCGTGTGGCCGTGGCGCCGATGGGGATGGTCCTGGTGGCGGTCAAGCCGAAGTTGCGTGTCATCCAGCTCGCGGCGGTTTGAGCGACCTCGGGGTAGAGCACGACGTTGAAGTCAGCATCGGCCAGCCGGGCGATGTCGGCGGGGGAGGCATCCAGCGGCGCGGTCACGTTGACGGTCACGCCGATGAGTGCCAGCAGCTGGCGGATCTCGCGCACGTCGTCCCGGTGCCGAAAGCCCAGCGCTGTCGGGCCCAGGATGTTGCAGCGCGGTTGGTTGCCCTTCACGCGAGGTTGCGTGGGCTTCACGGCCAGGTGCCGCACCAGCTGGTAGAAGGTCTCGGCGGCGCCCCAGTTTTCCTTCTTCTGGTAGGCCGGCAGCTCCAGAGGAATGACCGGCACCGGCAGGGCCAGCGCCTGCGTCAGGCCGCCCGGGTCGTCCTGGATCAGCTCGGCCGTGCAGGAGGCGCCCACCAGCAGGGCCTGCGGCTTGAAGCGCTCGTAGGCGTCGCGGGCGGCGTCCTTGAACAGCTGGGCCGTGTCGCCGCCCAGGTCGCGGGCCTGGAAGGTGGTGTAGGTGACCGGTGGGCGCTTGTTGGCGCGCTCGATCATCGTGAACAGCAGGTCGGCGTAGGTGTCGCCCTGCGGCGCGTGCAGCACGTAGTGAACGTCACGCATGGCCGTGGCGATGCGCATCGCGCCGACGTGGGGCGGGCCTTCGTAGGTCCAGAGCGTGAGCTGCATGTCAGGCCGCCAGCAGCGTTCGCCGCGTGAGGGGGCGGGTGAACAAACCCGCCAGATCGCCGGCCTGCTCAAAGCCCTGGATGGGCGTGAACACCAGCTCGATGGACCACTTGGTCGTGAAGCCCTCGGCCTCCAGCGGATTCGCCAGGCCCAGGCCGCAGACGACCATGTCGGGCGCGGCGGCGCGGCACCGGTCCAGCTGCTTTTCCACGTCCTGGCCTTCCGAGAGCTGCGTGCCGGCCGGCAGCCAGGCCAGCTCCTCGGCCAGGTGCTGGCGGTGCAGATAAGGCGAGCCGACTTCGGTCAGCTGCATGCCCAGCTCGCGCGCCAGAAAGCGCGCCAGCGGCACTTCCAACTGCGAATCGGGGAAGAAGAAGATGCTTTTCCCCGCCAGCGACACGCGGTGTGCGGCCAGCGCAGCTTCAGCGCGCTGGCGGGCGGGGGCGATGGCTTGCTCGACCACCTCAGCGGGCACGCCCATCGCGGCGCCGGCGGCCTGCATCCAGGCGGCGCTGCCTTCGGCGCCAAGCGGGAAGGGTGCCGCCACTCGCGTGGCGCCACGCGACTCCAGCGCCTTGGCGGTGTCGCCGAGGAAAGGCTGGGCCAGCAGGAAGCGCGTCTGCGGGCCGACGGCGGGCAGGGCGGTGGAACTGCGCGACGGGAAGAAGGCGAAGCGCTGGCCGCCCATCGCGGTGAACAGGCGGCTGAACTGGTCCTCCACCACATCGGCCAGCGCGCCGACGATCAGCAGCTCGGGCTCCAGCCGCTGCGTGGAGATGGGCAGCACGGGCACCAGCGCCGCCAGGCAGGCGTCCTCGCCTTGGGTGAAGGTGGTCTCGATGCCGCTGCCCGAGTAGTTCAGCACTCGCACCTGCGGCATGAATTCCTGGCTGAGCCGGGCGGCGGCGCGCGACAGGTCCAGCTTGATGACTTCTGACGGGCAGGAGCCGACCAAGAAGAGCAGACGGATGTCCGGCCGGCGCTCCAGCAGGCGCTTGACCACCCGGTCCAGCTCGTCCTGCGCATCGGCCAGGCCCGCCAGGTCGCGCTCGTCGAGGATGGCGGTCGCGAAACGCGGTTCGGCAAAAATCATCACGCCGGCCGCCGACTGGATCAGGTGGGCGCAGGTGCGCGAGCCCACCACCAGGAAGAAGGCGTCCTGCATCTTGCGGTGCAGCCAGATGATGCCGGTCAGGCCGCAGAAGACCTCACGCTGGCCGCGCTCCATCAGGACCGGGGCGTCCGTGCAGCCGCCGGCTTGCTGGATGGGAATCACCGCGTTCATGCTGCTGCTCCCGCTGTCACGCTGGCCGCATGGTCCAGCCGCGCCATGCGCAACTTCCAGATGAACTGCGCCGCGTTGATGCAGTAGGTCGCGTAGGCCGCCAGCGCCAGCCACATCTGCTGCGGTGTGCTGAGCCAACCGGTGAACCAGGCCACCACATACGCCGTGTGCAAGGCCAGCACCGCCATGCTGAACATGTCTTCCCAGTAGAAGGCGGGGGCGAACAGCCAGCGGCCGAAGACCACCTTCTCCCAGATGCAGCCGGTCACCATGATGGTGTACAGCGTCAGTGTCTTGACCAGCACCGACAGCGCCGCCGCCTGCTCGCCCGTTCCGGTCGCCAGGAAACGCAGCACCAGGGCCAGGCTGACGAGGAACACCACAAACTGCACGGGGGCCAGCACGCCCTGGATCAGGGTCCAGATGCTGGCGTCCCGGCGGGCGCGTTGTTGCGCTGTGTAGAGAGGCGGGCGAACGGGGCGCAAGCCCGGCCTCGGGGTGGCGGACGAGGCGGTGGGGTTCGACATGGGGGCGAATCTAGGCCCGCGGTTTGCGACTGTCAATCGGAATTGACGTAAACAAAACTAGACATTTCTTGCCGGATCGGGAAAATCAGCTTGACGCGAGCCCAGATGACACGCGACATTGCTTCGGCAGGCTGTCAACGCAAGCTGACTGAGCATGTCTCAGTCCCATAACGACGAAGATCAAGCGAAACAAAACGGTTAGCAGTAGCGATTTCTGACGCTGCCCAGCGCCGAGGACCGGAGCCGATGATTTCCGGCCGCTCACAGGGAACCCTTGCTGCCAACCAGCCCACGAGGAGATACGTGGTGGCTGGATGGACGAACAACAGGCTGGCCAAACGCCAGCAGGCGCCGCGCGCCATGGCCGCAGCCTCCCGAGGCACGGCAAAGGGTGAGGTGCTGTTTCAGGCCGACCCGCTGACCCTGGCCGAGATGCTGGCCATGAAGAGTGCTGAGCTCTCTGCCAATCGCGCGCCGCTGGCAGACGACGGGCGACCCCGGCTTGCCTCCCCGCATCTGGTGTCCAGCAACACCTCGCCGGACATGCAGCTGTCGCGAATCGTCGAGCTGGAGATCATTCCGCGCCTGATGCTGATGCACAGCGCCCAGCCGCTGCGGGACAGCCCGCCGCGGCCGCCGCTGGCCATGACGACCGAGCACGTGCACACGCTGGCACGCCTGGCGGCGGAGGGCGGCGCCGACAGCGCCAACAGCTATGTGCGCGCGCTGCTGGACGCTGGCGCTTCGCAAGAGCAGGTCTTCCTGGACCTGCTGGCGCCGTGCGCCCGCTGGATGGGCGAGCTGTGGGAGGAGGACCGCTACGACTTCTCGCAGGTCACCATCGGCCTGTGGCGGCTGCAGCGCGTGCTGCATGAGCAGGGGAGTCGTTTCAATCAAGTGGCGCGCCCGGACGGGGACGGCCACCGTGCCCTGTTGGCGGCCGTGCCGGGCGCACAGCACACGTTCGGTGTCGTCATGGCGGCCGAGTTCTTCACTCGTGCCGGCTGGGATGTCGAATGCGAGCCCAAGGCCTCGTGGGCTGATCTGCATGCCCGTTTGACCGGCAATTGGTTCGACATGTTCGGACTGTCAATCTCGACGAGCGACAGCATCCCCCATGTAGCGTCTGCTATTCTTGACATGCGTGAGGCGTCAGCCAACCGCGATATTTTTGTGATGGTCGGTGGCCCCATGGCGGCGCAAATGCCAGAACTGGCTCGGCTTTGCGGGGCGGATTCGATGGCTGGTGACGCCTGCAGCGCCGTTGAGGCCGCGAAAAACGGGATTGCCCGGCGCGTCAAGCGAACTTGACGTCTGTCAGCGCCGGCTGCCTACTCGCGACACCGACTTCCTTCAGGTCCTTCGGCGGCATCACTGTGCTGCACTTTGCATTTCAGGGAGCTCGATGCACAACCTTGGCACATCGGCCACCGATCAGCGGTTCGGAGCGCCCCAGCTCTATTTTGCTGACCTGAATGCCGACGTCCTTGCCGCGGTGGTGGCTGCCTCTGCCGATCTGGCGTTGGTGCTGGACAGTCAGGGTGTGATCCGCGACATCTCCTTGAGCAGTGGCCGCAGCCAGGAACTGGGCGAGCTGCGCCAGTGGGTGGGCCGGCGCTGGATCGAGACGGTCACGGTCGAGAACCGGGGCAAGGTCAACGCGATGCTCGCCGTGGCCGCCTCGGGGGGGGCTGGCACCGAGAACCCGGGCGAGCGCCCCGCACGCCAGGTCACCCACGCCTTGTCCGGCGGCGTCGATTTGCCGGTCAGCTACAACATCGTGCCCATGGGCGTGCAGGGCCGCCTGTTGGCCTTGGGCCGCGACCTGCGCGAAGTGGCCGCGGTGCAGCAGCGCCTCGTGGATGCCCAGCAGTCCATGGAGCGGGACTACCTCCGCCTGCGCCACACCGAGGCGCGCTACCGACTGTTGTTCGAAGCCGTCGACGAGGCCGTGCTGGTGCTCGATGCGGCCTCCCTGGTCGTGTTCGAACACAACGCGGCTGCGGCACGCCTGCTGGGCGATTCGACCAAGCGCATCGTTGGCCGCAGCTTCGCTGAACTGCTCGCCGTGGAGAGCCAGGCCGAGTCGTATGCCAGCTTCTCGCAGGCGCGCAGCGCCGGCCGCAGTGACGACACGCTGGTGCGACTGGCCAACGGCAACACCGAGCTGAGGCTCGCGGCCAGCCTGTTCAAGCAGGACAGCAGCAGCTCGCTGCTGGTGCGCCTGTCGCCCGCCCGCGCCACCAGCCCTGAACGCACTGCCAGCCGCAAGGCCGAAGGCCCTTCGCTGCCGGACGTCGTCAACGCCATGCCCGACGCCTTCGTGCTGACCGACATGCAGGGCCGCATCCTCAGTGCCAACCAGGCCTTCAGCGACATGCTGCAGCTGTCGGCCGGCGAGTCGCTGCAGGGCCAGTCGCTGGACCGCTGGCTGGGTCGCTCGTCGGTGGACCTGAACGTGCTGATCACCAACCTGCGCCAGCACGGCGTGCTGCGCCTGTTCCCGACGACCTTGCGCGGCAGCTACGGAGAGCCAGCCGCGGTGGAGATCTCGGCCGTGGCGGTGCCTGACGGTCCCCAGGCCTGCCTCGGCTTCTCCATCCGCGATGTCGCCAGGCGCCTGCCCGCCGAGGGCCGTTCCAACCGCCAGCTGCCCCGCTCCGTGGAGCAGCTCACCGGCCTGGTGGGCCGGCTGCCGCTGAAGGACATCGTTGGCGAGACCACCGACCTCATCGAGCGTCTGTGCATCGAGGCGGCGCTCGGCCTCACTCGGGACAACCGCGCGTCTGCCGCCGAGATGCTCGGGCTGTCGCGGCAGGGCCTGTACATGAAGCTGCGGCGCTACGGCATGCAGGACTCCGGCGGCTCCGCCAGCCCGGAGTAGCGCGTCACATCCGCGCGCTCCATGGGAGCGCCGACGGAGTGTAAATCTGACTTGACATTGAATGGTGTCAGCTCAGAATAGGCTGCATGCAGCGCCCCGCTCTTTCGGCTGTCGCCGAACTGCTCAAGCCCATCACCTGGTTTCCGCCGATGTGGGCTTTTGGCTGCGGTGTGGTGGCTTCGGGGATGCCGGCTGAGGGCCGCTGGCCGCTGATCGTTGCCGGCGTGCTGCTGGCTGGCCCCTTCGTCTGCGCCACCAGCCAGGCTGTCAACGACTGGTTCGACCGCCATGTCGACGCCATCAACGAGCCTCAGCGGCCCATTCCATCCGGCCGCATGCCGGGCCACTGGGGCCTGTACATCGCCGTGGTCTGGACGCTGCTGTCGCTGCTGCTGGCGTGGCAGCTGGGCCCGGTGGGCTTCCTGGCGGGCATGGTGGGCCTGCTGCTGGCCTGGGCCTACAGCGCGCCGCCGCTGCGCCTGAAGCGCAATGGCTGGTGGGGCAATGCCGCATGCGGCCTGTGCTACGAAGGTCTGGCCTGGATCACCGGGGCCGCCGTCATGGCCATGGGCGAGTTGCCCGATGGCCGCTCGCTGGCGCTGGCGCTGCTTTACAGCCTGGGTGCACACGGCATCATGACGCTGAACGACTTCAAGTCGATGAAGGGTGACCGTCAGATGGGCATCGCCTCCCTGCCGGTCATGCTTGGCGCGCCGCGCGCCGCGCAGGTCGCCTCCCTGGTCATGGCCGTGCCGCAAGTCGTCGTGGCGTTGCTGCTGTGGCACTGGGGCCAGGGCTGGCACGGCCTGGCCGTGGCTGGCCTGCTGGCGGTGCAGTTGCTGATGATGAAGCGCTTTGTCGCCCAGCCGCTGGCGCGTGCCGTTTGGTACAGCGGCGCCGGCGTGCCGCTTTATGTATCGGGCATGCTGGTCAGCGCCTTCGCGCTGCGCGGGATCGTGACATGAGCGCAGCGCCTGGCCGCCCACAGCAAGCTCGCTGCGGCGTGGCAGGAGTGCGCCCGGAGTTGCGATGCCTAGCAAGCGCCCGGCCGTCTCGGCCAGGCAAGCGCGTTGCGAGAAGGGTGCTCACATGACCCGACCGTTCGGATCGATCAGCGTGCTGCGTCTGGGCCTGGTGCAGGCCAGCCTGGGCGCCATCGTCGTGCTGACCACGTCGACGCTGAACCGCGTGATGGTGGTGGAAATGGCACTACCGGCTCTGCTGCCGGGCCTGTTGCTGGCGCTGCACTACGTCGTGCAGATCAGCCGCCCGCGTATGGGCCATGGCTCTGACCTCGGACGGCGCCGCACGCCCTGGATCATCGGCGGCATGGTCACGCTGGCCGCCGGCGGCTGGCTGGCCGCGCTGGCCACCGTGTGGATGGGCAGCAGCGCGGTCGCCGGTATCGCTCTGGCGGTGCTGGCCTACACGCTCATCGGCCTGGGCGTGGCTGCCAGCGGCACTTCGCTGCTGGCGCTGCTGGCCAAGCGCGTGCCGGCAGAAAGGCGCGCTGCAGCGGCCACGACGGTGTGGATCATGATGATCGTCGGCTTCGTCGTCACGGCCGGCGTGGCCGGCAGCCTGCTGGACCCTTTCTCGCCCGGGCGCCTGCTGGGGGTTGCGGGTGGCGTTGCGGCGTCCGCCGTGTTGCTGACCGTGCTGGCAGTGATGGGGCTGGAAGGGCCCGCACAGCCGGCCGCCGAGGCGCCTGCACCGATCGCGTTCAAGCAGGCCCTCGTCGATGCCTGGGGCGAACCCCGGGCCCGCCGCTTCACCGTCTTCGTCTTCGTCTCCATGCTGGCCTTCAGCATGCAGGACCTGATCCTGGAGCCCTTCGCCGGCCTGGTGTTCGGCCTCACGCCCGGCGCTACCACCCAGCTGTCTGGCACGCAGCACGGCGGTGCCCTGGTCGGCATGCTGATTGCGGCCGCTGCCGGCAGCCGCTGGGCAGGCCGGCACTGGGGCTCGCTGCGCAGCTGGACCGTGTGGGGCTGCGCGGCCTCCGCGCTGGCACTGGGCGGGCTGGTGTGCGCCGGCCTGGTCGGGCCCAACTGGCCGCTGCGGCTCAATGTGTTCGCGCTGGGGCTCGCGACCGGCGCCTTCTCTATCGCTGCCATCGGCTCCATGATGGGCTTGGCCGGCGCCGGCGAGGCCGGACATGAGGGCGTGCGCATAGGCCTGTGGGGCGCGGCGCAGGCGATGGCGTTTGCGCTCGGCGGCGTGCTCGGCACTGCCGCGAGTGACCTGACCCGCTGGCTGCTGGCGGATGCCGGCCCAGCCTACGCCCTGGTGTTCCTGCTCGACGCCGGCCTGTTTCTGTGGGCCGCACGCCTGGCCGCCCGGGTCGAACCACGCGCCAGGGCAGCGCGTATCAACGTGGGAGAGCGCTATGAGCCTCAGCCAGCCGGTGGACTTTGATGCCGTCGTGATCGGCGGCGGCCCGGCCGGCGCAACGGCGGCCGACGACCTGGCGCGCCAGGGCCTGCACGTGCTGCTGCTGGACCGCGCCGGTCGCATCAAGCCCTGCGGCGGCGCCATCCCGCCGCGGCTCATCGCGGACTTCGCCATCCCCGAGTCCCTGCTGGTGGCGCGCGCCACCGCCGCGCGGATGATCTCGCCGCAGGCGGTGGAGGTTGACATCCCCATCGAAGGCGGCTTCGTCGGCATGGTGGACCGCGAGCATTTCGATGAATGGCTGCGCGAGCGCGCCGCTTCGCACGGCGCCGAGCGCCGCGAGGGCAGCTTCGAGCGCCTGGACCGCGACCCCGACGGCATCAGCGTCGTGCACTACGGCGCCGCCGGGGGCCCCGGCCGGGTGCGCACGCGTGCCGTCATTGGCGCCGACGGCGCCCGTTCCCAGGTGGCGCAGCAGGCCATCCCGGGGGCGGACCAAGGCCGCTTCGTGTTCGCGTATCACGAGATCGTCGCCGTGCCCGACGACGTTCCGGCGGGCTACCTCGGCAGCCGCTGCGAAGTGCACTACCGCGGCGCGCTGTCGCCCGACTTCTACGGCTGGGTGTTCCCGCACGGTGCCAGCGCCAGCATCGGCACCGGCAGCGCCGACAAGGGCTTCTCGCTGCGCCGCGGCGTCATGCAACTGCGGGCCGGCGCGGGCCTGACCCATGCGCGCACCTTGCGCCGAGAGGGCGCGCCCATCCCCATGAAGCCTCTGCCCCGCTGGGACAATGGCCGTGACGTGGTGCTGGCCGGCGATGCGGCGGGCGTCGTGGCGCCGGCGTCGGGTGAGGGCATCTACTACGCCATGCTGGGCGGGCGGCTGGCTGCCGAGGCCGTGCAGCGGCTGCTGCAGACGGGCGACGTGAAGTCGCTGGCGCTGGCTCGCAAGCGCTTCATGCGGGAGCACGGCCGGGTGTTCTGGATCCTCGGCATGATGCAGCGTTTCTGGTACTGCAGCGACAAGCGCCGCGAGCGTTTCGTCAGCATCTGCCGCGACCGCGACGTGCAGCAGCTGACCTTCGACGCGTACATGCACAAGCGCCTGGTGCGGGCTCGCCCGATGGCGCACGCGCGCATCTTCTTCAAGGATGTCGCCCATCTGCTCGGATGGGCGCGCGTCTGATGGACAAATCCACCGAGGCCGCGCTGCTGCTGCACGGGGTGGACCTGGTGCTGGCGGTGAGCCTGATCGAATTGCTGTGGCTCTTGCTGCGCCGGCCCACGGGTGTGGCGAATCTGGCGCCCAATCTGCTGGCCGGGCTGAGCCTGACCCTGGCATTGCGCCTGAGCCTTGTCGGCTCAAACGCTGCCTGGATCGTTCTCTGCCTGGTCGCCGCTGGCGTGGCCCATCTGATGGACCTGCTGGCGCGCCGGCGTCGTCCCGAACTTTTCACACCCACCCAGCCC
This sequence comes from Pelomonas dachongensis, assembly GCF_043555865.1. NCBI lineage: Bacteria > Pseudomonadati > Pseudomonadota > Betaproteobacteria > Burkholderiales > Sphaerotilaceae > Roseateles > Pelomonas dachongensis. The sequence continues at coordinate 377,104 of NZ_JBIGHY010000004.1, forward strand.
CTCGGGCAAGGAAGGCAAGCACCATGAGCACACGTCGCAACTTCATCCGCCTGGTCCCCGTGGCAGGCGCAGGCCTGCTAGCCGGCACCGCCTGGTCGCAGGCCATGGTCGACGAGAAGGACCCCACTGCGGTCTCGCTTGGCTATCACGCCGACGCCAGCAAGATCGACAAGGCCAAGCAGCCCAAGCACACGGCCGGCGCCGCGTGCAGCAACTGTGCGCTCTACCAGGGCAAGGCTGGCGCGGCATCCGGCGGCTGCCCGATCTTTGCCGGCAAGCAGGTGGCCGCAAAGGGCTGGTGCACCGCTTACGTCAAGAAGCCGTGACGATGGCGCCCCTCGCCCACGCTCGCCACGCTGAACGCGTGGGCGCCCGGTCGGTCTGGCAGACCGCGCTGCGGCAAGGGGCGCAGCCCTTGGGCGGTCACAGGCCATCCACTGGACGCACGGTGTTCAGCCTCAGCCCCCGAGGAAACGGCGCTTGCCTGGGCGTTGAGCCCGGGCGACATCGCCCCGCGGGCCAGCTTGGGGGCGGCCCGGCGCCAGGCCCTCAAGGCGCGACGAGCGCGTAGGCGCAAAGGGTATCCATGCGGCTCCTCCCGGCTGACCTGCCCGAGCGCGCCTCGCTGTCGCTGGAGGTGCATGCCCGGCCGTCTGAGCCGTTGGCGGCGCCCGGCCGTGCCAGCTATGTGGCTGTGCTGGTGGACCCCGACGAGCGCGACCGCGAGTTGGCCCATCTCGGCAAGCTGTGCCGTAACCATGGCCAGGCAGCCCCCGAGCCTGGCGCGGTGCACTGGAGCGGCCGCATCGGTGGCGTGCAGCTGAAGTGGGAGCGTCACGGCGAGTTCTCCAGCTACACGTTGTTGCTGGCGGCGGGTTCCGTGGTGCCATTCGCAGACCCGGCGGCGGCGCAGTTGCCGCCCGGCTGGCTGGCCAGCGCGCCCGGCATGACCCTCTATGCCGGGCATGCCGAGCTGCTGCAGGCCGAAGACGCCCCGTCGCTGCCCGATCTGCAGCAGGACTTTTTCGCCGGCTGCCCGGTCGTTGGCAGCGCGGTGGGCGACGGTGCCGGCCTGGCTTTCTCCGATTTCCTGATCCACCCCGACGGCTTCGGCCGCCTGGTGCTGGTCGACCAGGGCTTCACGCCGCTGATGGCCGGTCGCATGCTGCAGCGGCTGTTCGAGATCGAGGCCTACCGCATGATGGCGCTGCTGGCCTTTCCGGTCGCGCGCCGGCTGTCGCCGCGGCTGCTGGTCATCGAGCGCGCGCTGGCCGGTCTCACCGACAACATCGCCAGCGACGCCGGCGGCGACGAGAAGTTGCTGCACGAGCTGACCCGTCTGGCCGCCGAGGTCGAGAGCGGCCTGTCGGCCAGCCAGTTCCGCTTCGGCGCCTGCCGCGCTTATGCCGAGCTGGTGCGCACCCGCATCGCCGAGCTGCGCGAGCGGCGGCTCAGCGGCCTGCAGAGCATCGACGAGTTCATGTCGCGCCGCTTCACGCCTGCCGTGGCCACCTGCGCCACGGTGTCGCAGCGCATGCACGACCTGTCCGAGCGCGTCGCCCAGGCGAGCCACCTGCTGTCCACCCGCGTCGACATCGCCCGCGAACACCAGAACCACGCGCTGCTGGCCTCCATGGACCGGCGCGCCAGGCTGCAGCTGCGCCTGCAGCAGACGGTGGAAGGCCTCTCCGTCGCCGCCATCGTGTACTACATGGCCGGCGTGGCGGGTTACCTTGCCAAGGGCGGACGCTCGCTGGGCGCGCCGTTGGACGTCGACCTGTTCGTGGGCCTGAGCGTGCCGGTGCTGGCGCTGCTGGCCTTCCACGCGGTGCGCAAGGCGCGAGGCCGCGCGCGCGAGAACGAGGCGGCCTGAACCTGATGAGCACTCCATTCCCTTTTTCAGCCCTCGTCGGTCAGGACGAGATGAAGCGCGCCATCCTCATCGCCGCCGTCGAGCCCGCCATCGGCGGCCTGCTGGTGCTGGGCGACCGGGGCACCGGCAAGTCCACCGCCGTGCGTGGCCTGGCGGCGCTGCTGCCTCGCATGCGCGCGGTCCAAGGCTGCCGCTACCACTGCGACCCGGCGGCGTCTTCCGCCTGCGAGGACTGCGCGCGGCTGAGGCTGGCCGGGCGCCTCAAGACCGAGGAAGTGCCCGTGCCGGTGGTGGACCTGCCGCTGGGTGCCAGCGAGGACCGCGTGCTCGGCGCGCTGGACCTGGAGCGCGCGCTGTCGCAGGGCATCAAGGTCTTCGAGCCCGGGCTGCTGGCCAAGGCGCACCGCGGCTTCTTGTACATCGACGAGGTCAACCTGCTGGAGGACCACCTCGTCGACCTGCTCATCGACGTGGCCGCCTCTGGCGAGAACGTCATCGAGCGCGAGGGGCTGAGCGTGCGCCACCCCGCGCGCTTCGTGCTGGTGGGCAGTGGCAACCCGGAGGAGGGCGAGCTGCGGCCGCAGCTGCTGGACCGCTTCGGGCTGTCGGTCGAAGTGAAGACGCCGAGCGACATCGCCCAGCGCGTGGAGGTCGTGCGCCGCCGTGATGCCTTCGAGCGTGACCCAGTCGCCTTCACGACGCTGTGGGCCAGGCAGGACGCGAAGGTGCGCCGGCAGATCCTGCAGGCCCGCGAGCGCCTGCCCGACCTGGTCGTGGGAGACGTCGTGCTGCACCGCGCCGCCGAGCTGTGCGTGGCGGTGGGCAGCGACGGCCTGCGCGGCGAGCTGACGCTGATGCGCGCCGCTCGTGCGCTGGCGGCGCTGCAAGCCGCGCCCGAAGTCACGCTGGCGCATCTGCGCGAGATCGCCGTGCCCGCACTGCGCCACCGGCTGCGCCGCAACCCGCTGGATGACACGGGGTCGGGCCAGCGCATCGAGCGTGCGGTCGCCGAGCTGTGGACCTGATTCAGTTAGACCCGGCCTTGCAGGCTGTCTGCCTGCTTGCCGTCGACCCGCAAGCTCTGGGCGGCCTGTGCCTGCGCGGCCCCGCCGGCCCGGCGCGTGACGCGGTGCTGGCCAGCCTGCGCCGCGCCTTGCCTGAACGCACGCCCTGGCGCCGCCTGCCGCTGCAGGTCGACGACGAGCGCCTGCTGGGCGGCCTGGACCTGGGCCTGAGCCTGGCCGCCGGCCGGCCGGTCGCGCAGGCCGGCCTGCTGGCCGAGGCCGATGGCGGCGTGCTGCTGCTGCCCATGGCCGAGCGCGTCGATGCCGGGCTGGCGGCCAAGCTCGCGTCGGCGCTGGAGCATGGCGTCTCGCGCTTCTGCGTCGTGGCGCTGGACGAAGGGCAGACGGCCGAGGAGCAACTGCCGGGCAGCCTGCTGGAGCGGCTGGCGCTGATCGCCAGTCCTGCCGTACTCGACCTCGCTGCGGGCCTGACCGGGCTGGGCGAGGGGCAGGACTTGCCGTTTGACCTGACCGAAGCTCGTCAGCGGCTGGCTCGCATCCCCTACGACGATGCCACCGTGCAGGCGCTGTGCGGCACGGCCGCCGCGCTGGGCCTGCAGTCCCTGCGCGCGCCCTGGCAGGCCTGGCGCGCGGCCTGCGCGGCGGCAGCCGTTGCGGGGCGAGATGAAGTGACACAAGCCGATGCCGAACTGGCGGCGCGGCTGGTGCTGGCGCCACGCGCGCGGGCCTTGCCGCAGGCGCAGATGGAAGCCGAGTCGGCGCCGGAGCCCGAGTCGTCCGCGCCGGCCGAGGCAGCCGAACCGAATCAACCGGAGCCCACATCCGCCGAAGCGCCATCGTCCGGCCCGAGCGACGCAGAGCACCAGGCCGAGGAGCTGCAGGAGCAGATGATCGCCGCCACCCAGGCCGCCATCCCGGCGGGCCTGCTGGCCAGCCTGGCCGGCGCGCCCGCGAGCCGCGGCGCCGGCGCCGGGCGGCGCGGTGCCGCGGCTCGCCCGGCGCAGAGCGGCCGGCCGCTGGCCTCGCGGCGCGGCAGCCTGCGCGCCGGCAGCCGCCTGGATCTGCTCGCCACGATGCGTGCCGCCATCCCCTGGCAACGCCTGCGGCTGCTGGAGTGCGAGCAGCAAGGCCTAGCGCCCGCCGCCGCCCGTCTGCTGCTGCGGCGCGACGACTTCCACATCAAGCGCTACCGCCGCCCCACCGAGACGACGACCGTGTTCGTCGTCGACGCCTCCGGCTCGCAGGCGCTCAACCGGCTGGCCGAGGCCAAGGGTGCGGTGGAGCTGCTGCTGGCCGACTGCTACGTGCGCCGCGACCGCGTGGCGCTGATCGCTTTTCGCGGCGATGGCGCCGAGGTGCTGCTGCCGCCCACCCGCTCGCTGGTGCGCGCGCGCCGTTCGCTTTCCGGCCTGCCCGGCGGCGGCGGCACACCGCTGGCGGCAGGTATCGAGGCCGCGTGGTTGCTGGGCAGCAGCCTGCAGTCACGCGACGGCGCCCGGGCGGTGCTCATCTTCCTGACCGACGCCCGCGCCAACATCGCCCGCGACGGCAGCCCCGGCCGGCCGCAGGCGATGCAGGACGCGCTTACCGCCGCCCAACGCTTGCGGTCCGAAGGCATGGCCAGCGTGCTCATCGACACCTCGCCACGGCCCCAGCCCGCCGCGATGGCGCTGGCGCAGGCGATGGCGGCGCGGTATGTGCCGTTGCCGCAAGGGCAGGCGGCGCAGGTGTATGCGGCGGTGGCGGCTGCGATCTGAATCGCAGCGAAGGGCAGCTTTGCAGGGCGGATTCAACCGGTCGGTGCAACACACTAACCACTGCCCAGGCAGAAGGAGTGTTGCAAATGAAGTACCGGACACGGACGTACTACACCGCCACGCAGAAGGCAGTGATGTGGGAGCGATGGAAGGACGGCTGGACGCTTCAGCAGATCGGCAAGCTGTTCGACCGGGGGCACACATCGATCCAGACGATCCTGGCGAAGTCCGGTGGCATTCGACCGCCTGAGCGTCGACGCTGCGCAACCGCGTTGACTCTGGCGGAGAGAGAAGAGATCTCGCGTGCGCTGATGGCGGGGCAGTCGATGCGTTCGATCGCCGTTCAACTCGGCAGGGCGCCGTCGACGATCAGCCGGGAGATCTGTCGCAACGGCGGCCAGCACGGCTATCGGGCAACCCTGGCAGATCAGGCTGCATGGGAACGCGCTCTTCGACCGAAGATCTGCAAACTAGCCAAGCACCGGGCGCTGGCTGGCATCGTGGCGGACATGCTCCGGATGCTGTGGTCGCCAGAGCAAATCGCGGGCTGGCTCCAGCATACTTATCCGAACGACCAGAGCCTTCACGTGTCACACGAGACGATCTACCGCAGCCTGTTCATTCAAGCGCGTGGCGCCTTGAAGAAGGAGTTGCTGGAGCATCTGCGGCGCACGCGCGGCATGCGTCGCTCGCGCTCCTACACGCAGAAGACTGCGATCCATGGCCAGATCGTCGACGCGGTGACGATCAGTGAGCGGCCCGCGTCAGTCGAAGACCGGGCGGTGCCTGGTCATTGGGAAGGAGACCTGGTCTTCGGCAGCGGCAACAGCCAGATCGCGACGCTGGTCGAGCGCCAAACGAGATACGTGATGCTGGTGAAGCTGGACGGCAAGGACTCGCAGACGGTCGTCAACGCGCTCATCAAGCATGCTCGCAAGCTGCCTCAGGAGCTCTACAAATCGCTCACCTGGGATCGAGGCACGGAGATGCATGGGCACAAGCGATTCACCATGGCCACCGACATCCAGGTCTACTTCTGTGACCCTCAAAGTCCTTGGCAACGCGGCAGCAATGAGAACACCAATGGGCTGCTCAGGCAGTACATGCCAAAAGGCATCGACATCTCCGGCTACTCTCAGGCCAAGCTCAATTCGATCGCCAGACAATTGAACGAGAGCCCGCGCAAAACGCTCGGCTTCCAAACGCCCGCTGAGCGATTCAGCGAATGTGTTGCGTAGACCGGTTGAATCCGCCAGCGGAAGCGGACCTATGCTGCAACCGCTCGCCAGCGCGCTGGACCCGCCGAGAGCGTTGAGTTGAGTCGACCGCTAGATTCTGCGTATGAAGCTCCAAAACCTGTCCTGCCTTTTCGTCGCACTTGCCGGTCTCAGCGGCTCTGTCTTCTCTCAACACCTCCCCGCGCCGAGTCGAACCGTCTTCAAGTGTGAGAAGGATGGCCGCGTGCACTACAGCGACGAGCCATGCGCTGCAGCCAAGCGGCTGCAGGTGGAGCCCACTCGCGGCATGACCTCTACAGGCAACGAACGACCTGGTGCGGACGTGCGCAGAGAGCAGTTCGATGAACAGATGGGCGATGCGTTGCGCCCCCTGACCGGAAAGGACCATCCGCAGTTCGAGGTCGCACGCAAGCGCGTCTACTTGAGGCCCGCGGTCCAGCGCGAATGCGCCGCACTGGACTTCAGTCTGCCGCAGGCCGAAGCGTCGGAGCGCGTGGCCAGGGACGGGGAACTGGCAGAAGTGCAGGCCACTTTGCTGAAGCAGCGCCGGCGGTTCCGGGAACTGAAGTGTTAGGGCATGCGTCCTGTCGGAGCAGTGAGCTCGCCGCAGATAGGGTAGTCGGGCATGTTGAGCCCGGCGCAACGACATGCCGGTTACGACGTCGCCATCCTGGCGGCCCGCACAGAGCCGTATAAGCAGGCTCGCCAGCGCCAGCCTGCGCGTTGGTCAGGTCGCACCCGGAACTGGTCGCCCATCGGCGCCGTCACGCTCAATCCAGAGCGCGACACGGTCGTTGCGACAGCGCTTCACAGCCAAGATATTCAGCCAAAGTCTTCATGACTGAGGCGACAACCACCTTGACGCGCGCCGCCGCCAGGCCAGCTCGGAGAAGCTTACACGTCGCGGCCTGTGAGCTCAGAGCGCGCGGATCCCCGAGCGCTGGGCAACTGCCGCCGTGCTGCTCAGCGCAAAGGGCATTGTCAGCCGTGCCGGGTTCTTCACCAAGCCGCGGCAGCACACCTTGCCGTCGGAGGGCGGGGGCGCTCGTCGATCGCCAGTAGAGAGGGCATCTTTGCAGGGCTTGCTGCCGGTCGCGAGTGGCATCTATACGGCAGCAGTGTGCCCAAACCTGTCCTCGCTGATGCCGAAGTGAACGACGTGAAAACTGACGCTCGTCGCCCGGCCAAACACTCAGCGGAGTTCGAACCTCGACCTGTACGAGCCACCGGCACTTTCGTTGTCGATGGCTGCTGCGCGCTAGTCACGGAGCTTCAGTACCAAAGGCCTGTTGAGGCAAAAGCTGCCTCCAGGCCTGGATCGCAGAAATCAGCACGGCACCACGGTGACCAACTCGCGGTACAGCCGGCTGGGTGACACGGGCTTGTGCAGCAGTGGCAGCCCGCTGCCCACGGCTTCGCGCAGGCGCTGTGGCGCGGTGTCGCCAGTGATCAACAAGGCGGGCAGACCGCGCCCGACCGCCGCGCGCAAGGCCTCGATCACTTCAACGCCGGTGCGCTGGTCGCGCAGTTGGTAGTCACTGATGACGACTTCGGGCACCCACCTGCGCGACAGGCTCAGCGCAGCTTCGATGGACTCAACGGCGTGGCACTCGCAGCCCCAATCGCGCAGGAGATGCTGCATGCTTTGGCGCACCGATTCATCATCGTCCACCACCAGAACCCGCAGGCGCAGCGGCTGTGCTGTGCGCGGCTCGGCCGGCGCGAGCCTTGCTGCGGGGGCTTCGGTGGCCAGCGGCACCGTCAGTCTGAACACGCTGCCACGCGCCCGCCTGGAGTCCAGCGACAGTGCGTGCCCCAAGGTGCGGGCCAGGCCTTCCACAATGGCCAGCCCGAGCCCCAGCCCCTTGGTCCGGTCACGCTCCGGGTTGCCGAGCTGATGGAACTCGCGAAACACGGCACGTTGCTGCGAGGCCTCGATGCCTATACCCGTATCGAAAACCTCCAGCAAAACTTGGCTTCCGCGGCGCCTGCAGGCCACCAGCAGTCCCCCGCGCTCGGTATAGCGGATGGCATTGGAAACTAAATTGCGCAGGATTAGCTCAATCAACGCCGGGTCTGAATGCACAGCCAATGCGCTTTCGCGTGATCGGTATTCCAGGCCCTTTGCGTCGGCCTGCTGGGCGAACTCTCGCTCGATCTTGTTTAGTAGCGGCTGCACCATGAATGCCCGAATTTGCGGCTTGATCACACCGGCTTCGATCCGAGAAAAATCCAGCAAGGTATTGAGCATCTCGGCCGATGCGCTGCACGCCGCGGCAGCGCTGGCCACCAGTTCATGCTGGGCGGGGCTCAAGGTCGTGCGTTGCAACACATCCAGAAACAGGCCCTGCGCATGGATCGGTTGGCGCAAATCATGACTTGCAGCCGCCAGAAATCGTGATTTGGCTTGGATGGCTGTCTCGGCAATATCTTTTTGCACCTGGAGACTGATTGACAATTCTTCGAATTCGAAGTTTTTGCGAGTCGACTCCAAGAATTCGCGGTGGGCAGTGATGCCGAAGCCGATGCACCAGGCCATGTAAAGGATTGTGCCTACCCCGATGTTCAGGCTGTGCGGGCCGGGGTAAGCGAACGCCATGACCACGATACTTCCAACACAGGGGGTGAAAAAACGGAAAAGCGCAGGCAGATGTGCCTTCAATGTCTGTAGCGAGCCCTGGGAGATGCCTGCAATGACAAGGATTAGCAATAGCTGTAATTCCAGATTGTCCGGAACCCACATGATCCATATGCCCGCTGCCCACAGCAGACCGTTGATCGTCGGCAGAGCCGTAGAAACGCGCAGTCGGTGAAGCGCGTTACTCGCATCCAAGGGCTGTCGGCGCAAATACAAGGTTCGCGAGACCGCAGCAATGTTGAAAATCCCCAGCGCCGCTAACCACGCGAGTAAAAGCCATTGATTGGAGTCGTGTCGGCACAGCCAACTTGCCGCGGCTCCCTGGATGAAGGTCGCTACTCTGGCTCCTGTCGATGCTCTTTCGAGCGCCTGCACCTGCTGTATGAGAACTTTGTCAGCAGTACTTTTACTGTCAGTCAGGCGAGGTAATACTGGCATTTAGTGACCTGTATTTTTTTCCGAGCAGCACCACCGGCACCACCGATGTGCTGACGCTGTTCAGCAAAAGACGCAGTTGCTCCACCAGCATGTTGCCCAGCGCAAAGTGAAGCACTGATGTCCTGATGGGCGGTGCAGATTCAACGCTTCTCCCGCTAACCGATCAGTCGCTGCTGCCGCGCTGTCGCCACCGCCTCGGCGCGGCTGCCAACGTTAAAGAACTCCAGAATGTCTTGCACATGGCGGCGCACGGTATTGTCGGAAAGCGACAAGCGGCGAGCCATGACCTTGTTGCTCAGGCCCTGATTCAACAGGTCCAACACCTCGCACTGGCGCGGGGTCAGGCTCCGGGCGCTGGGCGACTTGATGGCCGGAGGCAATCCTTCTGCAATCGTGCCTTCCAAAACCTTGCAGATGGCCTGCACGATCTGGTCGGCCGTCTCCGCTTTTGAGACAAAGCCTGCCGCACCCCGGGCCAGCGCCAGGTGCACGGTCTCGGGGTCGCTCTGAGATGACACCATCATCACCGGCACCCTTGGCCACTTGCGCTTGAGCAGTGCCAGGCCCTCCAGCCCGCTCAGTCCCCTCAAATGGATGTCCAGCAGCACCACATCCAGGCGGTCGGGCGTGGCGTCGATGGCCTCCTGAAGCGAGCCCGCTTCATGGATGACCGCCTCCGCCATGGCCGACGAGATCACCAGCCTGAGCCCGGACCGGAACATGGCGTGGTCGTCGATCAAGAGGACATGGGGCGGGCTCATGGCCGCGATTACAGCACCCTGCCTGCGGGGGGGGCTCTGGTCTAAATGGACCATGTCAACGGAGGCGCGGCATCCCTAGCATCGCGCCCAGAAAAAGAGCGCCCGATCTGTCCGTAGCTGAGCCGTGTCAGGTCTTCACAAAAACCAACCCTGCTTGAGAGAGTTCCGCGCCATGGCCAAAACCACTTCGAATATCACGCGTCATCTGCCTGCGAAGAGCTTGCTGGCATCAACAACTGCAAGCAGAAACCCCGATGAAACGATTGAAAACATGGGCTGCTGCGCTGGGCCTGCTGACGGTGGCAACTGCGACGCACGCGGCGCCGTTGGTGAGTGTTGACGGCGGCCTGGGGATGCTCGTTAGCGCAACGGGCCTGGCGTGGACCGCGTACATGAATCTGAATGAGCGGATGACCTGGGCCCATGCAAACCCCTGGATCGGCACGCTGAACGCCAGCAACGGCGCCGGTCACAACGACTGGCGCTTGCCGACGCTCAACCCGTCGGACATCAGGGGCGCGCCCTTGCTCGGCGGCCCGCACTCTCGCCCCGTCCAACTGCAATTCGTTGCCGTATGCTGACTTCTGAACCTTTCAAGCGCATCGCGCAGCGGGCCGTTCTCTTGGCCTTGGTGGCGTGTCAACTGCCCACGCTCGCCAGCGCCGCAGACATGCCATTCGGCCTGCCGAGCGGCCAGGGCATCCAGGTTGCCAAAGAGGTTGCCTCCGCTGCCGACGTGTCCGTGACGGTGGCCGCGTCCGCGTCGACACCCGTTGACCCGGCGGCTCGCCATGCATCGTCGCTGCCCCGCGAACTCGGCAAGCCTGAGGACGACCTGCAACTCGACGTGCGCGCCTACCAGGTAGACGGCCTGCCGGGCGTGTCCGCGGCAGACCTGGCGGAGGTCACGGCACCGTTCACGGGCACGGCGCGGCACTACGAGGACCTCGGCAATGCCGTCGCTGCCGTGACGCGCTACATGCAGCGCAAGCTGGGGTATTACGTCGGCATGGCCTATCTCCCCGAGCAGAAGCTGCAGGACGGCGTGGTCCACATCTTCGCGCTGGAGGGGCGGCTCGACGACGTCCAGGTCCGCTGGCCGGCGGCCTTGCCGGTTCGGCACGAGGTCATCGAGCGCTACCTCGCCCTGCTCAAGCCCGGCGCCATCCTGCGCGTGGCGGACATAGAGCGCGTGGTCTACCTCGTCAACGACCTGCCGGGCGTGCGCGCACGCTTCGAGATAGAGCCCGGGCGTGAGCCGGGCACGGCCTCGCTGATCGTCACGCCCGAGGCCGAGCCGCGCTTCAGCGGGCGGCTGGAGTACGACACGCTGGGCCCCCGGAATACCAGCGTCAGCCGCTTCGGCGTGCGCGCCGTCATCGCCTCGCCGACCGGGCTGGGCGACGCCTTGCAGCTGAACCTTCGGGGCAGTGCTGGTGGCGGCCTGTATGACGGCAGCTTGAGCTACAGCCTCCCCGTCGGCGGCAGCGGGCTCAAGCTGGGCGCAATGCTCTCCGAGGTGCACTACTTCCTGCCCAGTGCCGCCGTGCAGCAGAACCTGCGCGGCACTGCCACGCTCGGCGATGTGTTCGGCCTGTATCCCGTGGTGCGGTCCCGCAACCTGAACCTGTTCATGCTCGCGACCGTCGCGCGCAAGCGGTTCGAAGACCGGTGGGAGTCGCTGGTCGTGCGCCGTAGCACCCAATCCGTCCAGTTGGGCGTGCTGGGTGACGACCGCGACGACGGCTTCGGCGGTGCGGTTAGCACCTACGAGCTGAGCCTGCTGCAAGGCCGCGCGGCGCTAGGCCCGCTGTATTCGCTGACCGGCCTGCGGGCGACCTACCGCAAGCTGAATGTCTCCTGGTCCCGGCTGCAGAGCCTGGTCCCCGGTCGCCTGCAGCTGTACCTGCGCGCCAAAGGGCAGTTCGCCAACACCAACCTGGACCCGAGCGAGCGCATGCCGATCGGCGGCGCCGATGGGGTGCGTGCCTTCGACCCCGCGGAAGGCGCGGCCGACGATGCCCAACTGCTGACGGCTGAGCTGCGCTGGCTGCCGCCCGCGTCCCTGTTCGGCAACGTGGCGCGCGAACTCGTCTTCAGCGCGTTCTACGACTGGGGCCACGCGCGCTACGCCCATGCGCCCGACGCACTGGGGGCGCTCGCGGCGGAACTGCTCGGCCCGCAGAACCGTGCCACGCTGGGCGCCGTCGGCGCGGGCGTACTGTGGGAACGGCGGAACGACTTCTCGATGCGCTTCAACCTGGCCTGGCATGTGCAAGGTCAGCCCACGATCCGGCCGCACAGCCACCTGCCACGCGCCGAGATGGTGCTGAGCAAGGCCTTTTGACGTGTCAGACCTGGAGCCTTCCCTCATGACCCGCCTCCACACGCTCCCATCCCGGCCCGTCTCGCCTGGCGGCCAGGCCATGGCCGCCGCACTGCTGATGACGCTCGCCGGCGCAGCCGCGGCGCAGGCCACGGGTGCCGTCATCGTTCCCCCCAACGCGGCCCAGGCAGCGGTCATCCAGAGCATCGCCAGCCAGCTACAGGGCGCCAGCTCCGCGCGTGCGCTGCTGCAAGGTCTCAAGGCCAACAGCCTGCCGGCCGGCGTCGAGGGCGTGGTCGCCGGCGTGGCCGGCGGGAGCGCGGGTGGCGACGCCCTGCGCGTTCTCAACCCACCCAGTCAATGCGTTCCGCGGTCGAACAGGCTCGATTGCGCCGCCCAGGGGGCCACTGACGCTGGTGGTGCCGACGTGTCCAGTCGCCTGCGGCACAGCGTGATCGGCGAAGTCGGCGCCGGACGCTCGGCCACCGAGGGTGCCGGTGCGCCCAAGAGCGGGCCGACCTGTACGCCCTTGCCGGGCAAGCTGACCTGCGAACGCTGAGCAGCAGCCTGGTGACGCTCACCGCTTCTCGCTGAACTGACTTGCCCGCGCAGCGTGTTGCCATGCGAAGACAACGCCCCAGCGCCGGTGCGATCCCTGTGACGTGGGTCGATATGTGGAGGGCTATGGAATGTAGCCTTTGCCGTCGAAAAGGAAGAGCACATCCTGTCGGTTTTACCTTGGCCGAGGAGGCCGCCAGGCAATGCGAAGGATGGAATGGCTGACTGCAGGGGTGGGCACTTGCCTTCTGCTGCTCGTCTGAGTGAACGACAGCTTTTCGCAGCCCATACGGCGCGGCGGAGAGCAGCAACGGGTCGGTTGCGTGAATTCAACGTCGCATGAAGCTGACATCTCCTGGTGCCGAAGTCGGCTCGGCCCGCTTGAGTGCGACGAACGGCAGGTCCACCCCGCAGACCGGCCAACCAGACCTGGACCAGCTCATGCCTTGATGACCGGAAGGCGCAAAAATCGGACGCACGCCGCCCGGCGCCGACCGACCGCAACCGCTGCGGGGCCGCCCTTCAGCCGAGATCTAGAGCCTCGGCTTTGTGCACTTTGCGGCCCCTCTGAAGTCGCAGTCCAAAGCCAGCAGCCAGCCTGAAAGCGACATCGGCGGTCCGACGGCAGTTCTGTAGCCTTCTCGGACGGTCGGCGCTAAGCGTCGAGAGACCGGTCATCAGCGCTTACCGGTCTTCCAGGCGCTAGCCGGGTCAAGCCCTGCCCGAGCAGCGTGATGCCCAGACTGGCGGTTCGCTGCCGCTGACCGCGCTCACGGCGTCCAAGTGACCGCTCTGAGGTCTTGCGACCGTCGCAGATCGACCCTGAACGGACTCGGGCCTCGCGCCGATCGGGCGCGCCGCAAGCGGTCACTCGTGAACGCCCCTGAACGCGCCTGCCTCGCCGCAAAGGTCGCTAGTCACCCGCCACTGGACGACGGTTCGTCTGGCGCCTTCAAGTGCCCGTCAGGCCGGCGTTTCAGGCGTCTTCATGGGGAGGTCATGGAAGTCGCCGAGCCTGGTGGCGATCAGTTCGATGAACGCCGACACGGCCGAGGGCAGATGCCGGCGGCTGGCGAACACCATGTGTACGCCATGGCCCCTGCGGTGGTACTGGGGCAGTACCGGCACCAGCAGGCCGGCGCGCAGTTCTCGACGAGTCATCGTCGACGGCAGCAGCGCGATGCCCAGCCCGGCCAGCGCCGCCTTGCGCAGCAGCTGCACGGTGTTGCCGCTGAGCCGGCCAGCCACCTGGACCTCGACGTTGGTGCCGTCTTGCGCTGACAGCTCCCAAGTCGCACGGCCACTGGGGTGTGCAAAAACCAGGCAGTCGTGGGCAGCGAGTTCCTCCAAGGAGGCCGGCGCGCCGCGCGCTGCGATGTAGGCTGGGCTGGCCACCAGACCGTCGAGCCCGGCGTCGAGCACCCGGCGCGCAAACAGGGCTGAGTCTTCCAGCACGCCGCCGCGGATCGCGACGTCGATGCGGTCGGCAATCAGGTCCGCGCGGGCGTCGCTGAGCACGAAATCCACGCGAACCTGTGGGTACTCGGCCAGAAAGGCGGCGAGCCATTCCATCGGGAAGAAGTCGAAGAAGTCGGCCGGTGCTGCCACTCGCACCAGCCCGCTGGGTGCTTCGTTGCCCGCCATCAAGGCCTTGCCCGCGTCGACCAAGCCATCCACCGCGGCGGCGCAGCGGTCGTGGAAGTCCTGCCCCGCATGGGTGAGCGACAGCTTGCGCGTGGATCGCTGCATCAGGCGCGTGCCCAACTGCGCTTCCAGTTGCTGCACCCGGCGGCTCAGCGTGTTGGGCGGGATGCCCAAGCGCCGGGCCGCTTCTGCAAAGCTGCCGCAGCGCACCACGTGCACGAAGACCGCGACGTCGTTGAGATCGAGCATGGCAATTACTTGCATTTGTGGATGAGTCAAATCCGATTGTGCCGACTAGTCAATCAAAGAGGGGATTTCTAAGCTTCGGCATCGAATCCGAACACCGCAAACGATGTCCACCCAGCCCGCTCTGACAGCCCTCGTCGTGCCTCCCCGTGTGCCGCGCGCCATCGTGCACCGCACCCGCGGCACCACACACGGCCCCATCACCCGCCTGATGAACCCGGGCGATCTCGGCGAGGCGCTCAAGCCCTTCATCTTTCTGGACTTGGTGAACTTCGACTCACGGCACGGCAGCCCGCGTTTTGGCATGCACCCGCATTCGGGCATCGCCACGCTCACCTTCATGTTCCAGGGCGACGTTCGCTACGCCGACAGCACCGGCCAAGCCGACGTGCTGCCGGAAGGCGGCGTGGAGTGGATGCAGGCCGGCGGCGGTGTCTGGCACACCGGTGAAGTGGTGGGCGACCGGCCCAGCCAGGGCTTCCAGCTGTGGGTTGCACTGCCCGCCGCACTGGAGAGCGCGCCGGCGTTCAGCCAATACGTGGCACCGACCGAGGTGCCGCAGGTGGGCCCGGTGCGGGTGCTACTGGGTCAGTACGGCACTGCGCAAAGCGTTATCCGGGCACCCTCTGCGATGACCTATCTCTCGGTGACGCTGGCCGCCGGTGAGCGTTGGCGTTACACGCCGCCTGCCGGTCAAACCGTCGCCTGGGTGGCGGTGGCCAGCGGGCGGCTGCTGTCCAGCGAGCCCATCGCGACCGGCGAACTCGTGAGCTTCGCCACCTCAGAAACCAGCATCGACTTCATCGCAGAAACCGATACGCGCTTCGTGTTGGGCTCTGCCGTGCCGCACCCGCACTCGCTGGTGATCGGCACGTACTGCGTGCACACCAGCGCCCTGGCGCTGGCCCGCGGCGAAGCGGAGATCCGGCGCATCAGGCAGAGCCTGCCTGTTGCGGTCTCGGTCAGCTGACTGACGAATCGCAATCAGGCGGCAGATGCCTGCGCAGCCCGACCTTTCAACTTTTTCCTCGTCCCCAAACCAAACCAACTCAACGAAAGACACCATCATGAACATCGGCATCATCGGCTCCGGCGCACTCGGCAGCAACTTCGCCCGGGCTCTCGCCAAGAAGGGCATGGCAGCCACGATTTCCACCCGCCGCGGACCCGAGTCACTGGCACCGCTGGTGGCCGAACTCGGCGGCTCCATCAAGGCAGGCACCGTGGCAGAAGCGGCCGCGGCCGACATCGTGCTCATTGCCGTGCGCTGGACCGACCTGGACACCGCACTGCCGGGCCTGCCGGCCTGGAACAACCGCATCGTCATCGACGGAACGAACCCCGTCGAGTTCCTGGATCCCAACTCGCCCGACGCCAAGGACCCGAGCAACCCGCTGGCCGCCTACGGCATCAAGGCCATCGACCTGGGTGACCGCTCCTCGAGCGAGGTGTTCCGCGAGAAGGTGCCCGGTGCACGCGTCGTGAAGGCGCTGAACCACCTCGACGTGAATGTGCTGGCGCAGCCCGAGGCGTCCGGCGGTCAGCGCGTGCAGTTCTATGCCGGCGACGACGCCGACGCCAAGCAGGCCGTGCGCCAGGTGCTCGAAGCCATTGGCTACTTCCCGGTGGACCTCGGCTCGCTGGCGGTGGGTGGCCGCCTGTCGCAACTGCCCTTCGGCAGCCTGTCCGCCACCAACTTCATCAAGATCTGAGAGCGCGTCCATGAACACCGATCAGCACACCCACATCGCCAAACGCACGGGCCGGCGGCGCCTTCTGGCAGCAGCCACACTGGCGGTCACGGCATTCGCTGCACCCGCCCAAGCCCAGGACGCAGGCCAAGGAGGCAAAGGTCTGACGGCATCGCAAGTGCTCAAGCGCGCCATGGACCTCTTTCTCGCCAAGGACATGAAGGGCTGGTCTGAGCTGTGCGACGAGAACGTCGTCGTCGAGTTGCCGTTCTCGCCAGACCCCGCCGGCAGGAAGATCGT
The DNA here is from genome assembly GCF_043555865.1 of Pelomonas dachongensis. Taxonomy (NCBI): domain Bacteria; kingdom Pseudomonadati; phylum Pseudomonadota; class Betaproteobacteria; order Burkholderiales; family Sphaerotilaceae; genus Roseateles; species Pelomonas dachongensis. The sequence continues at coordinate 393,599 of NZ_JBIGHY010000004.1, forward strand.
CGGCCGCGCAGCCATCTACGCTTACCTGAAGGACTATCCGAAAGCCATCGACATCAAGTCGCTTCCGACGCTCAAGATCCACGCCACCGAGGACCCCCATGTGGCCATCGCCGAGTGGAGCGTCTCAGGCCGCGTGATCAGCAACGGCAACCCCTACGAGTTGAGCTACGCCACCGTGGTGACGGTCCGCAACGGACTCATCTTCAACTACCGCGAGTACTTCAACCCGCAGGCGTTCCTGGCGGCCATGGCCGGCGACAGATTCTGAGGGCTCGCGAGCTCCACCCACGATGAAAGACGGCCGCATGGCCGGCTGTCGTTCCAGCCCGTCTATGGCCCAACCCACAGTGGAGCGACACCGTTCCGGCGGTGAAGCCGTCCTTGAGGGCCGTGGGCGACCAATGACCGGCTTGCGTGGATGCTGGCGCAAAGGTGTCGGTATGCGAACGACGCAGATCGGCCTGAAGCAGCCGTCACCGGCCGACCGGCTGCTTCGCAGCGATTGCTGACGGTCGCGGCCGGCGTGCTTACGGCAGCAAGGTGCCCTAAGCGGAAGGTCGAGATCGACGACGAAGGACGGCACGGCAGCGTTTGCTGTCATCCGCGGCTGGTAGCCGGGTTCACGCTCGAGGACACGAAGCCGTCATCAGCTCGCCGGTCGACGTGCCATCTGCGACGGCCGCTGTCGATGGTGAAGCAGCCATCCAGACTGTCAGGCCGCCGCAGGCCCTGCCCTCATCGGTTCATAGACACCGTCAGCTGATCTCTCGACGACAGGCGCTGCACTACCGAGTCAGAGTCGAGCTCCTTTATGCCGATGATTCGCGGCGGCCTCGCCGATCCAAGAATGTGCACCTCAAAAAATCGAGATCCACTCCTGTTCGACTGAACCCTGAAAACCGTCTTCTGCTCGCCGCGCTCTAGGTAGTATTGCTTGATAACGTCGACCTCTGGGGTCAGGGAACTACGAAGCGCAGCCAGCGTCTTGTGGGCAGATGAGATTTGGGACTGGAACGCACTATCGCGGGGCAAGTTGGCTTCCTTGAATGCGTATATGTCGGACATGGACTTTGAGTTCGCGATATGCCAGACGAAGTTGGCTCCAATTCTCAAGTCGGGGGGGATCCTCTGCGCATAGCAAATGCTTGAAGCGAATACTGCCACGATCAGCAAGACCTTACTAGCCACGTTCATGTCACACCCTTCTCACGCAAATATTTTTCATACGCCGCCTGAAAGAAGTCAGCGAACTTAGCTACGTCTACCCCAGTCAGCACTTTGAGTCCCTCAGTCGCAGCGTCTTGAGCCTTCTTCCAAAAGGCCTTGTCCGTTTGCGCTAGGCACTCAGATCCTTTTGACTTGATTGCGATTGGGAAGTACGTTGTCCCTTGCACAGGATCCTTGAACGATGTGGCATCCACAAAATCAAGGACTTTGAGCAGATGCACGTAGCGAGAAATTACCTCGTCGGAAACACCGTCTACGCGTAGTTCGACAGGGCTTTCTCCATCGATGCCGCATTGCTCATTGATTGCACGAAGGACGGCGTACTGCAGTTCGGTTGAGTATTCAGGCGCGGACATGGCTGGCATGTTCTCCCGAGACTGACCAAACGTGTGTCGCCGTGGACCCATGAATCATCAACATTGGGGACGGAGCACCAGCTGCCGCTGCCACAGAGCAGTGAAAACCCTGGCTGAGCAACTGGACATAGTTGACCGACAGCTCAGGGGCATCTGCGGAACTTTCGGTCATGGCCAGGAGTGAGTAGTTACCTATGACCGAATCAGGGCGCTCTGGACAAGGCAAACGATTCGACGCCAGCGTCGCTACGTAGTACGAGATGCTGGCATTGCTCGCCAGTTCACGATTCAGAGTAGCGTCGCCCAGCCAATAGCCAGTTCCGCCCACCGCATCCCAAAAACAGTGGATGTCACGGACCCCGGCGCCCGCTAGCGTCGGTTGCTGGGACTAAGGGGAGGACGGAATGGCGCACGGAATTGGTGACGTGGACGTACAAGCCAGGAGGACAGACCAATCGCGTTTCAGCCAATTGGCCCTCGCGGCTGTGTTTGCCGCCTCCATGGCCGGCTGCGCTACCACGGACCGCCCCTATGTCTTCGCCGAGCAGGGACTGACTGCGCCGACCGGGGCATCGGCGGCCCTGACCGCGGCCTCTGCGCCCAACCTCAAGACGGCTATGGCGCATGCCCGCGAGGCCCAGCGCCAGTGGGGTGAATCGGCGCGCGGGGAGTCGGACCGTAAGCGCGGGGTCAGCGCGGGCCTGATCGGCCTGTCCGCCATCGCCCTGCTCAAAGGCGTGACCAACCCCAATGCGCGGGATCTGGCGGGGATGGGCGCGGCTAGCGCCGGACTGTTCGCCTGGGGCAACACCATGACCTCCAGCGCCCGCAATGCCATCTACCGCGAGGGCATCGCCACGCTGGCCTGCGCGGTGGAGTCTGTGGCGCCTTATGACAGCCCGAATTGGAGCGGCAGCGGCGATGAAACGATAGACAAGCGACTGGCAAAGGCCCAGGCCGCGGAATCCAAGCTGGACGAGTGGATAGACCGGTTGAAGCCGCAGAACGAGGTGCGGCCGAGGAACATTGCCGCACAGCCGTTGCCGGCCAACTGTGCGCCGCTGAAGCAACCCGTCTGTACGGCCGCCGTGCCGGACAGCCCGCAGGCCGCCATCTGTGAAGCACTCAAGCCCAAATGCGTGGCGCGCGCCGCCAGCACCGTGGACGAGAAGCCCGACCCGTCCTTGTCTGCGTTGATGCAGGTGGCTGTGAAGGAGAAAGGCGAACTAACTAGGTCCATAGACCGGACCATCCAGTTGCAGGGCCGCGCGGACAGCGCGGGCAATTGGCTGTGGCGAACCGGCGTGGAGGTGGAGCAGCGCGTGCGGGATGGCATAGAGAAGACCGAGCCGGACCTAGCCACGGTGCTGTCCGTGTCCCAGGCGTTGAAAGCGCCACCGGTCGCCTCGCCCGCCGCTTCCGCCCCCAGCCCAGCCGACGCCGCGAAGGATGCCGAGGCGCACTCCAAGCGGCAGCCCAGGCAGGGCGACGCCGTGCGGGCCGCGCCGGCAGGCATGGATGAACTGCAGAAGAGCGTGGACGCGAGCCAGCAGGCGCGCCGCGCCATAGACCGGCGCAACCGGGTCCTGGATGCCGCGCTGTCACTGGCGCGTAGCGAGAACTGTCGCCGTGTGCTGCCGCTGAGCTTTGATGGCGCGGGCACGGGTGCGCCGGCCGATAACGGCACCCCGACGGCCAACACCAGCGCGGCCCCACCTGTGACAGCGCAGCCCACGGGCGGCGGCGCGCCCGACACCAGCGTGCGCACGCCTCCGCAGACCAGCGGCTGACCGCCATGGCCTGGGCCAGCATCTGCAACAACAGTCATGGCGACGGGGCCGGCAGCCTGGGTGCGCTGGTGCGCGAGCGCGCCGGCAGCGGACGGGTCTTTGCCGTCACGGCGGCCCATGTGCTGGCCACCAACCCGCAGGCCGCCTTGAATGACGAGGTGGAGATCGACTGCAACCTGGGTGACGCGCCGGTGCTGGGCCAGTTGTGCGACTGGCTGCCCCGCTTTGACAGCAGCGCCGCCAGCGACATGGACATCGCCATTTCCACGCTGGGACCGGACGCCTGCCGGGCCTTGTCCACAGTGCCCGACCTGCTGCCGGCGGGTCTGGCCCAGCCCGCGCTTGGTGCGGACGTGTTCCTGCGGCGCGAGGGCGGCCAGGTGCGCGGCACCATGCTGGGCTATGTGTCGTGCTGGGTGAGGGCGGGGCAGAACCACCCGCAGCGCTACTTCATCCATGACGCCGTGTGCTACCACCTGGACGACGCCAGCGTGCACGGCAACAGCGGCGCGCCCGTATGGGATCAGCATGAACGCCTGGTGGCCATCCACATCGGCGCCACGCCGCCGGGGACGGCCGGCAATGCGCTGGGCGTGCCCATCCAGCGCATCCTGGACCGGTGGTCGCTAGAGCTGGTCAGCCGGGGCTTCCAGCCATCCGCCCAGCCGCCCCTGCTGCCGACCGTGCACCGCGTGGTCGCCACCGGAGAGGCTGCGCCAGCCGCTTCCGATGCCGCGAACGGCGACGACACCAATGTGCTCATCCGCACCGTCTATGGCGAGGCGCGCGGGGAGCCGGAGGACGGCATGGCCGCGGTGGCGCATGTGGTCCTCAACCGCGTCAGGGCGCAGCGCTATTGGGGGCGCACGATCACAGCGGTGTGCCTGAAGCCCTACCAGTTCAGCTGCTGGAATGCCAACGACCCCAACCGCGCCAGGCTGCTGGAACTGCAGGCCGGAGACGCGCGGCTGCAGCAGGTGGCCCAGGTGGTGCAGCGGGTGCAGGGCCATGCCTATCCCGACCCCACCGATGGCGCCACCCACTATCACAACCGCTGGATGGCGCGGCCGCCGCGCTGGGTCCAGGGTCGTCCGCCTTGCCGCGTCATCGGCAACCACGCGTTCTACAAGAACATCGACTGAGGGGAACGCGCATGGACTCACGCATGCTGGAAGTTGCGATCGGGCTGGCGCTGGTCTTCGCCCTGTTCGGCCTCCTGGTCACCGCCGTCCACGAGGCCCTGGCGCAGGCGATGAAGTCGCGCGGCAAGACGCTGCGGGTGGCGGTGGTGTCCCTGCTGGGTGACAACGCCGAGATGGCGGACAAGTTGATGAAGCACCCGCTGCTGGTTTCCATGGCGGAGGGCGATGCCAAGTCCCGGCTGCGGCCGTCCTACCTCTCGGCCGACGTGTTCGTCAGTGCCCTCATCAGCCAGCTTGCCAAGGACTATCTGCCTGGCGAGGACAAGCCGCCCACGCCGGGCGAGTTCGTCACCCGGCTGGCGGTGAAGCTGCCCACCAACCTGGCCGACAGCTTCAAGTCCCTGCTGCCTGGCGCCGAGACCGACTGGCCGACGTTCGAGAAGCGCCTGTGCGCCTGGTACGACGCGGTGGGAGAGCGCGCCACCGGCTGGTACAAGCGCAAGACCCAGCGCGACATGTTGCTCATCGGCACCGTGGCCGCCGCGCTGCTCAACATCAACCCCATCGTCATCGGCCCTAGGCTGTGGGATGACGACGTGCTGCGGCAGTCGCTGGTCACGGCGGGGGAGCAGGCCAGCAAGGCCTACAGCGATGCGCTGCAGAAGGGGACGCCCGGCGATCCGGCCGTCGCGGCCTCGGCGGTGGAGGCCGGCGCGGCTGCGGGCGTGCGCTCGCTGGGGGCGGAGCCGGGCGGCTCTGGTGCTCCGGCATCCAAGGTGCTGGCGACGGCCGAATCCGCCAAGGTGGAGAAGATGCTCGCGGAGCTGAAGCTGCAGCTGACGGGCGCCGCGGCAGTTTCCGCGAGCGCGGGCAGCGATTCCCTCGTGGTGCTGCTCCAGGCGCTGGACGGCATGAGCAAGCTGGTGAAGGCCCTGGATGCGGCGCGGCTTTCCGGCGATGGCTCGCTGGAGCGTCAGCGCCAGATCACTCAGGCGAAGCTGGCCCTGGACGCCGAACTCACGGCCTTGCGTGCCCTGGCCGCGACGGCGGCGGCTCAGCCCCTGGCCGGCGGCCTGTCCGTGAAGATGGACGACCTCCAGATCGCCGTTGCCGCTGAACTCGAGGCCCGCCATGAGGCCCGGCGTCCCCGGCAGCCGCCGGGCAAGTGCGACAAGGCGGGCTCGCCGGAGGCCGCTGTCCTTTGCCAGCGCATGAACGAACTGAACTCGCTGCAGGTGGCCGGCCTGCCGGTGGGGTGGTCGCCGCCTTACCTGCCCAACGTGGTCCAGGCCTCCAGCTGCAAGCGGGTGGAGTGGACCCGCGAACGCCTGGCCCAGGAAATCAGGAACGCCAAGGAGGAGCCGGACGAATCCGAGGCGGGGCGTTGTTCCGGCCTGGGGTTGCTGAGCAATCCCAACATCTGGTTCGCCTTTGCCGGCTGGCTGCTGATGGGGCTGGCCGGCACGCTGGGCGCCACCTTCTGGTTCGACCTGCTGACACGCTTCGTCAAGCTCCGTGGGGCCGGCGGCAAGCCGGAGCCGGCCGCCTCTTCCTCGGGTGCTGCGGTGGACGCCACGGGCACGACAGTAGCCGGCGCCCCCGCACAAGCAGGCCCCGGTGGCGTCATGGCCAGGCCTGCGTCCGACGCGCCGCCGCCGCGCACGCCCGCTTCCAGCGACGTGCTCAACCTGGCCGAGGCGGGCCTGACAACGGCCGAGGTCGAGGAAGTGCAGCGCCGCCTGAACACCACCGCATCGGGCTACTTCAACCAGGCCACCCGCGACGCCATCGCCCTGTGGCAGCGTGGCCGCCAGGAGAACGAGACCGGCGAGCTGACCGCCGCGCAGATCCTGGAGTTGCTGGGCAGGCCGCCCTCGGGCGATGGAGAAGGCTATGTCGGCTAGCCCGGTGACGGTCCAGACCTTCCCCACGCCGCGCGAGGCGGTGGTGACGGTGAAGCTGAACTTGCGCGCGGAACCCTCGCGCCTGTCCGTGCTGCGCCGCCGCGCCACGCCCGAGCAGGTCTTGCGGGTCTCCCGCCTGGTGGAAGGCGAGGAGTACCTGGGCGAGAACGGTTGGTTCCAGGAGGACGGCACCGGCCTCTACTTCTGGTCCGGCGGCGCCCGCCTACATGAGTCTGCATCCCCGTCCACCACGGTTGCCACGGCCTCGATGCGGGTTAACCGCCGCGTCGACGGCACGATACGCCCGCTGACCAACCGAGAGATCGAACAGGTCTATGGGCCCCTCAGCTACGCCGAGAGCGGCAACGGCGCGGTCACCATCACCGATCCCGCCTGGAAGCAGCATCTGCAGGCCTTCAAGCCCAAGTGCCTGCAGGACCTGGGCCACCGCTTCCTGCAAGTGCACACGCGGGCCTTCCCGGCGTTTGACCGCGTCTTCGCTGCCATCCAGCAGAAAGGGCTGGACGAACGCATCCTGAGCTGTGGCGGCACCTACGTCCCCCGCCACAAAGGCTGGGACCCAAAGCGCGAACTGAGTTCCCACAGCTGGGGCATTGCCATCGACCTGAACGTGGCCTGGAACGGCTATGGCGTGGAGCCGGCGCTGCTGGGCCGGACCGGCTGCCTGCGCGAGTTGGTGGAGTTCTTCGCCGCTGAGGGCTTTGCCTGGGGAGGGCATTTCAGCGGCAAGGACCGCGACGGCATGCATTTCGAGCTAGCGCGAATGGATGTTTAGTCGACATCTGAAATCGCCCCCCTTATCGCCCTGAGGATGCCCGTCGATGTGTGCACAGCGCAGTAGGCTCAATTCAGGCTGTCTTCGCGCCTGACAGGCAGCTTTGCGGTGACGAAATCTGGTCAAAGCATGTCGCTTGAGGTAGGCACCGCCCAGTCAATCTGCGCGGGTCCGGTCATTCAGGAGCGGGTTGCTGCCACCAGCTGTCGAACGTCCGTACTTTGATGTGCAGCGGTCCTACGCGACGCCGAATTTCGAATGGCCGCTGCTGGTTGTCGCAGCCGCTCAGGCCGCTGAACGCGAATAACTCTGACCAGCCTGTCGCTGAGATTCGGCGAGCTTCGGCTTTGGGCACATTGCTGCCTCACGACGGACCAAACCGAGCGGCAGCAGCCAGCCTCTTGCGGTCGTTGCAATCGGCTCGACCGGCGGGTGTCGTACCCCTGCGCCGCGTGCATCAGGCTCTGCAGTCGGAATCCGGGACCGCGCGGCTTGAGTTCGACCGAAGCAAGCGGATGAGCAGCGCGTTAACAGCCTCCGGCGCCTCCTCATGCGCCAGATGCCCCAGCCCCGGCAGCGGGTGAAAGCTGGCCCCAGGCAGCCGCCTCGCCAGCTCCAGCGACTGAACGGGCGCGATCGTGCGGTCGGCCAGGCCGGCGGCCAGCCACAGCGGCGGGCGCAGTTCGGGCAGGCGGGCCTGCAGGTCGTCCAGCTGCCAGTTGGCCAGCATGTCCAGCACGCCGCGCACATGGTCGGGCTGCTTCAGTAGCTCGCCGTAGTGCTGCACGCCGGCGTCGTCCAGGCGTGAGCCGGTCGAGGCGATCAGGTTGCGCAGCGCACGGGGCTGGCTGGCGTGGCGGGTCACCCAGGTGGGCAGCCAGGCGCTGCGTGACGCGAGCTTGGCCACCGCCGGCGCGACCAGGCCCATCAGGCCCGGCAGCGGCTGCAGCGCGCCGTTGATGGCCAGCAGGCCGCGCGCGGTGGGCAGGTGGCCGTCCAGCGCCAGTTGCACCATCACCGCTGCGCCGGCGGAGTGACCCGCCACCAGCTGTGGCTGCCACCCCAGCGCCGTCAGCAGCGCGGCCACGACCTGGGCCATGCGGGCCAGGCTGGCCTCGCGGTCGGCAAAGGCGCTGGTGCCGCCGTGGCCGGGCAGGTCGGGCACCAGCACGTCGAACTGCGCTGCCAGCCCCGGCAGACAGCCGGCCCACGACTGGCCCGACGAGCCCGTGCCGTGCAGCAGCAGCAACCCCGGCGCCCCCGTCGTGCCGGCGCGCTGCAGCCGCCAGCGCAGGCCGCCGGCCTGCACGGGAGCTAATGCAGCAACGGGAGAGGGCGGGCCAGCGTCCGGGTGCATCCTGGGTTGTCAACTAAAGTGGACAAGCATAGGATCAAACGATGTTGACACCAAGTCAGGCCGTTTTGCCGGCGCCGCACCAGGCCCATGCCGTGGTCATCGGCAGTGGCTTTGGCGGCTTGGCGGCGGCGGTGCGGCTGGGCGCGCGGGGCTACCGTGTGACGGTGCTCGAGAAGCTCGACGCCCCAGGCGGGCGGGGCTACGTGCACCGGCAGGACGGCTTCACCTTCGACGCCGGCCCCACCGTCATCACCGCACCGTTCCTGTTCGAGGAGCTGTGGGCGCTGTGCGGCAAGCAGCTCACCGACGACGTTGACCTGCGCCCCGTGGCGCCGTTCTACCGCGTGCGTTTTGACGACGGCACGGTCTTCGACTACAGCGGCGATGCCGACGCCATGCGTGCCGAGGTGGCGAAGCTGTCGCCCGGCGACGTGGCCGGCTACGAGCGCTTCCTGGCCGCCAGCGAGGCCATCTACAAGGTGGGTTTCGAGCAGCTGGGCCATGTGTCCTTCGAGCGCTGGACGGACATGGCCAAGGTGCTGCCCGACCTGCTGAAGCTGGAAGGCTACCGCACGGTCTACGGCCTGGCCTGCAAGCACGTCAAGGACGAGAAGCTGCGCGTGCTGCTGACCTTTCAGTCGCTGCTGGTGGGCGGCAACCCGTTCTCCACCACTTCGGTGTACTGCTTGATCGCTTTTCTGGAGCGGCGCTTCGGCGTGCACTTCGCGATGGGCGGCACGGGCGCGCTGGTGCGCGGGCTGGTGGGGTTGATCGAAGGGCAGGGCGGGCGCGTGCTGTGCGGGCAGGGGGTCGACGAGATCCTCGTGGAAGCCGGCGCGGCTTGTGGCGTGCGGCTGCAGAATGGCCAGCTGCTGCGTGCCGATGTGGTGGTGTCCAACGCCGACTCCGCCTGGACCTACAAGCACCTGCTGCCCGCCCGCTACCGGCGCCGCTGGACGGACAAGCGCATTGCCAAGGCGCGCTATTCGATGAGCCTGTTCGTCTGGTACTTCGGCACCAAGCGGCAGTACCCCGACGTAGCCCACCACACCATCTCGCTGGGCCCGCGCTACCGCGGCCTGCTGGACGACATCTTCACGAAGAAGCACCTGGCCGACGATTTCAGCCTCTACCTGCACCGTCCCACGGCGACCGACCCGAGCCTGGCGCCACCGGGCTGCGACACGTTCTACGTGCTGTCGCCTGTGCCGCACCTCGATGCGGGCGTGGACTGGCGCGAGCGCGCCGAGCCTTACCGCGCGGCGATTGCCAAGCGCTTGGCCGAAACGCTGCTGCCGGGGCTGGAGGACGAGGTCGTCAGCTCGCTGATGCTGACGCCGCAGGACTTCCAGGACCGGCTCAGTTCCTACAAGGGTGCCGCCTTCGCGCTGGAGCCCGTGCTGACGCAGAGCGCGTGGTTCCGCCCGCACAACCGCAGCGAGGAGGTGGCGCGGCTCTACCTCGTTGGCGCCGGCACGCACCCGGGCGCCGGGCTGCCAGGCGTGCTGTCGTCGGCCCGCGTGCTGGACGCGGTGGTGCCGCACGGCCGCGAGCTCGCCCGCCATTTTTTGAACCCCGCCGAGGGAGGGCTCGCTCATGCCTGACATGCCTGAACTGCTGGACACTGACCTTGCTGCTTGCCGCGCCAGCCTGGCGCACAACTCCAAGACCTTCCACGCCGCCTCGCTGCTGCTGCCGCCGGCCGTGCGCGCGCCGGCCACGGTGCTGTACGGCTTCTGCCGGCTGGCAGACGACACGGTGGACGTGGAGGGGGGCCGCCGCCTGGCACTGAGCCAGTTGCGCCGGCGGCTGGACCGCGTGTTCGAAGGCCAGCCCCAGCCCGTGGCCGCCGACCGCGCGCTGGCCGCCGTCGTCGCCCGCCACGGCATTCCGCGCGCGTTGCTGGACCTGCTGATGGAGGGCCTGGCCTGGGACGTGGACGGCCGCACCTACGAGACGCTGGACGACCTGCAGGACTACGCCGCCCGTGTGGCCGGCACGGTGGGCGCCATGATGAGCCTGCTGATGGGGGTGCGCGGCGCGCCGGCGCTGGCGCGGGCCTGCGACCTAGGCGTGGCCATGCAGCTCAGCAACATCGCACGCGACGTGGGCGAGGACGCCGCGATGGGGCGGCTGTACCTGCCGCGTCAGTGGCTGCGGGAGGCGGGCCTGGACCCGGACGCCTGGCTGGCCGCGCCCGGCCACAGCCCGGCGCTGGCGGGTGTGGTTCAGCGGTTGCTGGACGCTGCGGACGGGCTGTACGCGCGCGCGGCGGCCGGGGTCGCCTGCCTGCCGCTGGCCTGCCGCCCGGGCATCAACGCCGCGCGCCTGCTGTACGCCGCCGTGGGCCACGAGGTGGCGCACGCGGGTTGCGATGCGGTCACGCGGCGCGCCGTGGTGCCGCGCCGGCGCAAGCAGCGGCTGCTGCTGCGTGCGGCGGTCAGCCTGTGGCCCCGGACGGACCGGTTGATGGAGCCGCCGCTGGCTGCTAACCGGCCGTTGCTTGCCGCAGTGGCGGCCACACCGGGGCCGGACGTGGGCCGCAAGGTCGATTTCGTCTTTGACCTGTTCGATCGCCTGGGCCGGCAGGACCGCGAGGCCGCCTGGGGGCGGGGCGGGGCATGAGCGTTCTCGCGCTGGGGCTGAACCACGGCAGTGCGCCGCTGGACCTGCGCGGCCGCTTCGCCATTCCGCTGGAGGCGCTGGGCCGCAGCGTGCAGGGGTTGCGCCACCACTTGGCGCGGGCGCAGCCGGAGGTGGCCATCCTGTCCACCTGCAACCGCACGGAGCTCTACATCGGCTTGCCACCCAGCGCCTGCCCGCGCCACGCGCTGGAGTTGGCCGAGCCCGCCATCGAGTGGCTGGCCACACAAGGCGCGGCCCGCCCCGAAGACCTGCGCGGCCACAGCTACTTCCTGCAGGGCGCCGAGGCCGCGCGGCATGCGTTCCGCGTCGCCGCGGGACTGGACTCCATGGTGCTGGGCGAGCCGCAGATCCTGGGTCAGATGAAAGTGGCCGTGCGCGAGGCCGACAGCGCCGGGGCTTTGGGCACGACGCTGCACCAGCTGTTCCAGCGCAGCTTCTCGGTGGCCAAGGAGGTGCGCAGCAGCACGGAGATCGGCGCGCACGCCGTGAGCATGGCGGCAGCCGCGGTGCGGCTGGCGCTGCAGCTGTTCGAGGACCTGCACGACACGCGCGTGCTGTTCGTCGGCGCGGGCGAGATGATCGACCTGGTGGCCACGCACTTCGCGGCGCAGAAGCCACTGCAAATGGCCGTGGCGAACCGCAGCGCCGAGCGTGGCCGGCTGCTCGCCGCAAGGCTGGGCGCGCAGCAGGTGCCGCTGGGCGACCTCGGCCAGCGCCTGCATGAGTTCGACATCGTCATCAGCTGCACCGCCAGCAGCCTGCCGCTGATCGGCGTGGGGTCCGTGGAGCGCGCGTTGAAAACCCGCAGGCGCCGCCCGATGCTGATGCTGGACCTGGCCGTGCCACGCGACATCGAGCCGGAGGTGGCGCGGCTGGACGACGTGTTCCTGTACACCGTGGACGACCTGGCCCGCCAGGTGCAGACGGGCGGCGAGCGCCGCCAGGCCGCGGTGCAGCAGGCCGAGGCCATCGTCAGCGCCGGCGTCGACAGCTTTGCGCAGTGGCTGCAGCAGCGCGCCAGCGTGCCGCTGATCCAGGCGCTGCACCGGCAGACGGAGGACTGGCGCCAGGCCGAGCTCACCAAGGCGCGCCGCGCGCTGGCCAAGGGCACGGACGTGGACGCCGTGATGGAGACGCTGTCTGCCGCACTGACGCGCAAGATGCTGCACGGCGCCCTGAGCGAGTTGCACGGCAGCGCGGGCGACGCGCACCAGCAGTGGATGGCGTCCGTGCAGCGGTTGTTCCTGCGCGGCGGCGCGTGATCGACCCGCGCTGGTACGGCCTGATCGAGCTGGGCCTGGTGTTCGGCGCGATCCTCGGCTGGGCCGGCTGGCAGTGGTGGGGCTGGCGGCGCTGGAAGCGCGAGCAGGCGAAGCGGGAGCGCGCAGCACGGCAGCAGCCGGATTGAAAGGCGCCAGCGCCCCGGCGCTGCTGGCAGCCGCCCGGCGCGAATGCACAACGACCCTGCGGCCGTGCAAAAAGCCACGGGACTGCACGTTTTGCTTTTGACTATTTGATCGGTTTTATCAATTGATGGCTACTATATTGCCGAATGCGTCGTGCATTGCTCAACCGTTTCGCGCCGAGACTGCCATGTTTGCCAGATTTACTGTTTCCAGGCGGCTGTATCTGGGATTCGCCCTGATGCTGTCCATCCTGTTGGTCGTCACGGCCGTGTCGGTCGTGAAGGTCCAGGTCATCAACCGCGCGTTGAAGGAGAACAGCGAGGCGCACGTGCTCATCCAGCGCTACGCGATCAACTTCCGTGGCTCGGCCCATGACCGGGCCATCGCCATCCGCGACGTGGTGCTCAGCGCCCAACCCGCCGAGCGTGAACGCGAGAAGGCCGCGATCGACCGGCTGGCGGCGTTCTACGCCGAGTCCGCCGGTCCGCTGGAGCGGCTGATCGGCCAACCTGGCGCCGAGCCCGAACTGGCCCGGTTGTATGCCGGCATCAAAGACATCGAGCAGCGCGCCGTGGCCACGACACAGGCCATCGTCGCCGCCGTCGAGAAGGGCGACAGCGCCAGCGCGCAGGAGATGCTGTGGACCCAGGCCAAGCCGCAGTACGTGCAGTGGCTGGCGGCGATCAACAAGCTCATCGACTACGAGGAGGTGCTGGTGCAGCAGAACACCAAGGCAGCGTCGGCACAGGCGGCGGGCTTCCTGTCCGTCATGCTGGGCGCGCTGGTGTTGGCACTGGTGATCGGCGTCGCGCTGGCCTGGCGCATCTCGGCCAGCATCATCCGCCAGCTGGGCGCGGAGCCTGCGACGCTGGGCGATGTGGCACGCCGGGTGGCCCAGGGCGATCTGCACCCTGTGCGCGGTGCGGATGTGGCGCCGGCCGGCAGCGTGCTGTCCTCGCTCGGTGCGATGCAGCTGAGCCTGGCCGAGCTGGTGGGCCAGGTGCGAAGCGTGTCGAACGCGATCGCCACCGGGTCGCAGGAGATTGCTTCAGGTAACTCCGACCTCAGCCACCGCACCGAGAACCAGGCGACCAACGTGCAGCAGACGGCGTCGTCGATGCAGCAGCTGTCGCAGACTGTCCAGGCCAACGCGTCGACGGCCATGGAGGCCAACCGGGTGTCGGCCGATGCGTCGGCGGCTGCGGTGCGCGGTGGCGATGCGATGGGCCAGGTCGTCAGCACCATGAACGAGATCGCTGCCTCCTCGCGCAAGATCGCCGACATCATCGGCGTCATCGACGACATTGCCTTCCAGACCAACATCCTGGCGTTGAACGCCGCCGTCGAGGCTGCCCGTGCGGGCGAGCAGGGGCGCGGTTTCGCGGTGGTGGCGTCCGAGGTGCGCAGCCTGGCGCAACGCTCCGCGGGCGCGGCGCGCGAGATCAAGGGCCTGATCGGCAGCAGTGTCGAAAAGGTGGATGACGGCAGCCGGCTGGTCGGCGATGCCGGGCGCACCATGGACGAGATCGTCAAGCAGGTTCAGCACGTGAGTGCGCTGATCGGCACCATCTCGACGGCCACCTCCGAGCAGGCCGACGGCATCCTGCGTGTCGGGCGCGCGGTGACGCAGCTGGACGAGTCCACTCAGCAGAACGCGGCCCTTGTCGAGCAGAGTGCCGCCGCGTCCGACAGCCTGCAGCAGCAGGCCGGCCAGCTGGCCAAGACGGTCAGCGTGTTCCAGCTGGCGTCATGAGCCACCGCGGCGCTGCCGCGGCTCAGAACACCGCGTGGTCGCCGCGCTCCGGCAGCGCGGCCTCCCCGCTGGCCAGCGCGGCGTAGAAGTCGGCCAGCGTCTGCCGGCCGGTGGACGGTGTGAGCCGGTCTTCGTAGCGGCCGGTCAGCGGGTCCAGCACCAGCATGGACTCGGTGGCGTAATACCGACCGATGCGCGCCAGCTCGGCCTTGGCCGCGGCGGCCGGCCAGGCGCGGCCGAGCAGGCACAGGGTGGCGACGATGGTGTCCATCAGCGCCACCGGCACCTGCTTGAAGCGCGGCGCCAGGCCCAGCGCCGCGAACAGCAGCTCGCCCTGTTCGCGCGGCGTGAGGGCCGGTCCCGGGCCGCCGATGGGCAGCACCTGGCGCTGGCGGTCGCTGCGCTGTAGGCAGTCGGCCAGATAGTCGGCGAGGTCGTCATCACTGATGGGCTTGCTGGCGGTCAGCCGCCCGTCACCGAACAGCAGGAAGGGCCGGCCACGGCGCAGTCGCTCCACCTGGCCTGACAGCGATTTGAAAAAGGCCGTGGGCCGCACGATGGACCAGGCCAGCGGCGACGCCATCAGCTCGCGCTCGAAGGCGAGCTTGGCCTGCTGGAAGGCCAGCCGCGGCTTCTGCACGCACAGCGCGGACAGCAGCACCACCTGCGACACGCCGGCGTCCCGCGCCGCACTCAGCGCATCGGCATGTGCGGCGTGATCGATGGCCCACGCATCGCGCGGGGCGCCGGTGCGCGACGCCAGGCAGGAGACGAGCGCGTCGAAGCGCTCGCCCCGCCAGCCGTCCCGGCGCTGGGACACGGGGTTGGTCGCGTCGCCGAAGCGCAGCTCGGCGCCCGGCAGCCGCGCCGCCAGCGCGGTGGCGTCGAGCCGCCCGCCCGGGCCCGAGCGGGGCCGTACGAAGCAGACGACCTCGTGGCCGCGTCGCAGCAGCGCGCGCGCGGTCGCCTGGCCGATGGTGCCGGTCGCGCCCAGCATGAACACGCGTTGCGACGGCGCCGTCATCCGCGGCTCCAGCGCGGCATGCGAAACGGCAGCAGCGCCTGCACCCAGGGCTGGCGAAAGCGCTGCAGCGACAGGCTCTCGTGCACGGACAGCGAGCCGTCCACCGCGTCGCGCAGCAACGAACGGCTGTAGAACGGGCCGCTTTCCAGCGTCGCCGCGACCTCGGGTGGCCGGTTGCCGCGGCTGCCGCGAGCGATGCCCCAGGCCGTGTCGGGCAACGCCTGGCGCGGCGCGAGGGGCAGGGCGCTGATGTCCCCGTCGGCCGCGAAGCGCAGCGCCAGCGCGCGCTCGTGGCCGTCGGCGCCGCGCACGTCGTACAGCACGCGGCTGCAGCCGTCGCCCAGCGCGCTGCGCGACCACTGCCAGCTGTCGAAGTCGCGCTCCAGCGGCCGGGTGCCATGGTTGGCGTCCATGTAGGCATCGCCCTGCCAGCGCAGCTGTGGGGCTTCGAAGTCCAGCGCGACGCGGGCGCCGGGGCTGATGGGCTGCCAGTGGTGGCGGCCCGCGGCGTCCAGCGCGAAGGCGCGGCCGGGCAGCGCGCCGGTTTGCAGGTGGATGCGCCCGCGCAGGCGTTGCGGCCAGGGGGCGGTCCATTCGTCCACGTCGATGAGCAGGTCGCCGCCCGCGCCCCAGGCGAGGCGGCTGGCGCCGATCCGCAGCTGCGTTGCGCTGCGCTGCACCTGGCCGGTGCCGCGCTCGGTCATGGCCCACAGGCGCTGGTAGCGCTTGGCGCCCGCCGGGCGGCGGTACAGCGACAGGTTCAGGGCGCAGTGCGCCTCGGGCGCCGCGGCGGCATCGCCCAGCCGCCGCCGTGCCCACGCGTAATAGGGCGAGAACACGCTGCCGACGAAGGCGATCAGCGTCAGCGCGTGCACGCTGCCGTCGGGCTGCGGGTCGCTCAGCGCGTCGAGATACCACCAGGCATAAGCACCGCCGGCGAGCGCGATGTCGAACGCAGGGCCGCGCAGATCTGCTCGGCGGCCAGCTGGCCCGACAGCGCCGCCATCGGCACGCCCGGCCCCGGATGCACCGAGCCCCCGGCCAGGAACAAACCCGGCACCCGCGTGCAGCCCTGGGGGCGCGAGAAACTCGTCCGCCAGCCCTGGGCGGCCGGGCCGTACAGCGCCCCGCCGCTGCCCGGGAACATCTGCGCAAAGTCCTGCGGCCGGGTCAGCACCGGCGCCTGCGACCCGGGCTTCAGGCGCAGCCCTGCGCGGCTCAGCTGGGTCCACATCTGCTGCTCGCATTGCGCGATCTCCGGTTCGGTGAGGGGGCGGCCGTGCGTGGCCGGGGCGTTGACGAGGGCCATCAGCCGCTCGGTGCGGCGCGTGCCATGGCGCAGGGGCCGGGTGTCGCCATTGCGATCCTGCGCACAGACGTAGACGGTGGGCGCTTCAGGCAGCTGGCCGCGGGCGATGCGCTCGAACTCGGCCCGGTAGCCGGCCGGCGGGCCGAAGCACACGTTGTGGTGCGACAGCTCCGCGCCGCTCACCTCGGCCTCGACATGCCAGGTCAGCGCCGACAGCGACGGTGGCCGGTGCGTGTCGTCGGCCAGTGCTTGCTGCACCGGTTCGCCCAGCAGCCCTTGGCTGAGCGCCTGGGCGTCGCCGTTGAACAGCACGATGTCGGCGCCCAGTTGCTGGCCGTCGGCCAGCTCCACGCCGCTGACCCGACCGTCGGCCATCAGCAGGCGGCGCACTTCGCAGCCGTGGCTGAAGCGCACGCCCTGCTGCTGCGCGGCGGCCGCCAGCACCTGCGCCAGCCGGAACATGCCGCCCTCCACCTGCCACACGGCCTCGCGCTCCACGTGCGCCACCAGCATCAGCGTGGCCGGCGCCTCGAAGGGCGAGGAGCCGCAGTAGGTGGCGTAACGGCCGAACAGCTGCTGCAGGCGCGGGTCGTGGAAATAGCGGCCCAACTCGCGCCACAACGTGGTGAATGGCGAGATGCGCAGCAACTGGCGCAGGCCCGGGAGGCCTTGCTGGCGCAGCACCCGCCAGGCCAGCGAGCCGGGTGTGGGCCTGGGGCTTTGCATGAAGGGGCGGTCCAGCGTCCGGTAGACCGCTTCGGCTCGCGCGCAGAAGACGCGGTAGCGCGCCGCTTCGGCCGTGCCGCTGAAGCTGGCGATGGCGGCCACGCTGTGCTCCAGGTCGGCGGACAGATCCAGCGTCTCGCCCGCCCCCCAGAAGTGGCGCGCCAGCACCTCGCAGCGCCGCAGGTGCAGCTGGCGGTCCAGCGACAGGCCCAGACGGTCGAACAGCGCGTCGAACACCCAGCGCATCGTCAGCACGGTGGGCCCGGCGTCCAGCCGCTGGGGCCCCACCTCCACCTGGCGCATCTTCCCGCCCGGCGTTGCCGCCCGTTCGATGACATGGACGTCGAAGCCCTGCTGCCCCAGCAAGGCCGCGGCTGTCAGCCCGCCCACGCCGGCGCCGATGACCAGCACCCGGGGCGGCCGACGGCTGTGGGCGTGCGCCTGCAAGCTCATTGACGGCCTTTCCGCATGTGTCTATTCTGATTGACACATCGTAATGTAATTCGCATGAGACGACGGCGGATTGCAGTGTCCTCTTCCAGCAAAGGCCGCTATGCCGCATGAAGACAGGATCGAGCGGGCGCTACGCGCCAGCCTGGCACCCACCCTGCAGGGCGGTCATCCGCCCCGGCTCGCTGCGGCGATGCAGCACGCGGTGTTTCCCGGGGGCGCGCGCATACGTCCCAAGCTGACGCTGGCGGTGGCCATGGCCTGCGGCGAGGACGACCCCGCCCTCAGTGAAGGCGCGGCGGCGGCCATCGAACTGCTGCACTGCGCATCGCTGGTGCATGACGACCTGCCCTGCTTCGACGCCGCCGCGACGCGCCGCGGCCTGCCGTCGGTGCACCGCGCCTTCGGCGAGCGGCTGGCGGTGCTGGCGGGCGATGCGCTCATCGTCGCGGCCTTCGAGGTGCTGAGCGCCAGCGCCCGGCGCCATTTGTCGCGGCTGCCCGTGCTGTTGCGCACCGTCTGCCAGGGCGTGGGCATGCCGATGGGCATCGTCGCCGGCCAGGCCTGGGAGTGCGAACCGCAGCTGTCCCTGAGCGACTACCAGCGGGCCAAGACCGGCGCGCTGTTCGCTGCCGCCACCATGGCCGGCGCGCAGGCGGCCGGCGCTGACGGAGCGCCATGGCGCGCGCTGGGCGAGCAGCTGGGGCTGACCTACCAGGTGGCGGACGACATTCGCGACGTGATGCTGGATGCCGGCGCGCTGGGCAAGCCCGGCGGCCAGGACGTCGCGCTGGACCGGCCCAGCAGCGCACGCGAGCTGGGGCTGGACGGCGCGCTGGCCGAGTTCCATCGCCTGGTGCAGGCGACGCTGCTGACCGTGCCGGTCTGCCCGGGCGCGTCGCAGTTCCGGCAGCTGATCCGCCATGAAGCGAACCGGCTCGTGCCGCAGCAGTTGGTGGAACGCGTGGCGGCGATTGCATGACACCCGTCGCCGCCCCGCACTGGAGCGACGCCCCGCTGGCCTGGCGCGACCAGCTGCTGGGCAGCGCGCGCTTTCGCCGCTGGGCCGAAGCCTTTCTGCCCACGCGCTGGATCGCCCGGCGCCGTGCTGCCCAGGTGTTCGACCTGGTGGCCGGCTTCGTGTACTCGCAGGTGCTGCTGGCCTGCGTGCAGCTGCGCCTGTTCGACCTGCTGCTGGCCCAGGGTGCACTAACGCTGGACGCGCTGGCGCCGCGCCTGCAACTGCCGCTGGCGGCCACCGAGCGCCTGGTGCTCGCCGCCGTGTCGCTGCGGCTGCTGGAGGCCCGGCCGCACGGACGTTTCGGCCTGGGGCCGCTCGGCGCGCCGCTGGCCGGCAATGCCGCCCTGGCGGCGATGGTGGAGCACCACCGCGTGCTGTACGCCGACCTCGCTGACCCGCTCGCGTTGCTGCGCGGCGACGCCGGCGCGGGCAGGCTCGCCGGCTTCTGGCCCTATGCGGGCGCCGCCGCGCCGGGCGAGCTGCCGGCCGGGCAGGTGGCAGCCTACTCAGCGCTGATGGCGGCCTCGCAGCCGCTGGTGGCTGAACAGGTGCTGCAGGCTTACCCGCTGCAGCGACATCGCTGCCTGCTCGACGTGGGCGGCGGCGACGGCGCTTTCGCCTGCGCAGCGGCGCGTCATGCGCCGGCGCTGCAGGTGCAGGTGTTCGACCTGCCCGGTGTGGCGGCGCGTGCCGCGCTGCGTTTCGAGCAAGCCGGGTTGGCGTCGCGCTGCAGCGCGCAGGGCGGCGACTTCCTGCGCGACGAGCTGCCGGCGGGCGCCGACCTGGTATCCCTGCTGCGCGTGGTTCATGACCATGACGATGAGCGTGTGCTGCGTCTGCTGCAGGCCGTGCGCCGCGCGCTGCCGGCGCACGGCCGCCTGCTGATCGCCGAGCCGCTGGCCGACACGCCGGGGGCGCAGGCCATGGGGCACGCCTATTTCGGCTTCTACCTGCTGGCCATGGGGCGCGGACAGCCCCGCAGCGAGGCCCGCCTGCGCGAGCTGCTGGCGCAGGCCGGCTTTGACCGCGTACGCCGCCTGGCCACCCACCAGCCTTTGCAGGCCAGCGTGCTGGTCGCCGAGGCAGGTGTTTGTCCTATGTAAAGCTGAGTTGACGTTTATCAACGTAAGCGTAGGATGACTCGCATGGATTCGAGAACCACTACCGCTCCGAGCTGCTGCAAGGCGGTGTCATGAACACCGTGGCCGTCGTCATCGACCGGCCCGAGCACCTGAGCCTCAGCGCACTGCGCTTGCCGGCCATGGAGGACGGCGACGTCGTCGTCGAGGTGGAGTGGAGCGGCATCAGCACTGGCACCGAGCGCCTGATCTGGACCGGCACCATGCCGATGTTCCCGGGCATGGGCTACCCGCTGGTGCCCGGCTACGAGGCAGTCGGCCGCGTGATGGCGGTCGGTCCGGCCAGCTCGAACTGGGTCGGCCAGCGAGTCTTTGTGCCGGGCGCGCGCTGCTTCGGCGAGGTGCGCGGCCTGTTCGGCGGCTCGGCCTCACGGTTGGTGGTGCCCAGCGCCAAGGTTGTGCCGGTCGACGAGAAGCTCGGCGAGCAGGCTGTGCTGCTGGCGCTGGCAGCGACGGCCTATCACAGCGTGGCCGGCGGGGGCACCAGCCAGCCGCACACGCCGCCCGACCTGATCGTGGGCCACGGCGTGCTGGGCCGCCTGCTGGCGCGCATGAACGTGGCCGCCGGCCTCACCGACTTCACCGTCTGGGAAACCAACCCGGCGCGTGCGGATGGCGCCGTGGGCTACACCGTCGTGCACCCGGACGACGACAAGCGCCGCGACTACAAGGCCATCTACGACGTCAGCGGTGATGCCGGCCTGCTGGACAACCTGATCGCGCGGCTGGCCTTCGGCGGCGAGGTGGTGCTGGCCGGCTTCTACGCGCAGCCGCTGTCGCTGAACTTTGCGCCCGCCTTCATGCGGGAGGCGCGGATCCGGGTGGCTGCCGAATGGAAGCGCCCCGACATGCTGGCCGTCAACGCGCTGCTGCATGCCGGCCGGCTGTCGCTGGACGGCCTGCTGACCCACAGCGAGCCGGCCGACAACGCCGGCGCTGCCTACACCCAGGCCTTCGGCGATGCCGGCTGCCTGAAGATGGTCCTGGACTGGAGACACCACGCATGAGCACCTCGACGATTCCGAGCGAGGCGCCGGTGCGCTTCCAGCAGCTTCGTGCCGAAGCCGCCATTGAGCCTGATGCCGTCGCCACCGGCCCGGTCACCAAGACCACGCAGATCATCGCGATCTACGGCAAGGGCGGCATCGGCAAGAGCTTCACGCTGGCCAACCTCAGCTACATGATGGCGCAGCAGGGCAAGAAGGTGCTGCTGATCGGCTGCGACCCCAAGAGCGACACCACCAGCCTGCTGTTCGGCGGCAAGGCCTGCCCCACCATCATCGAGACCAGCAGCAAGAAGAAGCTGGCCGGCGAGGCGGTGGCCATCGGCGATGTCTGCTTCAAGCGCGACGGCGTCTACGCGATGGAGCTGGGCGGCCCCGAGGTCGGCCGCGGCTGCGGCGGGCGCGGCATCATCCACGGCTTCGAGACGCTGGAGAAGCTGGGCTTCCACGACTGGGGCTTCGACTACGTGCTGCTGGACTTTCTCGGCGACGTGGTCTGCGGCGGCTTCGGCCTGCCGATTGCGCGCGACATGTGCCAGAAGGTCATCGTCGTCGCCAGCAACGACTTGCAGAGCCTGTACGTCGCCAACAACGTCTGCAGCGCGGTGGAGTATTTCCGCAAGCTGGGCGGCAACGTCGGCGTGGCCGGCATGGTCATCAACAAGGACGACGGCACGGGCGAAGCCGAAGCTTTTGCCGCGGCAGCCGGCATTCCCGTGCTGGCCGCGATTCCTGCCCACGAGGACATCCGCCGCAAGAGCGCCAGTTACGAGATCATCGGTCGGCCCGGAACGCAGTGGGCGTCGCTGTTCGAGACGCTGGCCACCAACGTCGGCGAGGCGCCGCCGGTACGGCCCAAGCCGCAGACGCAGGACCAGCTGCTGGGCCTTTTCTCCGCCGAGGTGACAGGGCGCGACTTCCAGATGGAGCCGGCGACCTTGTTCGACATGGTCGGCAAGACTGAGCTGGTCAAGCCCACGCTGGAAGTCGTCTACGACGCCGCCTGAGCACGCTGCCATGTCGAACTGCCACGCGACTCCCGAGATGGCCCTGGCCCAAAGCCAGAACCAAAGCGCCGCCACGCGCGAGACGCTGGATCGCTACGCGGCCGACTATCCGAAGGGCCCGCACGACCAGCCGCAAAGCATGTGCCCGGCCTTCGGCGCGCTGCGCGTGGGCCTGCGCATGCGCCGCACGGCCACCATCCTCAGCGGCTCGGCCTGCTGCGTCTACGGCCTGACCTTCACGTCCCACTTCTATGGCGCCAAGCGCAGCGTGGGCTATGTGCCCTTCAACAGCGAGAGCCTGGTGACCGGCAAGTTGTTCGAGGACATCCGCGACACCGTGCACGCTCAGGCCGACCCCGAGAAGCTGGACACGCTGGTCGTCATCAACCTGTGCGTGCCGACCGCCAGCGGCGTGCCGCTGCAACTGCTGCCCAAGGTCATCAACGGCGTGCGCATCATCGGCATCGACGTGCCCGGCTTCGGCGTGCCCACGCATGCCGAGGCCAAGGATGTGTTGGCCGGCGCCATGCTGCAGCGCGCCCGCAGCGAGGCTGAGTCCGGCCCCGTCAGCGCTCCCAAGGGCTGGCGAGAGCAGGGCATGGATCAGGCGAAGACGGTCAGCTTGCTGGGCGAGCTGTTCCCGGCCGATCCCATGGTCATCGGTGGACTGCTGGCGCCCCTGGGCCTGAAAACCGGCCCCACGGTGCCCACGCGCGAGTGGCGCGAGCTGTATGCCGCGCTGGACTGCACGGTGGCCGCCGCCATCCATCCCTTCTACACGGCCAGCGTGCGCGAGCTGCAGGCGGCCGGCCGGCCCATCGTCGGCTCAGCGCCCGTCGGTGCCGACGGCACGGCCGCTTGGCTGCGCGCCATCGGCGAAGCGGCCGAGGTGCCGAGTGCGCAGGTTGAAGCGGCGATTGCCGCGATCCTTCCCGCCATTCGCGGCGCACTGGCCAAGTCCCCCATCAACGCCACCGTGACGGTCAGCGGATACGAGGGCTCGGAGCTGCTGGTTGCCCGCCTGCTCATCGAGAGCGGCGCCACGGTGCCCTACGTCGGCACCGCCTGCCCGCGCACCCCCTGGTCCGATCCCGACCGCTTGTGGCTGGAAGCGCGTGGCTGCGAGGTGCAGTACCGCGCATCGCTGGAGCAAGACCTGGCCGCCGTGCACCGCCACCGCCCGCAGCTCGCCATCGGCACCACGCCGCTGGTGCAGGCCTGCAAGGAGCGGGCGATCCCGGCGCTGTACTTCACCAACCTCATCTCGGCGCGACCGTTGATGGGGCCGGCCGGCGCAGGTTCGCTGGCACAGGTCATCAACGGGGCCATCGCCAACCAGGCGCGCTTCGACACGATGCGCGAGTTCTTCGGCGAAGCCGGGCAGGGCGATCGGGCTGGTGTCTGGACGGACACCCCTGTGCTGCGGCCGGAGTTCCGCGCCGACACGCGCCGCCAGGTCATCAAGATCCAGAAGCGGCGCAAGGCGGAGGAAATGATCTGATGAACTTCGTTCTCGATCACGACCGTGCCGGCGGCTACTGGGGCGCCGTTTACGTGTTCACCGCCATCAAGGGCCTGCAGGTCGTCATCGACGGCCCGGTGGGCTGCGAGAACCTGCCGGTGACTTCTGTGCTGCACTACACCGACGCGCTGCCGCCGCACGAGCTGCCCATCGTCGTTACCGGCCTGGCCGAGGAGCAGCTGGGCCGCGAGGGCACCGAGGGCGCCATGAAGCGCGCCCACGCCACGCTGGACCCCGACCTGCCCAGCGTCGTCGTCACCGGCTCCATTGCCGAGATGATCGGCGGCGGCGTGACGCCCGAGGGCACGACCATCGCGCGCTTCCTGCCGCGCACCATCGACGAAGACCAGTGGCAATGCGCCAACCGCGCAATGTTCTGGCTGTGGTCGGAATACGGCCTGCGCAAGGTGCCGGCGCGCAAGCCCTTCGCCGATCGGCCCGCCGGTGAGAAGCCGCGGGTCAACCTCATCGGCCCCTGCTACGGCCAGTTCAACAGCGCGAGCGACCTGCACGAGATCCGCCGCCTCGTCGAAGGCATCGGCGCCGAGGTCAATATGGCCTTCCCGTTGGGCAGCCACCTGGCCGACGTGCAGTTGCTGGCCCATGCCGATGCCAACGTCTGCCTGTACCGCGAGTTCGGCCAACTGCTGTGCGAGGCGCTGGACCGGCCCTGGCTGCAGGCGCCCATCGGGCTGCACAGCACCACGGCCTTCCTGCGCCGCTTGGGCGAGCTGCTGCACCTGGACCCTGAGCCTTTCATCGAGCGCGAGAAGCACACGACGATCAAGCCGATCTGGGACCTGTGGCGCTCGGTCACGCAGGACTTCTTCGCGACGGCCAGCTTTGGCATCGTCGCCAGCGAGACCTACGCGCGCGGCGTGCGCCATTTTTTCGAGACCGAGCTGGGCCTGCCCTGCCACTTCGCGGTGGCGCGCAAGCCAGGCGAGAAGACGGACAACGCGGCCATCCGCGCGCTGGTCCACGACAAGGCGCCGCTGGTGCTGTACGGCAGCTTCAACGAGCGCATGTACCTGGCCGAGGCGGCGAGCAAAGGTCCGATGAAGCCAGCCTTCATCCCGGCGTCCTTCCCCGGCGCCATCGTGCGCCGCGCCACCGGCACGCCCTTCATGGGCTATGCCGGCGCCACGTATCTGGTGCAGGAGTTCTGCAATGCGCTGTTCGACGCGCTCTTCCACATCCTGCCGCTGGGCGTCGAGCTGGATCGGGTCGACCCGACGCCCGCGCGTGCGCTCGCCGAAATGAGCTGGGCGCCTGAGGCCCGCGAGCTGCTGAGCGAACTGCTGGAGGCGCAGCCGGTGCTGGTGCGCATTTCGGCGGCCAAGCGGCTGCGCGACCGGGCCGAGGCCGCCGCCCGTGCGCGGGGCGCCGCGGTGGTGGAAGTGATGGACATCGAAGGCCACGCGCGGCAGATCGCCGCCGCGGCCCTGGATGCCCTGACATGAATTCAAGTCTTGCCGTGGGCCTGCTGCCATGGAAGTCCTTGCCGCGCGGGAGCTGCGCGGTGCGGCCGAGAGGCCACTGTTCGAGGAGCTAACGATATGGCTGAGGAAAGGAAAGGCTCGTTATCCGGGCTGACCGAAAACGAAGCCCGGGAATTCCACGGCATCTTCATGTCCAGCTTCATCGGCTTCACGGCAATTGCCGTGGTGGCCCATGTGCTGGTGTGGATGTGGCGTCCCTGGCTGTGAGTTGAACCTGCGCATCAAGGAGCCACCATGGCCCAGACCACCACCTTGCCCGCCCACGTCCACGCCGCCGTCCACGACGGCATGGCCAACGGGACGCTGTTCCTGTTGAGCTTTGCCGTCGTGTTCTGCGTCGCCGTGACGGCGCAATTGCTGTTCTTCAAGTGGCGACGGTGGTTCCCCGGCGCAGAGAGCGAGAGATCGCTGATCAAGGGTGTCCGGGCGGGTGTCTACACCTTCCTGTCGCACCTCAATTAGGAGAGATGACCATGTGGAAGATCTGGCTGCTTTTCGACCCGCGCCGTGCGCTGGTCGCGTTGTTTGCCTTCCTGTTCGTACTGGCGCTGGTGATTCACTTCGTGCTGCTCAGTACCAACAAGTTCAATTGGCTCGATGGACCGCGCACGCAGGCGGTGAGCCAGAACTCGTCGATGCCGGCGCCTGCTCCCAAGTAGGCCTGGCCGGGCCGCGAGGCCCAACCCGCGGTGCGCCGGCCTCACGGCCTGCGTGCCCACTTGAATGAACTCAGGCGCAGCGGCGTTGCCGTGCTGCGGCTGTCAGGGGAGCTGAGCATGTCCATGCTGAACTTCGAGCGAAAGTACCGCGTGCGCGGCGGAACGCTGCTGGGAGGCGACCTGTTCGACTTCTGGGTCGGTCCGTTCTACGTCGGCTTCTTCGGCGTGACGACCGCGTTCTTCTCGCTGGTCGGCATCCTGCTGATCGTCTGGGGCGCTAGCCAAGGCGGCACCTGGAACCTGTGGCAGATCAGCATCGCACCGCCCGACCTGAAGTACGGCCTGGGCATGGCGCCGCTGATGGAGGGCGGGCTGTGGCAGCTGATCACGGTCTGCGCCACCGGCTCCTTCATCTCCTGGGCGCTGCGCGAGGTCGAGATCTGCCGCAAGCTCGGCATCGGCTACCACGTGCCCTTTGCCTTCGCGGTCGCCATCCTGGCTTACGTCACGCTGGTCATCTTTCGGCCGCTGCTGATGGGGGCCTGGGGTCATGGCTTCCCGTACGGGATCATGAGTCACCTCGACTGGGTGTCCAACACGGGCTACCAGTACCTGCACTTCCACTACAACCCGGCGCACATGCTGGCGGTGAGCTTCTTCTTCGCCACCACCTTCGCGCTGAGCTTGCACGGCGCACTGATCCTGTCGGCGACCAACCCGGGCCACGGGCAGGTCGTGAAGACCGCCGAGCACGAGAACACGTTCTTCCGCGACACCATCGGCTACTCCATCGGCACGCTGGGCATCCACCGGCTGGGCCTGTTCCTGGCGTTGTCGGCCGGCTTCTGGAGCGCGGTCTGCATCGTCATCAGCGGGCCGTTCTGGACGCGCGGCTGGCCGGAATGGTGGAGCTGGTGGCTCAACCTGCCGGTCTGGAAGTAAGGAGAACGCACCATGGCTGAGTACCAGAACCTCTTCACCAGCGTGCAGGTCGCGGCACCCTCTTACCCCGGCGTGCCGCTGGGCCGCGACGAGTACCAGCGCGAAGGCAAGGGCCTGCACTGGCACCTGCTGGGCCGCATCGGAGATGCACAGCTCGGGCCCATCTACCTGGGCTGGCTGGGCGTGTGCTCGCTGCTCTGCGGCTTCATCGCCTTCGAGATCATCGGCCTGAACATGTGGGCCTCGGTCGGCTGGGACCCGGTGCAGTTCGTGCGCCAACTGCCCTGGCTGGCGCTGGAGCCACCACCGCCCGGCTACGGCTTGAGCCTGCCGCCCCTGAACGAGGGCGGGTGGTGGTTGCTGACGGGCTTCTTCCTGACGATGTCCATCCTGCTGTGGTGGGTGCGCATGTACCGCCGCGCGCGCAAGCTGGGCATGGGCACGCACGTGGCCTGGGCGTTCGCGGCGGCCATCTGGCTGTACCTGGTGCTGGGCTTCATCCGCCCGCTGCTGATGGGCAGCTGGGGTGAGGCGGTGCCGTTCGGCATCTTCCCGCACCTGGACTGGACGGCGGCATTCAGCCTGCGCTACGGCAACCTGTTCTACAACCCCTTCCACATGCTCAGCATCGCCTTCCTGTACGGCAGCACGCTGCTGTTCGCGATGCACGGCGCCACCATCCTGGCGGTCAGCCGTTTCGGCGGCGAGCGCGAGATCGAGCAGATCACCGACCGTGGCACGGCCAGCGAGCGTGCCGCGCTGTTCTGGCGCTGGACGATGGGCTTCAACGCGACGATGGAGTCCATCCACCGCTGGGCCTGGTGGTTCGCAGTGCTGTGCCCGCTGACCGGCGGCATCGGCATCCTGCTGACCGGCACCGTGGTCGACAACTGGTACCTCTGGGGCGTCAAGCACGGCCTGGCGCCGATGTATCCCGCGGTGTTCCCGCCGGTCGTCGACCCCGCGTTGCAACTGCTGGGAGTCAAGTGATGAGCCGTCAACAACTGAAGCGCTGGGCCAGGCCGCTGCTGGTCCGTCTGAGCGAGGCCGTGGGTCGGGGTTTTGGCGGGCCGGCGTTCAGCCTGTGTGTCCAGGCGCACCTGCCTGCGCACCAGCCGACCCCGCTGCAGCCGGGAGCGAACGCATGAGCCGCCTCCACCTCGGCCTGCTGGCCCTCACGCTGGGCGCAGCCCTGCTGGCCGGCTGCGAACGCCCGCCCGTCGACACCGTGCAGCGGGGCTACCGCGGCACAGGCATGGAGCAGGTCTACAACCCGCGCACCCTCGCCGAACAGGCTGCCAGCAATGAGGCGCCCGCGCCACTGGAGGCCGCCTCACCGGACGGCCCCAAGGCCGGGCAGGTCTACCAGAACGTCAAGGTGCTGGGCAACCTCAGCGTCGGCGAGTTCAACCGCACCATGCTGGCCATGACCAACTGGGTGGCGCCCAAGCAGGGCTGCGTGCATTGCCACAACGCCGCCAACTTCGCCGACGACTCGCTCTACACCAAGGTCGTCGCGCGGCGCATGCTGGTCATGACGCAAACCATCAACAGCGACTGGAAGTCCCACGTTGCCAAGACGGGCGTCACCTGCTTCACCTGCCACCGCGGCGAGCCGGTGCCCAAGGAGGTCTGGTTCCAGCCGTTGATGCCCAAGGGGGCGAACGACTTTGCCGGCAACAAGGCCGGGCAGAACGCGCCCGCCGAGACCGTGGGCTTGAGCGCACTGCCCAACGACCCGTTCACACCCTTCCTGCTTGGCGCGGAGAACATCCGCGTGGCGGGCACCGAAGCGTTGCCGGCCGGCAACCGGCAGTCCACCAAGCAGGCCGAGTGGACTTACGGGCTGATGATGCACATGTCCAAGTCGCTGGGCGTCAACTGCACGCAGTGCCACAACACCCGCTCGCTGGGCTCGTGGGAAAACAGTTCGCCGCCGCGGCTGAGCGCCTGGCATGGCATCCGCATGGCGCGCGAGCTGAACCTGGAATACATGGTGCCGCTGACAAGCGCCTTCCCGGCCAACCGCCTGGGCCCAGGCGGGGACGTCGCCAAGGTCAACTGCGCCACCTGCCACCAGGGCGCGCACAAGCCGCTGTACGGCGCGGAGATGGCCAAGCACCATCCGGAATTGCTCGTGAAGGCCATGCCGGCCGCGGCCGCCGCCTCGGGCGTCGCCGCTGCCGTCACGGTCGATGACCTGAAGGCCTTGCAGACCCTGCCGGCGGCCGATGCCAAGCCGGCGGCCGTGCCCGGCTGAGCGGCATCAGGCCGGGCAGGGCCCGGGCGACGCCGGGGGGCGTCTACGATCAGTGCGTTGGTGATAATCGACCTCGTCTCCAGGCGGCCAGCCGTTGCCGCCTGGCTCCGTCGTCACCTGATCGAGACCACCCAAGGTGCCCACCCCGACCGACCCCGACCTCAGCGCACTGTCGCCGCTGGCCACCGAGCTGGCGACGACCATCGCCCGTGTCGCCAGCGATATCGCGCTGGTCATCGACAAGGACGGTGTGATCTCGTCGGTCGCCGAAGGCGCGGCCGTGCAGGCGCAGGGTTGCGGCCAGTGGGTCGGGCGGCGCTGGGTCGACACCGTCAGCGCCAGCACACGGCCGAAGATCCAGTCGCTGCTGGACGAGGTGGCACGCAGCGGCGTGGTGTCACGCCGGCGCGAGGTCAGCCACCCGGCAGATCCGGCAGTTGGCGGCGATGAGCTGCCCGTCACCTGGTCGGCCATCCGGCTCGGCGCCGACGGCCCCGTGCTGGCTGTGGGCCGCGACCTGCGGGCCGTGGCCGCCATCCAGCAGCGCTTTGTCGAGGCGCAGCAGGACATGGAGCGCCACTACTGGAGTCGCCGCCAGGCCGAGAACCGCTACCAGCTGCTGTTCCAGGTGGCCAACGATGCCGTGCTGGTGCTCGATGCCGACAGCCTGCGCGTGCTGGAGGCCAACGCGGCCAGCGCGTTGCTGTTCGGGCATGAGCTGAGCGTCATCCAGGGCCGGCCGCTGACCGACAGCCTGCCGCCCTCGGCGCGCGTGGCGGTGGCCGAATTGCTGGCCACCACCCGCAGCACCGGCCGCGCCGGCGAGATCCGCGTGCGCGCGCCCGCCACGCCCGGCGTGCTGGATATCTCGGCCACACCCTTCAAGGTGGACGACCAACCACAGATCCTGCTACGCGCCCGCCGCGACGAGGCCCCGGCCGGTGCGGCCGACAGCCTGGCGCTGTCACGCATGGCCGAGTTCGTCGAGACCACGCCGGACGCGGTCGTCATCACCGACGCCGCTGGCAGCATCCTGATGGCCAATCCGGCCTTCCTGCGGCTGAGCCGCCAGCGTGACGAGACGCAGCTGCGCGGCCAGCCCTTGTCGGCACTGCTGCTGGATGGCGGCGGCGGCTGGTCGCGGCTGGTCGCCCGCGTGCGCGGTGCCGGCATGGTGTCCAACCTGCCGCTGGAGGTCGGGTCGCTGGACGGCAGCCCGCAGCGCGTGCGCGTGTCGGCCGCCCTGATGGCCGAGGGCGAGCAGGCCTGCCTGGGCTTCATCCTGCGCTCCAGCCACCGGCTGCCGGCGCACCTGGCGGGCGACGACGTGCTGACGGGCCTGCTGGACCAGGTCGGCCGCGTGCCGCTGGCCGACCTGCTGGTGGAGGTGGCGCATCGGGCCGAGCGCCAGCTCATCGAGAGCGCGCTGCTGCGCACCGGTGGGCAGCGCGCCGCCGCCGCGCATGCGCTGGGCATGACGCCCGAGGCGCTGGAGCTGCGCATCCAGCGACACGGCCTGGCCGGCCTGGGCTACCCGGCCGACGGCGGCGGCACGCCCCCGCTGATCAATTGAACGACCGCTAGCAAGCGCGCAAACAGGGCAGCGATGCAAGCCGCACCCGCCTTCGGCCAGGCCGACCTCAGCAACTGCGAGCGCGAGCTGATCCACCTCGCGGGGGCGGTTCAGCCCCATGGCGCGCTGCTGGTGCTTGCCGGCGCGGACTTGCGCGTGCAGCAGCTCAGCGGCAACGTGGCGCGGCTGCTCGGCGTGGCGCCCGACGCGCTGCTGCAGCGGCCGCTGGCCGTGTTGGGTGGTGACGTCGCTGAGCGTGTGGCCCAGCTGCAGCAGGGCGCCGACCTGCGCGAGGCCGTCGCGCTGCAATGCCGCCTTGGCGTGGCGCAGCGCCGCTTCGACGGGGCGCTGCACCGCCTGGCCGACGGCCATCTGGTGCTGGAGCTAGAACCGGCCGCGACGGCGCTCGACGGCGTCGAGCTGCAGGACCTGGCGCCCGACGTGCTGGCCGCCACGCTGTCCGGCGCGCTGCAGCGTTTCGGCGCTGCCCCGTCGGTGGGCGTGCTGGCCGATGCGGTCGTGGAGGTGCTGCGTCATCTGACTGGCTACGACCGCGTGGTGGTCTACAAGTTTGACCCCGACGGCCATGGCAAGGTCATCGCCGAGGCCCGCCACCCGCGGCTGGAATCGCTGCTGGGTCACCATTACCCGGCCAGCGACATTCCGCAGCGCGCCCGGGCGCTGTACCTGCTCAACCGCGTGCGCATGCTGGTCGATGTCGACGCCGTGCAGGCGCCGTTGTTGCCCGCGCATCTACCAGCCACCGAGGCGCCGCTGGACATGTCGCTGTGCCAGTTGCGCAGCATGTCGCCCATTCACCTGCAGTACCTGCGCAACATGGGCGTGACCGCCACGCTGACCGCTTCGCTGGTGCGCGAGGGCCAGCTGTGGGGGCTGATCGCCTGCCACCATTACTCGCCGCGCTACCTGCGCTGCACGTTGCGAGCCGCCGCCGACCTGCTGGCCGAGGTGGCCTCCACGCGCATCTCGGCCATCGAGAACTACGCCCATGCCCAGGTCGCGCTGATGGTGCGCCGGCTGGAGCAGCGGCTGGTGGAGGCCACGTCTACCGAAGGCGACTGGCGCTACGCGCTGTTCCGCAACCCGCGCACGCTGCTGCAGCCGCTGGACGCCACCGGCGCCGCGTTGTTCTGCGAGGGTGAGGTGCTGACCACCGGCGAGGCGCCATCCACCCCCGAACTCCGCGCGCTGCTGGCCTGGGTGCAGCAGCAGCCGCCGCGCGGCGACGAGCCTTTCGCCTGCGCGTCGGTCGGCCAGGCCAACCCGGCGCTGGCCAGCCTCACGCCCACGGCCAGCGGCGTGCTGGCGGTGAGGCTGTCCACCAACAGCCCGGACTGGCTGATCTGGTTCCGCAAGGAGCAGCTGCAAAGCATCACCTGGGCTGGCGACCCCGCCAAGCCCATGGTGGCCAACAACCCGCTGGAGCTGTCGCCGCGACGCTCGTTCGCGGCCTGGTCGGAGATCGTGCGCGGCACGGCCGTGCCCTGGTCCAGCAGCGAGATCGCGCTGGCGCGTGGCATCGGCGTGGCGCTGGTGGACATCATCGTGCAGGTGCATGCGGTGCGGCTGCTGATCGCCGAGCACCAGCTGGTGCAAATCCGTGGCGCGGTGGCCGGCTCGCGCGAGCCGGTGCTGGTAGCGAATGCGCAAGGTGGTGCCGTCTTCGCCAACGCGGCCCTGCTGGCGCTGCGCGGTGCGCCGGTCGACAAGGGCATCCCCATCGAAGCGTTGTTCGTGGCCGAGGCGCCTGTGCAGCAGGCGCTGGCACAGATGCGCCATGCCCGCCACGGCTGGCGTCATGAGCTGGACCTGCGGACCGAGGGTGGTGAGGCTGTGCCGATGGCTGTCCATGCCGAACCGGTGAGCGGACGCGACGGCGCGCTGCTCGGCTTCGTGCTGACGCTGATCGACTTGCGCGAGGCCCGCCGCGCCGACACCGCACGGCTGAACCTCGAAAGCGCGCTGCAGCTCGCGGCGCAAGGCGGTTCGGTAGAGGCCGATGAGGTCATCTCGGCCATCCTGACCAACGCCAGTCTTGCCGCGATGGACATCGCCGACGCGCGCGGCGGCCCGCCGGTGGCGCCGCTGTTGCAGGAGCTTGAAACCTCCACCCGCCGTGCGGCCGGGCTTTACGCGCAGATCCGCAGCTTTTCTGGCTAGCGGCGCAATCGGCCCACCCTGCACGCAAATCGACCCGAAGCAGAACTTGTGGCGCCGGCAGCGGGCGTGGCACGGTGGAGCGTGGCACCGGGGGCAGGCAGCCGCGGAGCGATGAGAACGAGCGCGCTGCGCAGCCTTACGTAGCGAGACAAGGACAGCGTCCAAGCCATCAGGCGAACAAAGCCGCGCCCCGGTTTTCCGGCGGGTTGCCGGCTGCGAAGAATTCGGCATCCGTCCTGCCCAGGGCGACTTGCTGGAGCTTTTCCCATGGCCTTTCGCCTCGGTGTGGACGTCGGTGGCACGTTCACCGACCTGCTTTTGTTCGACGATGCCGACGGTCGCTTCTGGCGCCACAAGACACCGTCCACGCCGCACGACTCGTCCGAGGGCATCCTCAACGGCGTGAACGCCATCTGCGACAAGGCCGGCATCGCGCCGTCGCAGGTCGAGTTCTTCCTGCACGGCACGACCGTGGCCACCAACGCGGTGCTGGAGGGCAAGGGCGCGCGCGTGGGCTTGGTGACGACCGAGGGCTACCGCCAGATCATGCAGATCGCGCGCAGCTTCGTGCCTGGCGGCCTGGCCGGCTGGATCGTCTGGCCCAAGCCCGAGCCGCTGGCCGCGCTGCAGGACACCCTGGAGATCTCCGGCCGCATGGACGCCGAGGGCCGCGAGATCGCCCCCATCGACGAGGCGCAGGTCCGCCAGGCGCTGATCACGCTGCGCGACGCCGGCATCCAGGCGCTCACTGTCAGCCTCATCAACGCTTACCTGAACGGCGCGCACGAGAAGCGCGTGGGCGAACTGGCCGCGGAGATCATGCCCGACGTGCCGATCTCGCTGAGCCACGAGGTGCTGCCTGAGATGCAGGAGTACGAACGCACGCTGACGACGGTGGCCAACGCCAGCATGCGCCCGGTCGTCGGCCGCTACGTGCGCAACCTGCGCGACAAGCTGCGCGGCGCCGGCATGAGCGGCTCGCTGAGCCTGCTGCGCTCCGACGGCGGCCTGATGTCGTCCGAGAAGTCCGAGCTGCAGCCGGTCAACTTGCTGATGTCCGGCCCGGCCGGCGGCGTCACCGGCGCCATCTGGGTGGGCCGCAACGCCGGCATCAGGAACATCCTGACGCTGGACGTGGGCGGCACGTCCACCGACGTCGCGCTGATCGAGAACCTGGACGCCCGCCGCCAGCGCAGCACCGAGGTGGCTCACCTGTCGGTGCGCGCGTCGGCGCTGGACGTGAAGACGGTCGGCGCCGGTGGCGGCTCCATCGCCTATGTGCCCGAGCTGACCAAGGCGCTGCGCGTGGGCCCGCAGTCCGCGGGCGCCGTGCCCGGCCCCGTGGCCTACCAGAAGGGTGGCACGCAGCCGACCGTCACCGACGCCAACGTGGTGCTGGGCTACCTGCCCGAGAACCTTTTGGGCGGCACTTTCAAACTGGACCGCGAGGGCGCCAAGAAGGCGGTGCAGGGGATTGCTGACGCTTTGGGCATCGGCCTGATGGAGGCCGCACGCGGCATCATCGACATCGTCAACGAGAACATGTTCGGCGCGCTGCGCATGATCTCCGTGCAGCAGGGCTATGACCCGCGCGACTTTGCGCTGATGGGCTTCGGGGGCGCCGGCCCGCTGCACGTCAACGCGGTGGCGCGGCTGATGGGCTCCTGGCCCGCGATCTCGCCGGTGTCGCCGGGCGTGCTGTGCGCACTGGGTGACGCGACGACGCGCATGCGCACTGAGAC
Source organism: Pelomonas dachongensis (assembly GCF_043555865.1). NCBI lineage: Bacteria > Pseudomonadati > Pseudomonadota > Betaproteobacteria > Burkholderiales > Sphaerotilaceae > Roseateles > Pelomonas dachongensis. The sequence goes on from NZ_JBIGHY010000004.1 coordinate 428,037, forward strand.
CGCCCGCAGCTTCTCGAAACGCGTTGCCGAGACGAACGAAGAATCGGTCATCGCGCTGCTGTCCGAGATGGCCAAGCAGACCCGCGCCGAGCTGCGCGCCGAGGGCATCGCGGACGCCGACATCACCAGCCTGTTCGAGCTGGACGTGCGCTACGAAGGCCAGGCCTTCGAAGTGCCACTCTCCATCGACCCGGACACGCTGCGCCGCGACGGGCTGGCCGGCGTCACCGCCCGCTTCGATGCCGAGCATCTGCGCCTGTTCACGTTCAACATGGACTCGGCGCACGAGCTGGTCAACCTGCGTGCAGTGGCCATGGGCCCGGCGCTGGAACTGCCGGCGCCGCCGCTGGCCAAGAGCGACGGCAATGTCGCTCGCGCCAAGATCCGCGACCACCAGCTGTGGGCAGGCGGGCAGATGGTGCCCGCCGTCATCTACGACCGCGCCAGGCTGCTGGCCGAGGACGTGATCTCCGGCCCTGCCGTCGTCGTCGAGATGGACTCGACCACGCTGATCGAAGCCGGCTGCGTCGGCACCGTCGACCACGTCGGCAACATCTTGATCCACCTGGCCTGACGAGGACGCCCCACCATGCCCGCACAAATCATCCAGGCCAATGCCAGGCCTTTCAACCAGGTCGCCGTCGACCCGGTGACGCTGGACATCATCGAGAACGCGCTGCGCAATGCCCGCATCGAGATGGACGCAACGCTGGTGCGCACCGCCATGTCGCCCGGCATCCGCGAACAGGGCGACGCCTTCCCGCTCATCGCCGACCACCAGGGCAAGATGATCGTCGGCCAGTTCGGCTCGTACATCGGCCCCTTCCTGGACGGCTATGACGGCACCGTCGAGGACGGCGACCTGATCTTCCTGTCCGACCCCTACTCGGTCGGCGGCGCCATCAGCCACTGCAACGACTGGCTGGTGCTGCTGCCGGTGTTCAAGGACGGCCGGCTGATCGCCTACACGTCGATGTTCGGCCACCAGAGCGACATCGGCGGCATGGTGCCCGGCTCCATGCCCATCCACGCCACCGAGATCTTCCAGGAAGGCGTGCGCATCCCGCCCGTCAAGATCTGGAAGAAGGGCGAGTACAACGAGGACCTCGTCAAGCTCGTGATGCACCAGTCCCGCACGCCCGACTGGTGCAAGGCCGACCTGAACGCACTGATCGCAGCGTGCCGCGTCGCCGCGCACCGCGTCGTCGAGATGGTCACGCGCTTCGGCGACGACGTGTTCGTGTCGGCCACCGACCTGCTGCTCCAGCGCAACCACCGCGCGATGAAGCACTTGATCGAGAACTCCATCGGCGAGGAGAAGGTGTCCTTCGAGGACTACGTCTGCGACGACGGCCTGGGCTACGGCCCCTACAAGATCAAGTGCACGATGTGGCGCGAGAACGGTCGCGTGGTGCTGGACTTCGACGGCACCGACCCACAGTCGCAGGCGTCGATCAACATGCTGCTGAACGAAAACATGATGCGCATGTTCTTCGGCATCTACATGATCATGGTGTTCGACCCCCAGATCCTGTTCAACGACGGCTACTACGACCTCATCGACGTGCGAGTGCCGGAAGGCTCGCTGCTCAAGCCCAGGTTCCCGGCCGCACTGTCGGGCCGCACCCATGTGCTGGGCCGGCTGTTCGACATCCTTGGTGGCCTGCTGGGCCAGAAGACGCCGCAGTTCCTGAACGCCGCCGGCTTCTCCTCGTCGCCGCACCTGTTCTATGCGGGCACCGACAAGCACGGCAAGTGGTTTCAGCTGTTCCAGATCGGGTTCGGTGGCATCCCTGGCCGCCCGCTGGGCGACGGCCCCGACGGCCACTCGCTGTTCCCCGGCTTCACCAACGTGCCCAACGAGTTCCTGGAGCGCTACTTCCCGCTGGAGATCGTGCGCTACGAGACCGTGACCGACTCCGGCGGCGCCGGCCTGCACCGCGGCGGCAACGGCATCAACATGGTCTACCGCTTCCTGGAGCCGGGCACCATCGCCATCCACGACGACCGCTGGTTCGTCCCGCCCTGGGGCGTCAACGGCGGCCTGCCGGGCAAGCGCGCCAGGAAGATTCTCACCAAGGCGGACGGCACGCAGATCGTCGTCGGCAACAAGCTGGAGGGCTACCCGGTCGAAGCCGGCGACACGCTGCAGTTCATCACCTGGGGCGGTGGCGGCTGGGGCGACCCGCTGGCGCGCGACCCCGCCTTGCTGGCCAAGGAGCTGAAGCAGGGCCTGGTCAGCGCGCAGGGTGCGCGGGACTACGGCGTCGTGCTGGTAGCCGGCGAGGTGGACGCCAAGGCCACCGAAGCACTGCGCGCCGAGATGCGCGCCGCACGTGGCGAGTTCGGCACCTTCAACTTCGGGCCGGACATCGAGACGCTGCGCGCGCGCTGCCTCGAAGAGACTGGCCTGCCGGCGCCCAGGCAGCCGGTGTGGCAGGGCCAGCGGTGCGTGGCTGCGGCATGAGCGGGGTCAGCCGCCGCGGTTTCGTCGCGCTGGCCGGCAGCGGCCTGGTGCTGGGGCTGCCAGCGGCGGCGGGCAGCACGTCGCCAGCCGGTCAAGGCCTGAACCAACCGTTCCTGCGGATTGCGCCCGACGGCGAGATCACCATCCTGATCAAGCACCTGGAGATGGGGCAGGGTGTGTCCACGGGGCTGGCCACCATCCTGGCCGAGGAGCTGGACGCCGACTGGCACCAGGTGCGCAGCGAGCCGGCGCCGTTCAACCCGGCGCTCTACAAGCACACCGTCTTCGGCATGCAGACGACGGGCGGCTCCACGTCGGTCGCCAACAGCTGGCAGCAGCTGCGTGAGGCCGGCGCCGTGGCGCGCGCGATGCTGCTGCAGGCTGCAGCGCAGCGCTGGGGCGTGCCGGTGGTCGAGCTGACGGCGCACCGCAGCCGCGTGATGCACGGTGCCACCGGCCGCCAGCTGGGCTACGGCGAGCTGGCCGTATCGGCAGCCCGGCTGCCCGTGCCAAGCGGCGTGCCGCTGAAGTCCGGCGATGCGTATACCCTCATCGGCCGCGAGCGCGCCCGCCTCGGCTCGGCCGACATGGCCCGTGGCGCGGTCACGTATGGAATCGACATCCAGCGCCCCGGCATGGGCGTGGCGGTGCTGCGGCGCTCGCCGCGCTTCGGTGGCCGCGTACGCAGCGTGGATGACGCTGCCGCCCGTGCGCTGCCGGGTGTGCGCGCCGTGCACCGGCTGCCGCAGGGCGTGGCTGTCGTGGCTGACGACAGCTGGACGGCGATGCAGGCCCGCGGCCTGCTGAAGATCGAATGGGACGACAGCCAGGCCGAGACTCGCTCCACGCCCGAGCTGAAGGCCGAGTTCAAGCGAATGGCCGCCAGTGGCGAGCCGGGCATCGATGCGCTGGTGCGCGGCGATGCGGCCCAGGCGCTGGCAGGCGCAGCCAAGGTGCTGACGGCCGACTTTGAACTGCCCTACCTCGCCCACCAGCCGATGGAGCCCCTGGCGGCGGTGGGTGAGGTGCGCGACGGCCGATGCGAGATCTGGGGCGGTTTCCAGAGCCCCAGCATCGACCACCGCGCTGTTGTTCGCATCCTCGGGCTGCCTCCGGAGCACGTCGTGCTGCACCCGCTGCCCAGCGGCGGCAGCTTCGGCCGCCGCGCCACCTTCAGCGCCGACTGGATCAGCGAGCTGGCCGAGCTGCTGCGCGCGCAGGCCGCCGCCGGCGACGTGCGCCCCGTCAAGCTGATGTGGACCCGCGAGGACGACATCACCGGTGGCTACTACCGGCCGATGAACCTGCACCGGCTGCGCGCCGGGCTGGACGCGCAGGGTCGGCTGCTGGCCGTGGAGCAGACCATCGTTGCGCAGTCCTTCTCGCCCAGCATGCTCAAGCCCGGCGCGCCGACGCGGCCCGACCCCTTCGTCACCGAAGGGCATCTGGCCGAAGCTTATGACGTGCCGCATGCGCGCGTGCGCTGGGTCAAGCCGAACGTCGGCGTTCCCGTTCACACCTACCGGGCGCTGGGCTACAACCACACCACCTTCAGCAAGGAAGTGTTGATGGACGAGCTGGCGCGCGCCGCCGGGCAGGACGAACTGGCCTTCCGGCTCGCCCACCTGGGCGGGCATCCGCGCCACGCGGCGGCGCTGCGGCTGGCGGCCGAGCGCGCAGGCTGGGGTCAGGCCTTGCCAGCCGGCAGAGCGCTGGGCCTGGCCGTGCAGGAAGCTTACAAGACCGTCGTCGCGCAGGTCGCACAGGTTCGCATCGAGCAGGCTCAGGTGGTCGTCGAGCGCGTTGTCTGCGTGGTGGACTGCGGCATCGTCATCAACCCCGGCACGCTGCGCGCGCAGATGGAGGGCGGCATCGCCTGGGGCCTCAGCGCCGTGCTGCACAACGAGTTGACGCTGGACGGTGGCCGCGTGCGGCAGAGCAACTTCCATGATGCCCCAGTGCTGCGCCTGAACGAGATGCCTGTCATCGAGGTGCACAGCGTCGCCAGCGACGCCGATCCCACTGGCATCGGGGAGCCCGGCAGCGTGCCCATCCTGGCTGCCGTGGCCAACGCGGTGGCGCGCCTGACCGGCAAACCGGTGCGCTCGCTGCCCATACGGCTCGACGGGTCGGCCTCGAGATGATGAAGGCCTATGAAATCGGGCCCCAGAAGGGGCTGGGCAGCCTGCGCGCCGTGCAGCGTCCGCTGCCCGTGCCAGGCCCTGGCGAGGCGCTGCTGCGCCTGCGCGCGGCCTGCCTGAACCACCGCGACCTGCTGGTGCTGCAGGGGCGCTACGGCCCGTTGCGGCCCGATCAGCGCATCCCGCTGTCCGACGGCGTGGGCGAGGTGATCGCGCTGGGCGCCAGCTGCGGCGACCTGCGGCTGGGCCAGCGGGTCATCTGCCCGCACTTCGTGAGCTGGATTGACGGCGACTTCAACCCCGACATCTTCGGCGCGGACCTTGGGACGTCGCTCGACGGCTGGGCGGCGGAAGCGGTGCTGGTGCCGGCGGCGGCGCTGGTGGTCGTGCCGGATGGGCTCAGCGACGCGCAGGCCGCGCCGCTGTGTGCGGCGGGCCTGACGGCCTGGCATGCGCTGGTCGACGTGGGCCGCGTCAAGGCCGGCGACCTGGTGCTGACGTTGGGCACCGGCGGCGTGTCCATCCTTGCGCTGCAGCTGGCTAAGCTCAAAGGCGCCCGTGTGGCCATTACTTCTTCCAGCGATGCCAAATTGGAACGGGCCCGCGAACTCGGTGCCGACCTCACGGTCAACTACCGCACGCATCCCGACTGGGCGGCGAATTTGCTGCGCCTCAGCGACGGGCAGGGCGCCGACGTAATCCTGGAAACCGGCGGGCTGGCTACGCTGCCTGCCTCCATCGACGCAGCGGCGCCCAATGCGCGCATTGCGATCATCGGCGCGCTGGGCGGTCGTCGCGCTGCACGGCTGCCGAACTTCACGACGCTGGTGCTGAAGAACCTGACGGTCAAAGGCATCACCTCGGGCAGCCGCGCGATGCTGGCGCAGCTGGTGCAGGCCGCCGCATCGCATGGCCTGCAGCCCGTGATCGACCGCGAGTTTGGCTTCGACGCCGTCGCCGCGGCCTATGCCCATCTGCGTTCGGCGAAGCACTTCGGCAAGGTGCTGATCCGCGCTCGCTGAGCTGCGGCCACACGCCGTTCGCAGGTTGAACAGCGGCGCTCGCCAGCCGGCAAGGTGCGTCGGCAACGCTGATCATGAAAGCCAGTGCATACCGCACCGCCGCAGCAAGCGCGCGGCCTGCGGCGCTGGCACAAGGGCCGACCCGGCCACACCTTCAAAAGGAACAAGGAAATGGAATTCAATGAACTGGCTGTGCTGCGATGGGTCCACATCGTCTGCATGGTGTACTGGCTCGGCGGCGAGTGGGGCATCTTCAACCTCTCGCGGCACATCGTGAACCGCACGCTGCCGATGGAGGAGCGCCGCCGCCACATGGAGACGGCCTACCGCATCGACATCCTGGCACGGTCCGGCATCATCCTGCTCTTGCCGCTGGGCCTGCACATGGGCTTTTTCTGGGGCACGCAGCCGCTGGGCGGAGCCTGGCTGGCGGGTATGTGGGTGCTGGCGCTGGCGTGGCTGGGCCTGTGCCTGACGGCTTTCTTCAAGCGCGAGACCGACACCGGCATCCGGCTGACGATGCTGGACGAGAAGGTGCGTTTCGTGCTGATCCCGCTGCTGGCCGTGTGCGCCCTCAGCTCGCTGCTGGGGCATGGGCCGTTCTCGGCCGAGACGGGACAGAAGTGGTACTCGATCAAGATCCTGCTGTACTCCGGCACACTGGTGATTGGCCTGTACCTGCGCTTCGTCATGCGCGAGTGGACGCTGATGTTCCGCGAGCTGGCCAAGGGACCGAACCCGAAGGTCGAGGCAACGCTGGAACGCTCGCTGCGCATCAGCCGGTTCACCGCCTACTGCTACTGGGTCATCATCCTGTCGGTGGCCTTCTTCGGCGCCGTCAAACCTTTCTGAGCCTGACGTGACGGCCCTGGCCGCCTGCAAAAAAGGGGACCACGCCTGAACTGCACCCCAAAGGTTGGACACCAATCCAACCGATGGGGTGTTTTCATTGGCAAAGCATGACGAGAGCCTGAAGCTCGAAATTGTTCAGGCGTATCTGGCTGGACCGATTGGGTGCAAAGCCCTCGCCAAGCAGTACGAGGTGGTGCCGGGCAGTGTGCGGCGCTGGATCGCCGGCTACCAGCAGCACGGAGCGCGGGCTCTAAGCAAGAAGTTCGATCACTGCAGCCAGGAGTTCAAGCTCCGTGTGCTGCGCGAGATCAGATAGCAGGAGCTGTCTCAAGCCGATGCGGCTGCGCGATTCGATGTTCGTTGGTATTTGTCGGGATGCAAGGTCAACTCGGAGGACCGCGCCGCGGCGCCGGGGGCGGGAAGCATCCAGCCTGGCGGGCCTTGCGCGACCCACCCGGCGTCAACAGCCTCACCCCAGGGCTCGGGCCGCGTCCGCCACGGCGGCGCGGATGCGCGCATAGGCGCCGCAGCGGCACAGGTTGCCGGACATCGCTGCGTCGATCTCCTCGGCGCTGGGCCGCTTGCTGCGTGGCAGGTTCTTCAGGAAGGCCACGGCTGTCATGACCTGGCCGCCCTGGCAGTAGCCGCACTGGGCCACGTCGTGCTGCACCCAGGCGGCCAGCACGGCCTGCGCGACCTTGTCGGTGTCGGCCGCAACGCCTTCAATGGTGGCGACCTTCTGGCCCGCAGCGGCCTCGACCGGCATCACGCAGGCGCGCGTGGCCCCGCCGTTCAGGTGCACCGTGCAGGCGCCGCACTGCGCCATGCCGCAGCCGAACTTGGTGCCGGTCAAGGCCAGCTTGTCGCGCAGCACCCAGAGCAGGGGCATGGCCGGGTCGGCGTCGACATGATGTTTCGCGCCGTTGATGTGCAGATCGTGTTTCATCGCGTCTCGAAGTTGCGGTACCGGCCCAGCCCCAGCAGGCAAAAGGCGCTCAGCACCAGCGCGATACCGGCCGCCGTCAGCACGGTGGCGTAGGAGCCCGTCTTGTCAAAGCTCCAGCCGAACGCGGCGGGGCCGAAGCCGGTGCCGATGGCGAAGCAGCAGTACAGCAGCGCGTAGGTCTGCGTGTAGCTGCGCATGCCGAAGTAGCGCGCCACGAGGAAGGCCAGTAGGTCGTACTCCACGCCCACCGCGAAGCCGATCAGCACGATGGACAGCAGCGCCGTGGTGTAGCTAAGCTGGCCGTTGGCGATCAGCCAGCACGAGATGCCCGGCAGGCACAGGATGACCAGCGCCACGCCCGGCGCCCAGAAGCGGTCGATGAGCCAGCCGCCCACCAGGCGCCCGGTCAGCGCGGACAGGCCGATGAGGGCCGTCAGCCCCAGGATCTGCGAGCGCTCGAAGCCGTTGGTCCTCAGGATGTTCTCCATGTTCGGGATCGGGCCGCCGAGCGCGAACGAGATGGGGATCAGCGCGCCGGCCAGCAGCCAGAAGCGCCAGTCGCGCAGTGTCTGGGCGAAGGTCAGGCCAGCGGCCTCGGCCCGCGCGCTGCCGCGCTGCTGCGGGTCGCCATCGACGTTGCGGAAAAGGAAGTACGCCACCGGCAGCGCGATCAGCAGTGGCAGCAGGCCCAGGCCGATGTAGGCGCCGCGCCAGCCGAAGCCCGCAATCAGCCAGGCGGTGTAGGGCTTGGCGATGACGCCGAACAGCCCGGTCCCGGTCAGCGTCAGGCCCAGGGCCAGGCCCTTGCGCTCTTCGAACCAGGCGTTGACGCCGCGCGTCCAGGTGATGGGCAGCGTGCCGGCGCCCAGCACAGCGATGCCCACCCAGGTCAGGTAGTACATCGTCAGCGAGCCGTCGCCCAGCGCGAACGACATGAAGGACAGCGAGAACAACAGCAGCGACACGAGCGCCACCGGCCGGGTGCCGTAGCGTCCGGCCAGATAGCCCGTCAGCGGCGCGGCCACCAGCGTCGCCAGCGTCATCACCGTGATGCCGAAGAACACTTGGCCGATGCCCCAGCCGAACTCGCGCGCCAGCTCGGGCGCCAGCAGGCCGATCGTGTAGAAGGGCAGCGGAGACAGCCCCAGCCCCACCCCCAGGAAGGCGGCCAGCACGATGGGCCAGCCCTTCTTGAACTCGCCATAGCCTACGGTGTTCATGCTCATCCTCATCTGCTCCTGAAACGGTGCTGGTGGGCGGACACAAGTCCACCCCGCAACGATGATGGCCAGCCCGGCAGGGATCACGAAAGCAGTGTGGGCCGCTATCCAGCAAGCGAACAGCAGGCCGGTGCGCGCCTGCTGCGGCGGCATCTCTCGCCTAGGCTGGCAGGACTGACATCCCCCGGAGCCGTGATGATTGAGAACGAGGCTGAAGCCGCCGCCACGCTGGCGCGCCTGCAGGCCGAACTGGCCGCGCTGCTCGGCGACGAGCAGGTCCGCGCCGATGACGAGACACTCGCGCTGCACAGCCAGGACATCTGGTCGCGCGGGCCGCAGCGCGTAGCGATGGTGGCGTCGCCTGCGTCGCTGGAACAGGTCGTGTCCACCGTCGCGCTGGCGCGCCGGCACGGCTGCGTGGTGGCAGCCCGCGGCGGCGGCATGGGCTACACCGGGGCCTACCTGGTGAGCTCCTCACGCACGCTGTCGCTGGACCTGTCGCGCATGGACCGCATTCTGGACATCAATGCAGGCGACATGACTGTCACCGTCGAGCCGGGCTGCACCTGGGCCGCGTTGCGCGCGGCTCTCGCCCCGCTGGGCCTGCGAACGCCGTTCTGGGGCCCGATGTCGGGCCTGCGCTCCACGGTGGGCGGCGCGATCTCGCAGCACGCGGCCATGCTGGGCGCCGGCCAGCACGGCATCTCGGCAGACAGCGTCGTCGCGCTGACCGTCGTGCTGGGCGACGGCCGCGTGCTGCGCACCGGCGCGCGCGGCCAGGGCGGCGAGGCGCCGTTCTTCCGCCACTACGGGCCCGACGTGACGGGCTTGTTCTGCGGCGACGGCGGCGCACTCGGCATCAAGGCCAGCATCACGATGCGCCTGATCACCAACCCCGCCCACGAGGACTACGCGTCCTTCGCCTTCCAGACCGGCCGCGACCTGTTGCAGGCCATGGCGGCGATGGCACGTGCGGGCATCGCCAGCGAGATGTGCGCCTTCGACCCCGGCCTCACCCGCGTGCGCATGCAGCGTTCCTCGCTGGCCAGCGACGTGAGGACGCTGGGCGCCGTGGTGGGACGGCAGAAGACGCTGGTGAAGGGCTTGCTGGCCGCCGGCAGGATGGCGCTGGCCGGGCGCGACTTCGTGGGCGAGGAAAACTACTCGCTGCACCTGATTGCCGATGGCCGCAGCGCCGCCGCCGTGCAGGCTGACATCGCCGAGGCGCGGCGACTCGCCGCAGCACACCGCGGCGAGGAGATCGCCAACACCATCGCCAAGGTGATCCGCGCCCAGCCGTTCCCGCCGCTGAACAGTGTGCTGGGCCCGGGCGGCGAGCGCTGGGCGCCGGTGCATGGCGTGGCGCCGCTGTCCACCGCGCCCGACGTGTTCGAGGCCATCGAACAGGTCTTCGCCGACATGGCGGCGGACTTCCAGCGCTGCGGCGTCAAGGCGGGCTACCTTTTCTCGTCGATCTCGACGAACGCGCTGCTTGTCGAGCCGGTCTTCTACTGGCCCGGCGAGCGCCTGGCCGTGCATGCGGCCGCGATTCAGCCCGAGCATCTCGCCCGCCTGCCAGCGCTGCCGGACGACCCGGCTGCCACGGCCGTGGTGGTGCAGGCGCGGCAGCGCGTCATCGCGGTGTTTCAGCGCTTCGGCTGCGGGCATTTCCAGATCGGCCGCACCTACCCCTATTGCGCCAGCCGCGACGAGGCCAGTTGGCAGCTGCTGGAGGCCATCAAGGCGGCCGTTGATCCGTCGCTGGCGCTGAACCCCGGCGTGCTGGGGCTGGGCGGCACGCGCTGACCAGCGGCGCACACCGCGAGCCGAAGGAGAAAAGGCCCGGTCGCCACATGCGGCCGGGCCTGTGTGTTGCGCGCCGCGCGCTCAGTCGCGCTTCAGGTCCAAGTGCTGCAGCAGCGGCCCGAAGCCTTCCACCGCGTCCTGAATGCCGTTGGTGCGCAGTGCGTGCCAGTAAGTCGCGGTGTTGATGGCGATGACTGGCTTGCCGAGGAAATGCTCGGCATAGGGCGCCATGCGCGCCATGCTCAGGTTGGTTCCCACCTGCACGATGGCGTCGATGTCGTCGCCGTCGAGCTGCTTGAGCGCGGTGGCGATCTGCGGCTCGGTCACGCGTGAAATATCAGTCCAGCTCTTGCACTGCAGCGGCACGTCACGCACCGTCTCTATGCCGTAGTCGCTGAAGAAGTTCTTCACGTGCTGGTTGGCCACCGGATAGTACGGCGAGATCACCGCGATGCGGCGGATGCCGCCATAAGCCTTGATGGCCTCCACGCAGCTGATCGGGCCCACGCTGAAGTCCTTGCCAGCGAGCTCGCGCAGGTGCTTGAGCTGGGCATGGCAGGCCTGGGCGCCGCCGATGAAGGACACCGCCGACACGCCCATCACGTAGTAGTCGGGCTCGGCCGTCATGGCGCTGCGGATGGCCGCATCCACCGCGGCCTGCAGCACATCCATGCCGGCCATGAAGGAGTCGTTGGACAGCGCCTTGGCGTTCTCGATGTAGATGTCGCGGTACTGGTTGGTCACGCCGGCCGGACGCATGGCGGCGAACTCGGGCTCGACCACAGTGTTGGTGGATGGGCCGAAGCAGGCGAAGACCTTGCGCCAGCCCAACGTGTCACGGCCTTGGGGATGGGGAATCTTGCTCATACGTAGCTCGGATCTTTCATGGGGCCGACGGAGCGCGAGCGCGTGGCCTGCAACAGCACCGGCGGCTCGCTGCCGGGGAACTCGGGGCCCCAGTTGACCGGGTCGCCGTGCATCTCGACACGCGCGTTGTCCGTGTACCAGTCCACGAGGCGGCCGTCGCAGCGCAGCAGCCACGTCGTGCCCTCGTCGCCGGCCACGAAGTCGCCGTGGCGCACGCCGGCCGGGCGGAAGAAGTACGTGCCCGGATACATGGTGCCGAAGTTGTATTCAAAGCTGCCTTCCAGCGTGAAGGCCTCTTCGTAGCAGGGGTGGTGGGCGAGCGGATGCTCCTTCCAGTTGGCCTTGGCGTGGATCAACCGCGTGTAGAAGCCGGTGACCTTGTCGTGGTGCAGCAGCTTGATGAACAGGCCCGGCACCGGCGTGCCGCCGCGCGAGAAGTCCATCGGGCTGCCGTGCGTCGGGTGCGTCACGTCATACCAGTCCATCTTGCTGGCCTGCTTGATGACCAGCTCGTGCGCCGGGTTGCGGTGCGCTCCGTGCGCATTGCCCGGCGTGAAGGCCCAGTCGGCGTACTCGCGGAACAGCAGGATGCGCGTGCCGGCCTTGGCCTGGACGGCCGGCATCAGCACGCCTTGCGGGGCCATCAGGTAGTCGTCCTTGACCAGCACGGCGTCGCCGACGCTGATCTCACCCGACAGCACATACCACTCCGTCTGCGCGGCATGCAGGCCGGCGGGGCGGCGCCAGTCGCTGGTGAACTCCACCAGCAGCGAGGCCTCGCCTTTTTCCTCGCAGTAGTTCAGGTTGCGCTGGCGCGCCTCGCCGCTGCCGTGCGGCAGTTCGGCGGGGTGCCAGATCAGGTCTTTCTCGTCGATGAGCTCTACATGCGGTCGCATGGCGGGTGTCCTCGTGTCAGCAGGGGGATGCAGTCATGATTGCGGGCGCCTCGCGCGCAGCCAATCGAGGCTGCGGCGGTGTCCGCCTGTTGAATGAGCGTCAGGGCTTGAGCCGCTGCGCCGGCAGCTTCAGCTCCACCGGCTCACCCAGCTCGGCCGCGCTCTTGCCGAAGGCGAAGGTGTAGGTGCCGGCCGGCAGGGTCCATCCGCCCAGGCCTTTTTCCTCGCGGTAGTCGGCCAGCAGGCGCGGGTCGACCTTGACGGTCAGCGACTGCCTCTCGCCGGCCTTCAGCGGCAGCTTGCCGAAGCCCACCAGGCGCTGCAGCTTCTGCCCGTTGCGTGCAATGAGATAGGCCTGCGGCACATCCGCGCCAGCCAGCGCGCCGTCGTTGCTGACGGTCAGGCCCAGTTCCACGCCTTGCTTCGCATCGTGGCGCGCCCAGGCGCCGCTGTGCGTGAAGCGTGTGTAGCTCAGGCCGTGGCCGAACGGGAACAGCGGCGTCAGCCCCGTCTTGGCGAACCAGCGGTAGCCGGCGTCGGCGCCTTCGTCATAGACCACCTTGACCGGCGTGCGCTCGACCAGCCCCAGGCCCGGCAGCGCGGCGCGCGGCCATTGCGCGATGGACTGCGGGAAGCTCACCGGCAGGCGGCCCGAAGGATTGGTGGCCCCCGTCATTGCCTCGGCGATGGCCTGCGCGCCCTCCTGGCCCGGGTACCAGGCCTGCAGAACCGCGCGCACGTCGCGCAGCCAGGGCATGGTGACCGGGTTGCCGGTCTGCAGCACGACGACGACATTGCGATTGGCCGCGGCCAGCTTGGCGATCAGCTCGTCCTGCCCCTGGGGCAGTGCCAGCGAACCGGAGTCGAAGGCCTCGCCCTCCCACTTGGTGGCGAACACGACGACCAGGTCGGCGTGCGCCGCGTAGGCGGCGGCCGTGTCGGGCGAGTAGCCGGTGTTGAAGCGGAACTTCGCGTCGGGCAGCGCCGCCTTCAGCGCGGCCAGCGGCGCGCCTGGCGTGAAGACCTGGCGGGTGAAGGTGGTCGACGGGTCCGTCGCGTCACCGCTGGCGAAGCGCGGCTTGCCGTTGCTGGAGAAGACCTGGCTGGAACCACCGCCCGACAGCACGCCGAAGTCCGCGTTCGCGCCGACGACCAGCACGTTCTTGCCGGCCAGCGCGGCCTTGTCCAGCGGCAGCAGGCCGCCCTCGTTCTTCAGCAGCACCAGCCCGGCTCGCGCGGCCTCCAGTGCCACCTGCGCGTTGGCCTTGTAGTCGATGGGCTGGGGCGCGTAGGGCGCCTCGATGCCCAGCGCGTAGAAGCTGCGCAGCATGCGGCGCACGGCGTCCGACACGCGTGCCTTGCTCACGGTGCCGGCATCGATCAGCGCCTGCAGCGGTTGGCCGAACCAGACCTGCTTGTCCAGTTGGCTGCCGGCCTGCTGGTCCAGACCGGCGTTGATGAACTCGGCCGCGCTGACGGCACCCCAGTCCGACATGACCCAGCCCTTGTAGCCCCAGTCGCGCTTGAGCACGGTGTTCAGCAGGAAGTCGTTGCCGCAGGCCTTGTGGCCGTTGACGAGGTTGTAGGCGCACATCACCGAGCCGGGCTGGCCGATCTCGATGCCGATCTGGAAGGCCAGCAGCTCGCTCTCGCGCAGCGGCGCCTCGGCAATGACCGAGTCCGCGTAGAAGCGCAGCGTCTCCTGCCCGTTCAGCGCGAAGTGCTTGATGGTCGACACCACGCCTTGCTGCTGGATGGCCTTGATGGAATGCCCGGCCAGCACGCCGGCCAGCAGCGGGTCTTCGCCCAAGTATTCGAAGTTGCGGCCGTTGCGCGGGTCGCGCGCCAGGTTCATGCCGCCGGCCAGCAGCACGTTGAAGCCCTTGGCTCGGGCCTCGCTTGCCACCGTCGCGCCAACGCGAGCGGCCAGCGCGGCGTCGAAGGACGAGGCCAGCGCCAGGCCCGACGGCATGGCCGTGGCGACATCGCCCGGCCGGGCCAGGTTGGGGTTGCCCACGCCCAGGCCGGCATCGGTGGCCAGCTGCGGCGGCACGCCCAGGCGCGGTACGCCCGGCACATAGCCGGCCGTCGGCGGCACGCCGGGTGGGAAGTCGGCCTTCAGTCCCGGGAAGGGGATGGGCATCACGCCCACCAGCAGGCCCATGCGCTCGGCATCGGTCATCTGCGCCTCGACGCGCGCGGCGCGGGCGTCGGGGGCGTCGCGGGCGGCGTGGGTTTCGGCGCTGGCGGCGTTGGCGCAGAGCAGCGCAGGGACGAGGGTCGGCGCGAGGAGACGCAGCAGGTACTTCTGGCGATTTCGTTTCATGGTGACAGGGCTCGGTCAGGCATCCGGGACGAACGCACGGGCCGGTGACGTGAAGCCGGACCGGCTCATGGATGGGCGGATGCTGGCATCGAGCCACGGGAGGCCGAAGCGCGGGGCGGGGCGTGTTCGCCTGTCGGTGAGATCCCAAAGGGCCGGGTATCTATTCAGCGGTTGCGCCGGGTTTGGCGTCGGCGCTGCCCGGATTGGGGTCAGTCTTGCTGAAACCCCGGTGCCCGGCAGACTCAAGACAGCTTCAGGCGGCTGTGGTCAACAGGTCGGCAATGAGCTGCAGTGCGCTGAGCGCGGGTGCCGGATCACCGCTGTACTGGCTCTGCACGATGGCGCCATCAACGGCCGTGGCCAAGGCCTCGGCCGTGCGCCTTCGCCGATGCGACTGCGGCAGCAATGCCTCGATGGCATCGGTCATTTGCTGCTTGTGTTGACGTGTTGTCTCAACGACGGCAGGCAGTACCGGCCCCAACTCGCTGACACCATTGAGGAACGCACAGCCTCGGAAGTCACCGAGCGCCTGACCGCAGAACCATTCCTTCATCGCCGGCGGGATCGCCTGCGCACCCGCGGAAGTACCGCCGTGACGCTCCAGGGCTTCGGTGAACCACTTTATCCACTGCTCGTGGCGATGGTTCAGGTACGCCTGTATGAGGTCGTTCTTGCTTGGAAAGTGCCGGTAGAAGGTCACCTTGGTCACGCCGGCTTCGGCGATGACGCGGTCGATACCGGTGGCCCGGATTCCCTCGGCATAGAAGAGGTGATGCGCCGTGCGCAGGATGCGTTCTCGGGCGGAGAGGTCGCCGGTGCCGATGTCATGGGTCATGCAACGACTATAGACAGGTCTGTCTACAGGCGGCAGAATCCGCCATGTAGACAGAGTTGTCTACATGCCGTCGGTCTTCGGCACCTCATGACCCTTACTGAAAGCCTCCGCCATGGACACCCGCCTACCGCTGCCTCCCTTCAGCCGAGAAACCGCGGTCCAGAAGATCCGCCTCGCAGAAGACGGCTGGAACACCCGCGATCCCGCACGCATCGTGCTTGCCTACAGCGCCGACACCGTCTGGCGCAATCGGGCGGAGTTCCCGCGCGGTCGGGTCCAGGCGCAGGCGCTGCTGGAACGCAAGTGGGCGCGTGAACTGGACTACCGACTGATCAAGGAGCTGTGGTCCTTCGACGGCAATCGCATCGCGGTGCGCTTCGTCTACGAGTGGCACGACGATGCGGGTAACTGGTTCCGCAGCCATGGCAACGAGAACTGGGAGTTCGACGAACATGGCCTGATGACGCATCGTCACGCGAGCATCAATGACAGGCCGATCAAGGCCGAGGATCGCAAGTTCCACTGGCCGCTCGGCCGCCGCCCGGACGACCATCCAGGGCTGACCGACATGGGTCTTTGACTCGAAAGAGGGGTGCCGTTTGAAGCTTGTTCGCCGGAGTTGCCTGCTTTGACGGCAGTGGCGGCCTCACGCTGACGGTGCTGGCGCTCCTTTGAGGGCGGGGCCACTCACCCGCCGGCCACAAACCCCAGCATCACCCCCGCCCGCTCCTCGCGCGCCATCCGCGCCTTCACACTCCCAGGGACCAACGCCGCAGCGGCATCCAGGTAGACCGCCAGCGGGTCGCCGTCGTCAGCCATCAGCAAGGTCGGGTGCTTCAACAGCGCCAGGCGCTCGGCGGTCGGGTGGGCAAAAACGGCCTGGTAGGCCAGGTGGTAGCTCGGCAAAGCCTTCAGCACGTCCACCACCAGCGCCTGCCGGGCGGCCGCAGGTGGCACGGCGTTGCTGTGCAGGCGATGCGCGGGGTCGGGCAGGTGGTAGGGGAAGTGCAGGAACATGCCTTCGACGAAATGCCAGGCCCACGCCAGATGGCCGCCGAAGTCATCGGGCACGACCGGCGGTGCGTAGCGGGCCACCATCTGCGCGCGCAGCTCGGGCTCGAACAGGCCGAGCCCGTCCAGCATCAACCGCCGCACGCGCGGGGGATGGCGCAGCGCCAGCTCCATGCCGATGTGCGCGCCGGTGTGCTGGCCGCAGAAGTCCACTTGGGCAATGCCCAGGCGGTCCAGCAGCTCGACCATCTGCTCGACGTAGTCGGCCATGCAGGGCTGCGCCATCGGCAGCGGCTCGGAGTCGCCATTGCCGGGCATGTCCGGCGCGATGACGCGGCGGTGCGGCGCCAGTTGCTGCATCAGCGGCACCAGCCCGGCCGACGAGCCCGGCCCGGCATGGGCCAGCAGCAGCGGCAGCTCGCCGGGCCGGGCTTCGCCGGCCGCGCGGTAGTGCGCCAGCCGGCCGTCGGCCAGGCGCAGGAAGTGGCGGTCGATGAACATCGTCAGTAGCTGCGCGCCGGGTGCCAGGGCACATCGCGCAGGTGGCTCATCTCAGGCGGCAGCACGGGCGCATAGGGCTGGTGGAAATCGAACGGCGCTTCGTCGGCCGTCCAGACGTTGACGTGGCGGCCGCCGACGAAGCGGATCAGCGCGACGCAGCCCCAGCGCGTGCCGAAGGGCCCGTGCGGGATGCCCGGTGGCCGCCAGAAGTAGGCGCCGGCATGCATCTCGCCGTGCGGGCCCACCAGCGAGCCGGCGATGACGAAGCACTCCTCCACCACGGGGTGCGATTCGCGCGGGCCCTGCGAGCCGGGCGGCTCGGAGTGAGGCAGCATCATCGACAGGAAGGTGCGCTCGCCCGTCACCGGGTCGGTGCGCAGGTCCTTGCGCGAAATGCCCAGGTGGGCGAGCTTCTGGTCGTTGAGCCGCATGTCCCAGGGCATGTGCAGCACGTCGCGCTGCCCGATGGCCGGCAGGCCAGCCTGCGGCACCGGACGGCCCAGCTCGGGCCGGGCGTCGAAGAAGGTCAGCACGACGGCGCCGCGCAGCGTCGACATCGAGCGGCGCAGCAGGCCGCGCGGCACCTGGCCGTAGTGGTCGGCGCCGAAGCGCACGCCGTTGATCTCCAGCTCGCCCTCCAGCACGTAGAACTCCTCGGCGGCGTCGAGGGATTCGTCGGCCAGGCGCGACCAGCCGGCGGGGTAGCGGATCAGGCAGGTGCAGGCGCCGGTACCGGCGTCGCGGCTGAGGTATTTGTACTCGGCGTCGGGCCGCGCCGCGCCGGGCGGGATGCGGCGCCACGGCAGCATCTGCGCCTGGACGAACTCGGTGTGCGGGCGGTCGAGCACGTCAGTTCCCGTAGATCCACGGCCGCGCCTGGCGGTCGGCGGCCTGGAAGGCGTCGATGGTGGCGCTGGAGGCCAGCGTCAGCGCGATCGGGTCCAGTCCCTTCAGCAGCATCTCGCGCTGGCTGGCGGCGATCTCGAACGGGTAGGCCTTGCCGGCGGCGTCGTTGACGACGCAGCGCTGCAGGTCCACGCTGAGCTTGCGGCCCTGCGGGTCGGCCGCCACCGAGGCGGCCAGCGCGTTGACCTGGGCCTCGGGCAGCACGACGGGCAGCAGGCCGTTGCGCACGCAGTTGCCCGCAAAGATGGCTCCGAAGCTGGGTGCGATGAGGGCGCGGATGCCGTACTCCTTCAGCGCCCAGACGGCGTGCTCGCGCGACGAGCCGCAGCCGAAGTTCAGCCCGGCCAGCAGGATGCTGCTGCCGCGCTGGTTGACCCGGTTCAACACGAAGTTGGGGTCGGGCTCGCGCGCCTGCACGTAGCGCCAGCCGGCGAACAGGCCGCCCGCGAGGCCGGTCTTGGAGACCGTCTTCATCTCGCGCGACGGGATGATGGCGTCGGTGTCGATGTTGCTGCGCAGCAGCGCCGCGGCGACGCCGGTGTGGGTGATGAACGGTTCCATGTCAGAGCAGGGCGCGAGGGTCGGCGATGCAGCCGGCGATGGCCGAGGCTGCCACGGTGACCGGGCTGGCCAGGTGGGTGCGCGTCTGCGGGCCCTGGCGGCTCTCGAAGTTGCGGTTGGTGGTGCTGACGACGCGCTGGCGCAGGCCGAAGCTCTCGCCGCCGGCGTAGAAGCACATCGAGCAGCCGGACTCGCGCCACTCGAAGCCGGCGTCCAGGAACACCTGGTGCAGCCCTTCGGCCTCCGCGGCGAGCTTGACCTGCGTGGAGCCCGGTACGCAGATGGCCTTCACGCCCTCGGCCACGCGGCGGCCCCGCAGCACGGCGGCGGCGGCGCGCAGGTCGGACAGGCGGCTGTTGGTGCAGGAGCCGATGAAGGCCGCGTCGATGGGTGTGCCGGCCAGCGCCTGGCCGGGTTGCAGGTCCATGTAGGCCAGCGCCTTGTGCATGGCTTCCTGCGTGGCGCGGTCGGCCGCGTCGGCCGGGTCGGGCACGCGGGCGTCCACGCCCACTGCGTGCTGCGGGCTGGTGCCCCAGGTCAGCATCGGGTGCAAGGTGCTGACCTCCATGCGCGTCTGGGCATCGAACACCGCATCGGCGTCGCTGCGCAGTCCGCGCCAGGTGGCGCAGGCACGCTCCCAGTCGTCGCCCTTCGGCGCGAACGGGCGGCCCTGGAGGTAGGCCAGCGTGGCCTCGTCCGGCGCGATCACGCCGGTGAAGGCCGAGAACTCCACGGCCATGTTGCACAGGGTCATGCGCGCTTCCATGCCCAGTGCACGCACTGCCTCGCCATCGAACTCCACCACCGCGCCGCGCGCACCGGAGGCGCTGTCGCGGGCGATCAGCGCGAGGATCATGTCCTTGGCGCCCACGCCTGGCGGCAGCGTGCCGTCGAAGGTCACCCGCATCGACTTCGGCTTGACGACGCGCAGCGTCTGCGTGGCCAGCGCGTGCTCGGCCTCCGACGAACCGATGCCCCAGGCCAGCGCGCCCAGGGCGCCCTGCGTGCAGGTGTGGCTGTCCGGGCACACGACGGTGGCGCCCGGCAGCACGATGCCCTGCTCGGGCGACACCACATGGACGATGCCCTGGCGCGGGTCGCCCAGGTCGAAGAGCTGGATGCCGCTCTTGGCCGTCTGCTCGCGCGTGATGCGGATGAAGGCCTCGCCGCCGGGCATCAAGGTGTTGTCGCTGCGGCCCGGGACCGTGTCGACGATGTGGTCCAGCGTCGCGAAGGCCAGCTGCGGGTTGCGCACCGTGTGCCCGGCTTCGGCCAGCGCCTGCAGCGCCACGCCGCCGGTACGCTCGTGCAGGAACACGCGGTCGATGTGGATCAGGCTGTCGCCCTCGTCCAGCTCGGCCACCCGATGCTGGCGCCAGAGCTTCTCGAACAGGGAAAGTCCGGTCATTGCTGCACCCTTCGGCCTGCCGCCTGTCCCGCCAGGCGGGAGCGAGCTTGCTTGGGACGGCCCTGCGCGGCGCTCATGGGTGCAGCACGCCTTGCGCGACCAGCGCGTCCACGTCGGCCCCGCTGAGGCCCCGTGCCAGCAGCAGCTCACGGTTGTTGGCGCCGACCTGCGGCAGGTCGTGGCGCAGCCCGAAGCGGCGGCCGTCCATCTCGATGGGCAGCGCCGGCAGCCGGGTGCTGCGGCCGTCCGGCAGCGTCACCGGCACCAGGCCGCCCGCGGCGTTCAAGTGGGGGTCGTCCAGCAGTTCCTCGGGCTTGGCGATGGGCGCGAACGGCAGGCCCGTCGCCTCCAGCCGGGCCATCAGGCCGGCCTTGTCGAACTGTCGGAAACGCTCGCGGATGACGGGCAGCGTGCGCTCGCGCTGGCGTACGCGCTCGGTGTTGCCGGCCAGGCTGGCGTCGGCCAGGAAGTCGTCGAAGCCGAAGGCCTCGCAGAACTTGCGCCATTGCGTGTCGCTGACGACGGCGGCGAACACGCGCTCGCCGTCGCCGGCCTCGAACACGTCGTACACGGCCCAGGCCGACTGGCGGATGGACATGGGCGGCGCAGCCTTGCCGGTGACGGCGAACTGCGCCATGTGCTGGCCCACGAGAAAGGCCGTCGTCTCGTACAGCGAGGTGGTGATGCGCTGACCGCGGCCGGTGCGGTGGCGCTGCTCCAGCGCGCCGAGGATGCCGATGACGCCGAACATCGCGCCCGTCACGTCGATGACCGAGGCGCCGGCACGCATGGGCTTGTCGGGCAGGCCCGTCATGTAGGCCAGTCCGCCCATCATCTGGGCCACTTCGTCCAGCGCGGTGCGGTGCTCGTAAGGCCCCGTGAGGAAGCCCTTGCCTGAGCAGTAGATCAGGCGCGGGTTGGTGGCGGCCAGCGCGTCGTAGCCGAAGCCCAGCTCGTCCATCGAGCCGGCACGGAAGTTCTCGATGACGATGTCGGCGTCGCTCAGCAGCTGCTGCACGATCTCGCGGCCCTTGGCCGACTTGGTGTCGATGGCCAGGCTCTTCTTGTTGCGGTTGTACATCGCGAAGTAGCCGGCGCCGGAGCCGCTCAGGCGGCGCGTGTTGTCGCCCTGCACGGGCTCGACCTTGGTCACGTCGGCGCCCATGTCGGCGAGGATGATGCCGATGCTGGGGCCCATCACCATGTGGGTGAACTCGATCACCTTCAGGCCGGCCAGGGGAAGGTCAGACGGGGCGGGCGGGTCTTGCGGAGTCGTCATGCGTTGTCGGTCTTCTGGGGAGTGGCGGGCACGAAGCCCTTGGGCAGGCCGGCCAGCGGCGTCAGGCCGTACAACGGCTCGCCCGGCAGTGCGGCGGCCAGCAGCTCGCGCGTGGCGAACAGCGCCTCGATGTCAATGCCGGTGCGCAGGCCCATGGCTTCGAGCATGAAGACCAGGTCCTCCGTGACGATGTTGCCGCTGGCGCCCGGCGCGAACGGGCAGCCGCCCAGGCCGCCCAGCGAGGCGTCCAGCGTGGTCAGGCCCACGTCCAGCGCGGCCACCACGTTGGCCAGGCCCTGGCCGCGCGTGTTGTGCAGGTGGATGCCTGTCAGCTGGTCGCGGCCCACGGCCGACCAGACGGCGCGGATCAGCCGCCGCACCTGGGCCGGGTTGGCATAGCCCGTCGTGTCGGACAGGCCTACCTCGTCGCAGCCGGCTTCCATCAGCGCCACGGCCAGTTCCAGCACGCGGCGCTCCGGCACCACGCCTTCCAGCGTGCAGCCGAAGGCCGTCGACAGCCCGCCCTCCAGATGCGGTCGCTCGCCGGTGGGCAGGCTGTGGATGAGGGCCGAGATCTGGCGCACCTCGTCCAGCATCTGTGCGTGGCTGCGGCGCACATTGCGCAGGCTGTGCGTCTCGCTGACCGACAGCGGAATGGTGATCTTGTGCGCGCCTGCGGCGATGGCGGCCTGAGCGCCCTTGAGGTTGGGCACCAGCACGGCGACATTGAGGCCAGGGATCGTGCGCGCATGCGCCACGATTTCGGCCGTGTCGGCCAGCTGTGGCAGCACGTGGGCCGGCACGAAGGAGCCGACCTCGATCTCGGCCACGCCGGCCGCCGCCGCCGCGCTGACCCAGGCCTTCTTGTCGTCGGTGGCCATGATGGCTGCGATGCTCTGCAGGCCGTCGCGCGGGCCAACTTCGCTGATGAGAACGTCGCGCTCAGTTGGGGTGTTCGTCATGCGGCCACCTCGTTGGCTGCGAACGCGTCGATGATCTCGCCAGGCTGCGCCTGCCAGACCTCGGCGGAAGCGCTGATGTGCTGCAGTACCGTCTCCAGGTGCTTGATGCGGTGGGGCTGGCCCATCACCCAGGGGTGCAGCGACAGGCTGAGCAGCCGGCCGCCCTGCTCGCGGGCTTCGGCCAGCAGTAGGTCGAAGGCATCCATCACCTGTTCCGCCCAGGAGGCCTCGGCATGCAGGTTGTCCATGACGACGAAACGGTCCTCGATCTCGGTGGTCAGCGGCAGGTTCCACAGGCTGCCCTGGGCGGTGTGGAAGGCGTAGGGCAGCTCGTCGTTGACCCAGTCGCAGAAGTAGTCGATACCCTCGGCCTTGAGCAGCTCGGGTGTGTGGGGGCTTTGCAGCTTGCCGGGGCTGAGCCATCCGCGCACGGGCTGGCCGCTGGCCTCGCGCAGCGTGGCGAGCGAGCGCTGCACGATGGCGCGCTCTTCGTCTGCTGCCAGGCCGCCGACATGCGGCGTGTCCATGGACCAGGAGTGGCCCAGCACCTCGTCGCCGCGCGCGCGGATGTCGGCCATCAGCGCCGGGTAGCGCAGCGCCAGCTCGGCGTTGATGGCGAAGCTGGGCCGGATGGCGAAGCGGTCGAACGCACGCAGGAAGCGGTAGATGCCCACGCGGTTGCCGTAGTCGCGCAGCGTGAAGTGGCGCAGGTCGGGGTAAGGCATGGTCATGGAGCCGGGCAGCTTCAGGTTGGCCGACGGGTTCATCGGGAAGTGCTGCAGGCTCACGTTGACCCAGACCGCCAGCGGCTTGGCCCCGGGCCAGCGCACGGGCGGGCGGGCGGCCAGCAGCGACCAGTCGTAGCGGTCATGGTCCATGCCGTAGCGGCGCTGCGGGTAGGCGAGGTGCGCTTGATCGAGGGCCATCAGATATTCCCCTTGCTCGCGATGTCGGCCAGCGACTCGTCGTGGTGATGCGCGAGGTAGTGCTCGGCGATCTCGCGGCCGGTGGTGACCCAGACCTCGCTGTGGCCGGTGATGTAGGCCAGCGCGTCCTCGAAGGCCTTGAGCCGGTGCGGGCAGCTGACCTGGTAGTTGTGCGTGGGGATGCACATCACGGTGCCGGACTCGGCGCCTTCTGCGTACAGGCGGTCGAAGCTGTCCTTGATCATCTGGCCATAGCGGCGCGGCTCGATCTTGTTGACCACGAACGCGATGGTGTCGTTGAGCTCCAGCGAGTACGGCACCGACACGAAACGCTGGCCGCCGCGCACCCGCAGCGGCGTGGGCTGGTCGTCGTGGAACAAGTCGCAGCTGTAGATGCCGCCTAGCTCGGCGAACAGGTCCAGCGTATGGTCGCTGTGCGACAGCGCCGGCGCCAGGTAGCCGGCCGGCAGGCGGCCCGTGTGCTGCTCGATGGTCTCCATCGATTCGAGGATCATCGAGCGCTCCTGCGCCTCGGACATGCCGTAGGTGTAGCGTGTGTTGTAGATGCCGTGGCTGAAGAACTCCCAGTCTCGCTCGCGGCACATCGAGATGATCTCGGGATGGTGGGTGCACAGCGCCGTGGACAGCGAGATGGAGCCGCGGATGCCGTACTTGTCCAGCAGCTGCATTTGCCGCACGTGGCCCACGCGGTTGCCGTAGTCGCGGATGGAGTAGCCCGGCACGGCCGGGTAGGGGTGGGGCCAAGCCGCGCGAGCCGGGTTGGCCGGTGGGGCCAGCTCGTAGAACTCGATGTTGGGTGCCACCCAGAAGGCCACGCGCGCGCCGCCAGGCCAGCGGATCTTCGGGCGGTTGCGGTAGGGCCAGTGGTCGTAGTGGCCGGTGTCGGGCTTCATGCCGTCGCCTTTGCCTGCGCGTCCAGCCAGCCCAGCGTTTCGTGCACGTCGACGACGTCGGCGTACTTCAGCATCAGGTCCGTCAGGTTGGCGAAGTGGTAGGACTCGTGTTTGTCCGCCACGCATTGCTCCGGCACGATGGTGCGGTAGCCGCGCGACAACGAATCCACCGCGGCCGCGCGCACGCAGCCCGACGTGGAGCCGCCGGTGATGACCACGGTGTCCACCTGGTGCCAGACCAGCAGCGACTGCAGCGGCGTCTCGAAGAAGGGCGAGGGCATGCGCTTGCAATAGACGAGGTCGCGGCCTTGCTCGCCGGTCAGGATCTCGCAGCGCTCGTCGAAAGCCGCGCGGCGCGAGCCGTGCTTGATGTTCTGCAGCGAGTCCGGCGTGTCGGTGCGCGTGCCCCAGACGCCGGCGTCCTCGCCTGACTCGGCGTAAGCCACATGGGTCCACACCACCGGCCAGCCCAGCGCACGGAAGCGTTTGGCCAGCGCGTTGACATGCTCGATCTGGCGCGGGTCGGTCTCGTAGGCGGTCTTGAACTCGTCGACCTTGGTGTAGGCGCACTGGAAGTCGATGTTCACCAGCACGGCCTTGCGGCCGTAGCTGAAGCGGGCCCGCCCGGGGTTGGCCTTGATGTCGGCCCAGATCTGGCGCGCGGTCTTGTCGGATATTTCCATGCGTCGCTCCTTTGCCAGGAACGATAGGCCGGCGTGCGGCGCCGGCCAAAGCCGGCTGGCGGGATGATCAGCCTGCGAGCACTGGGGACACCACCTCGAAGAACTCCAGCCAGGCGCCATCCGGCGCGCGCAGCGCCAGCAGGCGCACCTCGCCATGCGGTGCCAGCGTCACCGTGCTGAGGCGCATCGCCAGCGGGTGGCCGGTGGCTTCGACATGGCGGGACAACGCCTCGATGCCGCGCACCGGGAAGCGCAGCGTCGCCATGCCGAAGTGCGGCGGGCCGGCGTCATGGGACAGGTCGCGTCCGTCGGCGCCCGGCGCGGCGACCAGCTCGACCGAACCCTCGACCTTGCCTTGCGGATGGACGATGCACAGCTGCAGCCCGATCTGCGCGGCCAGCCCGGGCGGCGCGCCGAACAGGTTGGGCCCGGGCGCGAAGCCGGGCGATTCGTAGCGCGAGGCCACCTCGAAGCCCAGCACGCGCTGGTAGAAGTCCAGCGCTGCGGGCAGGTCGCGCACGATCTGGGTGGAGTTGAACACCTGGCTGAAGTCGCGCAGATGGTCGAAGCCTTGCAGCGGCGGGTGCAGGCGCTCGATCAGCGCCAGCCGCACGTTGTCGGGCCCACGCACCAGCCATTCCTTGACGCCCAGCGTGCCGAAGTCCCACGCGATGGGTGGTGCCACGCCATGCCACTGCAGCGCACGCATGCGGGCGGCCATCGCGTCGACGTTCAGCACGCGCACGTTCAGGTCGAAGATGCCGCCGCTGTCCCAGCATTGGTCATCGGCGCGGATGTCCAGCTGCGGGCCTGCGCCCTCCAGGCGCAGCAGGCGCACGAAGCCGGTGTCGCAGTCCGGGTGGGCCAGCAGCCATTCCTGCCCGCAGGCGCCGGCGCAACCCCAGGCGGCCAGCAGGCGCGGGTCCACATCGCCCTGGTGGCGCACGATCCAGCCGCCGTTGCCGACCCAGCAGTCCAGGTGAAGCCGCTCGTCGCGGACGATCAGCACGGCCTCCTTGAAGCCGTCGATGCGGAAGTCGCCGTCTGCGCTGGCCGCCGCTGCCATCACTTGAGACTGCGCAGGTAGTCGATCAATGCCTTGCGCTCGGCCGCATCGGGCATGCCGGCGAAGGCCATCGTGGTTCCGGGCACCACGGCTGTCGGCTTGACCAGCCAGGCGTTCAGCTGGGCCTCGTTCCACACCAGCGACTTGGCCTTCATCGCGGCGGAGTAGTTGTAGCCCGGTACGCTGCCCATCGGCCGGCCGACCAGACCCTTCAGGTGCGGGCCGATGCGGGCGGGGCCGGTGTCGCCTGTGTCATGGCAGGCGGCGCAGCGCATGTACAGGCGCTTGCCTTTGGTGATGCTGGCGGCATCGGCAGCCGGCTGTGCGACGGCGGCGCCCGTGCCAAGCAGCGCGAACAACAAGATGGCGCCCAACGGGGCGGGGCACAAGGTCTTCAGCAGCATGTCCATACCTTTGGAGGAGTCCGGGAACGCAAATCGTTGCCGATGCTAGGCGTGCGTTGCGCGAGGGCCGGGCATGGCCTGTCGCGTTGTTCACGCTGCGGCAATGCCAGAGCTGCGGCGGCCCGGCCTATCCGCCTGATGGACGGTCGCGCGTCCAGGCGAGACCCGGCCGCCATGGCACGCCACGATGGGGCATCTCTGCTCCAGCCTGGAAGGCATCTCTCCCCATGATCACTCACGACACCGAGGTGCTGGTTGCCGGTCTCGGGCCAGTCGGCGCCACCGCTGCACTTTCGCTGGCCCGCCAGGGCATCGCCGTCGCTGCCATCGAGCCACTGTCCAGCTCCGCCACCGACCTGCGCGCCTCCACGTATCACGCCCCGACGCTGGAAATCCTCGACGACCTGGGCGCGGCCGAGACCTTGTTCAGCCAGGGCCTGAAGGCGCCCATCTACCAGTACCGCGACCGCCAGACTGGCGAGGTGTTCTCGTTCGACATGGCCGAGATCGCCGACCGCACGCGCTTCCCGTTCCGCATCCAGTGCGAGCAGCACCGCGTGACGGCCAACATCGTCGCGCAGCTCAAGCTGCAGCCCAGCGCCACCGTGCTGCAGGGCCAGCGCGTGCTGTTCGTCGAGCAGGACGCCGACGGCGTGACCGCCTATGTGGAGAGCGCCAACGCGGTGGAGCGCTGGCGCGCCAAGCATCTGGTGGCGGCGGATGGTGCCAGCAGCGTCGTGCGCAAGGTGCTGGGCCTGCAGTTCCCGGGCTTCACCTACGACGAGAAGTTCGTCTGCTTCTCCACCGAGTACCCCATCGAGCAGGCCTTCGACGACCTCAGCTACGTCAACTACATCTCCGATCCGCAGGAGTGGATGGTGGTGTTGCGCGTGCCGGGGTTGTGGCGCATCCTCGTGCCGGCGCCGACCGACCTGACCGATGAGCAGCTGGTGTCGGACGACTACAAGAACGGCGTGTTCCGCCGCATGCTGGGCCACGACCGCGACATCGTCACGCGCCACCGCACCATCTACCGCGCCCACCAGCGCGTCTGCGAGCGCTTCGCGGTGGGCAACATCCTGCTCGTCGGCGACTCGGCCCACCTGAACAGCCCCATGGGCGGCTTCGGCATGAACAGCGGCATCCACGACGCGATGAACGCCAGCGAGAAGCTGGTGCGCGTGCTGCGCCACGGCGCCGACGCCGCGCAGCAGATTGCGCTGTACGAGCGCCAGCGCAAGACGGTCACGCATGAATTCGTTCAGGCCCAGACCATCGAGAACACGAGGCTGATGCGCGACGGCTGGGCCAATGCGCGCGCGCAGCGAAGCGAGGCGATGAACAAGCTGATGAACGACGCTGCGGCGCGGCGCACCTACCTGCTCAAGCAATCGATGTTCACCAGCCTCGAACAGGCGGCCGCCATCGCCTGATCGGCCTGTTCCAACGCGGGGCGAGCCGCACTGGAGCTGTGAATCGGGCACCGCGAAACGGCAGATCGACCCGCGCTGGCCGGTCGAGTATCCGCCTGGCGAGTGACGTCCAGACGGAGGCGACGTTTGACATGAGGCTGCCTACATTCGCCTCGACCGACGTCAATGGATCGCCGGCCGGGCCTGCTGGAAGTTCATGTTCAGGCCTGTCTAGACAACATCAATGCTTTCCTTCAGTCAACGATCAGGAGAATCCCAATTGAAATCCAAGCTCAAGCCCTGCTCATCCCCGTGCCGATCGCTGCAGCCATGGCTGGCGCCGACCGGCGTGGCACTCGCCTGCGCGCTGTTGATCGGCGGCGCAGCGCAGGCGCAGACTGAGCCGGCGTCCGAGGCCGGCGCGCAGGCCAAGCAGGAGACCAATGCGCTGCCTACGGTCACCGTGACCGCACGCAAGCGCGCCGAGGTGATGCTGGACGTGCCCATCTCCATCCAGGCACTGTCCGAGCGGGAGCTCCGTGCCTCGGGTATCAGCGATGTCAAGGACCTGGGTGAGCAGACTGGCTTCAGCTTCTCGTCGGCGCAGGGCACCGGCGCCCAGGGCCGCTCCTTCGGCACCGTGACCTTCCGTGGCCTGCAGGGCGAGCTGAACTTTCCCTGGGAGAACTCGGGCGGCATCTTCGTCGACGGCATCTTCATCTCCGGCGGTGTCTCGGGCCTGGGCCTGGGCGATGTGGCCCGCGTGGAAGTGCTGAAGGGCCCGCAGAACGCCTTCTTCGGCCGCAGCACCTTTGGTGGCGCGGTGAACTTCGTCACCAAGAATCCGGGCACCACGCTCGCCGGCACGGTCAACGCCACCGTCAGCAACGACGGCAGCAACGATGTGGACGCGAGCATCTCCGGACCATTGCTGGGCGACACCTTGAGCGGTCGCATCTCGTTCGGCAGTAAGACCAAGGCAGCGCTGTTCCACGCCACGGACGGCGGCGACCTCGGCGCCGAAGGCTCCCGGTACGTCAGTGGCACGCTGTACTTCAAGCCCAGCGACTCGGTGTGGGTGCGCCTGCGCGGGCTGTACCAGCAGGACGAGGACTCCGCGCCCGCCACCGGCATGGTCTCGGCGACCGGCAACACCAGCTGCACCGGCAAGACCTACACCGGCAAGGACGCCAACGGTGCCCCGGTGACCTACACGCCCAGCGTCGCCTACTTCTGCGACGGCATCCCGTCGTACAAGGAAGTCGGCTCCAAGGTCTTCGACGCGAACACGGCCCTGCCGGCCAGCGTGTACGCCGCCTTCGTCGACAACAGCCTTGGCGACCCCTTCCTGGCCAAGTCGCCGCGGCTGACGCACATGGGCATGAAGCGCGAGACGCTGCGCCTGTCGGCGCAAGGGGCGGTGCTGCTGCCCCACGACATGGACCTGGCGGTGAACGTCGGCTACAACGAGTCCAACTCCACCAGCATCCACGACCTGGACCGCAGCAAGGTCAACGCCTTCCTGGCGCTGCAGACCAACCCGACGCGCGACCTGACGATGGATGCGCGGCTGTCCACCAGCCCGTCCAACCCGTTGCGTGGCCTGGTGGGCGCGAGTTACTTCGTGTCCACCTTCCAGCTGTCGCAGATCGACCTCAGCTCGGCGTTCGGGCAGGTCAGCCCCACCCGCAGCACCGGCGCCTACCTGGACCTGCGTGCCCATGTGCCGGCCGTGTACGGCGCGGTCGAGTACGACATCAATGACCAGTGGACCGTCTCCGCCGAGACGCGCTACCAGAAGGACAAGAGCGCCTACGTGTCGCTGGACGGCACCGAGACCAGCAACACCATCAAAAGCTGGCTGCCGCGCGTGACGCTGCGCTACAAGCCCATGGCGACGCTGTCCGCCTATGTGAACTTGGCGCGCGGCGTGCAGCCGCTGACCGTCAACGGCGGCTATGCCAATGCGAACGCGGCCGGCAAGGCCTACCTGGAGAACCTGTTCCCCGGCATCACGGCCTTCACGCCGCAGCCCAAGCTGGAATCGGCCGAGCTGGGTGTCAAGCAGCAGGTGAGCCGCAGCTTCCAGTACGCCCTGGCCGTTTACGACCAGAAGTGGAAGAACCGGCTGTCCGGCACGACCGTCTTCAACCCCGCCAGCTGCGGCACGACGGTCAACACGCCGGAATGCCCGTTCGCCACATCGGGCACGGGTGTGACGATCTCCAATGAGGCCCGCATCCGCGGCCTGGAGCTGACGGTGGACGGGCAGATCACGCCGTCCTGGTCCGCCGGCGGCTACCTGGACTACAAGGACGCCACCTGGACCAAGTTCGACGCCGCCAATGCCGCCGTGCTGACCGCGCCGGCCGTGGCCTTCCATGGCAACCACCTGGCCCGCCTGCCCAAGTTCACCGTGTCAGCCAACACCACCTACCGGTTCGGCCTGAGCGACGGCTGGAGCGGCTACACGCGGGGCGACTTCACGTGGGTCGGCAAGCGCTGGGAGACCGACTTCAACTTCACGCGGGACAATGGCTACAAGCGCTTCGACTGGCGCCTGGGCTTCGAGAAGAAGGACTTGCTGGTCGAGCTGTTTGTCCGCAATGTGTTCAATGCCCAGAACTGGGGGACGGTGTCGCGCTACTTCGACCTGACGGCCCAGCCGCTGACCAACTTCAACAACCAGGCCGTACAGGTGACATTGCAGGATCCGCGCAGCATCGGCGCGCGACTGCGCTACAGCTTCTGACGACCAGGCATGGGTCCCGGCCGGCTTGCGCCGGCCCGCAAAGACACAAGGCGCTCCGTGGAGCGCCTTGTGTCTTTTGTGCGCCGGGCCTTACGGCGCGGCCTTCTTGAAGCCCAGCGCCTCGATCCAGGCGTGGAAGGCCTCGGCCCAGCGGTCGGCGGTGGCGCCTCGCGGTGTCATGCCGAAGCCATGGCCGCCGTGGCTGTACAGGTGCAGCTCGGGGCGGTAGTCCGCCGCGAAGAGCCGGTCATAGAAGTCGCGCACGCCGCTGCCGACGAACACATCGTCCTGCGCCATCGCGATGAAGAACGGCGGCAGCGCGCCCGGTGCCGGTGTGGGCGCGGGGCGCAGCCAGGGCTCCTTGGGCGTGCCCGGCGGGTAGGGCAGGTGGGCCGGCGGCAGCGTCGGCGGCACCACCATGGGCGGGCCGTAGATCAGCCCGGCGAAGTTCGGCCGGTCGGCCGGCTCGGGGGTCAGCGCCATCATGCCCACGACATGGCCGCCTGCCGAGAAGCCCACCGCGCCCACACGCCGCGGGTCGATGCCGAAGTCCTTGGCATGCGCCCGGATCTCGCGCAGCGCCTGCAGGCCATCCACCGCAGCGGCCTCGCCGATCTGCCCCGTCGGGCCGCTGGTCATCGCCGTGAAGACGCGTTGGCGGTAGCTCTCTGCGCTCTCGGCAGGCGACTGGTAGATGGTGCGATAGCGCAGCACGAAGGCGGCGATGCCGCGCTCGGCCAGCCAGCGGGCCACGTCCGTGCCCTCGCTGCGGATGGACAGCTCGCGGAAGCCGCCGCCCGGCGCTACCACCACGGCAGCGCCGGTTGCCCGCCCGGCCGCCGGCAGAAAGGGCTGGTAGCTGGGCTGGCTGACGTTGCGGACCTTGGCGCCGCCGTCGACCACCTCGTCGGGTCCGGTCTGAGGCGCTGCGCCGAACCACTGGGCCAGCGCCGGCGGCCCGGCCGCCCAGACCGGCCGCGCCGGCAGCACGCACACCGCCGGCCCGCAGGCCGGGGTGGCGTCGGGCGGCGCGGGCTGCGACAGCGCCGGGGCGCAGGTGAGCGCCAGCAGTGCGGCGCTCATCAGGGCATGGAGTTGGTACTTGAACGGCATGGCGGAAGGGCCCGGTCGGGCAGGTTGAGCATCGGGCCACGCTAGGCGCCGGGTGCGGACGTCGCCAAGCGCCCGATGGCTGCTGTCCACCTGGCAGACAGCGCGGCGGCCGGTATGGGGCATCCGGCACCCTGCACGGGTGAACGCGACACCACGACAGCGCAGGATTACCGGCGGTTATCCACCTGACGAGTGATGCCGAAAGCCGGCCGGCATGACCGCGCCGCGCTGCATACATTGAGCCTCAACCCAGACCACGAGTCACCGACCGGGCCTGGATACGCCCGCAGTCCTCAGGCTGTCTAGACAAGCTGCCCAACTTCCATCACGGAGAAATTCGAATGCACCCGAACCCATGGCCCCGTGGCGCATCGCGCCAGCATGTCAGGCTCGTGCCCACTGGCGTGGCGCTGGCCTGCGCTCTGTTGACGGGCGGCACTGCCCTCGCGCAGACCGCACCCACTGAGCCCGCGGCTGGCGCAGAGGCGTCGACGAACGCGCTGCCCACCGTCACCGTGACGGCGCGCAAGCGCAGCGAGAAGATGCTGGAAGTGCCGATGTCCATCCAGTCGTTCTCCGACAAGGACCTGCGCGCCAGCGGCACTACCGACATCAAGGACCTCACCACCCAGTCCGGCTTCAACTTCACCTCGGCCCAGGGCTCCGGCGCACAGGGCCGCGCCTTTGGCGTGACGACCTTCCGCGGGCTGCAGGGCGAGTTGAACTTCCCCTGGGAGAACTCCGGTGGCGTCTTCATCGACGGCATCTTCATCTCCGGCGGCGTCTCCAGCATCGGCATGAACGACGTGGCGCGCGTGGAAGTGCTCAAGGGCCCGCAGAACGCCTTCTTCGGCCGCAGCACCTTCGGCGGCGCGGTGAACTTCATCACCAAGCAGCCGGCCGGTGAGCTGCGCGGCACGATCAACGCGTCGTTGAGCCAGCGTGGCTCCAACGATGTGGATGTGACCATCGAGGGGCCGCTGCTCACCGATGTGCTGAACGGCCGCCTGTCCTTCGGCTCCCGCCACAAGGCCGCGCTATACCGCGCCACCGACGGCGGCGACCTGGGCGCCGAGAACACCAAGTTCATCGCCGGCACGCTGCACTTCTCGCCCACCGACGACCTGTGGCTGCGGCTGCGCGGCCACTACCAGAAGGACGAGGACTCCACGCCCGCCTCGGCCTTCATCCGCGCCGCCGGCAACACCAGCTGCACTGGCGCCACCTACACCGGCATCGGGCGCGATGGCAGCCCGGTGCAGTACACGCCGGGCACCGCCTACTTCTGCGGCAGCCTGCCAACGTTCGAGGACGTGGGCAGCGGCGTCATCAATGCCAACACGGCCATCCCGGCCGGCGCCTACGACGCCTTCGTCAACAACAGCCTGGCCGATCCCTTCCTGGCCAAGACGCCGCTGCTGGACCACGCCGGCATGGCGCGCGAAATCAAGCGCGCCTCGCTGCAGGCCGGCTATTCGCTGCCCCTGGGCATGGAGGCCGCCTTCAACGTCGGCTACAACCAGGCCAACTCGGCCAGTATCTTCGACCTGGACCGCACCCGGACCCAGGCTTTCTACGCGCTGCAGACCAACGTCACGCGCGACCTCACCGCCGACGCGCGGCTGTCCACCAACCCCAAGGCGGCGCTGCGCGGCGTGGTGGGCGTCAGCTACTTCAAGTCCACCTACCAGCTGTCCCAGCTCAACCTGAACTCGGCCTTAGGTGCGACAGCGGCCGTGCGGGACTCGGGCAACTACCTGAACCTCGACTCCAAGGTGCCGGCCGTCTACGGCTCGGTGGAGTACGACATCACCCGGCGCATCACCGCCTCGTTCGAGACGCGCCGCCAGCGCGACAAGATCGCGGCGACGACCTTCGGCGGCGCGGTCTACTCGAACGCCGTCGACAACTGGCTGCCGCGCACGACCTTGCGTTTCAAGCCCAGCGAGGACTTGTCCTTCTACGTCAACGTGGCGCGCGGCGTGCAGCCGCTGACGGTGAACACCGGCTACGTGAACGCCTCGCCCGCCGGTCAGGCCTACATGCGCAGCATCTACCCGACGCTGGGCGACTTCACGCCGCAGCCCAAGCTCAAGTCGCTGGAGCTGGGCGCCAAGCAGCGCGTGACGGAGTGGCTGCAGTACTCGGCAGCCGTCTACGAGCAGAAGTGGAAGAACCGCCTGACGTCCAGCGCGATCTTCAACCCGGCGTCCTGCGGCGCGACCACCGGGACGGCCGAATGCCCCTTCACCGCGACGGGTGCCGGCGTGACCTTCAGCAACGACGCCAGCATCCGCGGCCTGGAGCTGCAGGTGGACGCCCAGCTCGCCAGCCAGTGGACAGCCGGTGCCTACCTGGACCTGAAGCGCGCCACCTGGGACAAGTACAACTCCGCCGGCCAATCCGTCTACGGCGCCAACCGCGCGCTGGCGCTGACCGGCACGGCCGTCTCCTTCGACGGCAACACGCTCGGCCGCGTGCCCAAGCTCACGCTGTCGGCCAACACCACCTACCGCTTCGGGTTGAGCGGCGGCTGGAGCAGCTTCCTGCGCGGCGACCTGACCCATGTCGGCAAGCAGTGGGAGACGGACTTCAACTTCGCCCAGTCCAAGGCCTACTCGCGGCTGGACGCGCGCTGGGGCTTCGAGAAGGGCAACACCTCGGTGGAAGTCTTCGTGCGCAACCTCACCGACGACCGCGGCTGGGTCAGCGTGGGCCGCACGGTGGACCTGGGCATCACGCCTCTGGTGAACTTCTCGCAGCAGGCGCTCATCGCCACCGTGCAGGAGGCGCGCAACGTGGGCGTGCGTCTGCGCTACGGCTTTTGAAGCCACGGGGGCCTGCGGGCCCCGGCAACGACAAAGGCGCTCCGAGGAGCGCCTTTGTCATGGTGCCTGCAGCGGTGCAGCTCAGGCGCGGAACACCGCCTCCAGATGGGAGGCGGGGTCGGCCCACCAGCCCGGCTTGCTGCGGCGTGTCTCGGCCAGCCAGCGGGCGGGCAGCGCGTCCAGCGTCAGGCCGTAGCGGCCGGCGCCATGGGCCATCATGTGCCCCGGCTGCCCGGCCGGCATCTGCTGCCAGGGGCGCCAGCCGCTGACGTTGGTGAAGGACATGTTGGCCGGCACCTGCCGCGCTGCCGGGTCGCGCAGCGCGGCCAGCGGTGCGCGCACGGTCACCAGCTCGCTGTAGCGGTAGGGCGCGGCCGGCGCCGGGCGAACCAGCGCGGTGCGCACGCGCTGGTTCGCCACCAGCTCGCCGCCCAGCTCCTCCATGCTGCTGACGCGGTCCTCCGCCACGGCCCCGGGCGGCAGTGGCTTGACGTGGTGGCGGCTGAGGTCTTCATGCAGCACCAGGCTGGTGGGGCGTGAGGTGTGCACCAGCACGGGCACGCTCTGGCCCGTGATGGGGTTGCGCCACTGCGTCATCACCTCGCCGCTGTCCGCGTCGGTGTAGTAGGCGTTCTCGAAGCTGGTGCTCAGCCAGCGGCCGTCGCCCAGCGGGCGCCAGCGCGTGAACGTGACCGCCAGCACGCCGAACATCGGGATCAGCTCGCTGTCGATGACGCCGTAGTACTGGCCCGTCAGCGCGGCCACGACGAGGCGGTCGTCGAGCGCGCCGCGCATCAGCAGGTAGTCGCGCAGGCGGCCGGTGGGCGCTGCCGCCGTAGCGGCGCCGGCCAGCAGCGGCGTGCTGCCGGCGGCCACCGCAGCGGCGCATTGCAGCCAGCGGCGGCGGTCCATCGGTGGATTGTTCAAGGGCATTGAGAACCTCTTCGGCAGGGGTTAGCGAAACAGCAGCGGCAGGAACTCGTTCAGGTAGACACGCCAGTTCACCCAGGTGTGGCCGCCGCCGGTTTCGCGGTAGGTGTAGGCGATGCCGTGCTCATCCAACATGCGGCGCGTCGGCTCGGCCATCGCGAAGAGGAAGTCCTCCTTGCCGAAGGCGTAGAACACGACACTCTTGGCGGCGGCGCGGCGCTTGAGCGCGTCGGCATGGCGGGCGGTATAGGCGCTGGCGTTGTCGCCCGCCTGCAGGCCGATGCTGAAGACGCCCACGGCGCCGAACAGGTCCGGGCGCGGCAGGCCGAAGTTCAGCGTGTGCGCACCGCCCATGGACAGCCCCGCCATCGCACGTCGTGCCGTTGTCGGTTCGGTGCGGAAGCGCCGCTCCACCTCGGGCATCAGGTCCTTGACAAGGTCGTCGCCGAAGTCAGTGTTGTTGAAGCGGTCCACGCCCGGCCGGTCCGGCGTGTGGCCGAAGGGCATGACTACGATCATCGGTTTCGCCTTGCCGGCGGCGATGAGGTTGTCCAGGATGTGATGGGCCTGGCCGATGGAGGTCCAGCTGTCGTCGCTGTCGCCCGCGCCATGCACGAGGTAGAGCACCGGGTAGCGCCGATTCGCGTTGCCCTCGTAGCCCGGCGGCGTGTAGACATGGGCGCGGCGTCGCGTGCCCAGCGTGGACGAGTCGTAGCTCAGCACCGACACCAGCCCCTGCGGCACGCCGGGCTGCAGGCTGTGGAAGGCCGACTCCGGGCCGGGCACCGCCAGCACCGAGCGGGCGCCGCGGTAGGTCAGCGAGAAGGCCGTGCCCTGCGGGTCGGGCATGTCGACGCCGTCGACGTTGAAGGCATAGCGGTAGGCGCCGCCCGGCAGCGGTTGTGGCGTCGTCGCGGCCCAGAAGCCTTGCTCGTCCCTGGCCATCGGCAGGCCGGGCGGCTTGCCGTCGAAGCCGGTGGGCACACCGTTGATCTCGGTGCTGCTGAGCTTCACGGCCGCTGCCGTGGGTGCGCACAGCCGGAAGCTCACGCGCCGGTCGGCCTGCACCGTGACCGAGTCGTAGAACATCACCCACCGCTGGGCCGAGCTGGCATCGCAAGTTGGGCCGGCCGCCACGGCGGAACTCGCCAGGCCGCAGGCGCCCAGCAGCAGAGAGAAGTTGCGGGTCTTCATGAACGGCTCTCCCTTCAGCGGGCCCACTTCTTCTCGAAGTCCCACACCTCCTGGAAGCCGATCAGCTTGCAGAACTCCGTGAAGTCGAACATGGGCAGATCGGGCGACTGGCTCAGGCCG
Organism: Pelomonas dachongensis; assembly: GCF_043555865.1. Taxonomy (NCBI): domain Bacteria; kingdom Pseudomonadati; phylum Pseudomonadota; class Betaproteobacteria; order Burkholderiales; family Sphaerotilaceae; genus Roseateles; species Pelomonas dachongensis. Next base: position 464,385 of record NZ_JBIGHY010000004.1, read on the forward strand.
TGGTCCTTGAGTTGGCGCAGCGCCGTCTCCATCGCGGCGGCGGCCACCAGGCTGGTCATCGACGGGTAGATCGCGAACGCGTAGCCGATCTGCTTCAGCGTGGCTGCGGGCAAGATGGGCGTCTTGCCGCCATCGGCCATGTTGGCCATCATCGGCAGGTCGAAGGCCTCGCAGGCGAGGCGCATCTCGTCCTCGGACTGCGGCGCCTCGAAGAACAGCACGTCGGCGCCGGCCCTGGCATAGGCCTCCAGCCGGCGCATCGCGTCGTCGACGCCGAAGCCGGCACGAGCGTCGGTGCGGGCGATGATGAGGAAGTTCTTCTTGTCCTCGCGCGTCGCGGCGGCGACCTTGATCTTCTCGACCATGTCCTCCAGCGGCACGCAGCGCTTGAACGGCGTGTGGCCGCACTTCTTCGGGAACTCCTGGTCCTCGATCTGGATGGCGGTGACGCCGGCCTTCTCGTAGCCGCGCACCGTGTGCGCGACGTTCAGCAGGCCGCCGTAGCCCGTGTCGCCGTCGGCGATGACGGCAGCGTTGCTGGTCTGCACCAGCGTGGCCATGCGGTCCAGCATCTGCGTGTAGCTGGCGATGCCGGCGTCGGGCAGGCCCAGGCTGGAGGCCGTCAGCCAGTAGCCGCTGCCGTAGACGATGGGGAAGCCCACCTTGTTGGCCACGGCGGTGGCGATCATGTCCTGCATGCCGGGAACGACGAAGAAGTCGCCGGCATCGAGCATCTGGCGGAAAACGGGATTGGCCATGTCGGTGGGTTCCTGAGAAAGAGGGGTCAGTCGTTGCCGGCGTAGAGCCAGGGCTGGCGCAGCCGCTGCTGCGCCTCGAAGGCGGTGATCAGCGTGCCGGCGTCCTGGCGGATGCGCTCGATCTCGTCGCGGCCTTCCAGCAGCGCCTGGCGTGCGCGTTCGGCGATCTCGAAGCGGATGGACTCGCCGCTGGCCAGCGTGATGGTGCTGGCGGCCAGGTCCACCGTCAGCGGCTGGCCGGCCTCGGCTGCGGCCATCGCGCGGGCATGGTCGTCCGCGCCCAGCCGAATGGGCAGCATGCCGTTGTTCAGGCAGTTGGCCTGGAAGATCTCGCCGAAGCCCGGCGCGATGATGCAGCGCAGGCCCAGGTCCGCCAGCGCCCACGGCGCCTGCTCGCGGCTGGAGCCGCAGCCGAAGTTGGGGCCGGCCACGAGGATCTGCGCGCCGCGCCAGCGCGGGCGGTTCAGCACGAAGTCGGGCCGCTCGCGGCCGGTCTCGTCGAAGCGCTTTTCGTAGAAGGCGTAGGGGCCAAGGCCGGCCTTCTGCGTCAGCACGAGGAAGCGGCCAGGGAAGATGATGTCGGTGTCGATGTCGGCGTCGGGCATGGGCGCCGCGACGGAGCGCAGGGTGGTGAAGGCTTGCATCAGGCGGGGTCCAGGCGGCGCGGGTCGGCCAGGTGGCCGGCGATGGCGCTCGCTGCGGCGGTGGCGGGGCTGACGAGGTGGGTGCGCGCACCCACGCCCTGGCGGCCCTCGAAGTTGCGGTTGCTGGTGCTGGCGCAGCGCTCGCCGGGCAGCAGCCGGTCGTCGTTCATCGCCACGCACAGCGAGCAGGCCGGCGCACGCCACTCGAAGCCGGCGGCGGTGAACAGCTTGTCCAGCCCTTCTCCTTCTGCCTGGCGGGCCACGGCGGCCGAGCCCGGCACGACGATGGCTTTCACATGCGCGGCCTTGCGGCGGCCGCGCAGCTGCGCGGCGGCGGCACGCAAGTCCTCGATGCGGCTGTTGGTGCAGGAGCCGATGAAGACATGGTCCAGCGCCACGTCCTGCAGCGCGGTGCCGGGGCGCAGGCCCATGTAGTCCAGCGCGCGGGCGATCTTGCGTGCAGAGGCCTCGCTGCCGGCCTGCGCCGGGTCGGGCACGCGGCCGTCGATGGGCAGCACCTGGTCGGGGCTGGTGCCCCAGGTCACCTGTGGGGCCAGTGTGGCGGCGTCGATGTCGACGCTGCGATCGAAGTGGGCGCCGTCGTCGCTGTGCAGCGTGCGCCAGTGGTCCAGCGCCTGCTCCCATTGCGCGCCGCGTGGGGCCATGGGTCGGCCTTCCAGCCAGGCATAGGTGCGGTCGTCCGGCGCGATCAGGCCGCTGCGGGCGCCCGCCTCGATGCTCATGTTGCACACCGTCATGCGCTCGGCCATGGACATGGCCTCGATGGTGCTGCCGCAGAACTCGATGGTGTGGCCCACCGCGCCCGAGGCGCCCAGGCGGCCGATGATGGCCAGCACCACGTCCTTGGCAGCAACGCTCGCCGGCAGCGCGCCGCTCACGCGCACGCGCAGGTTGCGGGCGCGGCGCTGGCGCAGCGTCTGCGTGGCCAGCACGCATTCCACCTCGCTGGCGCCGATGCCGAATGCCAGCGCCCCGAAGGCGCCGTGCGTGGAGGTGTGCGAGTCGCCGCAGACCAGCGTGATGCCGGGCAGCGTGAAGCCCTGCTCGGGGCCGATGACGTGCACGATGCCGTGGCGGCCGTCGGTCAGCGGGATGTAGCGCACGCCGGCGGCGGTGGTGTTGCGCTCCAGCAGCGCCACCTGCTCGCGGGCCAGCGGGTCGGCGATGGGCTGGTCGCGGTGGCGGGTGGGCACGGCATGGTCGGCCACGGCCAGCTGCGTCTGGCGGCGGCGCACCGCCAGGCCGCGGGCGCGCAGGCCCTCGAAGCTCTGCGGGCTGCTGACCTCGTGCAGCATCTGGCGGTCGATGTAGATCAGCGCCGTCGTATCGCCGTGTTCGTCGCGTTCTTCGCTGATGACATGCGAGGTCCAGAGCTTGTCGTAGAGGGTCTGTGTCATGGGGGCGGGCAGCTGCTGGGCATGTACGCAGTTTGCAAGTCACCCGCGTGCGCGCCTTGCCGGGCTGCGCGGCTGTTCGCCCTGTGGACTCTCAGTTCAGTGCCGCCGCCGCATGCGGCGCGCGGGCGAGCCGCTGTGGCAGCGCCGGCGTGTCGGCGGGCACGGCGGTCATCATCAGGTCGTGCGTCAGTTCCTCGGAGATGGCGGCAGCGGCGGCCTTCAGGTCGTCCGCGTAGCGGCGCACCGCCTCGGCAGTGGGCATGGCCGAGGCGAAGAACACCAGCGCCAGCGCACCCACCACGCGATCGCCCTCGAAGACCGGCACGCCGATGGACGAGGTCTTGCGCGGCACGGCGGAATGGGGGTTGCGGTCGCAGGTGGCGTAGCCGTCCGCGCGGATGCGCTGCACCAGCTTGTCGCCCTTGAACATCTCCAGCATGTGGCTGCGCTGCTCCAGCGTCTCCAGGCCGGCCAGCATGCTGAGGCGGTCGCTGTCCGGCACATGGGCCAGGAAGGCGTGGCCGGACGCGCATTCCAGCAGCGGCAGCGTGTAGCCCGGCTCGTAGTTGCAGAAGCTCAGCGACGTCTCGCTGTGCGTGGAGTCGCGCACCATCATGCTCTGGCCCACGTGCGTCACCAGCGACACCGGCCACTGCACCTTGCGCGTCAGCGCCACCATGTGCGGGCGTGCGCGCAGCAGCAGGTTGCCGCTCTCGCGGTAGCCCACCGACAGCGTCTGCACCAGCTGCGTGGCGCGGTAGTGCTTGCGCGTCGGCTCGCACTCGACGAGGCCTTCGTGCAGCAGCGTCTGGATGATGCGAAAGGTCGTGGGGTAGGGCAGCGCCACCCAGCGCGCGATCTCCATCAGCGACAGCGAGCCATGCCGGTTGATGCACTGGAGCACCGCGATGCTGCGGCTGACCGCGCGGATGGGAACGCCTCTTTCCATGATGTCCTCGGTTTGCGTTGGGTGACGCTTCGGGGCTGCGCAGGGCGCGCGGCAGCAAGTCACGAAAACGTAATGTGGATCAGCGTTTTTCGCACTACAGCTGGGTAATCCCCTGCATGTTCGGATCTGTTCGCCTGCCGAACACGCCCGCAGCCCACTGCCACCCGGCAGGCGGCGCGCCCTAAATTGCCGGCTATGACAGCCTCGCTCCAAGACGACTACCAGCGCGCCGGCTTTGGCGGCACGCTGCCTTTCGGGCAACGCCCGGCTCTGCTGGTGATCGACGTGGTGCAGGCCTATGTGCAGCCCGGCAGTCCGCTGTATGCGCAGGGCTTCGTCGACGCGCTGGCGCCCAATGTGCGGTTGATCGAAGCGGCGCGTGCCGCCGGCGTGCCGGTGGTGTTCACCAATGTGGTCTATGGCGCCGAGGGCCGCGACGGCGGGCTGTTCTATCGCAAGGTGCCGGCGCTGCGCAGCTTTCTGAAGGGATCGCCGCTGGGCGCCTTCCCGGCCGGCATCGAGCCACGCGCGGACGAGGTGGTCGTCAGCAAGCAGTACGCGTCGGCCTTCTGCGGCACGTCGCTGGCGGCCACGCTGGTGGCGATGGGCGTGGACACCGTTCTGGTCACCGGCTACTCGACGTCGGGCTGCGTACGCGCGACGACGCTGGACGCGCTGCAGAACGGCTTCGCGCCCTTCGTCGTGCGCGAGGCCTGCGGCGAGCGCGATCCGCGGCCGCAGGAGGCCAACCTGTTCGACCTGCAGGCCAAGTACGCCGAGGTGGTCGACGAGGCCCGTGCTCTGGCTCTGCTCGCATCGGTGGCCGCATGAGCTTCGCCACTTCACCGGCCGGCAGCGCCGCCGCCGTGCAGGGCGGGCGCCATCGCCACGCGCTTGTCGTCGTGACGCTGCTGTTCTTCATGTGGGGCCTGCTGACCTCGCTCAACGACGTGCTGATCCCGCACCTCAAGTCGGTCTACTCGCTCAGCTACGTGCAGGCCATGCTGGTGCAGTTCTGCTTCTTCGGCGCCTACTTCCTCGTGTCGCTGCCGGCGGGCGCGGTGGTCAGGCGGCTGGGCTATCAGCGCGCGGCGGTGGCCGGGCTGGTGGTGGCGGCGGGCGGCTGTGCACTTTTCTACCCGGCCGCTGCCAGCGGCTATGCGCTGTTCCTGATGGCGCTGTTCGTGCTGGCCGCCGGCATCACGCTGCTGCAGGTGGCGGCCAACCCCTATGTGACGGCGCTCGGTGCGCCGCAGACGGCGTCGTCGCGGCTGACGCTGACGCAGGCCTTCAACGCGCTGGGCACCACCGTGGCCCCCGTGCTCGGCGGCCTGCTCATCCTGCCTGGCAAGGTGCTGTCGGCTGACGAACTGGGCCGCCTGCCCGAGGCGCAGCAACTGGCCTACCGCGCCCAGGAGGCCGCGCTGGTGCAAGGCCCCTACCTGGCGCTGGCCGCGGCACTGCTGGCCCTGGCCCTGCTGTTCGCCTGGGTGCGGCTGCCACGCATCGCCGACCACGCCGCCGACGCGGCGCCTGCCGGCCTGGGTCAGGCGCTGCGCCACCGCCACCTGCTGCTGGGCGTGGTGTGCATCTTCGTCTACGTCGGCGCCGAGGTCAGCATCGGCAGCTTCCTGATCAACTTCATGGGCGAGGCCCGCATCGCCGGCCTCAGCCATGCCGCTGCGGCGCCCTACGTCGGCTACTACTGGGGCGGCGCGATGGCGGGCCGCTTCATCGGCGCGGCCGTCATGCGCCACATCAGCCCGGGCCGTGTGCTGGGCTTCAACGCAGCGGCCTCTGTGCTGCTGATCCTGACCGCCACGCAGGCTCAGGGCGCGCTGGCCATGTGGGCGCTGCTGGCCGTGGGCCTGTGCAACTCCATCATGTTCCCGACGATCTTCAGCATGGCCCTGCACCGGCTGGGGCCGGCCACCGGCGCTGGTTCGGGCCTGCTGTGCATGGCCATCGCCGGCGGCGCCATCGTGCCGTTCGGGCAGGGCCTGCTGGCCGACCTGGCAGGCGTGCAGACGTCCTTTCTGGTGCCGGCGGCTTGCTATCTGTTCATCGTCTACTTCGGCCTGAAGTACGCGCATCTGCATCGCACCGAGGACGCGTGATGAATCTGCCTGATCGCGTGCTCGCCGCGTTGCTGGCGCTGTCAAGCGCCGTGCTCGCGCAAGCCGCAGAGCCGTCGGCGGCCTATGTCGCCATGGGCAGTTCCTTCGCTGCCGGCCCTGGCCTGCTGCCCTATGCGCCAGACGCGCCGCCGGGCTGCGCCCGCTCGCTGGCCAACTACGCCCAGCAACTCGCGACGCTGCGGGGGCTGCGCGTGAACGACGTGAGCTGCAGCGCCGCCACCACCCGCGCGCTGCTCGAGCCCTGGAACGAAATGCCCGCGCAGATCGACGCGTTGGGGACGGACACACGGCTGGTCACGGTCACCGTGGGCGGCAATGACGTAGGCTACATCGGCGGCCTGCTTGCCGCCTCCTGCGGGAAACTGGCCGCCCAAGGCCGCGTTTCCGCCAGCCGCTGCCGCGCGGCGGCCGAGCCCACCGAGGCCGACTTTGCCGCTTTGGCGCGCTCGCTGCGCGAGCTGGCCGCCGCCGTGCGCGTACGGGCGCCCAAGGCCACGCTGGTGTTTGTCGACTACCTGACCGTGTTGCCGCCCGCCGGCCTGTGCGAGGCGGCGCCTTTGCCCGAGCCCGCCGCCGACCTGGCCCGCCGCACGGCCGCCCGTCTGCTCGCCGTGACCTCAGCGGCGGCCCGCGAGGCCGGCGCCTTGTTGCTGCCGGCCTCCCGTCTGTCCGCCGAGCACCACGCCTGCGCAAGCGAGCCGTGGATGTGGGGCTACCCGGCGCCTGCCGGTGGGGCGCCGTATCACCCGAATGCTGCGGCGATGGCCGGGCTGGCGGGCGCGCTGCACGAGGCGTTGGGGCGCTGAGGCAGCGCGGGGGGGGGAGGAGCGAGGGGCTTGCGCCGATCGCTCGCGGCAATTCGTATCGGGCCGGCGAATGGCCGTACTGCAGCGATAGCCGTCTCTCGCCGTCGAATCCTGAGCTACCCGTTCCGGCCAGCTTTCAGTCGCTCGGCAGGCTGAATCTGGCTGACTTCGGTGTAAAGAGCGCAGGAGAGGTGCGCGCTCAGCCCTGACGAGAGCCCCGCTTTGAGCCAGAGGCCCGCTTGCGGCCGCGCGGATTCAGCTCCTTGTCGTTGAGCACGTAGTCGGAGTTGTCCGTCAGGCGTCGCACCGCTAGGTCAATGAAGGCGCGAGCGCGCGCGGGCTGCGACGTCCTGCTGCCGAAGTAGACGAAGTAGCTGGCGTAGTCGGGCATGTGTTCCACGAGCACTGGCACCAGTTCCCCCGCGCGGATGTAGGGCGCCGCCGTCACGCCCGCGAGTTGACCCAAAACCTTGCCGGCCAGGACGGCCTGCAGTTCGAACAGCTCGTCGTTGCTGCAAATCGTCGGCACAACAGGCTGGTCGCCCGGCTGGTCGCCGAGCTTCACCCGCCACGGCAGGACCTTCCCTGTGCTTGGGTGCCGGTAGGCACTGCAACGATGGTCGGCTAGGTCGGCCAGGGATGCCGGAATGCCAAACCGCTCGAAGTACGAGGGTGAGCCGCAGATCGGCAACTGAACAGGAAACAGCCGTCGTGCGATGACGCCTTCATGGGGTGATGGTCCAAGCCGGAACCCGACGTCCACGCGGTCTTCCACCCAGTTGCCGATCCCGTCGTCCAGCAACACGTCAGGTTGGATGTCCGGATACAGGTCGCAGAACTCGTCCACCAGTCGCCAGAGCACGGGCTGGAAGGTCGTGCGCGGCCCCGTGATGCGCAGCGGCCCCGCGAACTCGTCCTTCGCAGTTCGGGCGCTCTGCAGCGCGCGCTGCATGCCCAACAGCGCCGGCTGCACATCCTCCAGCAGCCGCTGGCCAGCGTCCGTCAACGACATCACCCGCGTCGTGCGATGGAACAGCCGCGCGTTGAGGTGGGTTTCCAACTGGGCCAGCGCCTTGCTGGCAGCCTGCGGACTGATGCTGAGCGCGAGGGCCGCCTTGCGCAGGCTCCCCAGCTCCGCGGCCTTGATGAACGTCGTGATGGAACGCAGTTCGTTGATAGCCATTTCATGCTTCTCCTGCGCGGTATTGTCTCCATTTGGATGCCAATAAAACAACCTATATGTCACTATTCGGATGCGAGTTCGGTCCCTAGAGTTCGATCTATCGAACGGAAGGACCCGCCATGCAACACGTCACCCTGAACAACGGCGTCGAGATGCCCCAACTGGGCTTCGGTGTCTTCCAAATCCCAGACGCCAAGGAATGCGCCCGCAGCGTGGTGGACGCCATCGACGTCGGCTACCGGCTGATCGACACCGCCGCGTCTTACATGAACGAGGAGGCGGTCGGCCAGGGCCTCAAGGACAGCGGCATCGCTCGGGACCAGCTGTTCGTCACGAGCAAGCTGTGGGTGCAGGAGGCAGGCTACGAGCGCACAAAGCAGGCCATCGACAAGTCGCTGCGCCGCCTGCAGCTGGACTACCTGGACCTGTACCTCATCCACCAGCCCTTCGGCGATGTGCACGGCTCGTGGCGTGCCATGGAAGAGGCCTACAAGGACGGCAAGCTGCGCGCCATCGGCGTCAGCAACTTCCAGCCGGACCGGCTGATGGACATCAAGGCTTTCAACGAGATTGCGCCGGCCGTCAACCAGGTCGAGGTGAACCCCTTCCAGCAGCAGCTCGAGAACGTGCCATTCATGCATGACCTCGGTGTCCAGGCTGAAGCGTGGGCCCCATTTGCCGAGGGGCGCAACGGCCTCTTCCAGAACCCGGTGCTACTCGACATCGCCACGCGCACGGGCAAGTCCATCGGACAGGTTGTGCTGCGTTGGTTGGTGCAGCGTGGCGTTGTGGCGCTGGCGAAGTCGGTGCGCAAGGAGCGCATGGCCGAAAACATCGCCGTCTTCGACTTCGAGCTCGACGACGCCGAGATGGCTCGCATCGCCGCCCTTGACACCAATACCAGCAGCTTCTTCTCGCATCGCGATCCGGCCATCGTCAAATGGATGTCCGAACGCAGGCTGGACCTCTGAGGGCCCACATGACCGGGCCTCAATCCCAGTCGCTGCCACGTAGCGCCAACACCGTGCTGGCCATCATCGTCGCCAGCTACCTGATGATCGTGGTGGACATTTCCATCGTCATCACCGGCCTGCCGCGCATCCAGGCCAGCCTGGGTTTCAGCTCGGCCCAGCTCTCGTGGGTGACCAACGCCTACACGCTGGCGTTCGGCGGGCTGCTGCTGCTGGGCGCGCGTGCCGGCGACATCCTCGGCCGGCGGCGCATGTTCATCGTTGGGCTGTCGCTGTTCACTGCGGCGTCGGTGGCGATTGGCATCTCGCAGTCCGTGAGCTGGATGCTTGCAGCGCGGGCCATCCAAGGAGTCGGCGCGGCAGTGCTGGCGCCTTCCACGCTTGCCTTGCTGTCGACCCATTTCGCCGAGGGCCCGGCGCGCACCCGTGCACTGTCCCTGTACGCGGCGGCGGCCGGCGTCGGTGCCACGCTCGGTCTGGTGTTGGGCGGCCTGTTCGCCGACCTCGTGTCCTGGCGAGCGGGCTTCTTCATCAACCTGCCCATCGGGCTGGCGCTGATCGTCGCTGCCCGGCGCCATATCGCCGAGACGCCGCGCAACGCCGGCCACTTCGACGTTGGCGGTGCGTTGACGTCGACGCTCGGCATGACTGCGCTGGTCTACGGCCCGGTTCGCGCGGCCGAGGGCGGTTGGCATGACGAACTCGCGTTGGGCGCCCTGGTCGTCGGCGTGTTGCTGACCGGCGCGTTCGTGTGGATCGAGCGGCAGGTTCGTCACCCCATCCTGCCGCTGCGCCTGCTGGCCAGCCGTGAGCGGGCAGGCGCCTATCTGGCCCGCCTGCTCTTCCTGGGCGGTGCAGTCGGCTTCTGGTTCTTCTCCACCCAATTCCTGCAAGGCGTGCTGCACCTGCGTCCCTTGCAGGCGGGTATCGCCTTCCTGTCTGTCACGCTGCCCAACTTCGCTTCGGCGATGGCAGTGCCGAAGCTAACTCGGCGCTTCGGCAGCGAGAAGCTCCTGATCGCCGGTCTGCTGTTGGGCGTGGTCGGCCTGTTGTGGCTCGGCCAGGCCGGTGAACACGCCAGCTACTGGGTCAACGTCGCGCCGCCCATGCTGCTCATCGGACTCGGCCAGGGCCTGCTGCTGGCGCCGCTCACCGCCGCGGGCGTGGCGGGGGTTGCTCGCGAGGACGCCGGCGCCGCGTCGGGCCTCGTCAACGTGGCGCACCAACTGGGCGGTGCGCTCGGTCTGGGGCTGTTGGTTCTGGTCTTCGCCAGCGCCATGCCCGCCGATGCACAAGGCACGGAAGCCCTGGCCCACCGCATCTCCGCAGTGATGGACACCGCCGCGCTACTGCTGGGGCTGTCCACGCTCGCGGCATGGTTCCTCATCGTCGTGCCACGCCGTCGTGGTCAATCGCAACAACAGGAGGTGCTCTCGTGAAATCACTGCTTTGCCTTGCCCTCAGCGGCCTTGCTTCCGCCGCTGGTGCGGAGTCGGCCGCCGCCGTCGCACCGGTTGTGGAAGTTCGCGCGGCATCCGCCCAGCCCGCCGCCACCGGTTCGACCGGCAACTTCACCGGCGTCGTGCGCATCAGTTCGCCCTTCCAGGCCTTGCCTCCTGGCAAGGCGGGCGGTGCGACGGTGACCTTCGAGGCGCGTGCCCGGACCGCATGGCACACCCACCCGCTCGGGCAGACGCTGGTCGTGACGGCGGGTCTCGGGCTTGTCCAACAACAGGGCCAGCCGGCCAGTGCCATCCGGCCTGGCGATGTCGTCACGATCCCGCCGAACGTGCGCCACTGGCACGGCGCCGGCCCGGGTGGCCCGATGACCCACGTTGCCATCGCCGAGAAGGTGGACGGCGTCTCGGTCAGTTGGCAAGACAAGGTGACCGATCAGGACTACCAGGTCGCGTTCTCCAGCAGCGGCCTCGAAGCGCGCGGCGGCGACAAGCCCAAGGCCCTGACCCGCAGCCACCCGACGTCGGAAACCCTGTCCGCCAAGCAGATCGCCATCCCGCTGATGGCCGCCTTCATGGCGAGCAGCGACATGCCTCGGCTGAATGCCGCACTGAATCAGGGGCTGGATGCGGGCCTGACCGTCAGCGAGGCCAAGGAGGTGCTGGTGCAGCTCTACGCCTATGCAGGCTTCCCGCGCAGCCTCAACGCGCTTGGCGAGCTGATGAAGGTCGCGGATGCACGCCAGAAGCGAGGCCTGCACGACGAGCAGGGCAGCGAGCCCAGTCGCATGGTCGCTACCGGTGGCGACCTCGTCGCGGCCGGTACGGCGAACCAGACCGAGATTTCCGGCGGGCCGGTGCAGGGCGCGGTGTTCGACTTCGCACCCGTCATCAACCGCTTCCTGCAGGCGCACCTGTTCGGCGACATCTTCGAGCGCGACAACCTCGACTGGCAGAGCCGCGAGCTTGCGACCGTCGGAGCGCTCGCGGCCACGCCGGGGGCCGAGGCGCAGTTGCGCTCGCACATGCGCGCCAGCCTGCGCGTGGGCCTAACCGCCGCGCAGTTGCGGCAACTCGTGCAGGCACTGGGTAAATCGGTCAACGCCGAGGTCGCCGCCCGCGCAAACCAAGCACTGACGCAGGCCCTGGCGGCATCGAAAGGTTGAGCATGAACATCACCCGAATTCTCTATGGCGTTGGCGTCGCGATGGCCACGTTGCTCGCCGGCTGTGCCACACAAGCCACGCGGCCGCTGGGGCCTCTGGTCATCGAGTCGCAGGGCAGCTTCGCCGTCGGCGGTGTCGTCAAGCACACACCTGGAACTTACGACAACAACAAGCCGACATCAGCGGGACAGAGCTTCCACGGAGATCACCTCTACGCCTCCTACCAGGTGCCTCAGCACGCCAAGGCGCTGCCTATCGTGATGCTGCACGGCGCGTTCCAGTCCGCGCGCAGCTGGGAGACCACCTCGGACGGCCGGGAGGGCTTCCAGACCCTGTTCCTGCGCCGCGGCTTCCCTGTCTATCTCGTCGATCAGCCGCGCCGAGGGCGCGCCGGCAACAGCACCGTTGCCGCGTCGACTGAACCAGCACCCAACGACCAGCTCTTCTTCGACCAGTTCCGCATCGGTAAGTGGCCGAACTACTTTGACAACGTGCAGTTTGATCGGCGCCCTGAGACGCTCAATCAGTTCCTGCGCTCGGTCACACCCAACACTGGGCCCTACGACGCCGGCGTGATTGCAGACGCGATCTCGGCGCTGTTCGACAAGGTCGGTCCTGCGATCTTGTTCACCCACTCGCAGGCCGGCGGCCCGGGTTGGCTGACGGCGATGAAGAGCCCGAACGTCAAGGCCATCGTGGCGTTCGAGCCCGGCAGCGGCTTCATCTTCCCGCAGGGTGAGTTGCCGGCTGTCATGCCCAGCGCTGCGGGGACCCTGGCTCCCGAGGCGGTATCGCTTGCGGACTTCCTCAAGCTCACCCGGGTTCCCATCGTCATCTACTACGGCGACAACTTCCCCGTGGAGCCCACGTCCGAGCGAGGCCAGGACAACTGGCGGGTGCGCCTGGCCATGGCGCGCCGGTGGGTCGCGGCCGTCAACCGGCACGGGGGCGACGCGCGCCTCGTACATCTCCCCGAGGTTGGCGTCCGAGGGAACACGCACTTCCTCATGTCCGACCTGAACAACGTGCAGATCGCCGACCTAGTGTCCGCGTTCCTCATCGAGAAGAAGCTCGACTGACGCGTTGGCGGGGCCACGCCATCGCGGTTCAGTCGTGTAGTAGACCGGAGTCCCTCATGACCATTGAAGCCATCAACGACCAGCGCCGCGAGTTCCTCAGGACATCCGCTTTTGCGCTTTCCGCATCAACCCTGGGTGTTTCAGCCATGACCATCAGCACCGCTGCAACCGCAGCCGACTACAAAAAGAACCCGTTCACGCTGGTGTATGGGGACGCCATCACCGTCAACGTCCCGGGAAAGGTCAACATCCACCCCGTGACCTACAAGCTCAACGGCTTGTCCATCGTCGCGAACATCTATACGCCGGCCAACTTCGACCCCACGAAGAAGTACCCCACAGTGGTCGTCGCGCATCCGAACGGCGGTGTGAAGGAGCAGACGGCCGGCTTGTACGCTCAGCGCCTGGCGGAGCAAGGCTACGTGGCGATCACGGCCGATGCGGCCTACCAGGGTGGAAGCGGAGGTGTGCCGCGCTCGGTGGACACACCCTCGAACCGCATCGAAGACATCCACGGCATGGCGGACTTCATCAGCACCTACGCAGGTGTGGACGCCAGCCGCCTGGGCCTGCTCGGCATCTGCGGAGGCGGCGGCTACTCGTTGGCCGCGGCGAAGACGGACAAGCGGTTCAAGTCCGTCGCAACGCTCAGCATGTTCAATTCCGGTCGTGTCCGCCGCAACGGCTACGCCGACTCGCAGCTCGCCACGATCCAACAGCGTATGAAGCATGCCTCGGACGCACGCGCTGAGCAGATGGCCGGCGGCAAGGTCCTGTACTCGGGTGATGCGGACATGACAGATGCCCAGATCGCCGCGCTGCCATACGACCTGTACCGCCAGGGCTACGAGTATTACTGGCGCACCCACGCCCATCCGGGCTCGACGTTCAAGTACACCACGAGCAGCTTGCTGGACCTGATGCGCTGGGACGCGACCGACCAAATCGAGCTGATCGAGCAGCCGCTTTTGATGATGGCCGGCAGCAAGGCCGACAGCCTCTACATGAGCGAAGCGGCGTTCGCCAAGGCCACCGGCGCGAAGGCCAAGGAGCTGTTCCTGATCGACGGTGCCACGCACATTGAAACGTACTGGGTTCCCAAGTACGTGGAGGTCGCGGTGGGCAAGCTGACCTCCTTCTACAACGGAACGCTGTAGTTGATGTCCGCTCCGTGTGAGGAGCCGACATTCGCCCAGCTAGGAACGAAGGACAGCAATCAGCCTGTAGCGGTCAGCGGTGCCCTGCTGGCCCAGGCTGTTCCTGACCAGCAAACACTGCCTCACTCTCTCACGGCTTCCTCGCGCACTGCAGCTCGTCCAGCAACGCATTGAACCGCTCCGCCGCGCCGTTCTCCACAAACATCGCATGCCCGGCTTCAGGGAACTCGGCCACCCGCGCACCCGGCAGGGCCGCGCGCAGTTTCTGCGCCACGGCGGGCAGCATGATGGCGTCGCGGCTGCCGAGGGCGAGGGTCAGTGGCAGTTGTTGGAGCGCCGGCAGCAGGTCAGCATTCGCGCCCGCGCCGCGCACGGCCATGGCGCTGTCGAGATAGGGGCCCACGCGCAGCGAGGCGGCGGCGAGCTGGGCGCGCAGCCCGGGCTCGACGCTGTTGCCAAAGACGAACTGTGCCGAGCGCTCCGCCGCGGCCACGCTTTGCGCCAGGTCCAGGTTGGGCGGGCGCGGCGCGTTGGCGGGCCCGCTGCCCGGCGCTGCCAGCAGGCCGGCCGGGGATGACACCAGCACCATGCCGGCAATCGGTACTTCAGGGTGCAGGCGCAGGAAGTCCATCGCCACGTTGCCGCCGAACGACCAGGCCACCACCAACGGCTTGACCAGGCCGCTAGCCCGGATGACGGCCGCCATGTCGTCGGCCCAGGGGCGGCTGTTGTCATAGGCGCTGGCCTGCCAGGGCTGGCCAGAGTTGCCGTGGCCGCGCAGGTCGTACGCGACCAGGTGGCAGCGTTGTGCCAGGTCCGCGCCGAACTGGGCGGACCAGCTCAGGTAGCTCTGTTTGTAGCCATGCAGGAACAGCACGCCGGGCCGCCCGGCCTCGCCCTTTTGCACGAGGTTCAGCGGCACGCCGTCGAAGCCGACGACGGTGCTGAAGCGCGCGCCCTCGAACGCGGTCTTGGGCTGGGCCAGCGCCGCGAGCGGCGCCAGGGCCAGGCTGGTGGCGAGCAGCAGGACGGTCTTCATCAGCGGGCGGGGTTGCATTGGCGGGCGGCGGCGGTGACGAGGTTGGGCACCAGCGAGTCGTCCCAGTCGAACGCCGCAGCGCCCAGCCGCACGATGACCAGTTGCTCGGCCGGCGAGACGTAGACGCGCTGCGCACCGGCGCCGTCGAAATACACCATGTCCTCGGCGAGAAACGGCGCCTTGGCCGGTACGGTGGCCGGCGTGGCCGTGTTGTAGCCGCGCTGGGGCGCATGCGGGCTGGCGCGCCAGAGCTGGTAGCCGTAGTTGGGGTTGGCGGCGCTTGGTGTGGACATGGTCTTCAACCACGCGGCGTCCACCACCTGGCGGCCGTCGACGCGGCCTTGCTGTGCGAACAGCAAGCCCAGTCGCAGCCAGTCCTCGGGGCGGGCGAACAGCGCGCTGGACGTGCGCGCCAGGCCGCCGGGATGGTCCAGCGTCACGTAGGCATCGGCCGCGCCGAGCGGCTGCCAGAGCCGACGCGATAGGTAGTCGGCATAGCGCTGGCCGGTGGCGCGCTCGATGACCAGCCCCAGCAGCTGCGAGATGCCGCTGGCGTAGTTAAAGCGGCTGCCCGGTGCGTCGCTCAGCGCGGCGGCCAGCGGTACGGTGGTGCTGTCGGGCCCGTAGAGCGCACGGCTGTAGTCCGAGCCGGGCTTGAGGTCGAAGGGTAGCGGCGCCAGGCCGCTGGCCATCTGCAGCATCTGCTCCACCGTAATCGTGCCGCGCGGATCGCCGGCCCATTCCTTGAGCCAGCGCGACACGGGCGTCTGCAGGCTGGGAATGGCGCCGTCCGCCACCGCCTGGCCCACCAGCAGCGCCAGCACCGACTTGTGCATGGACGCGGGCTCTGCGCGCGTGTCAGGCCCGTAGCCGGGCGCGTGGTGCTCGAACTCCACCGCACCCTGGCGCCAGACCAGGAAGCTGTAGCTTTTCACGCGCTGGATCTCGGTGAGCGCCGGCGCGAGGTTCTGCTCGTTCAGGCAGGCCGCCTCTACCGTGCGGCGCGGCAATGCCTGCACGCTGGCAGCGCCGGCGACGCGCTCGGCCGGCCATTGCTGGGGCTGGTTCAGGTCCAGCAGTGAAGGGCTGCCGGCCTTGGGGCGGGTGGCCAGGCGCCAGTCGTAGAGCCAGCCCCAGTCGGCCTTCAGCTCAGGGTGCAGGGCGGCGTAGAGCAGGTTGGGGAGCGCGTGGTCGCGCCATACGGGCGAGCCCTTGCCGACGCGCAGGATCAGCAACTGCTCGCTGGGGATCAGGGCCAGCTGCAGGCCGCCGGCACCGCTGAGGAAGTACAGGTCGGGCGCCGTGGCCTTGGCCACGCTGCCTTCCGGCGCGCCGCGGTTGCGGTGCAGCCGGGCGTCGTACCAGGCCGAGCCCAGCGCGACCTGGAAGCCGAAATTGGGGTTGGCCGCCGACGGGCTGTGCAGCGCCTGCACAAAGCTCTCGTCCAGCAGGCGCCGGCCCTGCCAGACGCCGTCGTCCAGCAGCATCTGGCCCAGTCGCACCCAGTCGCGCGGCAGCGACCAGATGCAGCAATACGGCATGGCCCGGCCGCCCTCGCGGTCCATCAGCATCTCGCCATCGGCCGCGCCCAGCGGCTGCCACAGGCGCTTGCCGACGTAGTCGACATAGGGCTGGCCGGTGGCCCGCTCGATGACCAGGCCCAGCGCCTGAAGGTTCTCGTTGTCGTAGGAGAAGTCCTTGCCCGGCGCATAGGCCAGTGGCGCAGCGGCAATGGCAGCCTCGACGTCGGCGCCGTAATGCAGCTGCATGAAATGGCTGGCCGGATCCGCGCTGAAGGCGTTGCGAAAGCCGCCGCTCATGGACAGCAGCTGGCGCACGGTGATGTCGCGGCGCGCCGGGTCGCGCCATTCGGTCAGCCAGGTCGAGGCAGGCTGGTCCACCGAGGCGATCTTGCCGTCGGTCACGGCAGCGCCCACGGCCAGTGCCGCCAGCGTCTTGGCGAAGCTGTGCGAGCTGAACTGCTTGTCCACGCCCGCCTCGCCGAAGTAGCGCTCCAACTGCACCACGCCCTTGTGCACCACAATGATCGACTGGCCGTTGCTGGCCTGTACGAACTGCGCGGCCTCCTCCAGCGCGTGCGGCGGCAGGCTGCCACGGCCCGGTGCGGCGCTGGGCAGGAAGGGGCCGGGTGCGCCCACCAGCTTGGCCAGCGGCCGGTACCAGCTCTTGGGCGGCTGCAGGGGGTCGGGCGGCGGGTTGTCCACCCGCCACCAGAAGCTCGCGTTGCGGGCATCACGTGGCGGCGCGGTCTGCGCCTGCGTGGCGGCGGCGGCCAGCAGGGCAAGCCCTGCGATCAACAACAAGGGCTTGCGTGACTTCATCTTCAGGGCTTCTTGACGCGCGGCGCGGCCGGCTTCTGGTCGTGGGCATAACGCTCCAGGCTGGAGAGGCTGGGCCCCTCGACCTGCTCGGGCGCCACCAGGTACTTGGGGTAGCGCGCCTTGACGCGCTCGATGACGTCCTTGGGGTGGAAGTCCAGCGTCTCGTGCGAGGCCATCGTGCCGGTGTAGATGATGTGGCCGGGCGCCTGGTCCATCAGCATCCAGGGCAGCCAGGGCGTCACGCGGTTCCACACGCCGTGGTAGGGGATGTGGCCCAGGCTGGCGTCTTCCAGGTCGCTGCGGCGGATGATGTAGCGGAACATCTCCGAGACGCGAGTCATCTTGCCTGGCGATTCGCGCGGCCACTGCTCGGGCTGCATCGCGCTGGGGTAGTAGAGATGGATGTCAGACTCCAGACCCACCGTGTCGGCGTCCAGCAGGCTCCAGTTGCGGATGAAGGGTCGCTTGGGCCGCGTTTCCTTGTTCAGGCCGCCATAGCTGGGTGGCTGAGGGAAGTGGTCGGAGATGACGTAGTTGTAGGGGTCGTTGGCGACGTCCACCACCTTGACGCGCTCGCCGGTGTAGGGGTTGTCCCATTCGTCCATCAGCAGGCCGGTCTCGAGGTTGCGATAGAACACCACTTCACGGCACAGGCGCTGGTAGCTGTCGTCGGCCTGGCGTACCACGCGGATGGTGCTGAAGACCTCGAAGCGCATCAGCGGACGCAGCTTTTCGCCGTCTCGCACGCCGGCGACGACGCCGGACGCCAGGCCGTAGACAAACTTCTTCGGGTCGGCGTTGGCTTCCAGGCGGGCAGAGATATCTCGGTTCCACACGGGGTCCTTGAAGGCCAGCGGGCGCTTTGCCGCTGCGGTCGCCTGCGTGGAGGCGCAGCCAGCGGTGGCGCTCACCAGGGCGGCGCCGGCAGCCAGGCGCAGCGCGCCACGGCGGTTCAGTTCATCGGGATTCATGGATGTCGATCTCCGGGAATGGAAGAGGGCGTTCAGACGACGGCGCAGACCGTCTTGAGTTCGAGGTAGTTGTCGATGGCGGCCTGGCCGCTCTCGCGGCCCCAGCCCGATTGCTTCACGCCGCCAATGGGCAGGCTGGCGTCGAACATCAGGTGGCAGTTGATCCACACGGTGCCGGACTTGAGCCGTGCCGCCGTTCGCTGCGCGGTGGAGAGGTCGCGCGTCCAGACGCTGGCCGCCAGGCCGTAGTCGGAGTCGTTGGCCAGCGCCAGCGCTTCCTCCAGCGAATCCACCGGCGTGGCCACCAGTACGGGGCCGAAGATCTCTTCCTTCACGCAGGCCATGTCGGGCCGCACGTCCACCAGCACCGTGGGCTCGATGAAGCTGTCGTTGGGCCCCAGGCGCCCGCCGCCCACCAGCGCGCGCGCACCGGCGGCGATGGCATCCTGCACGTAGCGGTGCACGCGCCCGGCCTGCCTGCGGCTGACCAGCGGGCCGATCTGCGTCGTGGCGTCCAGGCCGTGGCCCAGCTTCAGGCCGCGGGCGATGTCGGCGATGCCGTTGACGACGCGGTCGAACACCTCACGGTGCACGTACAGCCGCGAGCCCGCCACGCAGACCTGGCCGGTGTTGAAGAAGATCGCGTTGGCCGCGCCGGCGATGGCCGCGTCCAGGTCGGCATCGGGCATGACGATGACGGGCGACTTGCCGCCCAGCTCCAGCGTAACGCGCTTGAGGTTGCCGCCCGCAGCGGCCAGCACGGCGCGGCCCACGGGCGTGGAGCCGGTGAAGGAGATCTTGTCCACGCCCGGATGCGCGGCCAGCGCGGCGCCCACCACGTCGCCGCGGCCGGTGACGATGTTCAGCACGCCCGCCGGCAGGCCTGCCTGCAGCAGCAGCTCGCCCAGGCGCAGCGCGGTCAGCGACGTGTCCTCGGCCGGCTTGAGCACCACGCAGCAGCCGGCGGCCAGCGCCGGCGCCAGCTTCATGGCCGTCAGCACCAGCGGTGAGTTCCACGGCACGATGGCCGCGACCACGCCCACCGGCTGCTTGAGCGTGTAGGCGAACACCTGCTTGCCCGCCGGCTGGTAGTTGATGGACGTGGGCACGGTGTTGCCCTCGATGCGCTGCGCCTGGCCGGCGAAGAAGCGGAACTGCTCGGCCGCGCCGGGGATCTCGGCATAGCGGCCAACCCAGACCGGCTTGCCCTGGTCCAGCGTTTCCAGCTCGGCCAGTTCGTCGAGGTGCTGCTCGATCAACTCGGCGGCGCGCCACAGAATCCTGGCGCGCTGGCTGGGCGTCATCGCCGGCCAGTTGCCCTGCTCGAAGGCGGTGCGCGCTGCCTGCACCGCGCGGTCGGCGTCGCAGGCATCGGCATCGGGGAACCGGCCCAGCACGGCGCCGGTGGCGGGCTCGGTGGTCTCCATCCACTTGCCCGAGCGGGCGGGAACCCAGTCGGCGCCCAGCAGCATCGGGTGGTCGCCTCGGGCAAGGAACTCGATGGCGGCTTGGTGGCTGGCCTGGCGGCCGGGAATGTCGAGAGTCATGCGTGCGCCTTTCGGGTTCAGGCCTTGGGAGGGATGTGCTCGTGGTGGTGTTCGAGGTACCAGCGCGCAACTTCCTCGCGGGTGGTGAACCACACGCCCGGCAGTGCCTTGGCGTACTCCAGGAACTCCCGCAGCGCGCTGATGCGGTAGGCGCGGCCGCTGACATGCGGGTGAAGGCCCACATTCATGATGCGGCCGGTCGTGGCGCCTTCCTTGTGCAGCACCTCCAGCTCCTCGATCAGCACGTCGCGGTACTCGGCCGTGGTGTGGCCGCGCCGGGTCAGCAGCGTGAAGTCGTTGATCTCGTTGGAGTAGGGCGTGGAGACGATGGGGCCGTGCGGCGTCTGGACCAGGTAGGGCTGGTCGTCGTTCATCAGGTCGCAGTAGAACTTCAGGCCCTTCTCGGCCAGGATGTCGGCGGTGTTGAGCGTGCCGCGCAGCGACGACGACAGCCAGCCCTGCGCCTTGCGGCCGCAGACCTGCTCGTAGACGGCCAGCGTGCGCTCGATGACGGCGCGCTCGGCCGCCACGTCGCCGGCGAAGTTGGTCAGCAGCTCGCCCTGCTCATAGTTGTGCGCGATGACCTCGCAGCCACGCTTGAGCGCCGCGGTGACCATAGCCGTGCGGCGCAGGCCGGTCACCGCATTCATCGTCACGGCCGGCTTGATGCCCATCTCGTCGAACAGCTCGTACAGCCGCCACACGCCCACGCGCTGGCCGTACTCGCGCCAGCTGTAGTTCGGGAAGTCGGGCACGTTGCCGGGCAGCGTGTCGGGCAGGATGGCCGGCCCTCCGGCGTAATAGGGCTTGTCGGTGTCCTTGATCAGGTCCCAGGTTTCGAGGTTGATGGTCAGGAACAGGGCAACGCGCTTGTCCCCGGGCCAGCGCAGCGGCAGGCGTTCGGGCAGGGGCACGTAGTCGTAGTGCATGTCGGGTCTCCGGGCAGTCAGTTCTTGCGGCACGCGGCTGGCTTGGCCGTGCCGACGTATCGGTCAAGAAAGGCCATCGCGTCGGCCGCGCTCTGCGCCGGCTTGTCGACGATGAGCAGGTGGCCGGCCGCGGGGTACATCACGCGCTCGGCCACGCAGGCGTTCTTCAGCGCCTGCACGAAGGCATCGGCCGTCTTCGGGCTGAGCGCTTTGTTGGCCTCGCCCCATAGCACCAGCGCTGGCGCGCGCACATGGGCCAGCACGCGCTGTGGGTCGCCGCGCTCGTACAACGTGCGGCCGGCGATGGACTCCTCGCCGCGGCCGACGATGTTGGCAAACGCGAGCTTGCGCTCCACCATTAGCGGCGTGACGAGCGCCTGGTTGAACAGCACATGGCGCAGGTTCTTCTCGATCTCGGCCGCCGTGATGACCGCGTCGTAGAAGAGGCTGGTGCGCGGCGCCGAAGCGGCGGATGCGGCCGGTGCAGCGGCCGGCGGCTTGCCGTACTCGACGCCGGCCGAGCTGGCCAGGATCAGCGCGCTGACACGCTCGGTGCGCGTGGCGGCGTAGCGGAACGCCACCAGGCCGCCGTAGGACGTGCCGGCGATCGAGAAGCGCTCGATGCCCATCTGGTCCATGAAGGCGTCGATGAGCGAGTTCATTCGGTCGACCGAGTAGTTGCCGCTGCGCAGCCGGCCGCTCAAGCCGAAGGCCGGCATGTCGAAACGCAGCACGCGGTAGCGCTTGGCCAGCACGGCCGCCCAGCCGTCCCAGTCGGCCAGGTCGCCATTGGTGCCCTGCATCAGCAGGATGGCCGGTCCGCTGCCCTCGTCCTTGTAGTGCAGGTTGACGCCGTCGATATCGACGAACTTGGACTGGGCATCGGCAAAGCGGGCGATGACCGATTCGCGGCTCAGCACGCGGCTGGTCTTGGCCGGCTCGGCCGGCTGCGCCGTGGCGGACAGCGACAGCAGCAGCGCGACGACCGGCAGGAGCGAAGCGAGTTTCATGAGCGTTCCTGAACGTCGAGGGACACGGTGGCGGCGTCGAAGTCGAACTCGGCGAAGTCGTCGCGTGGCACCGGGTCATCGGCTGAAGCCGTAACCAGGTGCTGGTGGATGCGCAGGCCGTGCGCATCGGCGCGCTGGACGACGTGGGTGGCGCGCGGGTAGCGCAGGCGCTCGTAGCAGGCGAGCGCCGCTTCGACATCGGGGCCACGCGCCAGCGCGCGCGCCATCAGCACGCCGTCCTCAATGGCCATGGCCGCGCCCTGGCCCAGGAAGGGCAACTGCGGGTGGGCGGCATCGCCGATCAGGCTGACACGGCCCTGCTGCCAGCGCGGCAGCGCGGCGCGGCCGAACAGGCCCCACTTGAAGGCGCCGCTGCTGCACAGGCCCTCGATCATGTCCTCGGCTTCTTCATGCCAGCCGGCGAAGGCGGCGCGCAGTTCTGCCGGGTCGGCGGGCAGCGACCACCCCTCCTCGGTCCAGCTGTCCACGCGGGCGAACGCCACGACGTTGACGGCCGACTGGTCGCGTACGCGGTAGCGCAGCAGGGTGCGCTGCGGTCCTAGGAAGACGGCCGTGTCGGGCGTGAAGTCCGGATTGCGCAGCGACTCGACCGGCACCACGCCGCGCCAGGCGACGTAGCCCGTGAAATCGGGGGCGCCATCGCCGTACAGCGCGGCGCGCACCGCCGAGCGCACGCCGTCGGCACCCACCAGGCAGCTGCCGCGGAACGTGCCGGCGGCGGTCTCCACCGTGACGCCGTTGCTGTCTTGCGAGATGCCCGCCACGCGGGCGCCGAGCTTCAGCGCGGCCGGGTCCCACCGGTGCAGCTCGTCGGTCAGCACGTTGTGCAGGTCGGCGCGCAGCAGCTGCAGGTAAGGGCTGCCCCAGCGTCCCTCCATCGGCTTGCCCATGTCGTAGGCCACCATGTCGGCGCCGGTCTTGTAGTGCTTCATGGCCGCGCGCTGCGGCCAGTTGGACGCCGCCCGCAGCGCCGCGCCCACCCCCAGGCTGTCCAGCGCGCGGGTGGCGTTGGGCGCCAGCGAGACGGCTGCGCCGACCTCGCGCAGCACGGCTGCCTGCTCCAGCACGCGCACCGGCACGCCGGCGCGCAGCAGGCCCAGCGCGGTGCACAGCCCGGCGATGCCGCCGCCGGCGATGAGCACCGGCTGGTCGTGGGTCATGGCGCCGCTCATGCCTGCGCCGTCTCGCTGATGACCTGGTCGTACTGCTGCTTGCTCTCGGCCTGCCGCAGTTCATGCGCCTGCTTTTGCACCAGGTAGTACAGGCGCTCGAACAGCTGCTGGCGGCGCAGCTCGCGGGCGTCCAGCGCGGCCTGGTCCAGCACCAGCGCGTCGATCTCGCTGGCCATGTCGATGCCGTGGGCGGCCGAGACGCGCTCGATGGCGTCGACTCGGTCGCGCAGCACGCTCAGCTCCTGGGCCAGCACGAGCACCATGGACATCGCATCGTCCATGCCCGGCGTGGCATAGAACTGAGGGCGCTTGCCGCGCGCGTGGCGCTGGGGCTTGATCGGGGCGCTCATGCCAGCACCGCCTTGCGTGCGACCAGCACTTCCCAGCCGCCGCCGGGTGCGAACTCGCCGGCCGTGAACTCGCGCTCGGCCACCGCGCTGGTGGAGTCGCCGGTGTAGCCGGCCGCGCCTTCGGCCGCGGATTCCAGAATGGCCATCGGCGCGGTCGCGAACTTGACGCTGTCCCGCGGGAAGCCGGCGTCCACCGCCAGCTGGATCTGGTCGAGCTCTCTCATCGCGCCCCAGAACGGTTCGTTGTTGTACCAAGTCTCGTTGTCGAGGATGAACTGTGTGAACGGGCTCATCAGGTCGAAGGGCGGCAGGTCGGCGTGGATCACGTAGCCGCCAGGCGACAGCAGGCGGTGGCACTCGCGCACGATGCGCGGCATGGCCTTGCCGCTGGTCTCGTGCAGCAGGATGTGGCTGACGATGAGGTCGAAGTGGCCGTCCTCGAAGTCGGTCTTCTCGGCGTTCATCTGCGCGAAGTTGACGTCCACGCCCAGCGCCGCCGCACGCGCGTGGGCGTAGCGGATGACCGGGCCGCCCACATCGATGCCCCAGACCTCGGCGTCGGGGAACAGCGTCTTGTAGGGCAGCGTGGAGTGGCCCACGGTGCAGCCCATGTCCAGGATGCGGCGCGGCTTGAAGCCTGGCAGGTTGCGCTTGACGTAGTTGCAGACCGAGCGGCCCATGTCGTCGTTCAGCGGGCCGGCGAAGCCCATGCCGTACAGGTAGGCGCCGCGGTCGTACAGCGCGGCCACGCTGACGTCATCGGCCGTCACCTCGCTGGCGTAGCCGCCGGGCATGCAGTGGATGTCCAGCGCCGTCACGTAGCGCGGCGGCACGAAGTCGGCGTCCAGCCGCAGTTCGGCTTTGGACTGCGCCGAGAACTTGCGGGCGTTGTCGATGAGATCGGGCAGCTGGCGTTCGACGGAGTCGATCACCGAGTTCCACATCATTTCCTGCGAGATGCGGTTCAGCGCCGCGTAGTGCTGGAAGTACGGGTCCGGCTCCATGGCC
The DNA here is from genome assembly GCF_043555865.1 of Pelomonas dachongensis. NCBI lineage: Bacteria > Pseudomonadati > Pseudomonadota > Betaproteobacteria > Burkholderiales > Sphaerotilaceae > Roseateles > Pelomonas dachongensis. The sequence continues at coordinate 488,500 of NZ_JBIGHY010000004.1, forward strand.
TTGCGGATGTCGCGGCGGTCCTTGGGCGCGTGGCCGTGCGCCCGCTCGAAGGCCTGGGTCGCACGGTGGGTGAACACCGGCTGCAGGCCTGGCAGCAGGCCTTGCTGCACGAACTGCTTGAGGCTTTTGGAAAACTCCTGCCGCGACGCTTCGTCGTGCGTGGCGCTTGGCAGCATCGGGTGTCTGGCTTGCTGGAAGGTGTTGAGCACGTGGACTCCTTATCTCGAAAATCACTGTAGGACTGGGCTTCTCGGCGCGCGCGCCGGGCTGGCCTGCTGGCCGCCAGACGAACACGCGGGCCGCGTTCAGGCCTTGTCCACGTCTTCCAGCAGGCGCATCACCGCGGCCTCGGCGGCCTCGCAGGCCGACTCCAGCCCCACGTGCACCTTGCCGCAGTGCTCACCGGCGAAGTACAACGAGCCCACCGGGCGGTCCAGCAGCGCGGCGTAGCGGCCGATGCCGCCGGGCGCGAAGCTGGCCACGTGGCCGCGGTTGAAGGGCTGGGTCGTCCAGTTGTGCACGTGCGTCACGCGCACCGCGCCGGCGGTGGAAGGGCGTAGTCGGGCCAACTCGCGGGTCACCACGTCGCCGACCTGGTCGACGGGCAGGCGGTCCAGCGCATCGGTCGCCTCGCCGTTGATGAAGGCCACCAAGTTTCCCGGCGAGCCGTCCCGCGAGGGCAGGCGCAGCACGCGCTCGATGGGACCGTCGGACCAAAGTTCCGGCGACATGCCGTCCTGCTCCCAGAAGGGCTTCTTGATCTCCATGAAGACCTGCAGCAACTGGCCGTAGCGGATCTGGCGCCACGCCTCGCGCTGATGCGCCGGGATGCTGATGCCGCGCACGCCATCGATCCGGATGTCCTTCATCACCGACAGTGGGATGGTGCTGATGCAGGCGCGGGCGCGGTGCACGCTGCCGTTCTGGCAGTGCACGACGGTACCCGTTGGGCCGGCCTCGATGCGGTGAACGGCGCGGCGCAGCAGCACCGGCCGGCTCAGCGAGGCGGCCATCGCGTCGGTCAGCGCGCTGGTGCCGTCGCGTACCTTGCTCTGGCGGCCGGCCTTGGCTTCCCACAAGTAGCCGTGGATCTTGCGGATCGCGTCCAGCGCGTTGGCCTCGTCGAGGTTGCGGGCGCCGACATTGACGTTGAACAGACGCAGCGCTTCCTCGGAGGCGCCCACCGCCAGGAAATACTGGCGCAGCGACATGCGATCCAGCGCCGCGAACTCGGGCTTGAGCCAGTCCGACAGCTCCACCAGTGGCTGCTTGTTGGCGCGGATGTAGTGGCCATACAGCTGCTGCGGCAGCATGGCGCGCTCGGCGGGCGCCAGCCGGTTCAACGGCGAATCCACCCAGGGCCGGTTGACGACCGGCTGGCCGTACACGCTCATGGCCACCGAGCCGCCGCCCAGCGCCGACGGGCCGCCGGGCTGCTGGTCCACCAGCGCGACGCCCAGCTCGGCCGCGTTGCCTCGCACGCGGCCGTAGCCGAAGCCGATCTCGGCTGCGCCCATCTCGGGCCGGCCGGGGACACCCGTCTCGGTCCAGCAGCGGCCGCCGACACGGCCGCTGGCTTCCAGCACCGTGACCTTCAGCCCAACTCCCTGCAGCATGCGCGCCGCATGCAGGCCTGCGATGCCCGCGCCCAGGATCAGCACATCGGCCGGTGCCTGCGTGGCACCTGCCAGGCCTGTGCGGGCGGCCAGCGCCGTGGCGCCTGCGGCCAGCACGGTGCGTCGATTCAACTTGTGTTCAACCATCGGTCCTCCTGGGCGGCAGCAGGTCGCAGGCCGCGTTTCGAACCAGTACAGCACGCAGCGAAGTCGGGCGCGAATCGGCGAGGCCTTGTGTTCAAGAGGCGATTTTTCGAGGTGTTCCGCCCGTCCTCGCTGCATGAACAGGCCTGGTGCCGCGCTAGCCTGGGCCGGCCTGTTGCGGCTAGCGTGACCGTCTTAATCTGCCCCGCATGCCACCGATGAACGCCACCGTCGCCCCCGAAGACCTTGTCCGGCAGCTGATCGCTGCTCTGGGCGCCGATAGCGTCAGTACCGAGGAGGGCCGGCTGGGGCTGCTGTCGCGCGACGTGTACGCGCAGGGCGGCCGGCCACTCGCGGCGGTGCTGCCTCGTACGGTGGCCGCGCTGCAGACCGCCGTGCGACTGTGCGCGGCCGCTGGCACGGCGATGGTGCCGCGTGGAGGCGGTGCGTCCTATACCGACGGCTATCTGCTTGCGGCCGGCGGCCATGTGCTGTTAGACACCGGCGCGCTGGACGGCATCGAGATCGACACGGTCAATGCGGTCGTGACCGTGGGCGCCGGCGTAACCTGGGCGGCACTGCGCGAGCGCTTGGCGGCGCACGGTCTGCGCACGCCGTTCTGGGGGCCGTTCTCGGGTCTGGTGGCCACGGTGGGCGGCAGCGTCAGCCAGAACACGTTGAGCCACGGCAGCGCCAGGCACGGGATTTCGGCCCAGTCGGTGCTGTCCCTGGATGTGGTGCTGGCGTCGGGCGAGCTGCTGAGTACGGCCATCAGCTCGGCCACCCGCCATTTCGGGCCAGACCTGACGGGCCTGTTCACGGGCGACTGCGGCGCCTTGGGGATCAAGGTGGCCATCCGCATGCCGCTGATCGCGGCAAACGCCAGCTTCGAGGCGCTGTCCTTTGCCTTTGACGACTTTGCGAGCTTCCACGAGCTGTTGCGCCTGGCCGCGCTGGAGGGCCTGGAGGACGAGCAGTTCGGCCTGGACCGTTCGCTGTCCCAGGGCCAGATCGGCAAGCAGGAGGGCCTGGCGTCGCGGCTGCGCATTGCCGCCGAGGTGTTCCGCTCGTCGCCCGGCGTGCTGGCCGGCGTGAGGCAGTTGCTGCGCATGGCGGCGGCGGGCGACGCGGTGCTGGCCAGCGGCGCCTACATGGCGCACTTCATCGTCGAGGGCGCCAGCCAGGCCGACGCGGCGGCCAAGGCTGGGCGGCTGCGCGCGCTGGCGCTGCCGCGAGGCCGTGAGATCGCCAACAGCGTGCCCGGCTTCGTGCGGGCACTGCCCTTCGCGCCGCTGACCAACATCCTCGGCCCCGCAGGCGAGCGCTGGGTGCCGCTGCACGGCGTCCTGCCGCATGCGGCAGTGGCTGGCTTCCATGCCGCGCTGCTGGCGCTGCGCAAGCGGCGCGGCGCCGAGATGGCGCGCCTGGGCGTCTGGATGGGCACGATGTTCGCGACTGTCTCCTCCACAGGCCTGCTGTACGAGATCGCGCTGTACTGGCCCGATGCACCCACGCCCTACCACCAGGACTTGCTGGGCGATGAACACCTGCGCAGCGTGCCAGCCCATGCCGCCAATGCGCACGCTGCTGCATTGGCGGCCGAGGTCAAGCGCGAGCTGATCGAGCTGTTCGCCGCGCACGGGGCCGCGCATTTCCAGATCGGACGCGCCTACCCCTATGCTGGCCGGCTGGACCCTGCGGCGCTGGCGCTGCTGCAAGCGCTCAAGGCCGCGCTCGACCCCCGTGGGCTTATGAACCCGGGCAGCCTGGGGCTGTAGCGCCTGTGCGCCTGTTCGCGAGGTGAATCACGGCGCTGCTGCGCGTTGACCCCTGCGGCGCCGTCCCCTAGCCTGTGCCGCTTCGACAGCCTTCCCCATCCTCACCATGAGCCTTCCCACCGCATCGCCCTCGGCCCTGGGCTCCGCCGCCGCGCCGGAGGCCGGCGAGTTCCGGCGCGACCACGCCTGGCGCATCGTGTTGGCGGCCTGGATAGGCGTGGCGCTGGGGTTGACGGCGCTGCCGTTCTACACGCTCGGGATCTTCGCCAAACCGCTGGCGCTGGAGTTCGGCTGGTCGCGCGCGGTCATCCAGAGCGGCTTCACGTTCTCGATGCTGGGCGTCATCTGCAGCGCCTGGGCGGCCGGCTGGGCCATCGACCGCTTCGGCGTGCGCCCTGTCGCGCTGTTCAGCCAGGCCGGGCTGGCGCTGGGCTTCGTCGGGCTGGCCTTGCAGAACGGTTCGCCCATGGTTTGGCAGGCCACGTGGTTCCTGTTTGCCGTGCTGGGGGTGGGCACCACGCCGCTGACCTGGTCGCGCGGCATCGCCTCCTGGTTCGACAAGCGACGCGGGCTGGCGCTGGGCATCGCGCTCAGCGGCACCGGCGTGACGGCGCTGGTGGCGCCGCCGGTCATCAACCAGGTCGTGGCGGCCTATGGCTGGCGCGCCGGCTACGTAACGGTGGCGCTGTCCATCGTGCTGGTGGCGATGCCGGCGGTGTGGCTGCTGTTCCGCGACAAGCCGCGCGCCGCGCCGGGCACGGCGCAGGCCCAGCCCGCAGGCGAGGGCATGACGCTGGTGCAGGCCTTGCGCACGCGCCATTTCTGGCTGCTGATCGCCGCCTTCTGGGTCATTTGCGCGGCGGTGGCGGGCCTGATCCCGAACCTGGTGCCCATGTTGACCGACGCCGGGCTGAGCATGACCGAGGCCGCAGGCTATGCCAGCCTGCTGGGCCTGAACGTGATGCTGGGCCGCCTGCTGGCGGGTTGGCTGCTGGACCGCTTCTGGGGGCCGGCCGTGGCGCTGGTGCTGTTGATGCCGCCCACGCTGGCCTGCCTGCTGCTGGCCGTGCCGCAATGGCCTGGCGCCGCCGTCATGATGATCGGTCTGGCCGCCGGCGCCGAGTTCGACCTCATCGCCTACCTGTGCCTGCGCTACTTCGGCACGCGCAACTTCGGCCAGATCTACGCGTGGCAGTGGGTCAACTTCTCGGTGGCTGCGGGCGTGGGACCCATTGCCTTCGCGATGATCTTCGACCGCACCGGCAGCTACCACGACGCGCTGCTGGTGGCCGCTGTGCTGCTGGTGCTGGGGCCGCTGCTGTTGCTGGGCCTGGGCCGCTACCCGAAGGCCTGGTCAACGCGCTGAGCGCCCGCCGCGCCGCCACTAAACTGCCGCGAGGGACAGCCGAGAGTGGATGAGCAGGTGATCGGGAGCTGGGGGCCATGGCAGAGCGGGACGAGATCAAGTCGCTGAAGAAGGCCCTGCGTGCCATCACCTTCATGAACCAGCACGGCGACGTGACCGCCACCCAGGTGGCGAATGGCATCGGCGTGCCGCGTGCCACGTCCCACCGCCTGCTGCAGACGCTGGCCGCCGCCGGCTATGTCGACAAGCTGCCCAACAGCGACATCTACCGCCTGACCAGCCTGGTGCGGCAGCTGGCGGTCGGTTTTCGCGACGAGGACCTGCTGATCGAGATCGCCCGCCCGCTGCTGGCCGAGGCGCAACAAGAGCTGGGCTGGGCCATCGCGCTGAGCACGCCGCGTGGCACCGAGATGGTGGTGCGGCTGAACACCGACCACGATTCGCCGCTGGCGCTGATCCGCTACGGCGTGGGCGCCTCGCTGCCCATCTTGCTGTCCACCTGCGGCTACTGCTACCTGGCGCATTGCACGCCGGCCGAGCGGGAGTCCATCGTGAATACGACGCTGCAAAGCGATGAGCGGCGCGCGCCTATCCATTTCGACCGGCCGCAGATCCAGCAGCTGATCGACGAGGCCCGCGTCAACGGCTTTTGCCACCTGGAGTTCGACCACTACCGCGAAGGCAACCTGGGCGTGCCGCTGCTGCTGGCCGGCCGGCCGGTGGGCGGGATTGTGATGCGCTACATCAAGTCGACGCTGCGCAACAAGGACAAGCTGCGCGAGGTCTACGCACCGCGCCTGCAGCTGCTGGCCCGGCAGATCACTGAAAGACATCCGGCGCATGCCGAAGGCGCAGCGCACCAATTCAGAGAGTGAACAGTGCCGCAGTGCGCGCTTCGGGAATGCGTGGCTGCCGTCTAGTCTGTGTTCGACAGAAAGCCAGACGCAGGGAGCGCACCGATGAATCCACCCACCCCCGGCCGGCGCTGCCGCGCCGACCCGCCGTGACTTCGGTGCCCGAAGCCACCGTCGGCCGGCTGGCCGAAGTTGTCGCCGCCTGGCGCGAGGCCACGCCAGGCGAGCTGCTGCTGCACGAGGCCAAGCGGTTGCTGCTGAACCAGCTGAAGGCCGCGGCCGAAGCCAGCCAGCAGCCGACTGGGCAGCGCCTGCTGGCGCAGGCCACCAGCGCAGCGCCCGAGGGCGCGCGGGCGCGGCTGTGGTGGTCGGGCGCCGCGACCACGCCGCAGCATGCCATCGCCGTCCATGAACATCTGCTGGGCCTGCTCGACTTCGGCGACACCCATCTGCCCACGCAGGGACACTTCACGGCGCGGCTGCTGCCCGGCCTGCTGGCGCGGGCCGAGGCCGGGCATCACGACGGCGGTCGGCTGCTGACGGCGTTGCTGGTGGGCCTGGAGGTCGCCATCGCCGTGGCTTCCGAGGAACAGGCCGGCGCGCCCCGGTTTGAGGCGCTGGCGCTCGAACTGGGTGCCGTGGCCGCGCGATGCACGCTCGAGGGGCTGGACCGGGGTGCGGCCATGCAGGCGCTGGGCGAGGCCAGCGGCGGCTGGCGGGCCATGCCCGGTTCGGCGACGCTGGCAGCGCTGGGCAACTTCGACAGCCTGAAGGGCATCGCCCTGCATTGCCGCCCGTTACCGGTGGCGGCGCTGGCGCCGGTGGAGGCCGTGCTGGCGCTGCGCGCGCAGGCGGGCCGCCGGACCTTGCAGACCCTTCAACTGGCGCTCTCGCCCCAGGCGGCGTCGCGGGCGGATGACGGTCTGGCCGACAGTGTGGCTGCGGCCTGGCTGATGGGCCAGTTCACGGTGGCCGAGACATCGCCGGCCTGCCGCCAGCATCCGGCGACCGTGGACCTGCGTGAGCGCATCCGGTGGGTGGTGGACGAGCGCCTTGACGGCGTGCAGGCCTGCGTGCTGCGGGCCGCTTACGTGGACGGCGGGCAGGAGGAATGCCGCGTCGAAGCTTTCCTGGGGTCGCCGCGCGGCCCACTCAGCGACTCGCAGCTCAGCGAGCTGTTCCGTGGCGCGGCGAGCGACGTGGTGCGGCCGCGACGCGCGGGGGAAATCCTGCAGGCGGTCTGGGGGCTGGAGCGGGCCGCCGACGTGGGCAGCCTGATATCGCTGCTAAGGCCGGCAGCCTGAGCCGCCTCAGGCGGTGGCCACCGCCTCGACAGCCATCGTCGCCCGGCGCGAGCCCGGCTGATTCAGTGCGGCCGAGATCTCGCGCGCTGCAGCCTTCAGGTCGTCCGCATAGCGCCGCACGGCTTCGGCCATGGGAAGCGCCGAGGCGAAGAACACCAGCGTCAGCGTCGCGATGACCTCGCCCTGATTCATCACCGGCACGGCGATCGACGAGGTCTTGCCCGGGAACTGGGTGTGCGGGTTGCGCTCCCAGGTGGCGTAGCCGTTGTCGCGGATCATCTGGACCAGGCGCTCGGACTTGAACATGTCCAGCAGCGGCGTGCGGCGCTCGTAGGCCTCCAGCCCTGCCAGCAGGCCCAGCCTTTCCTCATGGCCGATGTGTGCCAGGAAGGCATGGCCCGAGGCGCACTCCAGCAGCGGCAGGCTGTAGCCGGGCGCGTAGTTGCAGAAGGTCAGCGAGCTGAGCGTGTGCGTCGAGTCGCGCACGATCATGCTGCGGCCCACATGCGTGGTCAGCGAGACGGGCCAGGCGTGCTGCTGTGTCAGCGCCACCATGTGCGGGCGGGCCACCTCGATGAGGCTGCCGTTGTCCGCGTAGCCCAGCGCCAGCGACTGCACCAGCGCCGTCACGCGGTAGCGCTTGCACCCGGCTTCGCACGTGACCAGGCCCTCGTGCATCAGGGTCTGGATGATGCGGAACGTGGTCGGGTAGGGCAGGTCGACCGCCTTCGAGATCTCCATCACCGTCAGCCATTCGCCACGGTTGATGGCCTGCAGCACGGCGATGCTGCGGCTGACGGATCGGATGGGAACGCTCTTTTCCATGGGGCACCTGTGAAGCTGGGGTGAGGGTTGGAGGCCTTGACGCCGTCCTGCCAGGCTGAGGGACTGTGTTCAGTACGTTGCAAGCCTAGTGCCACGACTGAACCGAAAACATCGGGTCAAAACGCCTGCCCGCATTGCGGGCGCGGGTGGCGAGGTAGTTGAATTTCCACTGCGGCCTGGCTGCATTCGCGGTGTGGACAAAGCCTGCGCGCTGCTGGCCCTCGCCTTGCGGGCCTGGGCACACTGCCGGCGCCTCTTCTGCCGGGTCCTGCGCATCGTGTCCTCCTTCTCCTTCCAAACCGTGCCCCATCTGGTGCTTGAACGTGGCGCCGGCGCGCGGCTGGGTGTGCTGCTGGCGCAGCGCTGGCGGCCGGGCCGGCTCTGTGTCGTCACCGACGCCTTTCTGCACCGCAGCGGCCTCCTGGCGCCGGCGCTGCAGGGGCTGGCCGCAGCCGGCTTCAGGCTGCTGGTGATTGACGACGTGCAGCCCGACCCGGCCGACCACGTTGTGGAGGCCGCCGGCGCGCGTGCGCAGGCCTTCGGCGCTGAATTGGTGCTGGGGCTGGGCGGCGGCTCGTCGATGGACGTTGCCAAGCTCGTCGCGGTGCTGGCAGCCGGTAGCCAGCCGCTGGCCGGTATGTACGGCGTTGACAAGGTACAGGGCGAGCGGCTGCCGCTGGTGCAGATGCCGACGACAGCCGGCACGGGCTCGGAGGTCACACCCATCGCCATCGTGACGACCGGCGCCACGCACAAGAGCGGCATCGTCGCGCGCCAGCTTTATGCCGACCTGGCGGTGCTCGATGCAACGCTCACGACCGGCCTGCCCTCGGCCATCACCGCGGCCACCGGCATCGATGCGATGGTGCACGCCATCGAGGCCTTCACGAGCCGGCGGCTGAAGAACCCCTTGTCCGACGCGCTGGCGCTGCAGGCGCTGCGGCTGCTGGCGCAGCACCTGCTGCGGGCCTGCACGCAGGGCGACGACCTGGATGCTCGCGAGGCCATGCTGCTGGGCGCGCTGCTGGCCGGCCAAGCCTTCGCCAATGCGCCGGTGGCGGCGGTGCATGCGCTGGCCTATCCGCTGGGCGGGCGCTTCCACCTGCCGCACGGGCTGAGCAACGCGCTGGTGCTGCCGCATGTGCTGCGCTTCAACGCCGAGGCGGCGCCGCAGGCCTATGTCGGCCTGGCCGAGGCGTTGCTGCCGGGATGCACTGGCAGCGATGCCGACAAGGCCGGCGCCTTCATCAGCCACCTGATCGCCCTGATTGCCGCGACCGGGTTGCCGCTGCGGCTGCGCGACCACGGCATTCCCGCCGACGCGCTGCCGCAGCTGGCCGCCGACGCCATGCTGCAGACGCGCCTGCTGGTCAACAACCCCCGCGAGCTGACCGAGACCGATGCGCTGGCGATCTATCGGAGTGCCTTTTGATGACGTTGCCCTCATCCCCCTTGGCGCTGCTGGCGGATGCTGACCTGCTGAAGACAGACGCCTTCGTCGACGGGCAGTGGGTCGGTGCGCGGCGCCGCTTCGCTGTGCATGACCCGGCCACGGGCCAGGTGCTGGCGCAGGTGGCCAACCTCGGCGCGGCCGATGCCGAGGTGGCCATCGACGCCGCCCACCGCGCCTGGCCGGCCTGGCGCGACAGCACCGCCAAGCAGCGGCATGCAGTGCTGCTGCGCTGGTTCCAGCTGCTGATGGCCCACCAGGACGACCTGGCCCGGCTGATGACGGCCGAGCAGGGCAAGCCGCTGGCCGAGGCGCGCGGGGAGGTGGCCTATGGCGCGAGCTTCGTCGAGTGGTACGCCGAGCAGGCCAAGCGGGTCAACGGCGAGACGCTGCCGCAGTTCGACAACAGCCGCCGGCTGCTGGTGCTGCGCCAGCCCATCGGCGTGTGCGCCGCCATCACGCCCTGGAACTTCCCGCTGGCCATGATCACCCGCAAGGTGGCACCGGCGCTGGCGGCGGGCTGCACTGTGGTGCTGAAGCCAGCCGAGCAGACGCCGTTGACCGCGCTGGCCGTGGCCGAGTTGGCCCGCCGCGCCGGTCTGCCCGCAGGCGTGCTGAACCTCGTGACGGCGGACGGCGCGGGCAGTGTGGACATCGGCAAGCAGTTCTGTGCCAGCGAGCGGGTGAGGCATCTGAGCTTCACCGGCAGCACCGAGGTCGGCCGGCTGCTGATGGCGCAGTGCGCGCCGACCGTCAAGAAGCTCGCGCTGGAACTGGGCGGCAATGCGCCCTTCATCGTGTTCGACGATGCCGACCTCGATGCCGCCGTGGACGGCGCCATCGCAAGCAAGTTCCGCAACGCGGGCCAGACCTGCGTTTGCGCCAACCGCATCTATGTTCAGGCCGCCGTCTACGAGGCCTTCCTCGACAAGTTCGGGGCGCGCGTCGCGGCGCTCAAGGTGGGCAACGGCTTTGAGCCCGATTCCGTGCAGGGGCCGCTCATCGAGCCGGCCGCGCTGGATAAGGTCGACGCCCATGTGGACGACGCGCTGGCGCTGGGCGCCCGCCTGCTGGTCGGCGGGCGGCGGCTGTCGGGCCAGTTCTATGCGCCCACCGTGCTGGCCGACGCGACGGCCCAGATGCTGTGTGCCCGCGAGGAGACATTCGGCCCACTGGCTCCGGTGTTCCGCTTCGAGACCGAGCAACAGGCCATCGAGCTGGCCAACCGCACTGAGTTCGGCTTGGCTGCCTACTTCTACAGCCGCGACTTGGGCCGTGCCTTCCGCGTCGCTGAGGCGCTGCAGTGCGGCATGGTCGGCGTCAACGCGGGTGTCATCGCCACTGAGCACGTGCCGTTCGGCGGCATCAAGCAGTCCGGCCTGGGCCGGGAGGGCGCGGCGGTGGGCATCGAGGAGTACCTGGAGATCAAGTACGTTTGCATGGGCGGCATGACCTCGCCGGCCGGCGTGGCCCGCGCTGCAGCCTGACCAGAGAGAGAAGAGGGCGGTTGCGACGCAGCACCAGCCCCGCAACAAGGAGACATCGATGTCGTTCCAACCTCTGTACCACCAGAAGCGTCGCACCGTCGCAGAGGCCGTCTGCGAGGTGCGCGACGGTGATACCGTCGTCGTGCCGACCGGCGCGGCCGAGCCGCCGGCGCTGCTGAGCGCGCTGTCCGATCGCCGCCGCGAGCTGCGTGGGGTGCGCATCGGACAGATCCTGCCGCTGACGCCTTTCGGCTATTTCGACCCCGAGACCGTCGAGCACATCCGGCCGCTTGGCTACTTCCTGGGCGCGGCCTCGCGGCCCGGCGCCCAGCAGGGCTGGGTCGACACACTGGCCTGCCACTTCTCGGAGCTGCCGCAGATGATCCGGCGCGGCCTCGCGCCGGCTGACGTGGTGTTCAGCCTGGCCTCGCCGATGGACGAGCATGGCTACTTCGCCCTATCGCTGGGCGCTGACTACACGATGGCTGCCGTCGAGCGTGCCCGCTCGGTGGTGCTGGAGGTGAACTCGACGGTGCCTTTCGCGCACGGCAATTGCCATGTGCACATTTCGCAAGTCACCGCGCTCGTCGAGAGCGATGCGCCGCTGCGCGAGGTCGGCATGCCCTCGATCGGGCCTGTGCAGGAGGCCATCGGCGGCTACGTCGCCGACATGATCGAGGACGGGTCGACGCTGCAAATAGGCTATGGCGGCATCCCGGACGCGGTGGTCCTGCAGCTGCGGCACAAGCGCGACCTGGGCATCCACTCGGAGATGATGGGTGACGGGCTGCTGTCGCTGATCGAGTGCGGCGCGGTGACCAACCGATGCAAGAACTTTCAGCGCGGCAAGTCCATCGCGACCTTCGCGCTGGGCTCGGCGAAGCTGTATCGCTACATCCACCGCAACCCGGCGTTCGAGCTGCACCCGGCCGACTTCACCAATGACCCCCTTGTCGCCGGGCAGAACGACCGGCTGGTGTCCATCAACGCAACGCTGCAGATCGATCTGTTCGGCCAGTGCGGCTCCGAATCCCTGGGGCCGACGCCGTACTCGGGCACGGGTGGGCAGTCCGACTTCGTGCGTGCCGCCAATCGCTCGGTGGGAGGCAAGTCATTCATCGTCCTGCCCTCCACCGCGAAGGACGGCTGCATCTCGCGCATCGTGCCGACGTTGGAGCCGGGCACCTGGGTCAGCACCAGCAAGAACGACGTCAATCACGTGGTGACAGAGTTCGGCGTCGCCCAGCTTCGGGGTAGGTCGATGCGTGAACGGGCGCGTGCCCTCATTGGCATCGCGCATCCAGATTTCCGTCCCCAGCTCGAAGAGCAGGCGGGCCGCTTGAAGCTCATATAGGGATCCATGGCTTGCCCCACAGATCCCTGGGTGGACCGCTCAGTGACCTTGCTCGCGTTCCCCGGATCACATAGCTGAGAGCGTTACGCGGCTTGTCTTTGCTGTGCGGCATGCCACGCCCTTTCGAATTGCATCGGACTGACGCAGTCGAGCGACGAGTGAAGCCGCCCGTGGTTATGGAATGTCAGCCAGTCGACGATCTCATCCATTGCCTCATGCCGGGTAGCGAGCCGTTGCCCGTGCAGCCTGCCGACCTTCAACGATCCCCATAGGCTTTCGGTGGGCGCATTGCCCAGCAGTTGCCCTTGTGGCTCATTGAGCTGCGCATGCCGGACTTGGCCAGTGCAGTCTGGAGGTCCCCGCTGCACTGCGTGCTGGCTGCCACGGTCGCTGTAGAAAATCAGGCCGGCCGCGGGCCGGCGTCTTAACAGGGCAATATGCAGTGCTTCGTGAGCATCTCGCGCCGCGGCGGCGTCAGCCACCACAAGGACTGCGACGAGCCGCGTTGCATCGTGTTGTCCCAACGAACCAACCATCTTTTCAACTGCATTGCGGATGGAGGGGACATCCGAGGGGCTGGCGCTCAGCTCCAGCCCACCCATACGCAGTATGACCACCGAGCCGTACAGGCTTGCCACGGCCGGCGCAAAGCCCTCGTTGTGATGCGGCACAAGACGCAGCGCCCCCGTCTGAGCGATACGAATTCACTTCAGAACCGCTCGGAATAACTGCGGGTCTTCGCGGCCCCGCAAGTCGGGGGCGGGGCCGTCACAAGTACTTACGAAGTCGGCCATAGACTCGAAAGTCCGCAATTGCAGGCACGCTCTCGATGCGCCTTCCACCGGCTCGCTCCTTTGGTCATGCGGCGGCAACGCTCGGGATGGCGGTCCTCCTTGGCCCAGGCCCACTGGCCGCGCCGTTGGCGCAGGCCATGCCGGCCGCGGTGTCGCTTGCAGGCTCCAGCGGCATCGCCAATCGATTGCGACAACTCCTGCGCCCCCCGGAAGCGCCCCCCCGTCCCACCACGCCAACTCCGGATGTGACTGCGAGAGGCCGCATCGCACGCGAAGCGGCGGAACCACTGCCCGCCGACGCACCGCGTCGGTACGAGCTGGACCTGGCCCCGCTGATCGACCGGCGCGAAGGCGGCGAGATCCGGGAGATGGGGCTGTCCGCGATGAACAGCGACCGCCCGGAACGTCTAGCGGTGATGCGAGAAGTCGGGGGCCTGCGCAAGGAGTGGCGCTCAATGCCGCTGCCCGGGCTGGAGGCCATGCCGCCTTACCTGAACTGCCGCTATGAGCTGGCGGATCGAAGCGGCGAGGAGCCTCGAGTCATTTCACGCCAAGTGAAGTTCTGGTTCGGCCAGCGCCCGGGCTTCACACCCGCCGTGAGCGTGGATGCACTGAAGGAACTGCAGTTGGCCGACGTCGCGCTGCAACGTTGCCCGTTGACCTGGGGAGATGCACTGACGGCAGCGTTGGGGCCATCGGCCTGGGCGCAGATACAGACCCGGGAGCGACCGGCCGTGCGACGGGCAGAAGCACCTGCCGCGCCCGTCCCCCCACCACCTGCTGAGCCCGTCACGGCGCAAGCGCAGGCAGCACTGCAGGCGGGCCCTGCAGTGGCGGTGGCAGACGTCACCCCCGAGCCTGAGAAACCCGTCGTCTCGCTAGCTTCCCTGCCCCCGATCCCGCGCTGTGATCACCTCGCTGCGCATCCGGATGACCCTGAGGCCCACGCCAAGGGTGTGGCCGACGCCGACCTGGATGCTGCCGCCGTGGTGTCCGCCTGCGAAGAGGCCGTCAAGCAGGACAAGAACAGCCCTCGGCTGGCGTTCCAGCTGGCGCGAGGCTACCTGGCCTCCGACAGGATGGAGGCCGCGATCGAGCGCCTGATCGCGGCCGCCAAGCAAGGTCACGGCGCGTCACTGGCCTACCTCGCCGACATTCACTTGGACGGCGCGCCAGGCATTGAGCCTGACCCGCGCACCGCGCATGCGCTGTACCAGCGGGCCCTGGAGTCCGGGTTCGAGCCCGCGGCCAAGGTGCTTGCCGAGTTCGCCGATTTCACCGAACAGGTGGCCATGGCTGAGCGCGAAGAACAGGAGCAAGACAAGGCCGATGCATTGAGCGCCGCGCAAGCCGCGAAATTGCCCAAGCCCAAGCTGAAGGCGCCCGAGCTCATCGACAACATCATGGCGCGCAGGTTCGAGGCGATCTCCGCAGACGAATCCTACGCCAAGGCCTACCTGACCGCGGTCGCCGACACGCTCTACGAGGAGTGCAGCGCGCACTTCACCGCCCAGGAGGTGAAGGACATGAAACAGGACTTCGCCCGCATCCAGCGCTTACCTGGGCGATTGATGCCCAGCATGCCCTCCTTCGGCGGAGGTCTGGGTCAGGCCAGCAGGGTGCTGCAGGAGAACCTCACGATCCGGGAGAAGCTCATCGCTGCGCGAGGGGACGACGATGCCAACCGCGAAGAGGACGTGCGTCTGGCCATCCTCGCGGACGATATTCCGCTCGACGGCATGAACGACGGGTTCTTCCTGATCCTCAAGCACGGTTGCGGCAGCCCGGCGCTGGATACCTTCAAGAAGAACGCCTGGTCCTTCGTGACCAACGAGTGGGCCCCCGAATACCAGTTCACCTCCAGCATCGACAAGGTGTGCGTGGAGTCTGCGAAGAAGGCCGGCCACGAGCAGGCGGGGCGGCAGCAGTGCGAGTGCCTGGTCAACGCCAACACCATCAACCCCAAGTCCCAGAAGGTGCGCAAGGACCTGTACGAGGACTACTGGCCCGTCACCCAGCGGCTGATCCGGTCCAAGCCCGGTCGCTACAGCGGCTGCGGCGCGCGTTGAGTGCCACGCCACGAACTACGAGCCTGAAGGAATCTCCATGAGCCGCCTTGCCACCATCGCGATCGTGCTGCTGGGCAGCTTGGCCAGCGCCGCTCACGCCCAGTTCGATGCCCGCGCCCAACAGCAGCAAGCGGCCCGCCAGCAGCAGCAGGAGCAGATGCGTCGCCAGCAAGAGGACATGCGCCGCCAACAGCAAGAGCAGATGCGCCAGCAGATGCAGCAGCAGCAGCGACAGCAGATGCAGCAGCAGCAACGGGAACAGATGCAGCAACAGCAACGCGAGCAGGCCCGCCAGCAGCAACAGGAAATGCAACGCCAGCAGCGGCAGCAGCAAAGCTCGCAAAGCAGACAGCAGGCGCAGGACGCTCAGCGCCAGGCGCAGCAGAACCAGCAGCGTCAGGCGCAGCAAAATGCCGCCCAGGCTCAGCGCACTCACGCCGCAGGCCTCAGCGACCGGCGCACCTTCTCCAACGGTGTCAGCAAGTCCGTCGCGCCTCCGACCAACGCACAATTGGCCAAGGGCTACACCGGCAAGCAAACGCTCGATGGCCGGGCACTGGTGAAGGTCAACAACCGCATCCTCGCGGTGCCGGCCTCCCGCATCGGTCTCAAGTCGCAACCCGCGACCAGCGACCGCGGCACGGGCCCCACATCGGCGCCCTCGACGTGGTCCGCCCAGAAGCAAAGCGCCGTGCGAGCGGACGTGCAAAAGCTGGCCAGCGCCGCCGGCGGAGGCGGTTCCGGGAAAGGCCGAGGGGGGGAGGGCGCGGGAGGGAATGGGGCCGGGCTGTCCAAGGTATTCAACGCCGCGGCGGGCAAGCGGATCGAATCGGCAAAGGTTGCTCGGGCGAATGGAATGCAGATGGGCAATGTCCAACGCGTGAACGCCGCGGTGGTGAACATCCCCTATCTGGACAAGGCAGCGCTTGAGAAGGGCTGGAAAGGCCCGGGTTCGCTCAAGTCGGGTCCCCGCAACTACGTCTCTCAAAGGACCGAGCGATTCGTTCGTGTCCACACGGACAAGAACAGGCCTGGCGGCAGCTTCATGGTTCGTGAAAAGGAGATCGCCCACTTGGGCAACGACGCCGAGAAGATCCGCGTCTACCTCGGACTTCCCTACAAGCCGCAGTTCATCAGCGATGTGGATGTCCCGGCCGGCACGCAGATGCAAGTGAGCGTGATTGGCAAGAATTTCGACAAGGAAACGGCCGAGGGGTTCCAGTACATCACGATGGACGAGTTGCCTCGCGAGGCCTACACGAACACGCGGGAGTTGAAGTAGGACACAACAGCCGCTTGCTGCGCCTGCTGCGTCCGGGTTGGTGCGCGCTCGGGCGTGGACTCGGCTCATGCGCCTTTGACGACCGACTGTTCGGCCTTGAGAGTTCGGATCAACTCTCGCAGCACGTCTCTGGCCTTGAACAAAGCCCAGTGGCGAACGGGAACATGATCACATGGGACTCAATAGGTTTCATATGAGTCCGTACAGGCGTGCAATCCGCATCGCAGTTCGGCGGTCGGGGGCGTCGAGCTTGGCGCTCACTCGCGAGAACCGGTAGTCCACGCTCCTGGGCTTGATGCCCAAAGTGGCTCCGACGACCTTGCTGGTGTGGCCCGCCGCTTCATGACGTAGCAGCTCGAGCTCCTCGGCCGTGATGCGCGACCTTTCTACGAGGTCGTCGTGTACGGCACGAAGCAGCCAATCATGAAGTTCCATCGCAAGCGCTCGGCCCACGATGCGAACCATCTCGTAGTCGGAGCCATCGAATCGTTCCGGTTTTCTCGAACCGAGTACCAACACGCCAAACCGCGCTCCGCCGAAGCAGGTAGGGGCGGGGACAATAAAGGTCGAAGTGAAGCCGAGGGTCCTGGACCTCCCGATGAAATCCTGCTCTTCTGGCCGCAAGGGTAGCTCTTCACCTCGGATCGGTGCCTGGCTATCGAGCGCGTGCCGGAGCCACGGATCATGATCGTGCCAGTCGACGCGGGAGTACTCGATGGCCCATCGCGAATCGCACGCAAGCAGGGACCGTATGGACGTTCGAGTGGCATCGTCCTTGATCGCGCTGATGAACACTCCGGAATCGGCCCCTACCTGCCGAACGGCTCGCCAGAACAACTCAAGGGCGGCCTGCTCGCTGGCTGCGTTGCAGAGTTCCGGCAACAGGCGGAGTGCCTGCAGAACGTTGTCCGGAACGGCCGGCGGCGCCTTCTGGTCGAGCAGATCAGTCTTGTCCGGCAAAGAATTCATGGCCGCGGCTACGAAGAAGGTCGCACAGCAGTGGATCCTCAGAGCGAGTGGGTTCGATGTCGCACCATCGGTCGAACGTCGTCCTGTCTTCGAAGAGCATTGCGTGCGACGTTCGCGGACCGGTCGATGGACAGACGCGTTTCTCGATGAGCAAACCTTTTGGCGTCCGAGCGATGGCAAACGCGACAGTGCCACCGCATGAGATGAGAACGCAAGTTCCTTGACCACCGGTCTTCAGCAGACCGACGTGGCAGTCGGCGACATTATTTCGGTGCCGTTGGTCGCGCAGTGCACGTCGCTTGGGCCCCAGGTCTCTGGGCGCGTCGATGGGGTCGAGCTTGCGGTGTTGTTCGCGGAATGCCGCGCTACGTTGAGAGCCGTTGAGTGCGGCAATGTCGTCTGGGTCCATCCCCTTCTCCTGTGGCACGCTGGAATGCCATGCGCTCTGTGTCGCGATGGCAGTAGCGCATGAAATGCCCCCGGGATGCATTGAGGACCATTGACGCTCAGTTGTCCAGTTCGTTCCGTTGCCGGCCGAACGGTTGTAGGCGTGCTTGGTTCGATGTCTGCCGCGTTCCGACCTTCGCCGGTTCGCTGGTTTGGACCGAACGCTCGCCACGGTGCTTCGTTCGGTGTTTCGAGGGAATCGACTTTGCTGTAGAACGGACCGGGGAAAGATGACCGATCATTTGGTCTGGCGAAACAGTGCAAGATCCTCGGCAACGGCGCGCTTACAAAATGTTTCCTTTTAGCGGTGTTGGCGGCGGTCAGGATCCGCTGTTATTCGGCGGTGAGGACGCGGTTTTGCAGCTGAGCCAGTAGCGGGAACGAACAGCGGCAAGCTCCCTGCGGATCCCGACGCAGAGGCGACGGCATCAACCG
>NZ_JBIGHY010000049.1:0-304 GCF_043555865.1 Pelomonas dachongensis
GCGCTGGTGCGCCGCGCCGCACTGCTCAGCGAATCCCTGCTGCGCCAGGCCGCGACCAGCGACGCGCATGCCTTCGACCCCGAGGTGGTGAAGCGCCACCTGGGCACCACCGTCGAGCTGGCCTCGACCCTGACCACGACCCAAGGAGCCTGACATGGCCGATTCCCTGAAGACCCGCGTGGGCCGCGTGATCGCCGGTGGCGTGCATGCCCTGCTGGACAAGATCGAAGACCTGAACCCACAGGCGGCGATGGAGCAGGCCATCCGCGAGGCCGATGGCGTCATCGGCGAGGTGCGCCACGAG
>NZ_JBIGHY010000050.1:0-299 GCF_043555865.1 Pelomonas dachongensis
CGACCACCGGATGGACAAGTGCTGGCTCAAGGGCAGCGAGGGCGACGCTCTGCACGCGGTGCTGTGCGCAGCCGGCTTCAACATCCGCTGGCTGCTGCGGGCGCTGCGGCGCCAGCTGCAGGCCGGCTGCTTAAAGCACGTCTACTTGGCCTTGACCGCCGTATGGACGGCCTTGCTGGCAGCGGCTATGGCGGGATTCAACAGCGTCATGAACTTCAATCCCGAACGATCGCGTCAGCCGCTGCTCAACCCGACATGACCCGCCGCTGGTCGCCGGGGCCGTGCCCACAGCGAGTTGC
>NZ_JBIGHY010000051.1:0-291 GCF_043555865.1 Pelomonas dachongensis
CCATCCCGCTGAAGAGCTGCCAAACGACATTCTCCGACCAGCGCTCAACGACGGATTCGTCACTCTCGTTGAAGGCGTGCTTGAGGTACAGCAGCGAGACCATCAACCGGATCGGCAGCCGCGGGCGACCCGCACGGCTCACGCCGCCGGCGGCCACCACCAGCGTGGGGCCAAACATGTCGGCGTCCTCGCGGGACTTGCCCATGCGGGCCTTGCGGGCGAACAGCGGGGCGAGTGACGCTTCGATCTCGGACCAGGGCATGCGCCGGCCAAGAACCGCGAGCGGGTGGC
>NZ_JBIGHY010000052.1:0-288 GCF_043555865.1 Pelomonas dachongensis
GCCCACACCGCCGGCGAAGCTGCTGCTGAGGCAGTAGTCCTGGTTGGCCAGGTTGTCGATGTCGGCGCGCACCAGCGCCCACGGCGTGGCCTGCCAGGTTGCGAACAGCTCGTGGATGTCGGCGCCGTAGTGCGTGCCGACGCCGGCGGCATCGGCCGTGCTGGCGCACACGGCCGGCGCGCCCGAGATGTAGGCGCGCCGGTCGCTGAGGTGGCGCCAGCGCCAGCCGCCTTCCAGCCGGCCGCCGAAGGCGCGCCCGCCCAACATCAGGCTGGTGCTGTCCGGTGG
>NZ_JBIGHY010000053.1:0-286 GCF_043555865.1 Pelomonas dachongensis
TGATCGATCCTTCGTCGCCGGCGCGCAGGCGCACCTCCGAGAAGTTGCCACTGATGGACGAAAAGCCGGTGGCAATGATGTCGCCGTCGACCAGCAGCGTCAGCTGGCAGGTGGTGCTGCCGCAGGCGGAGCCACCGATCGTCGCGCCGTTGAGGTTGATCGTGCCCGACTGCGTACCCGCGCCGGTACCGCCCGTGGACACCGTGACGTGCGCACCGGTCGCCAGCGCGGCATTGAGCGCGTCCGTGGTGATGTACGCGTTGGCGCTGGTGGCGGTGAAGTTCGC
>NZ_JBIGHY010000054.1:0-286 GCF_043555865.1 Pelomonas dachongensis
TGACGATGCCGGCACCGCTGCCCGCCACCGCCTCGATCTCCCACCTCTCGGCATGCGTGGCGTGCACCAGCTGCCAGCGCGGGTCCAGATGACCCGCCTCGACCAGCCACTGCAGCGGGCGCATGCCGGTGGCGGCCAGGCAGTCGTTGACCTCGGCCATCTGCTCGGCCACGTGAATGTGGATCGGCAGGTCGGCCGCGCCCACCAGCTGTTGCAGCCGCGCGATGTCGCCCGGCGACGCGCCGCGCAGCGAATGCGGCGCCACGCCGGCGTTGACGCGCGGCAG
>NZ_JBIGHY010000055.1:0-286 GCF_043555865.1 Pelomonas dachongensis
GCGCCGACTGCTCCGCCGCGATCAGGCGCGCGCCTTGTGCCGACGCCAGGCTGCGGCTGGCATCCAACTCGCGCAGCGCGGCCAGGTCGAAGAGCGTCTGGCTGATACTGCTGGTGGTGGCGTTCCAGCGCGCGCCACCGGTCTCGCGCAGCTCGCTGCTCTGCAGGCGCCACTGCGGCAGCAGCGCGGCGCGGGCCTCGCGTGCGCTTGCATCCTGGGCGCCCGTCAGCGCGGCGGCCTGGCGCAGCAGCGGATCGGCCGCACGGGCCTGCGCCCAGACCTGCAG
>NZ_JBIGHY010000056.1:0-285 GCF_043555865.1 Pelomonas dachongensis
GGTCCTGCACGGACTGAGCGAGCGTCGTCATCTTGCGCTGCACCTCGCGCAGCAGCACCCCAAGGATCGTGCGCTGGCGGCGCACCACTTGGCGCAGCCGCTTGAACTGCTTGGCATGGGCGTAGCCGCCGGCGCGGCGACGCAAGCTCTGACCCTCGCGCTCGTGCGTCATCTTGAGCTTGAGGCCCGCTCGCTTGGCCAGGCGGGCGATCTTGGCCCGTGCGACTTCCAGCAATCGGCTGTCCGTCGGGTGGGCGATGGCCTTCTCCTGCACCGTGGTGTCGA
>NZ_JBIGHY010000057.1:0-281 GCF_043555865.1 Pelomonas dachongensis
ACGCTCTGCACGCGGTGCTGTGCGCAGCCGGCTTCAACATCCGCTGGCTGCTGCGGGCGCTGCGGCGCCAGCTGCAGGCCGGCGGCCTAAAGCACGTTTACTTGGCCTTGACCGCCGTATGGACGGCATTGCTGGCAGCGGCTATGGCGGGATTCAACAGCGTCATGAACTTCAATCCCGAACGATCGCGTCAGCCGCTGCTCAACCCGACATGACCCGCCGCTGGTCGCCGGGGCCGTGCCCACAGCGAGTTGCCTGGAAATGGATTTTGCAGGTCTGAC
>NZ_JBIGHY010000005.1:0-485570 GCF_043555865.1 Pelomonas dachongensis
TCTCGTTCGGTCCTTCGCCTCTCGCTGGTGGCCTCGGCGGCCCCGCTACCCGGCTACTACGACCTCGGCTGACTTCCCGCTCCAGCATGGCCGTCGCCCTTTCAGGCACAAGGCGGGATCTCCTCAGAGAAGACCGCACTTCGCTGCACAGCCGCCGGATCTACACCGCTTCGCCTTGATCACGAGAGCTTTGCGGCCTTTTGCCCGCTCGCCCTGCTTGGCAGTGCCTTCTATCCGGTTCTTGTTCATCGGCTCGCAGCTTCGCTCCACGCTTC
Organism: Pelomonas dachongensis; assembly: GCF_043555865.1. Taxonomy (NCBI): domain Bacteria; kingdom Pseudomonadati; phylum Pseudomonadota; class Betaproteobacteria; order Burkholderiales; family Sphaerotilaceae; genus Roseateles; species Pelomonas dachongensis. Next base: position 276 of record NZ_JBIGHY010000005.1, read on the forward strand.
CTTCCCACACTCGGTCGCCCTCGTGCAGTTGCGCTTCGCTTCGTTCGCCGTGATCAACTTACGACGGGACTTGCACCCGCGAGAAGTGCGCTCATGCTGAGCGCACAAAAGAAACCCCGGCACGAATGCCGGGGCTGAAACCGTCTTCCGCTGTCACGGTAGACGCCTGCTCAGGGAGGAACAGCAGGGGGCGTGAGCCCGAAACCAATGTAGGCCAGCCCCTGCGGCGCAGGTGTAGGACGAGGCGCCGATTTCAGCCCGGCGGCGCCAGCGGCAGTTCCAGCACGAACACGACCTCGCCGTCCTCGTACGCGTAGCGGATGGAGCCGCCGTGTGCTGCTGCCACCTGGTCCACGATGTACAGGCCCAGGCCCATGCTGCCGGGGTTGCGCGGGTTGCTGATGGACTGGCGCTTGAAGGGGTCGAACAGGCCGTCCACCAGCTCCGGCGCGATGGGCTCGGCGGGGTTGCTGACGCGCAGCCGCGCATGGCCGGCGTTGCCGGTCAGCTGCACGCCGATGCGGCCGCTCCCGTGGTGGCGCGCATTGCTCAGCAGGTTGGCCGACATCTGCAGCAGCCGCATCTGGTCCAGCCTCGCGGGCAGCGTGGCGGGCAGGCTCACGTCCAGCGGCGTGTCGGGGTAGGTGGCGCGATGGTCTTCCAGCTGCTGGGCCAGCAGCGCGGCAAGGTCGGTGTCCTCCGCCTCCAGCGCCAGGCCCAGGCCGTTCTGCAGCCGAGTGATGTCCTGCAGGTCGCGCAGCAGCCGCTGCATGCGGTTGGTGGAGTTGCGGATGACGGTGGTGATGCGGTCGGCCGCGTTCTGGCGGTCCAGCACGATGGACGCGACGCTCAGCGTGTGCAGCGGGTCGCGCAGGTCGTGGCCCAACACGGCCCACAGCTGCGAGCGCAGCCGATCCAGCTCCAGCACGCGGTCGGCATGCACGCGGCTGACGGTGTCCAGCAGCAGCGTGGCCGTCTCCAGTGCGACATCGGACCACGGCACCGCCGTGCCGCGCACGGTCTCGCGCCACTCGGCGAACGAGCCGCGCGGCGTGAGGCGCGGGCCCAGCGGGCCGTGCATCAACTCCTTCTCGGGCTTGCCGCCCCAGCGGATGGTCTCGATCTGCTCGCGCCTCAGCGCGACCAGCCAGCCCTGGCGCGGCGCGTCGAAGCGCAGCGCCAGCAGCCCGCAATAGCGCTCGGGCCCGTCGGACTCGGGCAGCTCGTCGCAGCGGTCCACATGCACCAGCGCCCGGTCGCGCGCCTGAAGCCACGTCAGCAGCCGCGCGGCCCACGCCTCGTCCACCGGCCCGTGCAGGCGCACGCGGCCGTTGAGGCCGACGATCAGCGCGTCGCAGTCCAGGCTCTCACACAGCGCGGGCGCCTCCTGCGCCAGCACGTCCTGCGCCTCGCGGCCCTGCACGATCTGCGCGGCGATGTCGGTTCGCAGCAGCGCTGCACGAGCCATCACGGCCTCGCGCTCGCGCGCCGCCAGCGACTGCACGGAGGCCGCCAGCAACTGCGCGATGACGTCCGCTGCCATGCGGATGGCATAGGGCACGGCCAGCGGTGCCATGTGATGGCAGGCCAGCATGCCCCACAGCCGGCCGCCGACGACGATGGACACGCTCATGGAAGCGGCCACGCCCATGTTGGTCAGGTACTCGACGTGGATGGGCGACACGCTGCGCAGCACGCTGTGGCTGAGGTCCACCGGCTCGACGTGGCCGGCGTCCGCCAGCAGCAGCACGGGCTGGTAGCGTACGTCGGGAATGAGGCGCAGCGTGTTCAGCACGTAGAGCCGGCGCGCCTGCGCGGGGATGTCGCTGGCGGGGTAGCGCCGGCCGACATAGGCCTCCAGGTCGTCGCGGCGGGCCTCGGCGACGATGTCGCCGCTGTCGTCGTGGCGGAAGCGGTAGGCCATCACGCGGTCGAAGCCGGTCATGGCGCGCACCTCGGCCACGGCCACTTCCAGCAGTCTGTCGATGCCGGGCTGGCGCTTGAGCTTGTCCATCGAGCGGTAGGCCATGCGCGCGAAGCTGCTCAGCCGGTCGGCACTGGCATCGCGAAGCTCAAACTCGCACAGGCACAGGCCGGCGTGCGCATGCAGCACGAGGTCGAAGTCATGCCCGTTCAGCGACACCTCGCGCGAATCGGGCATGGAGTCGCCGCTGCCCAGGCTCGTCACGGCCTGCTGCACGGCAGCGTACACATCGGCGTCGCCTCCCAGGTCGGCCACACGCGGTGCGCGGCCCGGCGTCAGCTCCAGCCCCAGCAGTGCGTTCGCGTTCGCGCTCATCACCATCAGGCGGCCCAGGCGGTCGAAGGCCAGCAGTGCGCCGTGGGGCTGGATGGAGCCGGGAATGTGGATGGGTTCGCGCTCGCAGTTGTCCAGCGTGACGGGCTCGACAGGCGGGAATGGCAGGCTCATCGGAGATTGCTCTGCTGCCCGACGGGCGTGCGCAAAGCTTCCAGGATGGCCGAAGCCAGCAGGCGCATGTCGATGGGCTTGGCCACGTAGCGCTGAAAGCCCGCCGCCAGGCCGGCTTGGCGGTCGGGCAACATCGCGAAGGCGGTCAGCGCGACCGCGGGCAGTGCCGCAGTGGCCGGCTGCTCGCGCAGGCGCCGGATCAGCGTCAGGCCGTCCATCTCGGGCATGCCGATGTCGGACACCATGACGTCGAAGCGCTGCGTGGCCAGCAGTGCCTGGGCCTCCGGGGCACTGGCGGCAGCCGTGACGTTGGCGCCCAGCTCGCGCAGCGCCGCCAGTCCCACGTCGCGTGCGTCCTCCTCATCATCCACCAGCAGCAGGCGCAGCCCCTGCAGCGAGGGTGCCGCCTGGCCCGGCACGGGCAGCGCCAGCGAGACCGGCCTGCTGGCCGGCGCCGGCGCGACGGGCAGGCGCACCTCGAAGCGGGCGCCCTGGTCGGCGCCTTCGCTGTGGGCCGAGATGCGGCCGCCGTGCAGCTCCACGATGGCACGGGCGATGGCCAAGCCCAGCCCCAGGCCGCCGGCCTTGCGCGTGCTGGAGCTGTCTTCCTGGCGCAGGCGGTCGAACACGTGCGGCAGGAAATCGGGCGAGATGCCGCGGCCGTTGTCCTGCACGCACAGCACCACCATGTCGCCGTCCAGACGCGTCGACACGTCCACACGACCGCCCTCCAGGCTGAACTTCATCGCGTTGCCGACCAGGTTGGCGATGACCTGCGCCAGCCGTTGCGAGTCGCCCGCGACCCACAGCACGCCACCTCCGGCGCACTCCAGCGCGATGCGGCGCGCCTGCGCCGCGTGCACGTGCGACAGCAGAGCCTCGGCCGTCAGCGCGCTGAGGTCCAGCACCTGCTGCTGCAACTGCAACTTGCCCGCCACCACGGCACTCATGTCGAGCAGGTCGTTGATCATGCGCGTCTGCAACTGGGCATTGCGCCGGATCACCAGCGCGGCCTTGGCCAGCAGCTCGTCGGCGCCGCCACGCTTTTCGAGCACGTCGGCCCAGCCGGTGATGGCGCTCAGCGGCGAGCGCAGCTCGTGCGACAGCACGGCCAGGAACTGGTCCTTCAACTCGTTGCTGCGCTCGGCCTCCTCCTTGGCCTGGCGCAGCTGCAGCGAGGCCTGGTAGGTGGCGGTCACGTCGCGCACGATCTTGGAGAAACCTGTGGGCTCACCCGCCGCGCTGTACAACGGCGTCAAAACGCCCTCGGCGCGCAGCAGGCTGCCATCCCGGCGCATCAGCCACCGGTCGTCGCGCGCCGAGCCTGCGGCCAGGGCAGCCGCCATCTCACGCGCCAGCACGCCGGCCGCCCGGTCCTCGGGCGTGAACAGCAACGCCGCAGACTGGCCACGCACATCGTCCAGCGCATGGCCGAAGATGACGCCGGCCGCGCGGTTCCAGTCGCGGATGCGGCCCTCCAGGCCCATCAGCACGACCGCGTAATCCTGCAGCGAGTCCACCACGCGCGCGTACAGCGCGTCGGCCTCGCGCAGTTGGGCCTGGGCCAGCTCCTGCGCCTCGCGCTGCGCCACCTCACGCAGCGCACGCTCGATGACCAGCGGCAGCCGCGACAGCCGGCCCTTCATCACGTAGTCGGTCGCGCCGCGCTTGAGCAGCTCGACAAGGTTCTCCTCGCCGATGACGCCAGACACGAAGATGAACGGCGTCAGCGGCGCGACGACGCGCGCGTGGTCCAGCGCCTCGGCACCGTTGAAGTCGGGCAGTTGGTAGTCGGACAGGATGGCGTCGAAGCGCTGGCCTGCCAGCGCCTGCTTGAAGCCCTCCTCGTCCTGCACCCAGCGCAGTCGCACGTCCGGCCGCGCGGTCTGCAGCGACGCCTTCAGCAACTCCGCGTCGAAGGCAGAGTCCTCCAGCAGCAGAATGTCCAGGCCGCCCGCGCCTGGGGGTGACGTGACCCCGCCTTCAGCCATGGCGCCGGTGTGTACGCAGCGAACCCGGCGGCGGCTCATTCAGCACGGCCCAGAAGACGCCCAGGTCGGCGATGGCCGACACGAACTGCTTGAACTCCACCGGTTTGACGACGTAGGCATTCACGCCCAGCGCGTAGCTTTCCACGACATCGGACTCGGCCTGCGACGAGGTCAGCATGACGACCGGGATGCTCTTCAACGAATCGGTCGCGCGCACCGAGCGCAGCACTTCCAGGCCGTTGACCTTGGGCAGCTTGAGGTCCAGCAGCACGACGGCGGGGTTGCCTTCGCCGCGGCCGGCGTGGCTGCCCTCGCGGCGCAGGTAGTCCAGCGCTTCGGCGCCGTCGCGCACCACGATGACCTCGTTGGCGAGTTGGCTGCGTTCCAGTGCGACGAGTGTCAGCTCGAGATCACGGGCGTCGTCTTCGACGAGCAAGATGGGTTTCAACATGACGTTCTCATGCAGCAGGTGGGGTTGAGGGGGACTCGTGGTGCGCCGGCAGGGGCAGCACGAAACTGAAGCGGGCGCCACGATCTGGCTCGCCCCACGCCTCGACACTGCCGCCGTGGCGCTCCACGATACGCCGGACGCTGGCCAGGCCGATGCCGGTGCCCTCAAAACTCTCCGCACGGTGCAGGCGCTGAAAGACTCCGAACAGCTTGGCGACATATTTCATCTGAAAGCCCACACCGTTATCGCGAATCGCCAGGCCGGCGCAACGTTCGTCAGCAATGCCCGTGATCTCGATGCGTGACACCTCGCGCGTGCGGCTGTACTTGACGGCGTTGTCAATCAGGTTGCGCAGCGCCACCTGGAGCAGCACCGGGTCGGCCCACAGCCGCGGCAGCGGGCGGTGCACGATCCACTCGATGCGCGCATCGCGCCCATGCTCGGCGGCCAGCTCGTCCACCAGCAGCGTGGTGTCGATCCACGTGCACTTCAGCGCGGCGCGGCCCATGCGGGAGAAGTCCAGCAGCGCGTCGACCAGCAGGCCGGCGTGCGCGGAGGCCTCCTTCACGTGCGACAGGTAGTTGCGCGCGCGGTCACTGATGCCTTCGCCTTCCATCTCCAGCACCAGATCGACGAAGCCGGCGATGTGGCGCATGGGCGCGCGCAGGTCGTGCGAGACGGTGTACGAGAACGCCTCCAGCTCCTTGTTGACGCGGCCCAGTTCCGCAGCCACCTCGGCCATTTCTTCGGCGCGGCGCATGACGATGCCGATCAGCGCATGGCGCAGCTCCAGCGCGGCGTGCACCTCGGCCGCAGTCCACGGCAGCGAGCGACCGCGCACATGCTCGACCCAGCTCTCGAAGCTGCGCCGCGGATGCAGCCGGGTGCCGGGCGGCGCGGCGGCCTTTCGCGGATCGCCGGCCCAGGTGACGGTCTGCACGATCTCGGGCCTGAACCAGACCACGTAGTGCCGGTGCAGCCGCGAGATGGAGATGGCCATCACTCCCGCGGCAACGGACACGTGGCCGGCGAGCGCCGGCGCGTCCTGCGCGATCCGGTCGGTGTACGCGACCTCGTCGATGTGGTTGGCCAGCCAGCTGCCGATCTGCAGCACGGCCTCCTCGCCGGGCGTTTCGCCGACGCGCCAGCACTGGTCGTTCAGGATGACCGCCGCGCCTGAGGCGCGGCCCAGCCGCAGCAATGGCCCGGGCTCGTCCACCAGGCGCTGCAGCGTCGCATCGCTGTCGGCCAGGTGGGCCACCATGGCAAGCGTCAGCTGGCGCAGCCGCAGCTGCTCGTTGACGTGCTCGTTCTCTTCCTTGGCCTCGATCTGCAGCGACAGCAATTGCCCCAGATGCTCGCACGCCATGCGGGTGGTGTACGACAGCTCGCGCGGCCCGCGGTTGTGGCAGGACACCAGCCCCCACAGCTCGCCGCGCACGACGATGGACACGGACATCGACGCCAGCGTGCCCATGTTGCGCATGTACTCCAGGTGCACTGGCGACACGCTGCGCAGTTGCGACTGCGACAGGTCCAGCGTCAGCGCGGTGCTGCTGCCGTCGGCGAACCGCACCGGCACCGGCTCGTAGTTGGCGTCCGGGATCAGCCGCAGGTGGTTGAGCCGGTACAGGGCCCGCGCCTGGGCCGGGATGTCGGCCGCCGGGAAGTGATGCCCCAGGTAGGTCTCGTAGCCGTCATCGGCGAGCTCGGCCAGCACCTCGCCATGCCCTTGGGCATCGAAGCGGTAGATCAGGCAGCGGCCGAAGCCGGTGAGCCGCTTCATCTCGACCGTCACCACACCGCACACCTCTTCGATGGAGGTCGTGAGCTGCATCTGCGGCACGACATGACGGGCCAGGCTGTAGATGGGTGCCCGCGCGCCGGTCTCGGGCGCCGACGCCTCGAACTCCAGGTGCACGAGGGCCCCCAGGCGGTGGGCGGACACGTGCAGCGCCCGGCCGGCCAGCGTCAGCGCGCCCAGCGAGGAAGCGCCCTCGCCGTCCACCAGCTCCGCCATGCCACCCGCGAAGCCGGCAGCGACATCGGCCAGCGCGGCCGACGTCACAGCCCCCAGCAGCTCGGGCCAGTTCTCGCTCCACGCAGCCACGGCGCCGCTGGTCGCGTCCAGCGTCAGCAGCCAGCCATGCGGCTGGATGGCGCCGGGCACGCGGATGGGCTCGCTAGCGCAGGACGTCGGGTCCAGCGGCAGCATGGCGGCGTCGGGCAGGGGCAGCGTCATGTGACCAAGGGCTCGAAGGTGGCGATCAGCGCGTCGAAGGTGCGCTCGGCGGCGCGGCAGGCAGCGCGGCGCGACGCCGGGTCTGCGCCCACCTCGGCGGTGGCGCGCAGCCGGAACTCGCGCCACATCTCGCCGGTGCGCCGACCGTGTCCGTGAAAGTAGCTGGCGCCGCGTCCCGGCTCCAGTCCGAGGTCTCGCTTCAACCAGGACGTGATGACCTGCCCACCCAGCGCTGAACCCTCGATGACGTACATCGAGCCGAAGGCAGCGGCAACGCCGGGCTCGGGCAGGCAGTCGGGCGAGTGCGCCGAGGACGGCACGGCACGGCCCAGGAAGGCAAGATCATCGGCCGCGAAAGCAGCACGCCCCCGCTCGGCCAGCCAGCCATGCAGGCGCTCCGGCATGGCGCGGCGCAGCTGCGGCTCCCAGCCGGAGAGGAAGCTGTGGAAGCCGCCGATGATGGCGCTGTAGCGTGGCAACGCCATGGGCGCGTCCAGCGCCAGCAGCTGTTCGATGCGGTCGTGATGTGGTCTCGTGGCGGCACGCAATTCGCCTAAAAGCGGCTCATCAGGCGCCGCGGTCGCTGGCGGATTGCTCATTCAAGGGTGCTCCCATTCACCGTCATTCGCGGCAGCACACGCAAAAATCACGCCAGTACAAAGACCCCTGTGGCGGCCCGAAACGGCGGCACTTTTGCCAAGCGCGCGTAACTTTTGCGGCAACCGCTGCCAATGCAGAACCCGCGTCATGTCGCCCGTATGCCGAACACCTGCCGCAGATACGCCAGGAAGGTTTCGTCGTCGCAGAGCGTCTTGCCGGGGCTGTCGCTGAGCTTGGCCACCGGCTGGCCATTGGCGTGGGTGAGCTTCATGACGATGTTCAGCGGTGTGAGCCCCAAGTCGTTGCTCAGGTGGGTGCCGATGCCGAAGCCCAGTTGCACGCGGTCGGCAAAGTGGCGGTACAGCGCGATGGCCTTGGTGATGGTCAGGCCGTCGCTGAACACGAGGCGCTTGGTGTGCGGGTCAATGCGCAGCTTGGCGTAATGGGCCAGCGCCTTCTCGCCCCACACGACCGGGTCGCCGCTGTCGTGGCGCAGGCCGTCGAACAGCTTGGCGAAGTAGAGGTCAAAGTCGGCCAAGAAGGCATCCATGCCGACCACGTCGGTCAACGCCGTGCCCAGGTCGCCACGGTACTCCTGCACCCAGTCCTCCAGCGCGGCCTTCTGGTGGTCGCGCAGCCGCACCGTGCCCAGCGCCTGGTAGGTCTGCAGGTACTCGTGGGCCATGGTGCCGATGGGCACCAGGTCCAGCTCCTTGGCCAACAGCACGTTGGAGCTGCCCTTGAAATGCTGCGGCAAGGCATCGCGCAGCTGCGTGACGACCTCGCGCTGCCAGGCGCCGGAGAAGCGCCGGCGCAGGCCGAAATCAAACAGGTCGAAGGGATGTCGCTGCGGCCTGGGCTCGGCGGCGAAGGCCTGCAGCGCGGCGATCTTGGCAGCCAGGCGGCGAAGACCTTCGGCGCGCACCTCCGCGCTGTCCAGCCGGCGGAAGTACAGCTCGTTGACGATGGCCAGCACCGGGATCTCGAAGCCCATCACATGCACCTGCGGGCCGCGGGCGACGATGTGCAGATGTGGGCCTTCGGCGCTCACCTCGATGAAGGCGCGCTGGAAGCGGAAGATGCGCAGGAAGTCGACGAAGTCGCTCTTGATGAAGCGCAGGCCTTGCAGGTAGGCCAGCTCATCCTCACGCAGGCTCAGCCCGCAAAGCGCCTCCAGCTCGCGCTCCACATCGGCCTTCAGTTCGGCCAGCGGGTAACCCGGCTGGTTGCGGCAGACGAAGCGGTACTCGGCCTGGGTCTGCGGATGGCGATGCAGCATCGTCTGCCACATCGTGAACTTGTAGAGATCGGTGTCCAGCAGGCTGGTGATGACGGCCATGGTCAGATCTCCGTGCTGGTGGCCAGTCGCAGGCCACGCGCCTGCATCGAGGCCAGGAACTCGGCCTGCTGGCCCTCGAAGCCACGTACTGGGCTGATGCAATCGGTCAGGAGCACCAGCTTGCCGAGCTGGCGCGATGGCAGGTGCGCAGCCAGGTGCTCGACGGTGGCGCGCACGCAGTGGCTGCCGGCCTCGCCGGCGATCAGCACGCGGTCGAAGCGGTCCAGCTCGACGAGCAGCGTCCCGTTCAGCTCGGTGCGCTCGTCCGAAGCGTCCGGCACCTCGGCCTGCAGCGCGCTGTAATGCTCGGTCCACGGGTTCTCGCCCTTGGTGACGACGGCGACCGAACGGCCCTGCGCGTCGGCCCAGGCATCCAGCGCGGCCTGCAGGCCGGCATGAACGCCGTGGCCCCAGCTGCCCATCTGGCAGTGCACGGGCCAGACCATCAGCGTGTAGCGGCCGGCGGCCTCCAGCGCGTCCAGGTAGGCCAGCGTGCGAGCGAGATAGGCGGCGTCGCGCGGGGCGTAGTGGCCAGCGCGGACCTGGGCCGCGGTGATGGGCGTGAATGGCGCGGGCGGCTGCCCAGCGGCGTCAAGCCAGAAGCCCGGGTGGGCGATGTCAATGCGGTGGTGCGAGTCCAGCGTGACGGTGATGGCTTCAATCCGGCCGCCCAGGCGCTGCACCAGCCCGGCAGCGCGCTGCAGGTCAGCGTGCGCGCCAGTCACCGGCAGTGCGGGGCGGATGGGCTCGCCGCTGACCGGCGAGCGCGGCAGCCAGTCTGCAGGCAGGTCGCAGAAGTCGTTCTGCGGGTCGATCAGCAGCAGATGCGTGAGCACAGCGGAATTCCTGTACGAGAGGTGGCTACAACAAGAAAAAGGCGCCCGGACCGTCAACGATCCGGGCGCCTTGAAGGGTTGGCCTGTCCGGAGGGACTCGAACCCCCGACCTGCTGCTTAGAAGGCAGCTGCTCTATCCAGTTGAGCTACGGACAGATCGCACGCGTGATTATCAGATCAGCACGTTGATGATCGCGTTGCCGATGCCCATCAGGGCGGCGCCCGAAATCAGGCCGGCGCAAATGGGCTCCATGCCTTCGACCCAGCGGCGGTGGCCGGCGGTGCCGATCCTGGACTCGTTGCGCGCCCGCATGACCCAGAAGAACACCGCGCCGATGAACATGCAAATGACGGCTTCCGGCGGCAGCACCACGCCCAGCCCGATGGAGACCGCGGACAACGGGAAGCGGCCGCGGGTGCGGATGCGCAGCACTTCGATCACCACCGCCATCACGGCCGCCACGGCCATGGAGACGAGTGCGGAATGCGGCAGCTGGCTCAAGCCCTTGGCGATCAGCTCCGCCACACCCTTCCACTGCAGCGCGGCAGGGAAGGCGAACTGATCACTGACGATGGTGGCCGTGCTGCGCACGCCATTCGCGTCGGGCGGCAGGAACAGCAGGTAGAACAGCGGCACCGAAGCCAGCGTGCCGGCCAGGATGCCGATGCAGTGGCCAACGGCCTGGTGGCGCGGCTTGCCACCCAGCATGTAGCCAGGCTTGATGTCCGACAGCAAGTTGGCCGCATTGGCAGCAACGTCCGAGGTCATGGTGGCCGGCAGCAGGTTGGAGGCCGGGTTGCTGCGATCCAGCGCGCCCATCGTGAACTGGGTGATCTTGGAGAGCGCGCCGGTCGGCGTCCAGGATGTCAACGCCATCGCGTTCGTGCAGATGACGGTCAGCACCAGGATCAGCGGCAGGGAGATCACTCCCAGCAGCAGCGGCACGCCAAAGAAGCTGTGGGTCAGCCAGATGCTGAGCAGGCCCAGCACCGGCACGCCGATGTAGGACAGCCACAGCGGCAGTTCGATGTCACGCAGGATGTCCGGGCCCTGAACTTCGTCCCGCTTGCTGCGGCGCTTGAAGATGCTGGTGATGAGTTCAGGCTTGGACAGCAGGCCCACCAGGGCGCCCACCACCATCATCGTGACCGCCCACCACAGCGACCACTGGTTGACGATCTCGGCACGGTTCAGCGGCACCAGCGAGCCATCGACATTCAGGCGCGGGGCGATGTCGCCAGCCTGGATCATCAGCGGCGCCAGCAGGCCGAAGTTCAGCGCGGCGCCGATCATGCAGCTGCTTGCCACAGCCAGGCCCATCAGGCCGCCAACGCCGATCATAGCCATGTCCAGCGTCAGCCGCAGGCCCAGCACGCGAAAGTCGGTGCCCAGGATCTTGGGGATGTAGGCATCGGCCTTCATGGCCCAGTCGTAGTAGTACTGGTCCAGACGTTCATGCAGATACCAAGGGGCGGTGAGGCCGGCCCACTTGTCCATCATCAGCAGCTTGAATTGGACGAGCTTCATCCAGCCGTCGCTCACCAGGGCCTGATAGATGGCGGCGAAAGCGGCCACCTTGCCAAGCAGCCGCGCCTTGTACATGCCCTCCCCACCATCACCGGAGTACAGCGACTCCAGCACGACGCCGCAGGCCCGCCCCTCGGGGAACGGCAACTGGTCTTCATTAATGAAGCGGCGCTTCATCGGGAACGCCACCAGCACGCCCAGCACGGAAACCACGATCAGCCACAGCATCAGCTGCCACCAGGGGATCAAGTGCCCCGTGACCATCATGTAGGCCGGCAGACCGGCGATCAGCGGCATCACGGTGTAGCCCGCCGCCGTGGCGATGGACTGGGTGCAGTTGTTCTCCAGCACGCTGAAATCTCTGGCCAGCCGTGCATTGGACAAGGCCTTGAACAGCGCGAAGGCCATGATCACCGAGGTGAGTCCGACACCGATGCCCACCCCGGTCTTTGCCCCGACGTACAGCGCCGTGGCGGTCAACACGATGCCCAGCAGAAAGCCGGTCAGGCCGGAGCGCAGCGTCAGCTGGGGCATATCGTGGCGGTAGACGTTGTTGAACCACCACTCGTCCTTTTGGGCGCGGGTCCAGCTGGTGATCTGCTCGTCGGTCAGGTGTTGGAGTGCCATGGGTCTCGGGCGCGGCTTGTGGCCTTGCCGGGTGTGCAGCAAAAGCGGGCGATTGTCATGGCCGACCGTTCGGTCGGATTTTGGGGGTTGTCCCAGGAGCGACGCCCCGGATGCGGGGCTCCTCAAAAGACAAAACCCGCCGCGGATTGCGCCGGGGCGGGTCTTGGAGAAAGGTTTGGTCGGGGCGGCGGGATTCGAACTCGCGACCCTCTGCTCCCAAAGCAGATGCGCTACCAGGCTGCGCTACGCCCCGATCAAGCCCGCTATTCTAGCTGACTAAAACGAGTCGTCCGGTTCCGCTGATGAGTGCGGCCCGCACAAGCTCTCCCGGTTGCAGTTTCTGGATGGCCGCGACGTAGCTGCGCATCTGCTCAAGATAGGCCGGCTCACGCTCGGGCGTGGCGCCGAGTTTGTAATCCAGCACCCACCAGACGCCATCGTCCAGCTGCACCAGGCGGTCGATGCGGCGGTCTTCGCCGTCGGCGTTGATGGCGACCTCGTTGCCCGCCCAGCGCAACCGCACCGGGTCGAAGAAGGGACGGCAGTCGGGGCTTTGCAGGATGGCGTCGGCAGCTGCAGCCAGGCGCAGGCGGCCCGGCGCATCCAGCGCGAAGGCCTGCCCGGACGAAGCGACGAGCGTGGCCAGCGGCTGCACCTGGCCGGGGGCGCTGGCCCATTCCAGCACGCGGTGCAGCGCGTCGCCGAGATTGGCCTGCGTGGCGTCGTCGGCCGCGCCATCCTTGGCCAGCGAGGACGGCGCAGTCCAGACCGGCAACGGCAGATGAACCGGCGGCCGCAGCGCCAGCGGCTCGGCGTCGCCCGGCTCGGCAAGCGCGAGGGGCTGGCCCAGCGGCGACAGCCGGGCCCACCAGCTCGCGTCGCCCGTGCCGCGACGGGGCGGCGTGCGGCTGACGATCAGCCGGCGACGTGCCCGCGTCATGGCCACATACAGCGCGTTCAGCTCCTCGCGCTCGCGCAGTGCCTGCTCGTCGGCAATCAGCGCGACCAGCGCCGGCGGTGGCTTGCGCTCGGACACGAGGAAGGCCAGCCGCGCCGGTGCCGGCGCATCGACCGGCCAGCCACAGGCCAGCGACAGCGTCTCGGCGCGCGGCGGCGCGGCGTCCGCGTCCAGCAGGATGACGACCTCAGCCTCCAGCCCCTTGGCGCCGTGGACGGTCAGCAGTTGCACCGCGTCGTCCGCCGGCGCGGGCACCAGCTTGGGCGAGCGGGCCTTCAGCGCGCGGACAAACCCGTACAGCTCGGCAAATCGCCCGCCGTCCAGTTCCAGCGAGGCCTGCAGCAGCGCGTTGACGGTGCGCAGCCGGTGGGCGGCCTCGGACGGCGGCGCGGCGGCCAGCAAGCGAGGCAACAGCTCGCCCTCGTTGACGATGCGGTCGAGCAGCTCGTGCGGCGTGCAGCGAGGGGCGGCGCTGCGCCAGGCCAGCAGCAGATCCCGCGCACGCGCCAATGCCGGACTGGGATTGCGGAGAGCGGCGAGCGCGTCCCACCAGCCGCGCCGCTCGCGTGGCGCGGCACCCAGCCAGGTGGCCGAGCCGGCGGCTTCGGCCACCTGCAACAGGTCGGCCTCGTCGACGCCGAACAGCGGGCTGCGCAGCGCGCGCGCCAGCGACAGCGCATGGCCTGATGACGCCAGCGCGTCCAGCAGCGCAATCAAGTCTTGCGCGTCGGGCAGGTCGGCCAGGCGGTTGTCCTCGGGTGCGACATGCGGGATGCCGGCCGCCAGCAGCGACTCGGCCATCTGGCGCAGCGGCGCGCGTTTGCGGGCCAGCACGAAGACGTCGCGCGGCCGCATGCCCTCGTCCAGCAGCGCGCGGATCGCCTGGGCTACGCGCTCGCATTCGGGCGCGCGGCGGGCAATCTCGGCTTCGACTCGCGGCTCGGTCAGACTGGGGCGCCAGTAGTCGGGGTCGATCTCAGGCGCCTCCTGATCCGCCAGTGGGCCGTCCAGCGTGAACAGCCCGGCCGCGTCGTCGGCGCCCTGCTCCGTCGTGTGCGGCCGGAAGCCGGGCATTTGCCCGGTGAAGGCCGCGTTGACGGCGGCCAGCACCTCGGGCGCGTTGCGGCGCGTGTGGTCGCAGGCCAGCGTCACGCCAGACAGGCCGTCGCGCACGAACTCGCCGGCCGCGGCAAACACGCGCGGCTCCGCGCGGCGAAAGCGGTAGATGCTCTGCTTGGGGTCGCCGACGATGAAGACGGCGATCTGCCCGCCACCCGCGCCGGCATAGGCGCCCAGCCAGCCGTGCAGCGCCTGCCATTGCAGCGGGCTGGTGTCCTGGAACTCGTCAATGAGCAGGTGGCGCACGCGGGCATCCAGCTTCTGCTGCACCCAGCCGGCCAGTTCGGGCTTGGATAGCAGTGCCAGCGCGCCACGCTCCAGGTCATTCATGTCGACCAGGCCGCGCTCGCGCTTGAGCGCCTCGAACTCGGCGACCAGCACCGTCGACAGCGCCGCCATGCGCGCGTGTTCGACAGCCGCTTCATGCTGAGCGATGTCGGCGGCGATGGCCTCCAGCGCCGCACAGGCGTCGAGCTGCGCGGGCGAGTCACCCAGGCCTTTCTTGGCTGTGCCGGTCTTGGTGAACAGTGCAGCCCACAGCGCGGGGAACGCGGCCTCATCGGGCAGCGCCAGCGCCTGCTCGATGCCGGTCGCCGCATCGCGCGCCTTCACGCCCTTGGCGCCGCCCAACTGCACGGCCAGCGCCGCCAGCCGCGCGCGCCACGACGCCAGCGGCGCCAGCGGCTCGGCCACATCGGGCTGGCTGCCCGCCAGCACGCCAGCCTGCACCGCCAGGCGCAGTTCCACGCGCTTGTTGAAGGCGGCCAGCAGCCACTCGCGCAGGTTGTGCCGACCGCGCGTCTCGGTCAGCGCCTGGAACGCTGCCTTCAGTTCGGCATCGGCCAGCACACAGGCGTGAAAGCGGCGCCAGAGCTGCGGCATCAGCTCGGCCTCGTCCTCGATGAGCTGCAGTTCGGCGGACAGGCCCTCCGCTTGCAGCACGGCCAGCGGCGCGGCGCGCAGCAGTTGCGAGAACCAGCCGTGGAAGGTGCGGATCTCGACGGGCCGGCCGCCACGCAACAACTCGTCCTGCAGCACAGCCAGGCGCGGCGCGGCGGCGCGCGCTTCGGCCTCGCTCATGCCGCGTGCAACCAACTCGGCCACGCGCCTGGCATCGCTCGCGGCGGCGAACTCAGCCAGCCACTCCAGCAGCCGCTCGCGCATCTCGCCCGCCGCCTTGCGCGTGAAGGTGATGGCGACGATCTCCTGCGGCTGCACGCCCGCCAGCAGCGCCCGCAGGATGCGCGACACCAGCATCCAGGTCTTGCCCGCACCGGCGCAGGCCTCGACGACGGCGCTGCGGGCAGGGTCGCAGGCCAGCGCATAGAAGCGCTCGCGGGGCACCAGCGCGCCATCGGCGTAGTAGGCGTAGCTCATGCGGCGCTCCAGTCGTCACGCCTGCACAAACCACGTGCTTCGCAGTGTTCACAGGCGCTTCCTTCGCCCAAGGCGCCCAACGGCTCGCCCGCCAGCATCAGCAACAGATCTGTCTGCAGACCCTCGCGCAGCACCTCGGCGGTGGCAGTCACGTCCGGGTGCTCCACGGTCACCACGCCGCCCGGGTCGTCCAGCGCCAGGTACGCGGCGCTCAGGTCGGGCGCCGCGTCCATCAGCAGCGCGTAGACAGCCATCTGCGTGTCCTCGTAGGGCTCGTCCACCTTTTTCTTCAGGCTGGCAACGCTGCCGGTCTTGTAGTCCAGCAGCACGCGCTGGCCCTCGGCAGTCGTGTCGATGCGGTCGATACGGCCGCGCAGCACGAGTTCGGACAGCGGCCCGTCGAACGGCGTGCACTGCCGGTCCAATTCGCCGTCGGCAAAGCTCAGGCCGTGGAGTTCAGCGCCACTCAGCCACTGCACATAGCGCGGCAGCAGGCGCTCGAAGCTGGCCTGCCAGGGCAGGAAGTCGGCCTCGTCCAGCCCCACGCTCTGCGCATCAGCAGCAGCGCGCAGCTGGGCCGTGACGTCGCCCGGCTGTCGCTCGGTGTGGAACCGGTGCAGCACCGCATGCAGCCAGGTGCCGTAGTCGCGCTTCTCGACCTCGGCCTCCAGCTCGTCGGCCTCGTTCAGGCCGAGCAGGTGACGGCTGAAGAATTGGTAGGGGCAGCGGCGCAGCGACTCGACGGCGCTGGCGCTCAACGCGGCCGGCAGCAGCGACGCGGCGACGCGGGCTCTCTCCACGGGCTGCGGCACGATGGCCTGAGGCTGGCGCTGGTCCACCCAGGGCTGCACCGGCGATTCGCGCCCTGCGCGGCGCGCTGCGGCGGCCAGCCGCTCGATGAGCGGGCTGGCCGGCAGCGGCTCGGCGCCAGCACGCGTACAGCGCAGCAGCGTCAGCACCGGCGCCCGCAGCGCCTGCGCAAAGGCCTGCGTCTCGCCCTCCCGCTGCTGGGCCTGCGTGGGCAGGCCGACCGCGGCGGCGTCCATATCGCTGAGCAGGCTCAACGACCGGCCCTGTTTCCCGAGCGTGTCGGCATCGGCGCCTGGCAAGACGAGCGCGCCGAAAGGCCGAAGCATGGCCCGCACCAGCGGCGTGATGACGACGGGGGCGCTGCCGGGATCGCTGGGTGCGAACTGGCCGGCTTCGAGCACGTCGCCCACCCAGGCCAGGAAACCCGCGCCGTCCAGACGCGCGTCGCCCAGCACGGCCTCGTGGGCGCTGCCCGGCCATGGGTTGCGAGACAGCCACAGCGCATTCAGTACGCCCTCGCTACCCTCCAGCCCGGCCAGCGGCTCGGGGCCGAGCGCTCGTTTCAGCTCGAACAGCCACTGCGCCAGGGGCCGCCGGCCGCTGCTGGTCAACGGCGCCAGCGCCTGGCGGCGGGACTGCCACAGCGCCTGCGCGGGCAGCTTGTCCATCGCGTCCAGCGCCTCGGCGCGGCGGATGCGACGGCGGCGGCACAGCGACTCGAGCGCGTCAAGCGCCGCAGACGGCTCGGCACTGAGCTTGAGCCAGGCCAGCCAGTCGTCCACCGCGCCACCGCCCAGCGCCGCGCGCAGCAGCGCCATCAACTTGGAGGCGGCCGGCGTGGTCGCCAGTGTCCAGCCTGTTTCATCGTGCAGCGGCACGCCTTGGCGCCCCAGCAGCGCCCGCACGCGGCGCACGACGACGCGGTCCTGCGCAATCAGCGCGACCGGCGCGCGGCCGGCAGCCAGGTGCTGCAGCACGGCGACAGCGCTGGCCTGGGCCAGCGTCTCGAAGTCGGCGCACAAGGCCTCCTCCACGCGCGCAACGGGCTCGGCCAGCGCGTCCAGATCGAGGTCTGCATTCAGCAGCAACGTGGGCACATCGCCGCGTGCCAGCAGCGCCTGGGCCAAGGGGTCGGGACCGCCGGCCTGCAGCGCGATCCAGGCGCTGGGACGGTGTCGGAACAGCGCGTCCGTGGCCGGGGCCCGGTCATCGGACGCAGCCCATTCCAGCGCCACCCAGGTCAGCGCACGCTCGGCGCCTCCGATGGCGTCCTCGCTCAGATGGCAGCGCGCGGCGTTGAACCAGGCGGCACGCCCGGACGGGTCGCGCTGGCCGGCCGCACGGGCGAAGGCATGAGCCGTCTCGACCAGCCGCGCGAGCGCGAGCCGGTAGGCGCGCGGGTCGTCACGCTTGAGCGCCTGGGCCCAGGTCTGCTGCGCCAGCAGCGCATCGGCGGCCAGCGCATCCACGGGGGCGTCGCCGCTGATCTGCTGCGGCGCGGCCAGCGTCGTCGGGCCCAGCGCCGAGGCCAGGCTGTGCGTGGTCGACAACACTGGCATCCAGCCGCCGCGTGCGAGGAAGGCCCGCCGCGCAGGCGCCAGCTGTTGGGCAAACGGCAGCAGCAGCACGGCATCGCGCAGCGGCGCGTCCTGCGCGGCCAGCCAGTCGGCGCTGACGTTCGCCACCCGACGCCAAAAACCCGCTATGTTTTCGCCAGGCTCCAGGCCCAGATTCATGACTTGCAAAGAGCCCTCCCGCCCTGACGTCTGCCACTGCCCGGGTCACCCTGGCGTCCGCCCGGGCAAAGTGGCTATGTCACAATCATTTTTGCCTATTCGGACGGCGCCGCGAGGCGACCGTCACACCTTTGAGGCCAAGGAACCCTCCCATGAGCAGCGAATTGATCAAGCATGTTTCCGACGCGTCATTCGACGCCGACGTGATCCAGTCCGGCAAGCCGGTGCTGGTGGACTATTGGGCCGAGTGGTGCGGCCCCTGCAAGATGATCGCGCCCATCCTGGACGAGGTCGCCACCGGCTACGGTGACAAGCTGCAGGTCGCCAAGATGAACGTCGACGAGAACCGCGAAGTGCCCGCCAAGTTCGGCATCCGCGGCATCCCGACGCTGATGCTGTTCAAGGACGGCCAGCTGGCCGCCACGAAAGTCGGCGCCCTCTCCAAGGCCCAGTTGACCGCCTTCCTCGACGCGAACCTATAATCGCGCCAACTGCTGCGGCGTTTCCCAGTGCCTCTCGGCGCTGACGCCGCAGCAGCCAAAGCCAACACGCCCCGGGTTCCAAGACGGAATCCAGCCAGCGTGGCCTCGGCTCCCCTCCCCAAGTTTTCTTGTCTGCATCCGCGCCGCTGTCGTTTGAGCGGTAGCTGATCGGCCTTTTCCCGGGGCAGCCGTGGAATCGCCGTTGCGCCTTGGCTGGCGCTGCGGCCACTGACGGGTATCCACCCATGCATCTTTCCGAACTCAAAGCCCTTCACGTCTCCGCTCTCATCCAGATGGGCGAGGAGCTGGAGATCGACAACGTCAGCCGCCTGCGCAAGCAGGAGCTGATGTTCGCCATCATGAAGAAGCGCGCCAAAGGCGGCGAGCAGGTCTTCGGCGATGGCGTCCTCGAAGTCCTGCCCGACGGCTTCGGCTTCCTGCGCTCGATCGAAGCCAGCTTCATGGCGTCGACGGACGACATCTACCTGTCGCCCAGCCAGATCCGCCGCTTCAACCTGCACACCGGCGACCTGGTGGAAGGCGAGGTGCGCGTGCCCAAGGACGGCGAGCGCTACTTCGCGCTGGTGAAGGTCGACCGCGTCAACGGCCAAACGCCCGAGGAGAGCAAGAACAAGATCATGTTCGAGAACCTGACCCCGCTGTTCCCGAAGGAACAGTTCAGGCTCGAACGCGAGGGCTTCAAGGGCGAAGAGAACATCACCGGCCGCATCGTCGACCTGGTGGCGCCCATCGGCAAGGGCCAGCGCGCGCTGATCGTCGCCCAGCCCAAGACCGGCAAGACCGAGATGATGAAGAGCATCGCGCATGCCCTGGTCGCCAACGCCCCGGACTGCCACCTGATTGTGCTGCTCGTCGACGAGCGCCCGGAAGAAGTGACGGAGATGATCCGCACCGTGCGCGGCGAGGTCATCAGCTCCACCTTCGACGAGCCCGCCGCCCGCCACGTGCAGGTGGCCGAGATGGTCATCGAGCGCGCCAAGCGCCTGGTGGAACTGAAGAAGGACGTGATCATCCTGCTGGACTCGATCACCCGCCTGGCCCGCGCGTACAACAACGTGCTGCCGTCCTCGGGCAAGGTGATGTCCGGCGGCGTGGACTCGAACGCGCTGCAGCGCCCCAAGCGCTTCTTCGGCGCGGCGCGCAACATCGAGGAAGGCGGCTCGCTGACCATCATCGGAACCGCGCTGATCGACACCGGTTCGCTGATGGATCAGGTGATCTACGAAGAGTTCAAGGGCACCGGCAACTGCGAAATCCATCTGGATCGCCGCATGGCCGAGAAGCGCGTCTACCCGTCCATCCTGATCAACAAGTCGGGCACGCGCCGCGAAGAGTTGCTGCTCAAGCCAGAGATTTTGCAAAAGAGCTGGATCCTGCGCAAGCTGCTCTACAACATGGACGAGATCGAGGCGATGGAGTTCATCCTCGACAAGATGAAGGCGTCGAAGAACAACCTGGACTTCTTCGACATGATGCGGCGCGGCGGGTAACTTCAGCCCAGACTAGCCAGACCGCCGGCAAGCCCGCTACAATCGCGGGTTTTCCGCCCCGACACTTTCGGAAAGTGCGTCGCAGTGCAACTGGAATATCGACCGTTGCGCGGCGTGGCTCCCGACCAGACCTGAGAGGTTCCCCATGAAAGAAGGCATTCACCCCAACTACCGCGACGTCGTCTTCGTCGACCAGTCCAACGGTTTCCAGTTCGTGTCGCGTTCGACCGTGCAGACCAAGGACTCCATCGAGATCGACGGCAAGAAAATGCCGCTGGTGAAGCTGGAAACCACCAGCGAATCGCATCCCTTCTACACGGGCACGCAGAAGAGCGTGGACAACCTGGGCGGTCGCGTCGAGAAGTTCCGCAACAAGTTTGCGCACCTGAAGAAGTAATTCGGCGTTGCGGCCTGGCGCCGCATCACGCACGCAAGGGCAGCTTCGGCTGCCCTTTGTCATTGGTGCTCGCCACAGGCCCGCTGGAACTGCGGCATCATGCCGGCCGCCCCCATCGAACTCTCGCGCGTGAACCTTCCCACCCCTGCCATCGTCGCCGAACGCGGTGCAGAACGACTGCCCCGGCTGGCCCTGCTGCTGCTGTGCGCAGCCTATGTGATCCCTGGCATCTTCGGCCGCGATCCCTGGCGCAATGCCGATCTGACAGCCTTCGGCTTCATGGCGAGCATCGCGCACGGCGACGCCCCCTGGTGGCAGCCGGCCATCGCCGGCATCCCGGCCGAGGGCGGCCCGCTGCCTTACTGGCTGGGGGCGCTGGCCATCAAGGCCCTGCCCTTCCTGGACCAGCCGGTGGCGGCCCGCCTGCCCTACGCCTTCGTGCTGGTGGGCGTGCTGGTGGCCGTCTGGTACGCCTGCTTCCACCTGGCACGCACGGAGGCCGCACAACCGGTCGCCTTTGCCTTCGGCGGCGAGGCCCAGGCCGTGGACTACGCCCGCGCGCTGGCCGATGGCGCGTTGCTGGCGTTGATGTCCACACTGGGCCTGCTGCGCCTTGGACACGAAACGACCCCCGACCTGCTGCAGTTGCTGGCAGTGGCGACCTACCTGTACGGTCTGGCGGCGGCGCCCTCCCGCCCGCGCAGCGCGCGCGCCGCCGTGCTGCTCGCGCTGCCGATGCTGGCAGCCAGCGGCGCACCGGCGGTAGCCTGCGCACTGGGCCTGCTGGGCGCGCTGCTGAACCACCGCTCGGCCTACGACGAAGCCAAGGGCCTGCGCCCGTGGCTGCTGGCGTCACTGACGCTGGCGGTGCTGGCTGCGTGGATCTTCCGCGGCTGGGCGTGGCGCGTGGCACCTGCACTGGACGTGGGCTCGCTGCTGCGCCTGCTGGCGTGGTTCTGCTGGCCGGCAGGGCCACTGGCGCTGTGGACGCTGTGGCGCTGGCGCCGGCACGGCCTGCGCCGCCACATCGCGGTGCCCGCCATCGCACTGCTGGTGCCGCTGGCGGCCTGCATCGCGATGGACGGCTCGGACAGCGCGCTGCTGCTGGCGCTGCCGTCCATGGCCATCCTGGCCGCGTTCACGCTGCCCACGCTGAGCCGAAGCATCGCCGCAGCGGTGGACTGGTTCTGCCTGTTCATCTTCACGTCGCTGGCCCTGTTCGGCTGGCTGTACTACCTGTCCATGCACACCGGCTGGCCTGCGCGCCCGCTGGCCAACCTGAACAAGTTGGCCGAAGGCTTCGAGCCGATCTTCAGCCTGCCGGCGCTTCTGATCGCCGTCGCCGCGACCACCGCCTGGTTGGCGCTGGTGCGCTGGCGCACGGCCCGCCACCGCCATGCGCTTTGGAAGAGCCTGGCCCTGCCGGCCGGTGGTGTGGCGCTGGCCTGGCTGCTGGTCATGACGCTGCTGCTGCCGCCACTGGACTATGCACGCAGCCTGCAGCCGCTGGTGACCCGGCTCAAGGTCCGCCTGCCCGCCGATGCGCGCTGCATGGCCGCGCCGGGCCAGAGCCTGCCAACACTGGCTGCGCTGGAATGGCATGGCGGCTGGCGCGTGCAAGGGCTGGGCTCGCTGGCGGACACCGAGTGCCCGCATGCGGTCATTTCGACGGGGCAGTCGGTGCCGCACGGCTGGCAGGTCATCGCGCAGGTGCGACGCCCGACCGACCGCAGCGGCAGCGCTGGGCTGGTGCTGCTGAAACGTCAGTAGTCGCTGGACACCGCCGTGCTGAACGCTGCCTCGTCGCCCAGCGCCGCATCGCTGGACGTGCGCACGCGAGCGGCCGGCAGCACGAGGCGGAATCTCGACCCCTTGCCCAGTTCGCTCTGGATCATCAGCTCGCCGCCATGCCGTTGCATGACGTGCTTGACGATGGACAGGCCCAGACCGGTGCCGCCCGTCTCGCGCGAGCGGCTGCCGTCCACGCGGTAGAAGCGCTCGGTCAACCGCGGGATGTGCTCACGCGAGATGCCGGGGCCGCTGTCGACGACGGTGATCTCGCCGCTGCCGTCCTCCAGTTGGCGCCAGCAGACCTCGATGCCGCCGCCGTCGGGCGTGTAGCGCACCGCATTGTTAACGAGGTTGGCGACGGCGCTCTGCAGTTCGGTTTCAATGCCGGCGACTTCAACGCCGGTGTGTGGCTTCAGGTTCAGCACGTGCCGACCGCCCGACAGGGCTTGAGCATCGGCCGCCACGCGCGCCAGCAGCGCATCCAGGCTGACCCAGCGGTCCGAGCCGGGACGCGGGCTGCCTTCCAGCTGCGACAGCGTCAGCAGGTCGGCCACCAACATGTGCATGCGCTGCGTCTGCTGGCTCATCAGAGTCAGCACGCGCTCGCGCTCGACGCCGGTCAGCGGTAGCTGCTGCATGGTCTCGATGAAACCGGACAGCACGGTCAGCGGCGTGCGGATCTCGTGCGACACGTTGGCGACGAAATCACGCCGCATCGCATCGTTGCGCAGCCGCTCCGAGACATCCAGCGACAGCACCAGACGCTGGCCCTCCCCGTACTCGCGCACGACGATGGACAGCGTGCCCGGCCCGCGCCCGTTGCCCAGCACCAGCGGCTCGGCGTAGCGGCCCGCCTGCAGATAGGCGACAAACGCCGGCGCACGCACGAGATTGGTGATGCGCTGGCGCAGGTCACGTTTGGGGTCCAGCGCAAAATGGTCGGCCGCCACGCCGTTGCACCACAGGATGTGCTCCTGCGGGTCCAGCATCAGCACGCCGTTGGGCGAGGCCTCAATGGCGGACAGGAACTGCTCCAGTGCCAGCCGCTCGCGGTCGATGGAGCGGTCGCGGTCGCGCACTGCGCGCTCGATGCGGTAGCCCAGCTCGCCCCACAAGCCGGTGTCGCGCGGCGCATTGTTCAGCTGCTTGCCACGCAGCCATTCCAGCAGCCGGTAGCCGCGGATCGCGTCGGTCAGCATCATGGTGATGACGCCGGCCAGCACGCCCAGGCCCAGCGCCAGCGGCTCGACGCCGGTGATGCTGCGCACCACGACGCCGACGATGAAGCCGATCAGCACCGCCGCCAGGGCAAGCAGCAGTCGCGGCAGGAACCAGGCCATGTCGCCAGCGCCCTCTTCAGGCGGAGAGCGCGCTGCTCTGCTGCGTCAGCCGGTAGCCGGCGCCGCGCACCGTCTCGATCATGCGGGCGCACTGCACCCGCTCCAGCGCCTCGCGCAGCCGCTTGACGTGGACGTCGATGGTGCGTTCCTCGATAAACACATGGTCGCCCCAGACGCGGTCCAGCAGCTGCGAGCGGCTGTGCACGCGCTCGGGATGCGTCATCAGGAAATGCAGCAGGCGGAACTCGGTCGGGCCCAACTTGACCTCGACGCCCTCGCGGCTGACGCGGCGCGTGCCCGGGTCCAGCAGCAGCGGGCCGATCTCGACCGCGCTGTCCAGTGCCTCGGGCGCCTTGCGGCGCAGCACGGCACGGATGCGGGCCAGCAGCTCGTTGGTCGAGAAAGGCTTGGTGATGTAGTCATCGGCCCCCGCGTCCAGACCGGCGATCTTGTCTCCCTCGTCGGCACGCGCGGTCAGCATGATGACCGGCAGCTCCCTGGTGCGCGCGTTGCCACGCCATTGACGGGCCAGCGCGACGCCGCTCTGACCCGGCAGCATCCAGTCCAGCACCACCAGGTCGGGAAGCACGCGGTCCACCTCGTACTGGGCGGCCGTGGCGCTGCCTGCCAGCGTCACCTCAAAGCCGGCGTGGCGCAGATTGATGGAAATCAGTTCGGCGATCGCCGATTCATCTTCCACCACCAGGATTCGACTCATTCGTTCGCTCCCTTCAACGGACCATCGTCTCGACGGCCTCGGGCGTGTTGTGGCGCACGTCCGTTCCCTTGACCACGTAGATGACCACCTCGGCCAGGTTCTTGGCGTGGTCACCCACACGCTCGATGGCCTTGGCGACGAACACCAGGTCGATGGACGAGGAAATGGTGCGCGGGTCTTCCATCATGTAGGTAATGAGCTTGCGCAGCAGGCCGTCGAACTCCTTGTCGATCTCGTCGTCGTGCTTCAGCACGTCGAGCGCGCGCTCCACGTCCAGCCGGGCGAAGGAGTCCAGCGCCTTGCGCAGCTGGCTGGTGGCCAGCTCGGCCTCGTAGGCCAGGTCGGACATCGGCACTCGCAGGCGGCTCGACACGCCGCTGGCAACCAGGCGCTGCACGGTGCGGGCAATGCGGGCAGCCTCGTCGCCGACGCGTTCGAGGTTGGCGATGGTCTTGGAGATCGCAATCAGCAGGCGCAGGTCACGCGCCGTGGGCTGGCGCCGCGCAATGATGGTGGAGAGATCGCGGTCAATCTCGATCTCCATCGTGTTGACGCGCTCTTCGCGCGCCAGGACTTCGTCGGCGGAATCAGCCGCGAACTCGCCCAGCGCCTGCACGGCCTGGACCACCTGGGCCTCCACGAGGCCTCCCATTTCCAGCACGCGGGTGGAGATGCCGCTGAGTTCGGCGTCGAATTGGGTGGAGAGATGCTTGTCGACCATTCTTTGCTCCTGGATCAGCCGAAGCGGCCGGTGATGTAGTCCTCGGTGTCCTTGCGCTTGGGCTTCATGAACAGCTCGGCCGTCGGGCCGAACTCGATCAGGTCGCCGAGGTACATGTATGCCGTGTAGTCCGAGCAGCGCGCGGCCTGCTGCATGTTGTGCGTCACGATGGCGACCGTGTAGTCGCTCTTCAGCTCGTGGATCAGCTCCTCGATCTTGCCGGTGGAGATCGGGTCCAGAGCCGAGCAGGGCTCGTCCAGCAGCAGCACCTCGGGCTTGATGGCGATGCCGCGCGCGATGCACAGGCGCTGCTGCTGGCCGCCGGACAGGCCGGAGCCGCTCTGGTTGAGCTTGTCCTTGACCTCGGTCCACAGCGCCGCCTTCTTCAGCGCCCACTCGACGCGTTCGTCCATCTCCACGCGCGGCAGCGTCTCGAACAGCTTCACGCCAAAGGCGATGTTGTCGTAGATGGACATCGGAAACGGCGTCGGCTTCTGGAACACCATGCCGACCTTCGCGCGGATCAACGACACGTCATCCTTGCTCTGCAGGATGTTCTCGCCGTCCAGCAGGATCTCGCCTTCGGCGCGCTGCTCCGGGTACAGCTCGAACATGCGATTCAGCGTGCGCAGCAGCGTCGACTTGCCGCAGCCCGAAGGGCCGATGAAGGCCGTGACCTTGTGCTCGGGGATGTCGAGGTTGATGTTCTTCAGCGCGTGGAAGCCGCCGTAATAGAAGTTCAGGTTGCGCACCGACAGCTTGGCGCGTTCGCCCACGGGCATATCGACTTTGACGTCCATGGTGGTTCCTTAGTGTTTGTTCTTGAAGAGCACGCGGGCGAGGATGTTCAGCAGCAGCACGCCAACCGTGATCAGGAAGACGCCGGCCCAGGCCAGCTTCTGCCAGTTCTCGTAGGGACTCATTGCGAACTTGAAGATGGTCACGGGCAGGCTGGCCATCGGAGACGTGATGTCGCTGGTCCAGAACTGGTTGGACAGCGCGGTGAACAGCAGCGGTGCAGTCTCACCGGACACGCGGGCCAACGCCAGCAGGATGCCGGTGAGGACGCCTGCACGAGCCGCCTTCAGCGTGACGGTCAGGATGACCTTCCACTTCGGCGTGCCCAGCGCGTAGGCTGCCTCACGCAGTGCGTTGGGCACCAGGCTCAGCATGTTCTCCGTCGTGCGGATGACGACGGGAATGACCAGCAGCGCCAGGGCCAGCGAGCCCGCCATGCCGGAGAAGCTCTTCAGCTTGGCCACAACCATCGCGTAGACGAACAGGCCCACAACGATGGACGGGGCGGACAGGAGGATGTCGTTGATGAAACGCACCGCGCTGCCCAACCAGGTCTTCTGGCCGTACTCCGCCAGGTACACGCCGGCCAGGATGCCGACCGGCGTGCCGATCAGCGTGGCGACGCCGACCATGACGAAGCTGCCGAAGATCGCATTGGCAAGGCCGCCGCCCTCGCCCTGCGGGGGCGGCGTCATCTCGGTGAAAGTGGCCAGCGTCAGGCCGCCGACGCCGAGGTAGATGGTCTCGAAAAGGATCCAGACCAGCCAGAACACGCCGAAACCCATGGCGCCGAGTGACAGGGCCAACGCGACGGCGTTGGTGCGCTTGCGCTTCTTGTGCATCGCCAGGCGGCGAGCGTCGACGACAGAAGACATCAGAAAACCTCCGTGCAGTGCACTGCGGTGCGAACCCCTTCGGGCGGCCGTGCGGGGTTCATGAACGGGCTCCTTCGCTCTTCTTCAAGCGCATCAGCAGCAGCTTCGAGATGGTCAGCACGACAAACGTGATGAAGAAAAGGACCAGGCCGAGGTACATCAGCGAGGCCTGGTGCAAGCCTTCACCAGCTTCGGCGAACTCGTTGGCCAGCGTGGACGTGATGCTGTTCGCGGCCTCGAAGACGGACAGCGAGTTCAGCTGGTTCATGTTGCCGATGACGAACGTGACGGCCATCGTTTCGCCGAGCGCACGGCCGAGGCCCAGCATGATGCCGCCGACCACCCCGGTCTTGGTGTACGGCAGCACGACCTTGGAGACGACCTCCCAGGTCGTCGCACCGAGGCCATAGGCACTTTCCTTCAGCATGGGCGGGGTGACTTCGAACACGTCACGCATCACCGACGCGATGAAGGGGATGATCATGATCGCCAGGATGATGCCGGCCGACAGGATGCCAATTCCCACCGGCGGACCCGAGAACAGCGCACCCAGGTAGGGCACACCGCCGAACGCGGCCTGCAGCGGCTGCTGCACGAAGGTGGCGAGGATCGGACCGAACACCAGCAGGCCCCACATGCCGTAGACGATGGACGGCACCGCCGCCAGCAGCTCGATGGCGATGCCCAGCGGACGCTTCAGCCAGCTGGGCGAGAGTTCGGTCAGGAAGATGGCGATGCCGAAGCTGACCGGCACTGCGATGAGCAGCGCGATAAACGAACTGGCCAGCGTGCCGTAGATCATCACGAGGCCACCGAACTTCTCCTGCACGGGGTCCCATTCGGCGCTGGTCAGGAACCCGAGGCCGAAGGCCTCCAGCGCCGGTGCCGCACCGACGATGAGGGAACCAATGATGCCGACCATCAGCAGCAGGGTCAGCCAGGCCGCACCTTGCGACAGCGCCGCGAAAAGCGCGTCGGCCCACGGCGCGACGCGGCGCCGCGGGGGTTGGGGGCTCACTGGCGCGCTGCGCTGGTGAGGTTCGCTCCGGTCATTGCCGGCGCTGTCGGCAGGAAGGATGGCAGCCAAGAAACCTCCGGGGGTCAGGTCAGGAGCGGGCGCTGCGGGCAAGACAAAGCCCGGCGGCTGCCGGGCCTGCTTTGCGGCCGCTGTTTGCGCCCTTCAAATCACTTGAACGCGACAGGCTTGCCGGCCGTGTCCTTGATCTGGTCGGCCCACTGCTTGCGGACCAGATCCTTCACGCTGGCAGGCAGCGGCACGTAGTCCAGCTCGTCGGCCATCTTGTCGCCACTGGTGAAGGCCCAATCGAAGAACTTCAGCGCGGCGGATGCCTGGGCCGCCTTGTCCTGAGACTTGTACATCAGGATGTAGGTCGGGTTGGTCAGCGGCCATGAGGCCTTGCCCGGCTGGTCGGTCGTGATCTGATAGAACGTCTTGTTCCAGTCGGCGCCGGCAGCGGCAGCTTTGAACGCATCGTCGCTGGGGTTGACCCACTGGCCATCCTTGTTCTTCAGCTGCACGAAGTTCATCTTGTTCTGCTTCACATAGGCGTACTCAACGTAGCCGATGGAGTTGGGCAGACGCTGCACGAAGGCAGCGACGCCTTCGTTACCCTTGCCGGCCGTGCCAGCCAGCCACTTGACGGTCGTGCCTTCGCCGACCTGGCTCTTCCAGGACTCGCTGACCTTGGACAGGTAGTTCGTGAAGATGAAGGTGGTGCCGGAGCCGTCGGCACGAGCCACCGGGGCGATGGCGGCGTCGGGCAACGCGACGCCGGGGTTCAGCGCGGTGATGGCCGCGTCGTTCCACTTGGTGATCTTGCCGAGGTAGATGTCGGCCAGAACGGGGCCGGTCAGCTTCAGCTGGCCGGGGTTGATGCCCTTGACGTTGATGACCGGCACCACGCCGCCAATGACGGTGGGAAACTGCACCAGCCCGTCCTTGGCCAGCTCTTCGTCCTTCAGCGGCATGTCCGAGGCGCCAAAGTCGACCGTCTTGGCCTTGATCTGGCGGATGCCGGCGCCGGAGCCGACCGACTGGTAGTTGATGCGCACTCCGGTGGCCTTGTTGTAGGCATCGGCCCACTTGGCGTAGATGGGTGCCGGGAAGGTGGCGCCGGCGCCGGTCACGTCCTGGGCGAATGCCAGCTGCGCACCGAAAAGACCCGCGACGAGAACGACGGACTGACTGGCCTTGACAAAGTTCATCTGTAACACCTTACGCTGTCTGATTGACGATGCTCGGCATCCTAGGGAGCCAATGTGACGGCCGCGTGACGCCTGATGGCATCACCCAGCCATTGGAGCGCGTCGGACTGAGAGTGTGAAGACCGAAAACGAAATATGACAGCGCGGTCATGAAGCGTCACGCGGCTGTCATGTGCTTGGTAGGGGGCCCTGGAACGACAAAAACCGCCCGGAGGCGGCCTTGCCTGGCGTAAGAACAGGTTCAGACGGCGACGGCGTCCACCAGGCGCTGCGCACAGCGCTGTGCCAGCGCTGCGTCGGCGGCTTCCACCATGATGCGCAGCAATGGCTCGGTGCCGGACGCCCGGATCAGCACCCGGCCCCGCGCGCCCAGCTCGGCCACCACCGCAGTCTGTTCCGCCGCCAGCCGTGGGCTGCTCGCCCAGTCCTGCCCAGCGGCGAGCCGCACGTTGATCAGCGTTTGCGGGAACAGGTCCACGCCGGCCAACTGCTCGGCGATGCTGCGGCCACTGCGGCAGACAGCCTGCAACACCAGCAGCGCGCTGACGATGCCGTCGCCAGTGGTGTGCTTGTCCAGCGCGAGCAGGTGGCCGGACCCCTCGCCCCCCAGCTGCCAGCCGCGCGCAGCCAATTCTTCCAGCACATAGCGGTCACCGACCTTGGCGCGCACGAACTCCACGTCACGGCCGCGCAGCGCCACCTCCACGGCCATGTTGGTCATCAGCGTGCCGACGGCGCCCGGCACGCGCTGGCCCTGGGCCAGGCGGTCCGCCACCATCACGTACAGCAGCTCGTCACCGTTGTAGAGACGGCCGTTCGCATCCACCAGTTGCAGGCGGTCAGCGTCACCGTCCAATGCAATGCCGTAGTGGGCGCCATGCGTCTTGACGGCCTCGACCAGCGCACCCGGCGCCGTGGCGCCGAAGCCGGCGTTGATGTTGAAGCCGTCGGGCTTGCAACCGATGGAGATGACCTCGGCGCCCAGCTCATGGAACACGTCCGGCGCCACGTGATACGCAGCGCCATGGGCGGCGTCGACGACGATCTTCAGGCCTTTCAGCGTCAGATCCGAGCCGAAGCTGGCCTTGCAGAACTCGATGTATCGGCCGCGTGCGTCTTCCAGCCGCTTGGCCCGACCCAGGCTGGCGGAGTCCACCCACTGCGGGGGCTCCTCCAGCGCAGCCTCCACCGCCAGCTCCCAGGCATCGGGCAGCTTCTCGCCCTTGGCCGAGAAAAACTTGATGCCGTTGTCCTGGAACGGGTTGTGGGAGGCGCTGATGACCACCCCCAGATCCTGGCGCAGCGCCCGGGTCAGGTAAGCCACGCCCGGCGTCGGCAACGGGCCAGTCAGCAGCACGTTGACGCCCGCCGACGCGAAGCCGGCTTCCAGCGCCGATTCGATCATGTAGCCCGAGATGCGCGTGTCCTTGCCGATCAGCACCGTGGGGCGCGGACCAGACTTGCGCAGCACGCGGCCCACGGCGTGGCCCAGGCGCAGCATGAAGTCCGGCGTGATGGGAGCTTGGCCGACGGTGCCTCGAATGCCGTCGGTACCGAAATGCTTGCGGCTCATTGAGCTTCTTCCCTTCTATTCAATGGGCGTCATTGTCGCCGCGTCGACGGCAGCCCATACCTTCAAGGCGTCCACGGTGGCAGCGACATCGTGCACACGAATGACGTTCGCGCCGGCACTGACCGCACGCAGCGCCGCCGACAGGCTGGCTGGCAGCCGCTCCTCGACCGGCCGCCCCGTGATGTCGCCCAGCGTGCGCTTGCGCGACCAGCCCACCAGCAGCGGGTAGCCCAGTTCGGTCAGCCGCTGCTGACCCGCCAGCAGACGCAAGTTGTGCTCGGCCTTCTTTGCAAAGCCGTAGCCGGGGTCCAGCGCGATGCAGTCGGCCGGAATGCCCGACGCCTGCGCCGACTGTGCGCGCTGAGCCAGGAAAACGCCGACCTCGGCGACGACATCGCCATACAGCGCCAGGTCCATCATGGATGCAGGCTCGCCGCGCATGTGCATCAGGCACACGCCGGCGCCGCTGCCGGCCACGGCTGCCAACGCGCCGGGCATCTGCAGCGCCTGCACGTCGTTGATGATGTCGGCGCCGGCGTCCAGCGCACGGCGCATGACCTCCGGCTTGTAGGTGTCGACGGAAATCGGCACGCCCAGCTTCACGGCGGCAGCCAGTACGCCGCCGATACGCGCCCATTCGGTGTCCGCATCGACGCGCGGTGAACCGGGTCGCGTGGACTCGCCGCCGATGTCCAGGAGGTCCGCCCCCTCGGCCAGCAGGCGTTCGCAATGCGCGATTGCACGCCGGTCATCGTCATGACTGCCCCCGTCCGAGAACGAATCGGGCGTCACGTTGACGATGCCCATCACGCGCGGGCGGCTCAGATCGATGCGAAAGCGGCGGGTCTGCCAGTACATGGTGTCCGATCGAGTAGGGTGAGGGGTCGCCCCCTCAGCCCTCTCACACCACCGGACGTGCGGTTCCGCATCCGGCGGTTCAAGTAAAACGCTGGAGTTGCCGGTGGATGTCCACCAGCGAGACCAGCCCCATGTTGGCAAGGTACTTCGGCGGCATTGCTGTCACCATGTGTCTTGCTCCGGCATTCCACCACGCCCCCCGCCCGTTGACGCTCGACTTCCACGCGCGATGCGCGTCGAGCCCAAGCGCGCGCAAGCGGGATGCCCGTGTAGCCGGGCGCTTCCACTGCCTCCAGGCAATGACTCGCAGTCGACGCCTCACCCATGCGTCCATCTCTTCGAGCGCCCGTCGTCCCTGGGTGTGCTGGAAGTAGTTCATCCAGCCCCGCAGGACCGGTCGGAGCTGCTCGATGGTCCGCTCCAGACGTTGTCCGCGTCCCCTCAGGCACAGGTCTGTGATCCGTGCACGCAGGCGTACAAGACTTTCTGGCGCGATCCGCAGACGGGTTTCCTTGTGCACGGTCACGCTGTAGCCCAGGAACTTGCGTCCCCAGGGCCTGGCCACCGCGCTCTTGGCCGCGTTCACGGTGAGCTTCAGTCGTTCCCAGAGGAACTTCGTCACCCCGTCCATGACGCGTTGTCCCGCTCGCTCGCTCGACACATAGATGTTGCAGTCACCGCGCCGGGCAGGTACGTGCCGTCCAGCAGCGCCGCCTTCACACGCTGCCAAAGGCTTTGCAGCCAAGCCTTGAGGTCTTCGCATCGCACCCCGTCTACGCCGGGTGCCCCGCGGTTCTTCATGACCTGGCTGTACGCCTTTTGCATGTTGCTGCGTTCGACCACCTGCTCCATGACCCGTTGGTCCTCCGATTTCGTTCGCCCGCTCGTCGCTGCGCCCATCTCCGCACCGTCGCGCGCACTCCCCGGATTCCGTCCGGTTGCTTCGCGCTCGGCCCGCCTCGCGGCGGCTTCTGCGTCATCGATGGACATCAAGATCGATCGTCCTACTCTCGGTCTTACTCGTTCAGCCCTTCGGTCCGTACCGGCACCTACTATGGCTTCTGCTGACCTCTCAGCGCGCATCCCGTCGCCTCTCGACGCCGGTAGCCCCTTCGGGCACTCGCTCAGATCTCCCCGGGTATTGCGCACCCACCTTCACGCTTATGCCTGTCGGATCCACGACGCACCGCTCTGTGCAAGTACCGGGCTTTAGTGATCTTCGACACCTCACCCGCAGTGCATCGCCTCGTATCCGCTTCCTGTTCGTCAGGCCAGCGCTTTGCCATCCGGCCTCCTTCAGACCCGCAGTCGCCCGCGGAGCCCTTGCCATTGGCTAACCATTCCCCTTGCCGGGCTGGTAGAGGACTTTCACCTCCGAGTAGGTGCGCCCTGCAGGGCGCACAACGAAAAGGCCCGGCTGCAAGCCGGGCCCGGTGGTGCGATCTGGATCAGGCTGCGGCCGGCGCACCGTCGGTACTGACAGGGGGGGTGCCACCACCGGAGGGGCCACCGCTGGGCGTCGGCTTGTCGTCCGGCGCACGGGGCGGGCGGCCGGCCATGATGTCCAGCACCTGGTCCCGGTCGATGGTTTCCCACTTCATCAGCGCGTCGGTCATCACTTCGACCTTGTCGCGGTTCTCTTCCAGGATGCGCTTGGCGAGGGCGTACTGCTCGTCGAGGATGCGGCGCATCTCCGCATCCACCTTCTGCTGCGTGCTCTCGCTGATGTTGGCCGTCTTGGTCATGCTGCGGCCGAGGAAGACCTCGCCCTCGTTCTCGGCATACACCATCGGGCCCAGCACCTCGCTCATACCGTAGCGCGTGACCATATCGCGAGCGATGCGTGTGGCGCGCTCGTAGTCGTTGGACGCACCGGTGGAAATGTCCTTCAGGAACAGCTCCTCCGCCACGCGGCCACCAAACAGGATGCTGACTTCGTTGAGCATCTGCTTGTAGTACTTGCTGTACTGGTCGCGCTCGGGCAGTTGCCAGGTCACGCCCAGCGCGCGGCCGCGCGGCATGATCGTGACCTTGTGGACGGGGTCGGTGCCTTCCAGCATCTCGGCAACGATGGCGTGGCCCGACTCGTGGTAGGCCGTGGCCCTCTTCTCGTCCTCGGTCATGACCATGCTCTTGCGCTCGGGGCCCATGTAGAGCTTGTCCTTGGCGCGTTCGAAGTCGATCATCTCGACCAAGCGGCCACCGCGGCGCGCCGCGAACAGTGCCGCCTCGTTGACGAGGTTGGCCAGGTCGGCACCGCTCATGCCGGGCGTGCCGCGGGCCAGGATGGACGCGTTGACGTCCTGCCCGATGGGCACCTTGCGCATGTGCACGTTCAGGATCTGCTCGCGACCGCGGATGTCCGGCAACGTCACGTAGACCTGGCGGTCGAAGCGGCCGGGACGCAGCAAGGCCGGGTCCAGGATGTCGGGACGGTTGGTGGCTGCGATGACGATGACGCCGAGGTTGGTGTCGAAGCCGTCCATCTCGACCAGCATCTGGTTCAGCGTCTGCTCGCGCTCGTCGTTGCCACCGCCCAGACCGGCGCCACGGTGGCGGCCCACGGCGTCGATTTCATCGATGAAGATGATGCAGGGCGCGCTCTTCTTGGCCTGCTCGAACATGTCGCGCACGCGGGCAGCACCCACGCCGACGAACATCTCGACGAAATCAGAACCCGAGATCGTGAAGAACGGCACCTTGGCTTCGCCGGCGATGGACTTGGCCAGCAGCGTCTTGCCGGTACCCGGGGGGCCCACCATCAACACGCCGCGCGGGATGCGGCCACCGAGCTTCTGGAACTTCTGCGGGTCCTTCAGGAAGTCCACGAGCTCCTTCACCTCTTCCTTCGCCTCGTCGCATCCGGCCACATCGGCAAAGGTGATGTTGTTGTTGTTCTCGTCCAGCATCCGGGCCTTGGACTTGCCGAAGCTGAACGCCCCGCCCTTGCCACCACCCTGCATCTGGCGCATGAAATACACCCACACGCCAATCAGCAGCAGCATCGGCGTCCAGTTGATCAGCATGCTGATCAGGAAGCTCTGCTCCTCGCGCGGCTTCACGTCGAACTTGACGTTGTTGTTGCGAAGGTCGCCGATGAGACCACGGTCCAAGTAAGTGGCCGTGACGCGCAGCTTTTTGCCGTCGGTGGTCTCCGCCACGATCTCGGCGCCGCTGGCGCCGCCTTCGGTCAGCGTGACCTGTTTGATGCGGTGCGCCTGCACCTCATCGAGAAACTCTGAGTAACCGATCTGGTTGCCCGGTGCTGTCGCACCGCCGAACTGCTTGACGACCGTGAACAGCACGAGGGCGATCACGATCCAGACGGCGAACTTCGAAAACCACTGATTGTTCACTGCGACTCCTTGGCCCTTCTTGACCCATTGCCACTCTCTGGCTCTGGGACAGTGGGGCCGATTTTAGGCGCTGCAAGGGCTTGCCCCTGCAAAGCACCCGATTTAGCGAGGTTTCAAACCGATACCGACCAGAAAATTCTCTGAAGACCGGATGCGCGAGGCCTTGGGCTTCAACGCCTTGACTGTCTTGAACCGATCCCGGAACAAAGCGACGAGCTCGTTGTATCCGCTGCCATGGAACACCTTGGCGACCAGCGCCCCGTCAGGCTTAAGGTGCTGGCCAGCAAAATCCACCGCCAGTTCGACCAATGCTGATATGCGCGCGGCGTCGGTAGACCCGATGCCGGACATGTTGGGCGCCATGTCGGACACGACCACATCCACCGGCTTACCGGCCAGCGCAGCCTCCAGCTGCGCATAAACCTGCGCGTCCTGGAAATCGCCCTGGATGAACTGGACGCCCTCGATGGGCTCGAACTCAAGCAGGTCCAGCGCAATGATGGTGCCATTGAGTTGGCCGACCGCCGCCCCACCCCGCCCTGCTTCCGTGGGCGCGAAGCGCCGGCGAAGATACTGGCTCCACGCACCAGGCGTGGCACCCAAGTCCACGACGACCTGCCCCGGACGAATCAGCTTGAGCTCCTCATCGATTTCCTTGAGCTTGTAGGCTGCACGCGAGCGATAACCGTCCTTCTGCGCCTGTTGAACATAAGGATCGCTGACATGGTTGTTCAACCACGCCTTGTTCAGCTTCTTGCTTTTCGTCTGAGTTTTCATGCCTACGGGATAATACGGTGATGCCTCAAATCATCTTGACCCCCGCCCAGCGCAAGGACAAGCGCGCCGATGCCCATCACCTCGATCCGGTCGTGATGATCGGCGGTGACGGCCTGACGCCGGCCGTCGTAAAGGAAACCGACGCCGCGCTGAACTCTCACGGCCTCATCAAGGTCCGGGTGCTGGGAGACGACCGCGAGGCGCGCGAAGCGATGTTCGCGCAGCTGTGCGATGAGCTGAACGCCGCGCCCATCCAACACATCGGCAAGCTGCTGGTGCTGTGGCGGCCCCTGCCAGAGAAGCCCAAGGCCGAGCGCGAACACGCCATGCCCGGACCGCGCGTCGTCAAGATCGTCAAGTTCTCCAAAAGCGGCAATGGCCGGCCGCAGATCAACAAGGTCAAGGTCATGGGCAATGAGCGCGTGACTCAGGGCGGCGAAATCAAGCGCGTCAAGAAGCGCGCCGTCAACACCAGCGTCAAGAAGCGCGCCGCTGAGTGACCCAGGCCAGGGCCAGCACGACCAGGCCCTTCACGCCGAAGAACGCCAGCGAGGCGCCATGCAGCGCCGCGAACGACGCCACTCCGGTGCCGGCCTTCGCATCGGCCATCATTGGCTGCAGCCCGTAGTAGCCGGCAACGGTGCAGAAGATCGCAACGAGCGGCAGCATCAAACGCGCGGAGAAGGCCTCACTCGCGCCGCCCGCTTCCGACGTGTCGCGCGTCAAGCGACGCTCGATCAACACCAACACCAGCCCCAGCGCCAGACTGATCTGTGCCTCCAGCGCGAACACACGCGCCACATATGCGCCGGCCTGTGCGCGCTCCAGCACCGCGAACGCGCTGGGTGTTGCCACGAACGCGATGCACAGCAAAAGGCCGCCCCACAGGGCGGCCAGCAGCGCTTGCAGCCTCGCGAGCATCACTCGTAGCGGACCTTGATGATCTCGTAGCGGCGCACGCCGCCGGGCGCCTGCACCTCGGCCGTGTCGCCGGCTTCCTTGCCGATCAGCGCACGCGCGATGGGCGAGCCGATCGAGATGCGGCCCAGCTTGATGTCGGCCTCGTCGTCGCCGGTGATCTGGTAAGTGACAGCGTTTCCGCTGTCCTCGTCTTCCAGATCCACCGTGGCACCGAAGACCACGCGGCCGCCGGCATCCAGCGTGGCCGGGTCGATGATCTGCGCGACCGACAACTTGCCTTCCACCTCCAAGATGCGGCCTTCGATGAAGCCCTGCTTGTCCTTGGCCGCGTCGTACTCGGCGTTCTCGCTCAGGTCGCCCTGGGCCCGCGCCTCGGCAATCGCCAGGATGACGGCAGGACGCTCCACGGTCTTCAGGCGGTGCAGCTCGTCCTTCAGCGCTTCGGCGCCGCGCTTGGTCAGGGGAATGGTGCTCATAACTCTATCTGGGTCAGCAAAAAAGAGACCGCCGCTGCGATCCGGGTGGCCCGGACGGCGGCGGCGGAATCAGTGAGAACGAAGTTTAGGCGAGTTCGGCGTGCAACTCTTGCAGGGATTGCACGAGCAGGCCGTCCTGGTGCTTCATGCCCTCCACGGCCGCTTCGCAGCCTGCCATGGTCGTGTAGTAGGTGACGCGGTTGGCCAGCGCGGCCTGGCGGATGTATCGGCTGTCAGCGATGGCCGTGCGGGTCTCGTCCACCGTCGTGAACACCAGCTGAATGTCGCCGCCCTTGAGCGCATCGACGATGTGCGGGCGGCCATCCTTGATCTTGTTGATCAGCTTGACCGGCACACCGGCTTCCGTGATGGCCGCAGCCGTGCCTTTGGTGGCGACGATGCCGAACCCCAACGCGTGCAGATCCTTGGCGATGGCGACGGCCCGGGCCTTGTCGTTGTTCTTCACGGTGATCAGCACATTGCCCTGGCGCGGCAGGCGCGAGCCGGCGCCGATCTGGCTCTTCAGCATCGCCTCGCCGAAGGTGCGCGCAGCACCCATCACCTCACCGGTCGAACGCATTTCCGGGCTAAGAATGGGGTCCACGCCCGGGAACTTGTTGAAGGGGAATACAGCCTCTTTGACGCTGAAGTACGGGGGGATCACCTCAGCGGGCACGCGGCCTTTGCGATCGCGCTGGTCCTTCAGCTGCTGGCCCGCCATGCAGCGGGCTGCGATCTTGGCAAGCTGCTGGCCGGTGGCCTTGGACACGTATGGCACGGTGCGCGACGCACGCGGGTTCACTTCCAGCACATAGATCGTGCAGTGCTCCAGCCCCTTGGCGACATCGCCCTGGATGGCGAACTGCACGTTCATCAGGCCGACGACCTTCAGCGCCTTGGCCATGGCAGCGGTTTGACGACGCAGCTCATCCTGCACGTCGGCCGCCAACGTGTAGGGCGGCAGCGAGCAGGCTGAGTCGCCCGAGTGGATGCCAGCCGCCTCGATGTGCTCCATGATGCCGCCGATCATCACGTCGCCGGACGTGTCAGCGATGCAGTCCACGTCGACCTCGACTGCGTCCTGCAGGAAGTGGTCCAGCAGCACCGGTGACTTCTCGCTGACGCGCACAGCTTCGCGCATGTAGCGCTCCAAGTCCTTGTCGCCATGCACGATTTCCATCGCGCGGCCGCCCAGCACATAGCTGGGGCGCACGACCAGCGGATAGCCGATCTCGTTGGCCAGCGTCACCGCCTGGTCCTCGGTGCGCGCGGTGCGGTTCGGCGGCTGCTTCAGGCCCAGCTCGTGCAGCAGCTTCTGGAAGCGCTCGCGGTCCTCGGCGATGTCGATGGAATCGGGGGTCGTGCCGATGATGGGCACGCCGGCACGCTCCAGGTCCAGCGCCAGCTTCAGCGGCGTCTGGCCGCCGTACTGCACGATGACGCCGACCGGCTTTTCCTTGTCGACGATCTCCAGCACGTCTTCCAGCGTGACCGGCTCGAAGTACAGGCGGTCGGACGTGTCGTAGTCGGTCGACACCGTCTCAGGGTTGCAGTTGACCATCAGCGTCTCGTAGCCGTCCTCGCGCATGGCGAGCGCGGCGTGCACGCAGCAGTAGTCAAACTCGATGCCCTGGCCGATGCGGTTCGGACCGCCGCCCAGCACCATGATCTTCTTCTTGTCGGTAGGGTTGGCTTCGCACTCGGCATCAGCACCTTCGTACGTGGAGTACATATAGGCCGTCTGCGTTGCAAACTCCGCGGCGCAGGTGTCCACGCGCTTGTAGACCGGGCGCACGTTCAGCGCGACGCGGCGCTCACGCACGGCGTGCTGGTTGGTGCCCAGCAGCTTGGCCAGCCGCTTGTCAGAGAAGCCCTTGCTCTTCAGCAAGCGCAGCTCGGCTTCGGAAATGGACTCGACGGCGCGACCCTTGATCTCGCCCTCGATCTGCACCAACTGCTCGATCTGCGCAAGGAACCACGGGTCCACCGCGGTCTCTTCGTAGATCTCATCCAGCGTCATGCCGATGCGGAAGGCGTCCGCCAGGTAAAGGATTCGCTCGGGGCCGGCCTCGCCAATCTCCTGAACGATGTCCTCACGGTCGGTCGAGCGCTCGGTCAGGCCGTCGATGCCGGTTTCCAGTCCGCGGAGCGCTTTCTGAAACGATTCCTGGAAGGTGCGGCCCATGGCCATCACTTCACCGACCGACTTCATCTGCGTCGTCAGGCGCGAGTCCGCCATCGGGAACTTCTCGAACGCGAAGCGCGGGATCTTGGTGACGACGTAGTCGATGCTGGGCTCGAAGGACGCCGGCGTGACGCCGCCGGTGATGTCGTTCTTCAGCTCGTCCAACGTGTAGCCCACGGCCAGCTTGGCGGCGATCTTGGCGATGGGGAAGCCGGTCGCCTTCGATGCCAAGGCGGATGACCGCGACACGCGCGGGTTCATCTCGATGACGACCATGCGACCGTCCTTCGGGTTGATCGAGAACTGCACGTTGGAGCCGCCGGTGTCCACGCCGATCTCGCGCAGGATGGCAATGCTGGCGTTACGCAGCAGCTGGTATTCCTTGTCCGACAGCGTCTGGCTGGGCGCTACGGTGATGGAGTCACCCGTGTGGATGCCCATCGGATCCAGGTTCTCGATGGAGCACACGATGATGCAGTTGTCCGCCTTGTCGCGGACGACCTCCATCTCGTACTCCTTCCAGCCGATCAGGCTCTCTTCGATGAGCAGTTCGTTGGTCGGCGACAGGTCCAGCCCGCGCTTGCAAATGGTCTCGAACTCTTCCGGGTTGTAGGCGATACCTCCACCGGAGCCGCCCAGCGTGAAGCTGGGACGGATGACCATCGGGAACCCGCTGCCACCGATCTCGGCCTGGATGCGCTTCTGCACCGCCAGCGCCTCTTCCATCGAGTGTGCGATGCCTGACCGGGCCGAGCCCAAGCCAATCTTGGTCATCGCGTCCTTGAACTTCAGGCGGTCTTCGGCCTTCTCGATGGCGTGCTCGTTGGCCCCGATCATCTCGACGTTGTACTTGGCCAGCACGCCGTGCTTGTGCAGGTCCAGCGCGCAGTTCAGCGCGGTCTGGCCGCCCATCGTCGGCAGCACCGCGTCCGGGCGCTCCTTGGCGATGATCTTCTCGACAACCTGCCAGGTGATGGGTTCGATGTAGGTGACGTCCGCCGTGTCCGGGTCCGTCATGATGGTCGCCGGGTTGCTGTTGACGAGGACGACCTTGTAGCCCTCCTCGCGCAGTGCCTTGCAGGCCTGGGCGCCGGAGTAGTCGAACTCGCAAGCCTGGCCAATGATGATCGGGCCCGCGCCGATGATGAGGATGGTCTTGAGGTCAGTACGTTTTGGCATGGCTTGCGAGTCTGCTTAGAGCGTGGTCGTGGCCAGCTTGGCCCCGAACCCAACGAAAAGTGCACCGACGCCGGCATTGGCCGCGCCAGAGAGTCGACGCCGCGCACGAAAGGCGGCCGCAAGGCGGGCTCCGGCAAAGATCAGCGTCGAGAGATAGATGAAGCTGAGCACCTGAATGATGGCGCCAAGGATCAAAAAGGTCAGCGCGGGATGCGGGTAGGCCGGATCGACGAACTGGATAAAGAACGACAACAGGAAGGCGATGGCCTTGGGGTTCAGCAGGCTGACGACCAGTGCTTTCTTGAATGGCTGGCCGGCATCCACGGCGCGCGGTGCCTCCACGTGCGCCTCAGCGCGCCAACTCTTCACGCCGCCGCGCAGCAGCTGGATGCCGAGCCAGCCAAGGTAAACCGCGCCGGCCATCTTCACGACAAAGAAGATCTGCGGGCTGGCCATCAGCAGGGACGCGCCGCCGGCAGCGGCCGCCGTAATCAGCACCGTGTCGCCGACGAACACGCCGCACGCCGCCACGTAGCCCGAACGCACACCGCGCTGGGCGGCGACGGACAGCACATACAGCGAGTTCGGCCCCGGCAGCAGGATGATGAAGATCGCTGCCGCCAGGTAGGTACCGATGTCGGTGATGCCGAACATGTCAGGCCTTGTTCATCAGGCCGATGAAGCGGTCAAACAGATAGGCGATGTCGTGCGGGCCGGGGCTGGCTTCAGGGTGCCCCTGGAAGCTGAAGGCCGGCTTGTCGGTACGGGCAATGCCTTGCAGCGTGCCATCGAACAGGCTGATGTGCGTGGCGCGCAGGTTGACCGGCAGCGTCTCGGCGTCGACCGCGAAGCCGTGGTTCTGGCTGGTGATGCCGACGCGGCCGCTGTCCAGGTCCTTGACGGGGTGATTGGCGCCATGGTGGCCGAACTTCATCTTGAAGGTCTTCGCTCCGCTAGCCAGCGCCAGGATTTGGTGACCCAGGCAGATGCCGAATACGGGGATACCGGACTCGATCAGCTGGGCGGTGGCCTGGATGGCGTAGTCGCAAGGCTCAGGGTCGCCCGGGCCGTTGGACAGGAAGATGCCGTCCGGCTCCAGGTCGAACACGGCGCTGGCAGGCGTCTGCGCGGGCACGACGGTGACCTTGCAGCCTCTCGATGACAGCATGCGCAGGATGTTGCTCTTGACGCCGAAGTCGTACGCGACGACGTGGAACTTGGGGGCGCTTTGCGTGCCGTAGCCACTGCCGAGTTGCCACTCGGTCTGCGTCCAGACTTCGTTCTCGGTGCGGCTGACGACCTTCGCAAGGTCCAGCCCCGCCATCGACGGCGCGGCCTTCGCTTGCGCAACGGCTTCGTCAATGTCCGCCTGCGTCAGCGTCTGACCGGTGGGCAGCGCGAGGATGCAGCCGTTTTGGGCACCCCGGGTGCGCAGCACACGCGTCAGGCGGCGCGTGTCGAGCCCGGCGATGGCTACCGTTCCCTGCTCACGCAGGTAAGCGTCCAGCGTCTTGCCGGCGCGGAAGTTGGACGCGCGGATCGGCAGGTCTTTGATGACCAGACCGGCGGCAAAAATCTTGGACGCTTCGACGTCTTCGTCACTGATACCGTAGCTGCCGATATGCGGATACGTCAGCGTGACAATCTGCTTGCAATAGCTGGGGTCGGTCAGGATCTCCTGATAGCCGGACAGTGACGTGTTGAACACCACTTCGCCGACCGTCTGGCCGGTCGCGCCGACGGACTGGCCTCGGAACACCGTCCCATCCGCCAGAGCCAGGATTGCTTGAGGGGGATGGAGCAGGTCGGTCAGCACAAAGGGTCTCCGCAAGTGGTTCGCGTGCCCGGCATTGGTCCACCTGAGGGGATTCAGGAACGGACCAACTTGTTGAAACCGAGGGGTAGGTTTTCTAGAAACCTTACAGGTTTCCGCCGGGCAGCGCAGGGTTCAGGTAAACCCATCGAGTATAGCCGACGCGGGTTAGTACGGAGGCTTCGTGACCGACTCGCGACGTCTCAAAGTGCCGCGATGCCGGCCTTGGCAATTTCGACGTCTTCGCTGGACTTGACGCCACTCACACCGACGGCACCGACCACCTGACCATCGACCAGGATGGGCACGCCGCCCTCCAGCAGGCCCTGCAGACCCGGGGCGCTGAGGAAAGACATGCGACCCTGATTGATCAAGTCCTCGTAGATCTTGCTTTCGCGCTTGCCCAGAGCCGAGGTGTGGGCCTTGGCCGGAGCGATCTGCGCCGAGATGGGCGCAGCGCCGTCCAGGCGCTGCAGCCACAGAAGATGGCCGCCGGCGTCGACGATGGCGATAGACACCGCCCAGCCCTTTTGCACGGCATGGGCCTCGGCTGCGGCAGCCATGCGCTTGACGTCGGAGAGTTCGAGTTGGGGTTGCTGCTTCATGATCTTGAGTTTCAAGTGACAGGCCTCAATGTAGCTGTGTGGGACGCACCTAGAATCGGTCCGGTATTCATTGGTCCTTCGGAGGTAGACATCATGAACGACAGCCTGCACACCCAATACGGCTATGCCGCCCCGGGCCTCGCTGCCGACCGTCAGCGCGTGTTGCGCAACACCTACTGGCTGCTGGCCCTGTCACTGGTGCCGACCGTGCTGGGCGCGTGGATCGGCGTGTCCACCGGCTTCATGGCCACGATGGGCTTCGGCATGAGCACGCTGGTGTTCTTCATCGGCGCCTTCGGACTGATGTTCGTCATCGAGAAGACAAAGAACAGCAGCATGGGGGTAGTGGCCCTGCTGGGCTTCACGTTCTTCATGGGCCTGATGCTGTCGCGACTGGTGGCGCAGGTACTGGGTTACCGCAATGGTGCCAGCCTGGTCATGACGGCCTTCGGCGGCACCGCGGCCATCTTCTTCGCCATGGCCAGCTTGGCCACCGTCATCAAGCGCGACCTGTCCGGCATGGGCAAGTTTCTGTTCGTCGGCGCCATCATCCTGATGGTGGCGGGCATCGCCAACATCTTTCTGCAGTCGTCGGCGCTGATGCTGACCGTGCTGGTGCTGATGCTGGGCGTGTTCTCGGCGTTCATGCTGTACGACATCAAGCGCGTTCTGGACGGCGGCGAGACCAACTACATCAGCGCCACGCTGGCCATCTACCTGGACATCTACAACGTGTTCCAGAGCCTGCTGTCGCTGCTGGGCATCTTCGGCGGCGAGCGCGACTGATTGCCCCCCGCAGGCGCTTTGCGCCTGCCCCACCCCTCAAGGGAGCGCTGCCAGTGGCCCGGCAAAGCTGGTTCCACGGCAGCAGCTTGACGAAGGAGCCTGCAGACTGGCTCCTTTTTTTATTGTTTTGCTGGCTTGTAGTTCTTCAGCACCAGCGGCGCGCTGAGCAAGACCGGGCGGCCCAGTTGGCCCAGTTGCAGCGCGAGGTTCACCGTGCCAGCCTCGAAGGCAGCCGTGGCGACGCCACCGATGGCCACCGGCTGCAACTTGCTGGTCAACGTCGCCGTGCCGGAGACGAGGGCTGTGTAGGGCGCTGCGCCCAGCTGCAGCAACACCGGGACGGTCTCCTTCGCGCTCGCTTCATCCGTATCCAGCCGCGCCCACAGCAAGATCTGAAGCTGATCGCCCTTGGCAATGGCCGCCTGAACCGGCGCGACGGCACCGATGTCCCAAGCATTGGGTTTGGCGGCCTGGAGTGGCACGCGCAAGCAGACCTTGCCATACGCCGCGCAAGGCAGTTGCTGGGTCGCGGCGCCGTCTCCGCCATAGACATTCCAGCTCGTGATGCTCGGCGTGTTTATCAGGTGATCCAGCGCCGGATCGCGCGCCGGCACGGCAGTCGATGACTTGTCGGCCTTCTCGGGCACCAGCGCGCTGTGGATGGGCTTGACCCAGCCGTCGGCCTTCATGTCCCACAGGATGAAGTCGGAGTCGAACTGCCAGTACGACCAGCCGAAGCCGCGCGCCTCGGCGGCACGGGCAACGGCAGCCGTCCACGCCGCGCGTTGCGCCATGCCCGCCGTTTCCAACGCGCCGAAC
Organism: Pelomonas dachongensis; assembly: GCF_043555865.1. Lineage (NCBI taxonomy): Bacteria > Pseudomonadati > Pseudomonadota > Betaproteobacteria > Burkholderiales > Sphaerotilaceae > Roseateles > Pelomonas dachongensis. The sequence continues at coordinate 44,528 of NZ_JBIGHY010000005.1, forward strand.
TCGCCCAGCAGGATGGGCCGCTGGGCCTTGTCGGCCCAGGCCTTGACCTTGTCCATGTCGGCCTTGAGCTTGTCCAGCTCGGCCGGTGCGCCCCAGGTGATGCCGGACAGATTCTGGAACTGCGGCGTCCAGCTCGCGCCCTGGTGCGTGAACTCCATGGGCGTGTAGTAATGGAAGGTCACGATGAGGCGGCGATCGTTTGCCGGCAACTGCAGGCTGTCCAGATGGTCCAGCGAGTTCCAGAACTTGGGGCCCACGATGACGCGCCGGGTCGGATTGGACGTACGGATGATGGCCAGGTTCTCGGCCAGCATGTCGTTCCAGACCGCGTCGGCTGCGCCGTTGGGCTCGTTCAGAATCTCGAAGATGACGCCATCCGGCGAGTCCTGATAGCGTGCCGCCACTTGGCGCCAGAAGGCTTTCAGCCGCATGCGGCAGGCATCGACCTCCTTGGCACAGTCCATGAAGTTGTGCTGATCCAGGATGACTTGCAGCCCCGCCCTCAAGCCTGCGTCCACCAGGCTGTCCAGCGTGTTCAGCCATGCTGCCGACAGCTGCCCCTGGGCATCCATGTGAGCGAAGGCGTGCAGGTTCAGCCGCACATGGTCGAAGCCGCCATCACGTATCGCCTGCATGTGACGCTGCGGTTGGAAACGCGCTTTGGCGGGCTCGGTCCATAGCGGGTCGTAGCCGACGATGTTGACGCCGCGCTTCAGCGCAGGCACTGCTGCAGCGTTGTTGGCCTGCGCCTGCGTTGTGGAAGCGACGGCCAGTGCGAGCGACGCTAGCGCCAGGAGGCGCGCGAACTTGAATTGGTTGAACATGGCCTTCTTGTCTCCGGGTGAAGGGCTAGAAAAACAACTAAACAATCTTGTTTATGTTTATTTTGTCCAACCAGCCGCCGCTGCGGCTCGGGAGTTACGCGAAGAAAGCCTGCCCAGTCAGCGCTCGAACACCGCAATGCTCTCCACGTGCGCCGTGTGCGGGAACATGTTCACCGCGCTGGCCGCCGTGCAGCGGTAGCCGGCCACATTGACCAGCAGCCCCGCATCGCGCGCCAGCGTCGCCGGGTTGCATGACACATAGACGATGCGCTTGGGCGGTGTCCAGCCTGGCGCCAGCGACGGGTCTTGCGCGATGTCAGCCACCGCCTTGGCCAATGCGAACGCGCCCTCGCGCGGCGGGTCGATGAGCCAGCGGTCGGCAATGCCATCGGCCGCCAGCACCTCAGGCGTCATGTCGAAGAGGTTGCGCGCAACGAAGCTGGTCTTGTGGGCCAGGCCGTTGGCCTTCGCGTTCTCGAACGAGCGCTGCACCAGCGTCTCGCTGCCCTCGATGCCGAGCACCTCGCGCGCCTGTGTCGCCAGCGGCAGCGTGAAGTTGCCCAGGCCGCAGAACCAGTCGATGACGCGCTCGTGCGGCTGCACCGCCAGCAGACGCAGCGCGCGGCCCACCAGCGTCGCGTTGATGTGCGGGTTCACCTGCGTGAAGTCGGTCGGCTTGAACGGCATGCGAATGCCGAACTCCGGTAGGCTGTAGGCCAGCTGCGGACCACCTTCGTCGAGCAACTTGACCGTGTCAGGCCCCTTGGGCTGCAGCCACCACTGCACCCCATGCCTGGCAGCGAACTTGCGCAGCAGCGCGATGTCGCTATCCGGCAGCGGGTTCAGATGGCGCAGCACCAGCGCGATGACCTCGTCGCCCATGGCGAGCTCGATCTGCGGCAGCCGGTCGCGCTCGGCCATGCCCATGATGAGTTCGCGCAGCGGCATCAGCAGATCGCTGACCACCTTGGGCACCACCTTGCAGACCTGCATGTCGGCCACGTAGCGGCTCTTGCGCTCGTGGAAGCCGATCAGCACCACGCCCTTCTTCTGCACGTAGCGCACCGAGAAGCGAGCGCGGTAGCGGTAGCCCCAGGCCGGTCCCTCGATGGGACGCAGCAGCACCTCGGCCTTGACCTTGCCCAAGTGCCACAGCTGGTCTTCCACCGAGCGCTGCTTCACGGCCACCTGCGCGCCCGGGTGCAGGTGCTGCATCTTGCAACCCCCGCAGGCGCCGGCATGCAGGCCGAAATGCGGGCAGCCTGGCGTCACGCGCAGCGGGCTTTCCTTCTTGATCTCGGTGAGCTGGCCCTGCTCCCAGTTGTTCTTGCGGCGTGCGATTTGGGCCTTCACGATCTCGCCCGGCAAGGCGCCGTCAATGAAGACCACCTTGCCCTCGGCGTTGTGCGCCACGCCTTGCGCCTCAAGCTCGATGCTCTCGACCTTGAGCCAGTCCGTTGTTTGATTCATAGGGCCGGAATTATCCCGGCTCACGTCGGGAGATCAGAAGATGCTGTCCCGGTCCACGCCGTGGCGCATCATGTTGCGCTTCAGCTTGGCCAGCGCTTCCAGCTGGATCTGGCGGATGCGCTCGCGCGTCAGCTTCAGGCGGATGGCCAACACGTCCAGTGTCTCGGGCTCGCGGTCCGACAAACCATAGCGACCCGACAGCACTTCGCGCTCGCGGTCATTCAGACTCGCCAGACCGTGCTGCAGCAACTCCTCGACCTCGTGCGACAGCCGCAGCCCCAGTGGATCGACCGCCTGCTCGTCGGCGACGAGATCCAGCATGGACTCGCCGCCCTCGCCGTTGCGGTCCACCGGTGAGTCCAGTGAACTGGGCAGTTCCGCGTAGGCCAGCAGCTCGGCGACCTCGTCGACCGGCCGCCCGAGAGCCTGGGCCACATCCTCAGCCCGCACCCGCCCTTCAGCGCCCTGCGCACTCTGCAACGCCTCCAGCGCACGGCGCGCCTTCAGCACCTGGTTCAACTCGCGCACGATGTGCACCGGCAGCCGCACCAGACGGGCTTGGTGCATCAACGCACGCTCGATGCTTTGGCGTATCCACCAGCTTGCATAGGTCGAGAAACGGAAGCCGCGTTCGGGCTCGAACTTGCCGATGGCGTGCATCAGCCCCAGATTGCCCTCCTCGATGAGGTCGCTCATCGGCAGGCCGCGCCCGAGGTAGTTCTTGGCGATGCTGACCACCAGGCGCAGGTTGTGCTCGATCATCGCCTGCCGCGCCCCGAAATCACCGGCGCGGGCGGCCTGGGCGGTGTCGAACTCCTGCTCCGGCGTCAGCAGCGGCGTGCGGCGAATGTCGCGCAGATAAGCCTGCAGCGCGTTGCCCAGTTCGACCACCGCGCCCGCCGTACGAGGCGCCGGCTCCACGTCCTCGGCAACGCCGCCGTCACCGCCATCCTGGTCAGGCTCACTGCGGCCGCTCACGCTCAACATGATGCCCGGCTCGTGGGCCGCGCTGCCTGGGCCGTCGGACTTGGGCGCAGCGCGTTTCATGGCGTGAGGCTGGCCCGTTAGAGGAGGCGCGTGGACGCTCTCTTAGCGCGCAGGCAACAGCTTGGCGGGGTCGACGGGCTTGCCCAGTTTGCGCACTTCAAAGTGCAACTTCACGGTGTCGCTTTCGGTGGAACCCATCTCGGCAATCCTCTGGCCCTTGCGGACCACCTGATCCTGTTCGACCAGCATCGCCCGGTTGTGGGCATACGCGGTCAGGTAGGTGTTGTTGTGCTTGATGATGACCAAGTTGCCGTAGCCGCGCAAGCCCGAGCCCGCGTAAACGACGCGACCATCCGCGACAGCGAGCACCGGGTCGCCCGGCTTGCCGGCAAAGTCCAGCCCCTTGTTGCGCTGCTCGTCGAAGCCCGCCGTGACGGGGTGTGAAACCGGCCAGCCCCAGGCCAAGCCATCGTCGTCCGACGCGGACTCCTTGGCGACCTCCTTCGGGGCCTCCTTGGACGGTGCCGCAGTAGCTGCAGCGGAGGCCGCACTGGCCGATGCAACCGGCGGCTTGGCATCCAGCGGACGGCTCTCGATCTTCGGCGCGCTGGCGATGGGCCGGGCGGTAGTGCCACCGGCATCCACGCCCGGCGGCACCACGCGCAGGACCTGACCCACCTCGATGCGGTTGGGGTTGTCCAGGTTGTTCCACTTGGCCACGTCGCGCCAGCTCTGGCCGTTGTCCAGCGCAACGCGGATCAGCGCGTCGCCAGGCTTGACGGTGTAGTAGCCGGGCTTGCCCGCGTTCTCAGCACCGGGCGGCGGCTTGACTTCAGCAGCGGCAGAGGCCGCAGGCGCCGGCGTCGCGGCCGCAGCCTTGGGTGGCTGGGGGTTGCGGTCCTCAACCGGCGCCTGGTGCAGCGACGTACCGCAAGCGCTCAGCAACAGCGAGGAAGAAAGGATCAGGAATGAAAGTCGCAGGCGTGAGGGCATCGTGTGTCGCACGTTGAGGACCGCCGGGATTGTGCGGCGCGGTGCGCCAGCGGCCCCGTCAGACGATGCCGGATTTTAGGGGGACGAAAAGCACGGCCTCATGTTCGCTGCGGACCCAGCGGCTGACGCCGTTATCCACCACATGATCCAGCACCACCAGCACCTGCCCGCGGCCGCTGGTTGCGGTGGGCGCGATGAGCCGGCCTCCGGGCGCCAGTTGCGCTGTCCAGGCCGGCGGGATGTCCTCGCCGCCCGCCGCCGCGATGATGCTGTCGAACGGCGCGCCGCCGGTGTATCCCACACGGCCATCGCCCCAGATGAGGCGCGGCGCGCGCGGCAGCAACACGCGCTGCAGGTTCGCCTGAGCTTTGTCATGCAGGCCTTGCAGGCGCTCGATGGACGTGACCTGGCGCGCCAGCAGCGCAATGACCGCGGCCTGGTAGCCGCAGCCCGTGCCGATCTCCAGCACGCGGCCCAGCGAGCCGCGCTGACGTGCAGCCGGGCTGGCCATCAGCAGGCCGAGCATGTGCGCAACGACAGACGGCTTGGAGATCGTCTGACCATGACCGATAGGCAGGGCCGTGTCTTCATAGGCCTGCGCGGCCAGCGCGGTGTCGACGAACTCGTGGCGCGGCACGGCGGCCATCGCGGCAAGCACCTGCTCGTTGAACTTGCCCTCGGCGCGCAGCCGGTTGACCATCCGCTCGCGCACCGCGCCACTGTCGAGTCCGGTGCCGCTGGGGCGGGCCAGTCGCGCCGCATCGACGGTGGCCTGACGCAGGTGGCGCTGCGGCATCAGCAGCTCCCGCTGCGGCACCGCGGCTGACTTCAGGCTGGCCGGGAAACGCTTGGGCGTGGACATCAGAGCCCGAGGCGTTGAGACCAGGCACCGAGCGAGGAATGCTCCGTCAGGTCCACCTGCAGCGGCGTGATGGACACCTGGCCATTGGCGGTCGCGTGGAAATCGGTGCCTTCGCCGGCGTCCTTGGCAATGCCTGCAGGGCCGATCCAGTAGATGGTCTCGCCGCGCGGGTTGACCTGCTCGATGATGGCCTCTGCGGAGTGGCGACGACCAAGCCGCGTGACTTTGCGTGGCACTTGGTCGGCATCAGGCCGGTTGGGGATGTTGACGTTCAACAGGAAGGCCTGGCCCAGGCCGCCGGCAATGACCTGCTCGACGACGCTGCGCGCCGCGCGCGCCGCGGCCTCCAGGTCGCCCCAGCCCTTCTCGGCCTGCGAGAACGCGATGGACGGGATGCCGAACAGATAACCCTCCGTGGCCGCGGCAACAGTGCCGGAATAGAGGGTGTCGTCGCCCATGTTGGCGCCGTTGTTGATGCCTGACAGCACCAGATCGGGCCGGTAGCCGAGCAGGCCGCTCAGCGCCAGGTGGACACCGTCCGACGGCGTACCGCTGACGTAGCGAAAGCCATTGAGGGCGCGGTAGACATTCAGCGGGCGGTTCAGCGTCAGCGAGTTGGAGGTGCCGCTGGCGTTCTGTTCGGGGGCGATGACGTCGATGTCGCCCAGGCCTTCGCAGGCCTTCACGAGGGCCGCCAGCCCCGGGGCCAGGTAGCCGTCGTCGTTGGAAATCAGGATGCGCATGTGGCCAATTGTAGGGAGCGCGTCACCTGCGAGACCGGGTGTAACCCCGTTGATTCCTATCATCGCCTCGTCAAAAAACAGGAGTCGATGATGAAGGCATGGCTGTGCGAGAACCCGGTGGGCGTCGAGGCGCTGCAATGGCGCGACCTGCCCTCGCCGCCGTTGCCGGCAGGCCAGCTGCGCGTGGCCATCCGCGCGGCCAGCCTGAACTTTCCTGACCTGCTCATCGTGCAGAACAAGTACCAGATGAAGCCGCCGCTGCCGTTCGTGCCGGGCACGGAACTCGCCGGCGTCGTCACCGAGGTGGGCGAAGGCGTGAAGGGCTTTGCGATCGGCCAGCGCGTCGCCGCGTTCGGCGGGCTGGGCGGCTTCGCGACCGAGGTCTGCCTGCCCGCCCTGCTGGCCATGCCGCTGCCCGACGGCTTCGCGTTCGAGGACGCCGCGGCCTTCATCTGCACCTATGGCACCAGCCATCACGCGCTGATGGACCGCGCCGCGCTGCAACCGGGCGAGACGGTGCTCATCCTCGGCGCGGCCGGCGGTGTCGGCACGGCAGCCATCCAGATCGCCAAGGCCGCCGGCGCGCGCGTCATCGCCGCAGCCGGCAGCGATGCCAAGTGCGAAGCCTGCAAGACGCTGGGAGCCGACGCAACCATCAACTACACAACGCAGAACCTGCGCGACGGGTTGAAGACGTTGACGGAGGGCAAGGGACCCGACGTCATCTACGACCCGGTCGGCGGCGACCTCGCCGAGCTCGCCTTCCGCTCGATCGCGTGGCGCGGCCGCTATCTGGTCATCGGCTTCGCGCAAGGGTCGATTCCGGCGCTGCCGCTGAACCTCGCGCTGCTGAAGGGGGCGTCGCTGGTGGGCGTGTTCTGGGGCGAGTTCGCCAAGCGCGAGCCGGGCCGCAACGCGAAGATGCTGGGCGAGCTGGCCGCCTGGTATGCCGGCGGCAAGATCAAGCCAGTGCTGGACCGCGTGCTGCCTATGGAACAGCTGCCGCAGGCGTTCGCGCGCATGGCAGCGCGGGAGGTCGTCGGAAAGGTAGTTCTCACCAACGCTTGAAGCCTGAAACGGGGGCGTCCACCCCCGTGTTCCGGCAGGCGTTCTAGGGGGTCGGTGCGCTACATTCGCCTGTCGATTCGACAGCCGTCCCCGCCCCTCCGCCATGACCGTCAAAGTCCTCATCATCGAAGACAACCCCGTCGCCCGCAGCTTCCTGTGCCGCGTGGTGCGCGAGAGCTTCAGCGATGCGATGGAGATCACCGAGGTCGGCGACCTGGAGAACGCACGCCGCCAGGTCAGCAAGTTCGGCGGCAATGCCCAGGACATGGGTTTCAAGCTCGTTCTCGTGGATCTGGAGCTGCCGGACGGCAACGGCATGGAGTTCCTGACGGAACTGGCCGGCTCGACAGCCATCAAGATCGTCACGACGCTGTACTCCGACGACGATCACCTGTTCCCCGCGCTGCAATGCGGCGCTGACGGCTACCTGCTGAAGGAAGACCGTTTCGAGGTGTTGGTGGAAGAGCTGCAGCGAATCGTGCGTGGCCAGCCACCGCTGTCGCCCGCCATCGCGCGCCGGCTGCTGTCGCACTTCCGCCCCTCGTCCAGCGGCGACAGCGGCAACATGCCGCTTAACTCGGGCTTCGGCTCGCTGTCGTCGTCGCATGCGCCGTTCAGCAACAGCCGCAGCGTTGCGCTGGACCCGCCGCCAGAGTGGGAACGCCTGACGCCGCGCGAAAGCGAAGTGCTGACCTACCTGAGCAAGGGTTTCACGATCAAGGAGATCGCGAACCTGATGGGCATCAAGTGGTTCACGGTCAACGACCACATCAAGAGCATCTACAAGAAGCTCAACGTGTCCAGCCGCGCAGAAGCCGCGGTGCTGGCATCAAAGCAGGGCCTGGTGTAGCCACCCGATCTTTTAACGCAGAAGGCCCCGGAGTCCTGGGCTTTTGCTTTTGGCGGTGCCGCGAGCACAGGCGCAACGACCGCGCGGTTAAAGTGCCGCCCATGCGTTTCGGCCGCGTCTTCGTCCTCTGCCTGCTGCTCGCGCTGCTGCCGCTGCGCAGCCTGCTCGCGGCCACGCAGCTGGAGTGCATGCCACCGGCCGAGCCGGCGCATGCCGGGATGACGCACGAAGGCCATGCGCATCATCAACAGCCAGATGCCGAGGCAGACCACGAGCAGGCCTGCAAACTGTGTGCGCCCTGCTGCCTCGCAGCCGCGCCGCCACCCGCGCTGACGCTGACCGACGCCGTCACGCGCGCCGAGCGCGCGCGTCAAGCCGCTGCCACGCGGTGGGCCGACGTCGTGCCGCCGCTGCCTGACCCGCCACCGCGAGGCTGAGCCTTCTCCCGACGCTGTCCCCGCCGCGTGCGCTGCCGCATGCTGCGGGTGGATGTCCCGTTCCGAGAGGCTTTCATGCCATTGCCATTTCCCCTTTTGCGCTTGCCGGCCCTACTGCTGGGCGCGCTGGCGCTGTCCGGTTGCGCCAGTATTGGTCCGCCCGGTGACGCCGACGTCGCCGCCATCAACCGCCTCACCCAGCCCCACACCGGCCAGCCGCTGGCCGCCGAGCCGCTGTCACCCGAGGCGCTCGCTGAACGCCTGCGCGAACCCTTGGGCGCCGACGCGGCCGTGCAGCTGGCGCTGCAGAACAGCCGCGCGCTGCAGGCACGGCTGGCCCGCCTGGGTGTCACTGCTGCGGAGGTCGATGCGGCCAGCCGGCTGCCAAACCCCGGCTTCAGCTTCAGCCGGCTCAGACGCGGCGATGAGGTCGAGCTGGAGCGTGGCTGGCACATCAGCCTCGCGCGGCTACTGACGTTGCCGCTGGTGCAGCGAGCCGAGCAGCGCCGTCTGCAGGCCGAGCAGCAGCTGGCCGCCGCCGATGTGCTGGCGCTGGCCGCTGACACGCGCCGGGCCTGGGTCGTTGCCGTCGCCGCCGAAGCGGCGCTGAGCTATCGGCGCCAGGTGCTGGAAGCGGGTGATGCCGGCGCCGAACTCGCCAAGCGCATGCAGGCTGCCGGCAACTTCAACGCACTGGCCCACGCCCGCGAGCAGGCCTTCGCCGCCGACGCCCGCCTGGGTCTGGCCCGGACGGAGAGCCAGCGGCTGGCGGCGCGCGAGCGGCTGGTGCGACTGCTGGGACTGTCCAGCGTCGACGCCGCGGCGCTGCAGCTGCCCGAGCGCCTGCCCGAGCTGCCCGCCGCGCCGAGAGAACTGGCCGATGCCGAGACGCTGGCGCTGTCGCAGCGGCTGGACGTGCAGGCCGCGCGGCTGCGGCTTGAGCAGGCGTCGCGACAGCTCGAAGCCGGTCGCATCAATCGTTTTGTTTCCATGCTGGAGTTGGGAGTGGTGCGCAATTCGTCCAACGAAGCGCCCACGCAGCGCGGCTGGGAGGTCACGCTGGAGTTGCCGCTGTTCGGCTCCGGCCCGCTGCCACGCGCGCAGGCCCTGGCCCGCGAGGCGGCGTACGACGCGGCCGACACCGGCATCCGCGCGCATTCCGAGGTGCGCGAGGCGCACGGCCGGTACCGCGGCGCGTTCGACATCGCGCGCCAGCACCGTGACGAACTGCTGCCGCTGGCGCAGCGCATCTCGCAAGAGCAGCTGCTGCGCTACAACGCCATGCTGATCGGCGTGTTCGAGCTGCTGGCCGATGCGCGCAGCCAGGTCGCCGCCGTCGCCGCCGCGCAGGACGCGCTGCGCGATTTCTGGCTGGCGCAAGCCGACCTGGATCAGACTCTTCTGGGCCGCGTGACATCTTCAGGATCGCCTGCCCTGCCCCAGGCGGGCTCCGCTGCTGCCGCGCCCGCTGCGGCCGCCCACTGAATTCGAGAGACCAATCCATGTTCAACCGACGTTCCCTGCTGGCCGGCTCCACGCTGGCCTCGCTGGCCGCCGTCTCCAAGGCCGCGCTCGCGTCGTTGCCCGAGCCGGTCATCCAGACCTCTCCCGACACGCAGGCCCCGCTCGTGCCGCCCAACGGCCGCCCCTACAACCCCGTCGTCACGCTGAATGGCTGGACCGCGCCTTGGCGCATGACCGACGGTGTCAAGGAGTTCCACCTCGTCGCCGAGCCCGTGGTGCGCGAGATGGCGCCCGGCTTCAAGGCACACCTGTGGGGCTACAACGGCCAGAGCCCCGGCCCCACCATCGAGGTTGTCGAGGGCGACCGTGTGCGCCTGTACGTGACCAACCGCCTTCCTGAGGCGACCACGATGCACTGGCACGGCCAGCGCCTGCCCAACGGCATGGATGGCGTGTCGGGCCTGACGCAGCCGCCCATCCCCCCGGGCAAGACCTGGGTCTACGAGTTCGTCGCGCGTCGCCCCGGCACCTTCATGTACCACCCGCATGCCGACGAGATGGTGCAGATGGCCATGGGCATGATGGGCCTGTGGATCACGCATCCGAAAGCGAAGCATCCACACATCGCGACTGTGGACCGGGACTACGCCTTCCTGCTGAACGCCTACGACATCGAGCCGGGCTCGGCCACACCGAAGGTGATGACTATGCTGGACTTCAACCTGTGGAGCTGGAACAGCCGCATCTTCCCTGGCATCGCGCCACTGGTGGCGCGCCAGGGCGATCGCGTGCGCATTCGCATCGGCAACTTGACGATGACCAACCACCCCATCCACATCCACGGCCACGAGTTCGAGGTCACCGGCACCGATGGTGGGCCGGTGCCGCGCACGGCGCGCTGGCCGGAGGTGACGACGGACATTGCCGTGGGGCAGATGCGCCAGGTCGAGTTCATCGCCGACGAGGAAGGCGACTGGGCCTTCCACTGCCACAAGGCCCACCACACGATGAACGCGATGGGCCACGCCGTGCCGACCATGCTGGGCGTGGACGCCAGCGCCCTGGAAGACAAGATCCGCAAGCTCGTGCCGGGCTACATGGCCATGGGGCACGCCGGCATGCACGAGATGACCGAGATGCACATGGCCGGGCCGGCCAACACCGCGCCGATGATGGCCGGCGATGGTCCGTTCGGCGCCATCGGCATGGGCGGCATGTTCAGCGTGCTGAAGGTCAGGCACGGCCTGAAACGAGGCGACTACAGCGATCCGGGCTGGTTCCAGCACCCGGCCGGCACCGTGGCGCGCGAGGTGGGCGAAGCACCGCCGGCGGCAACAGCGCCGCACACGCCGGTGGCGCCGGGCGATGTCGATGTGACGGTGCGAAAGCCGCAGGGCCATGGCGGTCGAGGCGGGAATGACCACCACTGACGACCGCGACGCTCCATAAAAAAGCCGGCCCGCAGGCCGGCTTTGTTTTCTGCCGTCGACGCTTACGCGAAGTTGGCTTCGGCGAACTGCCAGTTCACGAGATTGCTCAGGAAGGTCTCGACGAACTTGGGACGCAGGTTGCGGTAGTCAATGTAGTAGGCGTGTTCCCACACATCGACGGTCAGCAGCGCGGTGTCAGCGGTCGTCAGCGGCGTGCCGGCGGCGCCGGTGTTGACGATGTCGACCGAGCCATCGGCCTTCTTGACCAGCCAGGTCCAGCCCGAGCCGAAGTTTCCGACGGCACTCTTGACGAAGGCTTCCTTGAAGGCGGCGTAGCTGCCCCACTTGGCGTTGATCGCGTCAGCCAGCGCGCCGCTGGGCTCGCCACCGCCTTGCGGCTTCATGCAGTTCCAGAAGAAGGTGTGGTTCCAGATCTGCGCGGCGTTGTTGTAGATGCCGCCGCTGGAGGTCTTAACGATCTCTTCCAGCGTCTTGCTTTCGAACTCCGTGCCCTTCTGCAGGTTGTTCAGGTTCACCACGTAAGCGTTGTGATGCTTGCCGTGATGGAACTCCAGCGTTTCCTTGCTGTAGTGCGGGGCCAGCGAGTCGATCGGATAGGGCAGCGGGGGCAGCGTGTGTTCCATGGGGACCTCTTTGTTGGGGGAAGGTGAACGCGAAAGATTGTAGGGACGGGGAATCAACCCTGCGGCAAAGGCCGTACCTGCAGAACTTGCAGGTCTGCATGGCCGTCGGCCAGCACGGCGCGCACTGCAGTGCCGGCCTGCAGCTTCTGCACCGACGTGATGGCGCCACCCCGTCCGTCGTCCAGCCAGGCATAGCCCCGGGCGAGCACGTGCTGCGGATCGAGTGCCTCCAGCCGGGCCTGCAGCGCGTCCAGCCGCGTCGCCTGGCGGCGCAGCGTTTCGGCCAGCGCACGGTGCGGGCGCGGCGCCAGGTGCGCCAAGCGCTGGCGCTGCAGCTCGACGCGCCGCGCCGGCGCCGCCGCCGCGCGTTGCGCCAGCAGCTCCAACTGGCGATGCTGGCGGGCCAGTGCGTCGCTGGGGCGGGCAAGGCGCAGCGACAGACGGTCCAGCCGCTGGGCCGTGGACTGCAGGCGGTGGTCCAGCCGCAGCAACAGCCCCCGCTCCAGCGCCGCGAGTTGCTGCAGCAGGCCGTCTCGCGCGGGCGCCGCCAGCTCTGCAGCGGCGGTGGGCGTGGGCGCACGCAGGTCGGCGGCCAGGTCGCAAAGCGTCACGTCGGTCTCATGCCCCACACCGCAGACGACAGGCAGGCCCGACATCGCGACCGCGCGCACCACGCGCTCGTCGTTGAAGGCCCACAAGTCTTCTAGCGACCCGCCGCCGCGCACCAGCAGCAGGACGTCCACCTCGGCCCGTTCATTGGCCGTGCGCAGCGCGCTGACCAGCGCCGGCGGCGCCTCCACGCCCTGCACCGGGCTCGGGTAAACCACCACCTCGACCTGCGGCGCCCGCCGCGTCAGCGCCGTCAGCACGTCGTGCAGCGCGGCGCCGGCCGTTGACGTGATGACGCCGATCCGGCGCGGGTGCGACGGCAGCTTCCGCTTGGTGTCCGCATCGAAAAGCCCCTCGGCCGCGAGTCGCGCGCGCAGTTTCATGAACTGTTCGTACAGCGTGCCGGCGCCGGCGCGCCTCATCGCCTCGACGACGAACTGCAGCTCGCCGCGCGGTTCGTAGATCGCCACCCGGCCGCGCAGTTCGACCAGCGATCCGTCGCCCGGCGTGAAGTCCAGCATCGCCGCCGCGCGGCGGAACATCGCGCAGCGCAAGCTGGCGGCCAGCCCGTCGGCGTCCTTCAGCGTGAAATAGCAGTGGCCGCTGGCGGCGCGCGTGAAACCGCCGATCTCGCCGCCGACGGCGACCACCGAGAATCGTTCGGCCAGGCTCTGCGTGATCGCCTCCACCAGGCCGGCAACCCCCCAGATGCGACGATTCGATGCGGGTTCTCGCGCCTCAATCACGCGCAAACCCAACACCGGCGCGGGCCGGGAAGTCCACAGCCGCACCCCTGCTGGGCTGGCGGGCAATTGCGGCTCATTTCGCCCGTCACGGCACTGTCATGAGCACATAAGGCCTTGTTTTTCAATTCGATTTCCGCTGCTCAATCTTGAGGCAAATTGTCCAAGGCCTTGATTTGACGGCCCCTGCGGGTCCGCGCCCCCGGGTTGTCCACAAAGTTGTCCACAGCGGCGGTGGATTGTGGTGGCGCTTCCAACGGGGAGCAGGAGAGGCTGCGCGGTGTGAGGCTGGGGCCATAATCCCGCGCAATCATCCGGCCCTGAGCGGCCAACTTCTCGACGAGGACGACCTTGTTTTCGATCATACAAGCCGCCGGTTGGCCGATCTGGCCCTTGCTCCTGTGTTCCGTGGTGGCCCTGGCCCTGATCATCGAACGTCTGTCCAGCCTGCGCACCAGCCGCGTGCTGCCGCCGCGGCTGCTGGACGATGTGATGAGCGTGAGCCTGCAGCAGCTGCCGGCCCCGGACATGGTCGACCGTCTGGCGGAGAACTCCCTGCTGGGCGAGGTGCTGGCGTCCGGGCTGCGCGCCGTGTCGGCCGAGCCCCAGATGCCCGAGGCCAAACTGCGCACCGTGTTCGAGTTCGCCGGGCGCCGCGCAGTGCACCAGATGGACCGCTACATGAACACGCTGGGCACCATCGCCACCGCCGCGCCGCTGCTGGGTCTGATGGGCACCGTGGTGGGCATGATCGAAATCTTCGGCAGCCAGGGCCCGACCGGCAACAACCCGGCCCAGCTGGCGCACGGCATTTCCATTGCGCTGTACAACACCGCGTTCGGCCTGATGATCGCCATTCCCGCACTGATGTTCCACCGCTACTTCCGCGGCCGCATCGAGGAGTACGTGCTGGAGCTGGAAGCCGCCGCCGACCGCCTGATGGGCCAGTTGCGACGCTTCACCATTTGAGGACGCCGGCATGAAGTTCCGCTCCCCGCACAGCGAGCCGCCGGAGATCAACCTGATCCCGTTCATCGACGTGCTGCTGGTGATCCTGATCTTCCTGATGCTGTCGACGACGTATTCCAAGTTCACCGAGCTGCAGATCACGCTGCCGTCGGCCGACGCGGAGAAGCTGAAGGACCGGCCGCAGGAGGTCATCGTTGGCATCGCGGCCGATGGCCGCTTCGTCATCAACAAGCAAGCGGTCGAAGGCCGCTCGGTCGACATCCTCGTCGGCGTGCTGCGCCAGGCCTCCAAAGGCAACGCCGAGGCTGCCGTCATCATCTCTGCCGACGCCGCCACGCCGCACCAGGCCGTCATCAACGTGATGGACGCCGCGCGCCGCGTGGGCCTGACGCGTGTCACCTTCGCCGCGCAGACCGACGCTCAGTGACCGTCTGCAGCAGCAGTGGCTGGATGGCGGCCCGCTATCAGCCGCCCTGCTGCCGCTGAGCTGGCTGTACCGCGGGCTGCTGGGCCTGCGCACCCTCGCCTATCGGTTCGGGCTGAAGCGCGCCGAGACGCTGCCGGTGCCGGTCGTCGTGGTCGGCAACTGGATCGTCGGCGGTGCCGGCAAGACACCCACGACGCTGGCGCTGTTGGACTTGCTGCGAGCACGTGGGCTTCACGCCGGCGTGGTGTCGCGCGGTTACGGCCGCCAGGGGGACGACGTCCACCTCGTCACGCGCGACTCGACGGCGCGCCAGGCCGGGGACGAGCCGCTGTTGATCCACCTGCGAGGCCGTGTGCCCGTCGCGGTCGGCCGCGACCGCGTGGCGGCGGCACGAGCGCTGCTGGCAGCGCACCCCGGCCTGCACCTGCTGGTCAGCGACGATGGCCTGCAACACTGGCGGCTGCCGCGCGACCTGGCCCTGCTGGTGTTCGACGAGCGCGGCCTTGGCAACGGCCGGCTGCTGCCCGCCGGCCCGCTGCGCCAGCCGCCGGGGGCGATGCAGACTGGCCAGTTGGTCGTCTACAACGCGCTGGCGCCTAGCACCTCGCTGCCCGGTTTCGTCGCGCAGCGCCGCCTGGCCGGTGCCGTCACGCTGGCGGACTGGTGGGCAGGCAAGCCTGCAGATATGGCCACGCTGTTGGCACTGCGCGAACGACCCGGTCTGGTGGCCTGCGCCGGCCTGGCGCGGCCCCAGCGCTTTTTCGACATGCTGGCCGGCCTGGGGCTTGCATTCACCCCGCTGCCGCTGCCCGACCACGCCGACTTCGACCCCCTGCCCTGGCCCGGGGACACGGCTGGCGTGCTGCTGACTGAAAAGGACGCCGTGAAGCTGCTGCCCGAGCGCGTGGGCGTCACGCCGGTCTGGGTCGTGGCGCTAGACTTTGCGCCCGGCGCCGGCTTCGAGGCCGCGCTGGACACCCAACTCCAACGCCTGTTTCCCTCCCCATGGACCCACGATTGATCGAGATGCTGGTCTGCCCGCTGTGCAAGTCGCCGCTGACCCTGCTGCGTGGCACCGAGGCCGACTTGCCCGCGCTGGGCTGCCGCGCCGACCGCTTGGCGTTCCCGATCCGCGACGGCATCCCGCTGATGCTGGAGAACGAGGCCAGGCCTTGGGACCCGGATGCCGCTAGCGCCCCCGTACCGCTCGCGACGTGAGCTTCATCGTCGTCATTCCGGCGCGGCTAGCGTCGACTCGCCTGCCCAACAAGCCGCTGGCGGACATCGGCGGCCTGCCGATGATCGTGCGCGTGGCGCAACGCGCCGGGCTGTCCGGCGCCAGCCAGATCGTCGTCGCCACCGATGCGCCGGAGGTCGCCTCCGCGTGCACAGGCCACGGGGTGCTTGCGCTGATGACGCGAGCCGACCACCCGTCCGGCAGCGACCGCCTGGCCGAGGCCGTCGAACAGCTCGGGTTGGCCGACGACGCCGTCGTCGTCAACGTGCAGGGCGACGAGCCGTTGATCGCGCCGGGCATGATCGACGCCTGCGCAGCAACGCTGGCCGCGCAACCCGACTGCGTAATGGCGACCGTGGCGCATACGCTGACCGAACCTTCAGAATTCGCGAACCCGAATGTCGTCAAGCTGGTCACCGACAAGGCCGGCCGGGCCCTGTACTTTTCACGCGCGCCCATCGCGTGGTGGCGCGACGGCGCTGGCCAGCCCAACCAAGCGCTGCGCCATGTCGGCCTGTACGCGTATCGCGCCGGCTTCCTGCGCCGCTTCCCGACGCTGGCGGTCAGCCCGCTGGAGCAGATCGAATCGCTGGAGCAGCTGCGGGTGCTGTGGCATGGCGAACGCATCGCCGTTCACGTCAGTGCCGAAGCGCCCGGGCCCGGCGTTGACACGCCTGAAGATCTGGAGCGCGTCAGGCGCCTGATCACAGCCTGATCCGGCTCTCGCGCGTCAGGCCCCCGAAAGGCCGCGTGCGATACTCGTTCGCTGACCGGAAGCGGGACTTTTCAACAGTCCTCTTCAAGAGACGAATGGACGAGGAGACCCATGCGATTGATCCTTCTGGGCGCCCCGGGCGCCGGCAAAGGCACCCAGGCTGCCTTCATCTGCAAGCAATTCGGCATTCCGCAGATTTCGACGGGCGACATGCTGCGCGCGGCCGTCAAGGCCGGCACGGAACTGGGGCAGAAGGCCGACGCGGTGATGAAGTCAGGCGGTCTGGTCAGCGATGACCTGATCATCGCGCTGGTCAAGGAACGCATCGCCCAGCCGGACTGCGCGGCCGGCTTTCTGTTCGACGGCTTCCCGCGCACCATCCCACAGGCCGACGCGATGAAGGCGGCCGGCGTGAAGCTGGACTACGTGCTCGAGATCGACGTGCCGTTCGACGCCATCATCGAGCGCATGAGCGGCCGCCGCTCGCACCCGGCCTCGGGCCGCACTTACCACGTCAAGTTCAACCCGCCCAAGGTGGAGGGCCAGGACGACGCGACCGGCGAACCGCTGGTGCAGCGCGACGACGACAAGGAAGAGACCGTCAAGAAGCGCCTGGACGTGTACTCCGCGCAGACCCGTCCACTGGTCGACTACTACTCTCAGTGGGCCGCCACCGGTGACGCGAACGCACCCAAGTACCGCCGCATCGAAGGCATCGGCTCGGTCGACGAGATCACGCGCAAGGCCCTGGCGGCGCTGGCCTGATCCTTCCAACTCCGAACAGCCGCGTGGCGCAGGCACCGCGGCTTTTTTGTGCCCGACAATTGACGTTCACGTCAATCAACCCAGGGAATCCTCACCATGGAAATCGCAGGCAAGGTGTTCATCGTCACCGGCGGCGCCTCGGGCCTCGGCGAAGGCACGGCGCGCATGCTGGCCACGCACGGCGGCAAGGTCGTCATCGCAGACCTGCAGGTCGAGCGCGGACAGCATGTCGCGGCCGAGCTCGGCGGCATCTTCGTCAAGTGCGATGTCAGCCAGGAGGCCGACGGCCAGGCGGCCGTGACGGCCGCCGTCAGCCTCGGCAAGCTGATGGGGCTGGTGAACTGCGCAGGCATCGCGCCGGCCAGCAAGACGGTCGGCAAGGACGGGGCGCACCCGCTGGCCAGCTTCGCCAAGACCATCACGGTGAACCTGATCGGCACGTTCAACATGATCCGTCTCGCGGCCGAGGCGATGGTGAAGAATGAGCCTGAAGAGACCGGCGAGCGGGGCGTGTTGATCTCCACCGCCTCGGTCGCGGCCTTTGACGGCCAGATCGGCCAGGCGGCCTATGCGGCGTCCAAGGCTGGCGTCGCTGGCATGACGCTGCCCATTGCGCGCGACCTGGCACGCAACGGCATCCGCAACATGACGATTGCGCCGGGCATCTTCGGCACGCCCATGCTGTTCGGCATGCCGCAGGAGGTGCAGGACGCGCTGGCTGCGAGCGTGCCCTTCCCGAGTCGCCTCGGCCGCCCCGAGGATTACGCGAAGCTCGTGCACCAGATCGTCACGAACGAGATGCTGAACGGCGAAGTCATCCGGCTGGACGGTGCAATCCGCATGGCGCCCAAGTGACCTCGGTGCGGGTTCAAGCAGGGTGAGGGGTCGCCCCCTCAGCCCTCTCAAACCACCGGACGTGCGGTTCCGCATCCGGCGGTTCAAGTAAAACGCTGGAGTCTTTGGTGGATGTCCACCAACGACACTAGCCCCATGTTCGCAAGGTACGTCTGCGGCATCGCGGCCACCAAGTATTTGGCCCCAGCATTCGTATCCGCTTCTTGTTCGTCAGGCCAGCGCTTTGCCATGGCGCTTCCTTCAGACCCGCAGTCGCCCGCGGAGCCCTTGCCTTGGCTAGCCATTCGCCTTGCCGGGCTGGTAGAGGACGTCCACCTCCAAGCAAGTGCGCCCTGCCGGGCGCACCAATCGGGCAGGAGGAGGGGTTGCCCCCCCCTCCGTCCTCCCACACCGCCGTACGTGCCGTTCGGCATACGTCGGTTCCTGTCTACTGGACGAGGTGCCCAGCGAGCTTGGTTTCGTTCGTCGTGTCGCCTGATTTGCATCGAGCACCACCGCACCGCATCGAGACTTCCTGCCTCGACTCAGCGGTTGCCGTTGCTCTTGGCCCGTGCCAAGACTTCTGCCCTGCAATGCCAGAGAGCACGCGTGACTGTCCACTCATGACAGGGTCGGCCCTTCGCCGCTGCGGCTCCCAGCGACTACTACGGCCTCTGCTACCCCCTGCCGGCCCATCCCGTCGCCTTGCGACGCCGGTAGCGCTATCGGGCAGGCTGACAGGTCTCCCAGGGTAAGACGCGCGACCTTCACTGCATACACCCGCCGCATCTACTTGCTCACCTTCCGGATGATTTTGGGCTTCGGGCTTTTCGGCTCCCTCGCCCAGCTGAGCCTGCCTCATATGCGGCTTCTGTTCGTCGGGCCACAGCATTGCGTACAGCTTCCTTCAGATTCCGCCTCGCGGCGGACACCCTTGCTGTTCGGCTAACGGTCCCACCATCAAGGTCCGCAGGGGACTTCCACCCCCAAGTCATCCCACTCGCCACCACAGCGAGCCGGACAGCGCCATGCCTGGCGCACAGAAAAAAGGGCCTGGTTCGCACCAGGCCCTTTCCGCAGGTCGAAACCGACGCGGTCAGCGCTTGCGCGACTGGATGATCCACAGGCGGGCCAGGTCGGCGGCACCATCCGTGCCCTTGACCGAGCGCCAGGCCGCCACGGCCTTGCTGTGATCGCCCGCCAGTTGATGGGCCAGCCCCAGGTAGAGCTTGGCATCCTCAGGCCGCTTCAGGTTGCCCTTGGCAATCCCTTGCTCGATCTGCCCCGCGCCCTTCTTGCCGTTGCCGCCGAAGGCATTGGCCAGCCCCAATTTGACGAGTTCGTTGCCATCCTTGGCGTCATCCGCCGCCTTCTCGTTGGCTGCAGCGCTGGCCTTGGCCTCGCCGATCCTCTTGATCATCAGGTCGGCCAAGCGCTTGTGACGGGCGCCTTCAGCGCCCTGACCCAGCACGCCTGCGGCAAAGCCCTTGTCCACGACCTGCTTGCCCTCTTCGGGGTAGCCCGCCTGGGCGGCCAGCTGAGCCATCTCCATGTAGTCGTTGGCTTCACGCATGTTGCCGGTGGCCAGGCGCAGGCGGAACAGGTCGAGCTGGAAGCGATTGCTGTCGAAGCTCTTCTTCTGCGGCAGCGAGCTGAGGATCTGCCCCCACAGCTTGGGATCCGGGTAGTAGTTCAGCAGCTTCTCGGTCGCGATGCCTTCAGCGTTCGCGTCACCCTTCTTCATGGCCGCAAACAGCAGCAGGTTCAGCTTGTCCTTGGACGGTGTGCGCCCGGCACGCTCGTCAGCGGCAATCTCATCCAGCGTGTCCTTGATCGCGCCGGTCATGTCGCCGGACGCGAACTGCGCGCTCTGCTGCACCTGCTTCATCGCGGGGCTGTTGCCGCCTTCCTTGAAGTAGCGTTGTGCCCACGTCAGCGCCTTGGCAGCGTCGCGGTTGCGCAAGTACGTGCCGGCGATGGCTTCCATGTACTGCAGCTGCTGCGACTGCCCCAGCTTGCCAGCACTCTTCAGCGCTTCGAAAGAGCGGGCCATCGTGTCAGGCTCGTTGGCATACATCGCAGCGGAGAACCGCACGCCCTCAATGGCATTGTTCTCGGCTGCCGTGCGACCAGCGACCGCCTCGGCTTCACGCAGCTTGGCGAGCGCTTCCTTGCCTTTGGTGGCCTTGACCAGACGGCTAGCTTCGGTCAACGGCGTGCCAACTTCCTTGCGGACGGTTTCCTGGGCCGTCGCCTGGCTGAAGCCGAACTCGGCGCCAGGGGCACCGTTCATGGACAGGGCCATCGCACCAACGGCGACGGCCACCACGGTTTTCAAAGTCTTCAACTCGCTCTCCTACAAAGAAAAAACGCGCCGCCCTTTCGGGCAGCGCGCTCAAAGTATCGGCGTTAGCTGGCCCGAGCCCACGTCACTTGACGTATTGCTCGTTACCAACCATGCCCATCTTCTTGACGTTGTTGCGCTGAGCCGAGGCCATCACGGCAGCAACGACACCGTAGTCCACCAGCTTGTTCGGCTTGATGTGGATTTCCGGCTGGTCACCAAGATTCATCACCCCGATTTCCTGCATCTTCGCGTTCACCGCGTCGATGTTCGGCAGCGCGTTCTCATCCCAGTAGATCGTCCCGTCAAAGTCGATCATGACGGTGTGCACGATCGGATCGCGCTCTGGTTGCCTGTCGCTGGGCGGTGGCATGTCCAGGTTGATCGTGTGCAGCTGGATGGGGATGGTGATGATCAGCATCACCAGCAGCACCAGCATCACATCGATCAGCGGCGTCGTATTGACGTCCATCATCGGCTCGGGATCACCGTCACCAGACGAACTTCCAACATTCATTCCCATGCTTGACTCCCGAGATCAACCGCCGCGCGCTGGCGGCTCGGTCACGAAGTTGATCTTCATGATGCCGGCACGCTGGCAGGCATAGATCACACGACCGACCGATTCATAACGGGACTTGTCGTCGCCGCGGATGTGCACCTCGGGCTGCGGATTCTTCACAGCTTCCTTACCGAGGCGCTGAACCAGCTCCTCCATGTCGGGAATCTGCTTGGTGTTCCAGAAGACGTCGCCGTCCTTGCTGACCGAGATTTCGATGTTCTCCGGCTTGGTCACGCGGATGATGTTGGTCTCCTTGGGAAGGTTGACCGCCACCGTCTGCGTCACCACCGGAACGGTGATGAGGAAGATGATCAGCATCACCAACATCACGTCCACGAGGGGCGTGGTGTTGATGGTTGCATTGACTTCGTCCTCGCCGGAAGAGGATCCGACGTTCATGCCCATGGCATTGGCTCCTTTACGAGCTGCAGCTCAGGGATTAGCGCTTGGCGACGGCGCGGTTGCCCATCAGCACGCCATGCAGGTCACCGGCGAAGGCGCGAACCTGGGCCATGACGGTCTTGTTGCGGTTAACGAGCCAGTTGTAGCCCAGCACGGCCGGAACGGCGACGACCAGACCGATGGCGGTCATGATCAGCGCGGCGCCCACGGGGCCAGCAACCTTGTCGATCGAAGCCTGGCCGGCAACACCGATGGCGGTCAGCGCGTTCAGGATGCCCCACACCGTGCCGAACAGGCCGATGAAGGGGGAGGTCGAACCGACAGTTGCCAGGAAGCCCAGACCGGCGGAGATCTTGGAGTTGACTTCGCCGACGGCGCGGTCCACGTTCATCGTGACCCAGGTGCTGTGATCGATGTTCTCGGTCAGCGCGCCTTCATGGTGCTCGGAAGCTTCGATGGCGGTGGTGGCGATGTAGCGGAAGGCGCTTTCTTCCTTCAGGCCCTTCACGCCGTCAGCGAGGCTGGGCTTCTTGAAGAACGTGGCGCGGACTTCCTTGGCTTCGGAAGACAGCTTGCTGGTGTCCCACAGACGGACCACCAAGATGTACCAGGAACCCATGGACATGATGCCCAGGATCAGCAGCACGACCTGGTCGACCACGTTGCCGTGGGCGATGATGTTGGCCAGGCTGTAGGGGTTGTCGACCGGAGCAGAAGCTGCGGGAGCGGGGGCGGCAGCCGTTTCCACGGGAGCGGCAACGGTCTCGGCGACGGGGGCCGAAGCAGCCGGCTGCTGGTCTTGCGCCTGAGCGGGAGAAACAGCCAGGGTCGCGACCATGGCGATGGCGGCAAGGAAGCCGGTGATGCGAGAAATCATGGAGTCAACTCCTACGGAAAAATTCTGGTTTGGTGTTTGATTTGAACGCGCCGCAGCAGCGACGCCTTACTCGAAGCGGACGGGCTACTCGATCTTGAACTGGAACTCCTGCTCGAAGACGTGGTCACCCGGGCATTCGTAGGTATCGCGCAGCGTCGCCTCGATGGCTTGTGTCAGAGCACGTTGTGCCTTGCGATCCACGCCGCCTCGCAGCGACTGGAACTCCACGCTCGTGACGCGACCGGCCTTCACGGTGGCGATGGCCTTGTATAGCGCTTCGCCACTCCAGTTGACCGACGGCATCTCCGGCTTGCCCATCTTCGTGCAGACCATCGCAGCGGTCTTGGGGCCGACACGGGGAGCTGCAGGCGGTGCGGCCGGAACGGGCGCGGGCTGCGGACGAACCGTCTCCGTCGCCGGCGGTGCAACCTGCGTGGATTGAATCGCGGGTGCCGGCGGTGCGGGCGCGGTCACCTGAAATTCAGGCGGCGGCACGAAAGGCGGCGGGGGTGCTTTGATGTCCGGAGGAGGCGGAATCACCTTCTCGGGCGGCGGTGGCGGCTGTTTCACCTCTTCGATGACCTTGGTCTCGATGGGGCCGCTGACCTTCTTCACGATGTCCTTGGCCAGGCCGCTGGCCAAAGCGTAGATGGCCACGACGTGAATCAGGACCACGATACCAATGCCCGTGAACCGGGACGCGCCCTGCTTCTCCTGCGCAAAATTCATGCGCGCTCCTTCTTGCAACTACAGATCACAGTCAATGACTCTCAGGATGTCGGCCATTTGAACAACGGCGGAAGTTGCGCTCCTGCCGTCGACTAGCTCCCGAAGGACATGGATTCTAAATCCCGGAACCACGTTCCAGAATCGTAGAAAACACGCAGTCTGCCGGGGATGTAAAGGTAGCTTCACATCCGTTGAGGCCAAAAAAATTGCCCGGTGGCATTCGCCGTCGGGCACGCGTTTCTTCGCCACGAACCAGGCACAGCCAATGGCTACACCACCGGCCAAACTTTGGCCATGCGGCATCTTAGCCCCGTGATTTCCCACCCCTTGTTGGTGCTAACCCGGGGCCGATTGATGCATCCGGCGGGCGAATTACGTCACGTTTCCTTTTGACTTTTGACGATTGGCTTACAAAGGCCGACCTCGTGGCAGGCCTTTTGCGAATCGCCTTCGCTTACTTGAACTGATAACTCACCGAACCATAAATGAAGCGGCCTCGCGGATCGGCAAACGAGCCAGCAAAGCCGGCGGCGTGGGAGCCGTAGCTCGATGACGCGACGAACGGTGGATCCTGGTCGAACGCGTTGCGGGCGCCCAGCGTCAGGCGCAGATCCTTGATTCCACGGTAGCTCACCGACAGGTTCCAGCGGCTGGTGTCCTTGACGTTGTAAGGCGCATCCACGCCGAGATTGGTATTGACGACCGCAGCCGACTCCTGCCAGCCCTTGGTGAACACGTTCTCCAGCGCGAGATTCCAGGAACCCAGCGTCCAGTCGAACGACAGCGTGTGTTGCCACTCAGGAACCGGCGGGTTACCGCCCAGCGACTTGCCCAGGTAGTCCGTGAAGGGTTCGTCGCGGCCGTTCTGCTGCTCGAACTTCAGCGTGCGCGTGGCCGCGAAGCCGACGCCCAGGCGCCCCATGGCACCCAGCGCGAATGCCGAGCGAATGTCGAAGTCGATGCCCGAGGTCTTGAGCTTGCCCAGGTTCTCCACCGGCGTTTCGATGTAGGCGATGTAGCCAGTCGGCGAGCGGCGGACGCGCGACTTGTACTTGTCATACAGGCCATTGCCGGTCATCAGCGTGTCGCCGCTGATGACGCCGATCTGGTCACGCTTCTCGATGTTCCAGTAGTCCAGCGCGATGCTGAGGTCACGCACCGGCTCAAAGACGGTGCCGAAGGCGAACTGACGGCTTTTCTCGGCTTTCAGGTTGGGGTCGCTGGACAGCCGGACATTGAACTGCGTGTTGCACAGCGCCGGAAGGTTGCCGCTGGCGTTCGGCGGCACCGGGCAGTCCGGGTCGATCTGGGCGTCTGCCGTGTTGGTGTTGGAGATCGGGCTGTTGACGTCCCACAGGGTCGGCGCGCGAAAGCCGGTGCCTGCACTGGCGCGCAGCAGCACTTCCTTGCTGGGCTGGAAGCGAAGCGCCACACGCGGGTTGAAGCTGCTGCCGAAGTCGCTGTATCGGTCGTAGCGGGCGGCCACGGTCGCTTCCCAGCCCTTGGCGAAGGGCATGGCCAGTTCGCCGTAGACGGCCGAGATGCTGCGACTTGCGGACGTGGCAGGCACCGAGCCCTCGCCGCCAATGTGCGAACCCTTGGAGTACTCCACGTTGGTGGGCTTGTCGTCGGCCTTCTCCCGGCGCAGGTCGATGCCGACGGCCAGCGCCATCATGCCGCCCGCCATGGGCATCAGTTCGCGGCTGGCCTTGGCGTCCAGCACCATCGTGGTGCCCTTGGACTGGCGCACCTTGCCCTCCAGCGCCGCACCGTCCAGCAGCGCCACGCCGGCCGCGTCGTTGGGGCCAAAAGGGTTGACGTTACCCGTGGCCATCGCCGCCAGGAAGGGCTCCTCCAGCAGATAGCCGCTGTAGTTCAGCTTGCCGCGCGCCTGGGCAATGTTCAGGCCGATGTCGTAGTCCCAGCCCGAGAACAAGCCGTTGGCACCGACGACGACGCGGAATTGCTCGTTGGTGTTGTCGCTGACGCGGTTGCCGCGATCCAGCGAGCGGTAGGCGATCTCGGTGTAGCCCACACCTTGCGCATCGGTGAACGAGACGTAATCGGCCGGCGTGTAGCCCAGGCGAGTCAGCAGCGCCGTCGGGAAATACTTGCTGGTGACAGGCATGCGCACGTTCGGATACGAGCCGTCGGCACGCACCTTCATCGCCGAGCCGTCGATGGGCGTGGCGGCGGCGCGGCCAATCGTGTGGTTGCGGGCGGCGGACGCCTCGACGAACCACTGGTTGTCGGCGTCGATCTTGAACGTGCCGCGCGCGAACAGGTCGGTCTTGGTGCTGTCGGGCAGATTGTCGAGCATCGCGGCGTAGATGGCGCGGCAAACCACCGCGTCCTGGCCACTGGGCGTCGTGCCGGTGATCTGGGTGACCGTGTTGGCAGGATCACAGGCCGCCATGTTGGCACCGGGGTTGGTGTAAGCGCCGGGGCTGACGCCAATGTCCATCAACCGACCCGGATAGCCGCGGAACGACGTCGGCGGGATCGAACCCGGCACCTCGGTCGCATGGCGCCAGTACCAGCCCTGCCGGGCGGCCTCGATGCGGGTCTGCTCCTTGAAATTGGCGGTGACGAGGAAGTTGTAGCCGTCGGTACCCAGGTTGCCCATGCCGAATGCCAGCGAGCCCCCCTGCTCCTTGCCGCCGCCGACATTCGCCTCGGGTTCGCCGTAGCGCAGCGTCAGTTCACCCTTGTCGTAATCCTTGCGGGTGATGAAGTTGATGACACCGGCCACGGCGTCGGTGCCGTACACGGCCGAGGCGCCGTCGCGCAGCACCTCGATGCGCTCGATGGCCGCAAAAGGGATGCTGTTCAGGTCGACGGCGACCGAACCACCGATGGAGCCGAACGGATGGCCGGCCAGGCGGCGCCCGTTCAGCAGCACCAGCGTCGAATTGGCGCCCAGGTTGCGCATGTTGGCGTTGCTGGTGGCATAGCCGGCGCCCTGAGTGGAATCGGAAAGCATGCCCGAATTGCCGGCGACGCGCCGCAGCACGTCTTCGATGTTCACCGCGCCAGACTTCTCGATGGCCTCGCGGGAGATCACCGTGACCGGCAGCGCCGTCTCAGAATCGACCCGCTTGATGCTGGAACCGGTGATCTGTATGCGCTCCAGTTTCTGGGCGTCTTGGGCCAGCGCAGGACTGGCAAGAAGAAACAGGATTGCGCCGCTGATGGCGGTGGTCTTGAACATGGGCATTCCTTTTGAGATGACATCGCCGCCCGATCTGGCGGCACCGACCCGGGTCCGGGTCGCCCCTGGACCGGGCGATGTGCTCGGCTGGAGAGGTGGCGCAGTTTGTGCGACCGCAGCAATTCGCCTCGCTCCGGGAATGTCCGCACGAGCCGCTGCCCAGGCCATAACCCGTTGATTCACATGACCTTCCGTCCGCGGCTCTTCCCTAGGCTGTCAGCCCGGAGCGTTGCCGCGCCGCGACGGCTCAGCTTGGTGAAACGTTCAGTCGCGGCACTGCGGCTAAAAGCGTGCGCGTGTATGCCTCGCGAGGCTGGCCCAGCACGTCGGCACAGGCGCCCTGCTCCACGATGCGCCCGCGCTGCATCACTGCGATGTCATCGGCGACGTACTCGACCACACCAATGTTGTGCGTGATGAAGAGGTAGGCCAACCCTTGCTCGCGCTGCAGTTCGCGCAGCAGGTTCAGGATCTGCGCCTGCACCGACACGTCCAGCGCCGAGGTCGGCTCGTCGCAGACGATGAGCTTCGGCTGCACGGCCAGCGCGCGGGCGATGGCGATGCGCTGGCGTTGGCCGCCGGAGAACTCGTGCGGCCAGCGCTGCAGCGCGTCGCGGCGCAGGCCCACCTGCTCCACCAGGCTCAGCAGCCGCTCCTGGCGCTGGCCAGCATCCAGTTCGGCGCGCAGCGCGATCAGGCCTTCTTCGAGCACCTCGGCCACGCGCATGCGCGGGTTCAGCGACGCGAACGGGTCCTGGAAGATGATCTGCACGCTGCGGCGCGCCTGCACGAGCGCGGGGCCGTGCAGCTGGAACAGGTCCTGGCCGTCAAACAAGGCTTGGCCGCTGATCTGCGCCTGGCGGCGCAGCAGCTGGACGATGGCCTTGCCGGACGTCGTCTTGCCGCAGCCGGACTCACCGACCAGCGCCAGCGTGCGGCCGGCATGCAGTTGGAAGGTGACGCCGTCGACCGCGTCGAAATGGCGCGGGCCGCGCGAGAACAGCGGCGCCTTCAGCGCGAAGCGCACGTGCAGGTCGCGCACATCCAGCAGCGGCGCAACGCCCTGCCCCATGGCCTGTGACCACACCGCCCGGGGTTGCACGGGCACGCGCGCCAGCGCCTCGCCAGGCTGGCTGTACAGCAGGCAGCGCACCTGATGCTGCAGGCCTTCGTCGGTTAGCGTGGGCGGCGTGCCGGCGCAGTGCACCATGGCTCTGTCGCAGCGCGGCGCGAAGCGGCAGCCGGCGAAATCCAGCCACAGCGGGGGCACGGTGCCGGCGATGGCCGCCAGCGGTTCGCCGCGGCGGCCTGCATCAGGCAGCGCCTGCAGCAGCAGCCGCGCGTAAGGGTGCTTCGGGTGCGAAAAGAACTCGGCCGCCGGCGCGACCTCGATGATCTGGCCGGCATACATCAACGCCACGCGATGCGCCATGCCGCTGACGACGGCCAGGTCGTGCGTGATCAGCAGCACGCCCAGCTGCCGCTCGCGCTGAAGGTCGCGGATCAGGTCCAGGATCTGCGCCTGAATGGTCACGTCCAGCGCCGTCGTCGGCTCGTCGGCGACGAGGAAGTCGGGTTCGGCCGCCAGCGCGACGGCGATCATCACGCGCTGCTTCTGGCCGCCGGACAGGCGGAAGGGGTAGTCGTCGATGCGGCGCTCGGGCTCGGGGATGCCGACGCGGCGCAACCAATCGATGGCCTTGGCGCGCGCCACCTTGCCACGCAGGTCCGTGTGTGCCTCGATGGCTTCCACGATCTGCTCGCCCACGCGCATGACCGGATTCAGGCTGGTGGACGGCTCCTGGAAGATCATGGACACGCGCCCGCCGCGCACCTCGCGCATGCGGCTCTCGGGCAGCGCCAGCAGGTCCTGGCCGTCCAGCTGCACCGCCCCGCCGGCCACGCGGCCGTTCTCGGGCAGCAGCCGCATCAGCGCCAGCGCCGTCATGCTCTTGCCGCAGCCGCTCTCGCCCACCAGCGCGAAGGTCTCGCCGCGCGTCAGCGCCAGCCGCATGCCGTCGATGGCCCGCACCAGGCCCGCCTCGGCGGCCAGCTCCACCTTGAGGTCACAGATCTCAAGCATGGTCCACCACCTGCTTGCGGCTGAGCACGCGCGGCCGTGTCGAACGCGCCTTGGGGTCGAACGCGTCGCGCACGCCGTCGGCAAACAGGTTGGCCGCCAGCACCAGGCTCACCATGAAGCCGAAGGCCGCCGCGAAGCTCCACCACACGACCGGGTCGCGCGACATCTCCGAGCGGGCCAGGTTGATCATGCCGCCGAAGCTGTTGGTGGTCGGGTCCACGCCAACGCCCACGTACGTGAGCACGGCCTCGTACAGGATCAGCTCCGAGAAGCTCAGCACCACCGTGATCAACACCAGGTGCATGACGTTGGGCAGGATGTGGCGGGCCATGATGCTCACGTCGCCCACGCCGAAGGCCGTCGCCGCCTGCACGTAGTCCAGCTCTCTCAATTTGAGCGTCTCGGCGCGCACCAGCCGGCACAACCCCGCCCAGCCGGTCAGGCCGAGGATCAGGCACAGCATCAGCATCTTCAGGTCGGAGCGCTCCACGGCCGTCTCGAACAGCTCGGGGTTCTTGTCCAGGAACACCTGCACCATCAGCACGCAGGCGGCGATCAGCAGCACGTTGGGCACGGAGCTGAGCGTGGTGTAGCCGTACTGGATGACCTCGTCCACCCAGCCCTTGTAGTAACCGGCCAGCACGCCCAGCAGCAGCGCCAGAGGCAACGTCGCGAGCGTGGACAGCGCGCCGATGACGAAGGCGGTGCGCACGCTCTTCAGCGCCTGCACCAGCACGTCGTTGCCCGTGCGGTCGGTGCCCAGCACGTGGTAGTGGCCCATCAACGCCAGCGTCGGACCGACCAGCAGCACGACGACCGCCAGCGTCAGCAGCATGGCGCGCCACGGGTAGTGCGTGCGGTCGGCCAGCAGGTCTCGCAGCGCCTGGCGCCATCCGCCGTGATGGCGGGCGAGCACAGCCGCGGTCAGCGCGAACAGCAGCGCGATGACAACGGCGGCACCCGCGACACCCGTGACCGCGCGGCCAGCCACATCACCTGCCCATTGCGTTGCCGGATCGATCAGGTGGGCGCCGCCGAAGGCCAGCCGCGGGTAGGCACGCACGACCTGACCCTGCGCGTCGGTGGTGCTCTCCTTGTTGAAGCCGTGAGTGCCCAGCGGCACCGAGTAACTGACCTCGCGCATCTCGATCTGCCGCTCCAGCAGCAGGTCCAGCGCGGACAGCGTGCGGGTGTCGTAGACCGGGCTGCCATCGGTACTGGGCAGCGCACGGCGCAGATGCAAGCTGTCCACCAGCGTGACGCCCAGAAACAGCGCCATGACGACGCCCGCACTGGCGGCCACCGGATCGCGCAGCACGCGCTGCCAGGTCGCGCGCAGATGCGCCTGCGACTTCACGCGCCAGGCGTAGGTCACGACCGCAGCGGCCATCAGCCACAGCGCGACGTCAGTCCAAAGCAGCACGAACTTCATGACAACCTCAGCTCAGCCGCACGCGAGGATCCACCCACGTGTAGGCGATGTCGATCAGCGCATTGCTCGCGATGTAGAGCAGCGCACCAAGGAAGACCATGGTCCGCACGATGGCAAAGTCCTGGCCCGTGATGGCCTCGATGACGAAGGCGCCCAGGCCCGGGATGCCGAAGAAGCTCTCGAACACCAGGCTGCCGAGGAACACATAAGGCAGGTAGCTGCCTGCGCTGGTGATGATGGGGATCAGCGCATTGCGCAGCACGTGCCGGCGCAGCACGCGGCCTTCGCTCAGGCCCTTGGCACGCGCGGTGCGCACGTAGTCCTTGCCCATCTCCTCAAGGAACATCGCGCGGTACAGCCGCGCCTCGCCGCCCAGCCGGCTCAGCAGCGACAGCAGGATGGGCAGCGCGAGAAAGCGCACCGCATCCAGTCCCGGCGCGAAGCCGTTCATCGGCACCAGCTTCAGCACGCGGGCGAACAGGTACTGGCCCACGATGATGTAGAACAGGCTGGAGATCGACAGCATCAGCACGCACAGCACCACGCCCCAGAAGTCGATGCGCGTGTGCCGGAAGAACACCAACAGCAGCGAGAACGCGACGCTGACGATGACCTGCAGGATGAACAGCGGCAGCGCCAGCTGCAAGCTCACGCCCATGCGCACCTTGACCTCGTGGCCGATGTTGACCGCCTGGCGCGCGTCGCTCTTGCCGAAGTCCAGCGCGAACAGGCTGACCGAACGCTCCCACAGGATGGTGTGCGTGAGCTGCTCGGCGCCCTGCTTCGTCGCATCGAAGTACAGCGGCTTGTCGTAGCCGCGCTCACGCTTCCAGACCTCGATCTGCTCCTGCGTAACGCGCTTGCCACCGATGTTCAGCCGCGCCATGTCGTCCGGCGTGTTGACCGAGAAGAACAGGAAGAAGGTGAACAGGTTGACGCCGATGAGGATGGCCAGGCCGTAACCCAGGCGGCGCATGACGAAGCTGAGCATCAGCGCGTGCCCCCCAGCGCCGTGGCCGACTCGCGCTTGACCCAGGCGCGGCGCGTCCCGAAGAAGATCGCCAGCCCACCAACGGCCAGCACCAGCAGCGGCCACCAGACCGGCCGGTTCCACGCCGCGATGCTGCGCGTGCGGTCCTCGGTGTCCACCCGCAGGTAGCGCGCGCGGTCACGCACGACGACGCCGGGCTTGCCGTTGTGCACCCAGCGCTGGAAGGCCACGGCCGAGTAGCTCCAGTAGCCCCAGGCCCAGGGCGCGTCCTGGCGGACGATGTCGTTCATCTGGGCCATCACGTCAGCCTTCTCCGGGCCGTCCTCCAGCGACTGAAGCTTGCGGTACAGCCGGTCGAACTTCGGGTTCAGGTAGTTGGCGGTGTTCTCGCCTTCGTGCTGGCTCTTGCTGTTGGGGCCGTAGAGCAGGAAGAGGAAGTTCTCCGCGTCCGGGTAGTCCGCGAACCACCCCCACCAGAAGATCTGGTGCTTGCCCTTCAGGATCTTTTCCTGGAACTGGTTGAAGTCGGTTGCGCGGATGTCCAGCTGGATGCCCAGCTTGGCAAACTGGCGGATCAGCCAGTCGTTCTCGGCCTTCAGCTCCGGCGTCACCACGCGCTGAAAGTCGTAGTTCAACACCAGCGGCTTGCCCGTCGTCGCGTCGCGGCCGCCGGGGTAGCCTGCCTGCTCCATCAGCTTGAAGGCATCCTCGATGGGCCGGCGCTCGACCTTGCCGTTCAACAGCCGGTGCGTGACCGGGTTGAACTCGCCCGGCTGCCCTTCCTTCGATCCGAACACGCCCGGCGGGATGGGCCCATGCGCCGCATCGCCACCCTTGTCGCGGAAGATGCGGCCATAGCCCTCCTCCCAGTCGATGGCGATGGAGATCGCCTGGCGCAGCGCGCGGTTGCGTCGCTGCTGCTCCGGCGTGTCGCCCCGGCCCACGACCGGGTCCATCCAGTTGAAGCCCAGGTACCAGTTGGAGATGTCCACCGTCATTGGCAACTGGAAGCCGCGCTGCTCAAAGAACGCCCGGACTGAGTCCGAGTCGTCGCGGTCCACGGCAAGGTTCACGCCCCAGTCGGCGCGGTCCATCTCCGGCAGGTCCAGGTAGCCTTGCTTGAACAGCTCCTTGATGGGCACCCTCTCCTTGACGTTGATCGCAACGACCTTGTCGACGAAGGGGACCGGCTTGCCGCAATCCGCCAGCCGGCCGGCCTCGGCATCGCCGGGGGCGCCTTCGCAGGGGTAGGTGTCAGGCCGATAGTGGGGGTTGCGGCTCATGACGTGCCGGCGGTCCTGCACGTACTCGGTCATCATGAACGGGCCGCTGCCGATGGGCCAGCGGTTCATGCTCATGGAGTTGGCCGCCATGCCGGGCTGGGCATAGAAGGCATCCGCCTCCCAGGGCACGGGCGCGGTGAAATTGGTGGCCAGCCAGTACTGCCACTGCGGGTAGCGGCCCTTCAGCCGGATGCGTAACAAGTGGTCGTTCACCGCCACCGCGCCGGCCAGCGGCCATTGGCGCAGGTCCAGGAACGGTTTGTCGGCCAGGTTATCGGGCAGGCCGGTCAGCTGCTTTTCACTCTCGCGGGTCAGCAGCGCCATGTAGTCCTTCAACCCCAGCACATGCTCGGAGAACACCGCCGAGACGGGCGCCTCCAGCCGCGGGCTGGCATGGCGCTTCAACGCGTAGACGAAGTCCTCGGCCACCACCTCGCGCGTGGCCAGTTGCTGGAACTCGAAAGGGCTGCGCTTGTCGCCCAGCTCACCCGGCTTCAGGTGGTGATAGAGGTACTGCCCCTGTGCGTCCTTGGCGAACGCCGGGTGCGGCGACCACTTCAGCCCCGGGCGGATCTCGATGTCGTAGACGGCTTCGGCGATCAGCGCGTCTGGCGCGTTGTCCGGCAGCCGCTGGCCCTGCTTGTCAAGGAAATACGGCTTGGCAACGTTCGACGCCGCACGCGGAATCAGTTCGTAGGGCCGCTTGAGCGGGTGGTAGCCGTAGGGCGGCTCGCTGATCTCGTAGACGTATGTACTCTCGGGCGCCGTGTACGAGGAGGTGGGGTCCAGGTAGCGCGGCGAGCGCTCGGCAAACGCCATGTATAGCGTGTTCTCGCGCTCGGCGCCGCGCGGGAAGGGGCTGTTGTTGCAGGCGGGCAGCAGCGCCAGCGCGAGCGCGCCCCCAACCACCTTCAACCACCCGACTCGACCCACCACGACACCGTCCTCAAAAACGCGACGCCCCGGCGCAAGCCGAGGCGATGGCCGGAATCATAGACGGGTCACTCGTCTATACAGGCAAGCGAGCGCGGTGGAAAACCCGGTATGACTTCAGTGATGGAGGCCGCAGTCCAGTGCGCAGTCATCGCCATGCTCGTGGTGATGCGCAGCATGCGCCAACCGCGGGTCGGACTGCCATCCCACGATGGCCTCGCGGCCCTGCACGTACAACTCCACGGTGCCGCCCACCGGCAGGCAGACTTTGGTGCGCACATGACCGAACGGCAGGCCGGTCAGCACCGGCGTCTTCGTGCGGGCGCGCAGCGCGGCGATCGCGTCCTTGATGCCGTAGCCGCGGTCCAGCGGCGACTTCGCCGCACCGCTGAAATCTCCCAGTAGCACCGCCGCCTGCGCATCCATGACACCAGCCTGCTGCAGTTGAAGGAGCTGGCGCTCCACGCGGTACGGGTGCTCGTTGATGTCTTCCAGGAACAGGATACCGCCCTTGACCTTGGGCCAGTGCGGCGTGCCCAGCAGCGAGCACAGCACCGTCAGGTTGCCGCCCCACAGCCGGCCGCGCGCTTCCAGGCCATCGAACTCGGGAGACGGCGCGCGGAAACCTACGGCCTCCAGCGCGCCGCTCATGGCTTCCAGGAAGCAGTCCTGCGTCACCTCGTCCACGCCGCCGTCGGCGTCGCTGCGGCCGAAGTCGTCGCAGGCCAGCGGACCGGACCACATAGACAAGCCCTTCTGGCGGGCGATGAAGCCGTTCTGCAGCGCCGTCAGGTCGCTGTAGCCGACCCAGCGGGTGCCATGCTCCACGCTCTTCGCGATGCGGCTCCAGTCGAGCTGGTCCAGCAGCCGCGTCATGCCATAGCCACCGCGCGTGGCCATGGCGATGGATGGCGCGGCGTCGGCGATGCGATGGATCGCGGCCAGCCGCGTCGCGTCGTCGCCGGCAAAGCGCTGGTCGCGTGCCAGCGCGTCGGCGTCAATGGCGACGTCGAAGCCCAGCTTCGTCAGCCGCTTGGCCGCGCGCGTCAGGTTGGCGGACTTGGCCAGTGCACCGGCGGGCGTGAACAGGGTCAGGGAGGTCATCAGGAAGGATCCAGTTCGGTGGCTTCGCCAGTGGGAATGATCCCCTGACGCTCGGCGCGGCGCGCCCTCGCGGCCTCGCGCCGTTCGGCAAAGAAATCGCGCAGCAGCTGAGCTGACGCATCGGCCATCAGACCCCGCTCGATCCGCGTGTGGTGGTTCAGCTGCGGGAGCGCGAACAGGTCGGTCACCGAGCCGGCCACGCCGGTCTTCGGGTCGGTCGCGGCGAACACCACGCGCTTGAAGCGCGCATGCATCAGCGCCATCGCGCACATCGCACAGGGCTCCAGCGTGACGAACAGCTCGCACTCCGGCAGCCGGTAGTTCTCCATCAGCGTGGCCGCGTGGCGCAGCGCGACGATCTCGGCGTGCGCGGTCGGGTCGTGCGTGGTGATCGGGCGGTTGTAGCCGGTGGCGATGACCTGGCCGCCCCGCACGATCACGGCGCCGACCGGCACCTCGCCCACCAGCCAGGCGTTGTGCGCCTGATCCAGCGCGAGGCGCATCGCGTACTCGTCGGCGGGGCTGAACAGGGTGTCGGTCATGGGCGCCGGCAGTTTAGCGGTGGCCCCGATACTTGCGCCCCATGGACACGCCGCCTGCCCCCACCGAGTTGCTGATCCGCCCGCTGGGCGAGGCGGCGATGTGCTGCGCGGTGGACGGGCCCATCGCACTGGAACACCAGCAGCGCCTCTGGCAGCTGGCCACCGCGCTCGGGCAGCACGAGGGCGTGCTGAGCGTCATCCCCGGCATGAACAACCTGACGCTGACCTTCGACCCGTTTCGCAACGAGCCCGAAGCACTGGCGCAGGCCGCCCTGGCGCTGTGGCACAAGCCGATGCGCAGGCAGGCAGCCGGCCGACTCGTCGAGATCGCGGTCCGATACGACGGTCCCGATCTGGGCGACGTCGCCGCCCACTGTGATATGAGCGCTGAGGAGGTCGTGCGTCGCCATGCCGCGACCGACTACATCGTCTACTTCATCGGTTTCCAGCCCGGCTTCGCCTACCTGGGTGGGCTGGACGAATCGCTGCACACGCCGCGCCGCGCTGAGCCGCGCACGTCGGTGCCGGCCGGCAGCGTGGGCATCGGCGGCGCACAGACCGGCATCTACCCGCTGGCCACGCCGGGCGGCTGGCAGCTGATCGGCCGCACCGCCGTGCCCCTGTTCGATCCGCTGGCCGACCCGCCCACGCTGCTCGCGCCGGGCGACCGCGTGCGCTTCGTGCCGATATGATCGAGATCGTCCGCGCCGGCCCGCTGGCCACCGTGCAAGACCTGGGACGCAAGCCCTGGCGCGACCGCGGCGTCAGCCTGTGCGGCGCACTGGACGATGTCGCGCTGGCGGCCGGCAACCTGTTGCTGGGCAACCCAGCGGACACCGCCGGCCTGGAGTTCACGCTGGGCGGCGCCACGCTTCGCTTCCATGCAGACGGCTGGATCGCGCTGACCGGCACCGACGCCGATGCCAGCCTGGACGGCCGCCCGCTGCGCCCAGGCTGGCGCTGCGCCGTGCGCGCGGGCCAGCAGGTCAAGGTCGCCGCACCGCACGAGCGCATGCGCAGCTATGTGACAGTGTCGGGCGGCATCGACCTGCCGGCCGCGCTGGGCTCGCGCAGCACCGACCTGAAGGCCAGCTATGGCGGCCTGGAGGGCCGCGCGCTGCGCGACGGCGACCGGCTGCCCGTGGGCAGGCCCGCCCGCTCGCCGCTGAAGCCGGCCGGCCTGCGCCTGCCCGACTGGACGCCCGCCGTGCGCGTGCTGCCCGGCCCCGAGTACACCGACTTCGACAGCGCCTCCCGCGAGGCGCTGCTGGCCACCGACTGGACCGTCACGCCGCAAAGCAACCGGATGGGCTACCGTCTGGCCGGCCCGGCCCTCGCGCGCGAACGCGGCGAGGAGTTGCCGTCGCACGGCGTGCTGCCCGGCGTCGTGCAGGTGCCGCCGTCGGGCCAGCCCATCGTGTTGCTGGCCGATGCGCAGACCACCGGCGGCTACCCGAAGATCGCCGTCGTCATCCGCGCCGACCTGTGGAAACTCGCGCAGCTGCGCCTGGGCGCGACACTGCGCTTCGTGCCTTGCTCGCCCGACGACGCCGTCGCCGCGCTGCGCGAGCGGCAACGCGACCTGGACGCCTGGAGCTACGCGCTGTGAACCTGCGAGTCGATCTGAACGCCGACCTCGGCGAAGGCGCGCCCGACGACGCCGAACTGCTGGCGCTGGTCAGCGCCGCCAACGTCGCCTGCGGCTGGCATGCCGGCGATGCACGGCAGATGCAGGCCACGGTGGCGGCGGCGCTGGCGCGCGGCATCGCCATCGGCGCCCACCCCAGCTACCCCGACCGCGACAACTTCGGTCGCCGCGAGATGAAGTTGAGCGCGGCCGACGTGCGCGCCGACCTGATCTACCAGATCGGCGCGCTGGATGCGCTGGTGCGCGCGCAAGGCGGCGAGCTGCACCACGTGAAGCCGCATGGCGCGCTGTACAACCAGGCCGCGCGCGACCCGGCGCTGGCCGATGCCATTGCTGCCGCCGTGCTCGACGTGAACCCCAGCCTCGCGCTCTATGGGCTGGCTGGCAGCGAACTGCTGCGCGCCGCTGAACGGGCTGGCCTGCGCGCGGTGTCCGAGGTGTTCGCCGACCGTGGCTACCGCGCCGACGGCAGCCTGGTGCCGCGCGCCCAGCCAGGCGCGCTCATTGCCGACGTGGACGAGGCCGTCGCCCGCACGCTGCGCATGGTACGCGAAGGTGTCGTCGTGGCGGTCGGCGGCGAGACCGTGCCGCTGGTCGCGCAGACGATCTGCCTGCACGGCGACGGCCCGCACGCGCTGGCCTTCGCGCGGGCGCTGCACGCGGCGCTGGTCGGCGCGGGCGTGCGCGTGACCGCCTGACCATGCAGGACGAGCTGTTCGCTGCTGCTGCGGATGGTGCTGCGGATGGTGCTGCGGGTGCCGACGAGTCGACGCAGAAGCGCGCACGCGGCGTTCAGCCTGCACCGTCCAGCGACGACGACCTGGCGCTGGCCGCCGCGCTGTCGCCGCATGTCCACCTCGGCACCTCCACGTGGAGCTACCCCGGCTTGCAGGGCCTGGTATGGGCCGGGCGGCACAGCGAGTCCACGCTGTCCCGCACCGGCCTGCCCGCCTATGCGGCGCATCCACTGCTGCGCGCCGTGGGCATCGACCGCGGCTTCTACAAGCCGCTGGCCGCCAGCGAGTTCCAGCGCTACGCCGAACAGGTACCGGCGGGTTTCCGCTTCACGGTGAAGGCGCCCAGCCTGGTAACCGACGCGCTGATCCGCAACGAGGACGGCCGCGGCCAGCAGCCCAACCCGCTGTTCCTGGACGCCGCCGTGGCGATGCAGGATTTCATTGAGCCGGTCATCGAAGGACTGGGCACCAAGATCGGCGCGCTGGTGTTCCAGATCAGCCCCCTGCCCGGCGGTCTGCTGGCACGCATGCCCGAGCAGTTGGACCGTTTGCACGCCATGTTGAGCGCGCTGAGCACGTTGCCGGCCGGCGTCGTCGCCGTGGAGGTGCGCGACACGGCCTGGCTGACGTCCGAGTTCGCTTCGCTGCTGCGCGACACTGGTGCGCGCTACTGCCTCGGCCTGCATCCCAAACTACCGACACTGGCGGAGCAGTTGCCGCTGCTGCGCGCGCTGTGGCCCGGCCCGCTGGTGGCGCGCTGGAACCTGAACCGTCTGCATGGCGCCTACGGCTACGAAAATGCCGAGAAGAAATACGGCGAGTTCGCGGAGATGCTGGACCCCGACCCCGAGACACGTGCCGAACTGGCCCGCATCACCCGCGGCACGGCTGGTGCGGGGCACGACTGCTTCGTGACCATCTCCAACAAGGCCGAGGGATCAGCGCCGCTCAGCGTGCGCGCGCTGGCGCAGGCGGTGGTGCAAGGGGCGCCACAGGGCTGAAGCCCCATCAGCCTGTTCCTACAGGGATTTAACCGATGGTCCGACCCGTTGACGACAGATGCCGCGGCAAAGTGACATCACCGCGGCACATCGCCGCACGTCAATGAAGGAGTCACCATGAACTGGGATCGAATTCAGGGCCAATGGAAGCAAGTCACCGGCAAGGTGCGCGAGCAGTGGGGCAAGCTGACCGATGACGACATCGACGTCGTTGCCGGACGCCGCGACCAGCTGGCCGGAAAGATCCAGGAGCGCTACGGCGTGGCAAAGGACGACGCCGAGAAGCAGATCGCTACCTGGGAGCGCCGCGTGACCGATGACTGGTTCATCAACGACAAGGTGTGACGACAGCTGCGCTGTCCTGAATGAAGAAGCCGCCCCTCGGGGCGGCTTTCTCTTTCGCACTGTTGGAGCGGTGAGCAAGAAGAAGATGCACGATCCGTGCACCTTCCTTGATGAGACGCGCTGGCTTCAGCCCGCTGCACGCGCCTTCTTCGCGGTGTTGCGGCCGCGCGGCGCGCCGGCCCGCTTCGGTGGCGCCGGCGGCAGGTTGCCGCCCTCGGCTTCCCATCGGCTGACTTCCTCGTGGTGACGGTGGCCTTCCTCGTGGCTGCGGCGCGTCTGGTGCCTCTGGCTGAGGTGCTTCACCAACTTGGCCGCCAACCCGGAGGCGGCGACCAGGGCAATCACATGCTTGATCATGACGGTCTCTCCTGTACGGAATCTGGCAGGTGCGCCATGGTGGCGTTGCCGCCCTGCCCAGATGGTCGGCGGGCGGCGTGGCCGGTTGTAGGACGCTACCCCTGCAGCGGCCAGCGCCGCAGCACGTGGTGGCGCGTCTGGCCCTGCATGCTGCGGACCAGCACGAATTCGCTGGCCACCCAGCCTGGCAGGCCGACACCCCAGGCGGGCGCCGGACGCGGGTCGTAGCGCAGCGTCAGGTGCGGCTCGTAAGCGCGCTGGGGCGCTGCCAAGCCGCGCGCCACCAGCCGCGCCACGAGCGCGTCGCGCAACTTGCGCACTGCCTCCAGGCACCGCCCGCCGGTCAGCACGAAGGGATGGTGACGCGCGCGCTCGTCACCCCAACTGGCGAAGGTGTCAAATCGCAGATCGAACGCCGGCCAGACCAGTTCCGCGGCAGCGCGGCTGGCTGCGGCGACGAAGCGCTCGTCCGGCTCCTCGCCTTCGAAATAGCCGAAGTAGTGCAGCGTGATGTGGAAGACGCGGCTGGGCCGCAGCCTCGGCGCCAGGCCGCGAGCCTCGTGCTCGGCGGTGACGATGCGGGCGATGCGCTCGGCCGTCTCTGCGGCGGGACGCAGTGCGAAGAACAGCTTGTGACCGGCCACGGCGTTGCCCTCCACGATTCATTCCGCCGCGGTAAGAGCAAGGAGGCCAAGGATGACCGGCATCGCGCCATCATGCCCTGCCCGCCCGTTTCAGCAGCTGCGCCGCCGCACCACCACACCGCCCACCAGGCCGAGGCCAGCCAGCAGGTAGGCCAGCGTGCTGCCCTCAGGGACAGCGCTGGTCACGACGAACGACAAGTTGTCGGCATAGCCGTCGTTGTCGCCACCGCCCTGGCGCTCCATGGAGAGCGAGAACATCAGCGACGTGGTCTGCGTGGGCAGCAGGCCGGACGCGCCGCGCAGGAACAGGCCGGTCTGGTTGCCGCGGTCCGCGGGCATCACGGGGCCGATGGACGCGAAGCCGATCTCGTTGCCCACTGTGTCCAAGAAGGACACATACAGCAACGCGTTGTCGCCCTGCGTCTGCCAGCCGCCCAGCCAGCCGCTGAGGTCGTAGTGCAGCGCCTGGCCTGCCAGCACACCCAGCTCGACGACCTGGAAGCCGGCCGTCTGGCCACCGAAACCGGCGAACATCTTGCTGCCCCGATCCGCCGGGCCGGGCTGCGTGGGCAGCACCCAGTTGCTGCCGTAGTCGACCGACTGGAACAGCGGGTAGCCGTCGAAGCCGGTCCAGCCGGACACGCCGGCCTCGGCGCCGCCGTTGACGATGAGATTGCCGCCCAGTGTGGCCTGGGCCTGTGCGACGACGCTGAAGGCGGCCAGCAGGCCAGTGGCGAGGAGCTTCTTGATCATGATGTTCTGTCTCGTTGGAAGTGTCAGGGGCGGGTCTGGTCAAGGCGCGCGGCGCCGGACATGGCCGGGTCGCTGACCGAGGGTTCGCCGTTCTCCAGGTGACCGGCCAGGCGGCGGCCGAAGCCGGGCACTTCGATGACCTTGAGGCTGTGGTCGTACCAGCGGTGCCCACCGTCCACGGCGATGCGCACCGTCTGCTGGCTGTGGGCGGCCAGCATCCAGCGCCGGTCGGGCACGGCGGCGTAACGGTGGCTGCTCAACACGAAGGTGCAGGGCTTGCTGCCCTCGTTGCGCAGCTCCAGCACCAGCTCCAGGTACACACGGTCGGCATGCACCCGCACGTCAGGCTGTGACTGTGCGGCGCCCAGCTTGGGCAGTTCGCCGATGAAATGGCGATGAAAGCCGTTCGGGCCGAGCACCCACAGGTCGTAGGCTGCACCGGGAGTGCCGGCCCAGCGACCTTCCAGCTGCTTGCCGGCCTCGACCGTGTAACGCCGCGGCGGCTGGCTCAGCGCCAGGCGGTCGTAGACGTGGAACACCGCGCCCGCGTCGCCCGCGTTCTCGAAGCGCAGCATGACGCCCGTGGCGCTGGCGCTCGCCTGCACCTGCAGCTCGTAGGGCAACGCGCGGGCCATGCGCAGGCCGGCGTCCTGCACCGGGGTGACCAGGCTGGTGGGCGTGGCCGGCATCTTCGTGCCGGGCAGCGTCAGCGCGCGGGCGCGCAGCGCGGCGGTGGCGGGCAGATCCTGCAGGAACGCACTGTCCTCGGGGCGGGCGAAGTCGAAGCAGCCGGTCAGGTCGCCGCTGACGGCGCGGCGCCACGGCGTGATCAACGGTTCCTGCACGCCGAAGCGGGCTTCGATGAAGCGCAGCACCGAGCTGTGGTCATGCACCTGCGAGTTGACCCAGCCGCCCTTGCTCCAGGGCGACACGATGTACATCGGCACGCGCGGGCCGAGCCCGTAAGGGCGGTGCTGGTAGGCGGGGTTGCTGCCGTTCAACACGTGGTGGTATTCGCCCGTCGTGTCCACGGTGGACGCACCAGCCAGCTGCGCTTTGCCGGGGTCGGCGTCGTAAGCCAGGTAAGAAGGCACGGCCGGCGGCGGCATGTGGTCGAAGAAGCCGTCGTTCTCGTCGAAATTGATGAACAGCACGGTCTTGGCCCAGACCTCGGGATTGGCGGTCAGCGCCTCCAGCACGCGGGCCGTGTAGTCGGCGCCCGACGCCGGGCTGGACGGTCCCGGATGCTCCGAGCCCTCGGCGGTCGCAACGATCCACGACACCTGCGGCAGCTGGTTGGCCAGCACATCTGCCTTGAGCTTGTCGAGGTCGCGCGTGGCGATGCCGCGT
Source organism: Pelomonas dachongensis (assembly GCF_043555865.1). NCBI lineage: Bacteria > Pseudomonadati > Pseudomonadota > Betaproteobacteria > Burkholderiales > Sphaerotilaceae > Roseateles > Pelomonas dachongensis. The sequence continues at coordinate 85,927 of NZ_JBIGHY010000005.1, forward strand.
TCGCGCAGCACGGCGGACGCACCGGGCCGCCCGTACCAGGCATCGCGGAACGGGCGGAAGCCGGCCAGCGGGTTGTCGGTGAAGTTGTCCTCCATGTTCTGGTAGACCTGCCAGCGGATGCCCGCGGCCTGCAAGCGCTCGGGGTAGGTGGTCCAGGTGTAGTCGGTCAGCGGGTTCTCGTTGAACCAGTCGTGGCTGTTGTCGGTGGACGGGCCGCCGCCCAGCGCCTGCGGGTCGTTGTTGCCGCTCCACAGGAACAGACGGTTCGTGTTGGTGCCGGTCTGCGTGGCGCAGTGGTAGGCGTCGCACACCGTGAAGGCCCGTGCCAGAGCGAACTGGAACGGGAGGTCCGCCTCCTTGTAGTAGCCCAGCGAATGGGCCTGCTTGGCAGCGGGCCAGTTGTTCATGCGGCCGTGGTCCCACGCGGCCTGCGCGTCGTTCCACGAATGCGGCGTGCCGGCGACGCGCATGACGGCGAAGTCCTGCTGCGTGTTCAGGTGGAACGGCGAGATGGCTGCGCGCTGGCCGCCCCAGTCGGGCCGGCCCGGCACCTTGGCACCGCCGCCGTTGGGCTGCACGAACACGGTCTTGCCGGTGAAGGTGCCGGGACGGTCCAACGTCGGCGCCGGGAACGGATCGGCGAAGCCGCGCACGCCGGGCAGCGTGCCGAAGTAGTGGTCGAACGAGCGGTTCTCCTGCGTCAGGATGACAATGTGCTCGACGTCGTGCAGCGTGCCGGAGCGGGTGTGGGCGGGGATCGCCAGTGCGCGCTGGATGACGGGCGGAAAGCTGGCCAGCGCGGCGCTGGCGGCGACGCCTTGGCCCACGGCGCGCAGGAAGCCGCGGCGATCGGGTTGAGAGGACATGGGCGCTCCGGAAATGGAAGTCGGGATGGCGCCGAACTCTAGGAACCTCATGTGCAGCGCACGTGACAGTTCCTGTCCGCAGCAGGAGCGGCTGAAGCCTTGTTAGGGGACGCGCCGACGCGGCCCGCACGCCTGCGCCGCCTGCCTGGGGCGATCCAGCGCCCTAGTTCGTCGCCGCGCTCGCCGCGTCGGCGGCACGCCGGGCCGCCTCGTCGACAGCCCCCTGCATCTGCTGGCCGACGGCCTGCGGCGTGGGCTGCGCCGCACTGGCGGCCGAGGCGCCGGCCGCGGGTGGCTTCAGGGCTGTCCCCTGCTTCTTGGTCAGCGACAACACGATGGCGGCAACGACGACGAGGGCGAGGAGGCTGAGGGCGGCACGCATCGCGCCATCATCTCATCGCCCCCCGCCGTCTTCTCACGCCGGCATCCTCGCGCCGGCCTCAGTTGCCGCGCCCCACGCTGATGCGCGCGGAGGCTGACTGGCCGTCGGACGTCTGCGCCAGCACTTCCACGATCAGGTTGGCGTTCATGCCACGAGGCGGCGTGCCTTCGAGACGGCCGCTCTGCGGGTCGAAGCGCAGCCAGCCGGGCAGCGCGCTGCCATCCGCGAGCCGCGCGCTGTACGTCACCTGCGTGCCGGCCGGCGGGCTGAACAGCCGGTCTGTCGCGATGCCGCTGCGCAGATCGCCGACGGGCAGTTGCAGCACCGGCTGCAGCACGACCAGGCGCGCGGCCACGGCCGCCGCTGGCGCGCTGACATCCAACGCCCGTCCTGTTGTCGCAGCAAGCTGCACTGGTGCAGCGGGGGCCGGCAAGTCCGGCGCGGCCACGCCGCCGCCCAGCACGGTCAGCGAGCCCGCCGGGCCGATGGCCGTGGCACTACCCGCCGGCGGCAACGGCGCGTTCAGCACCGGCTGCGTCAGGGTCGCGTAGGGCAGCGCGGTAACTGGAATCAGGTTCAGCTGTGTCTCCAGGTTCTCGGACTTGACGGCCGGAGACGGCTTCACGGTCAGCACGCCGTCGACCAGCGTCAGCGCGTAGTTCTGCGCGCTGGCACCGTTGATCTGTATGGCGTAGCTGCCCGGCGGCGTGCCCGCGCCGGTGGGCGCGCTGAGGCTGGCGCCCTGCACCACCGTGGCGGTGTCCTGGTAGCGCAGCTGGCTGGGGTCGAGTGACCAGGTCAGTACCGGATCCTGTTCGCCGGCGGTCTTGGTCTTGTCGTCGGCCGTCACCGTCAGCGGTGCCTGGGTCACGGTCAGCACGCCCTGCGCCACGGTGACTGCGTAGTTGGCCGACGTGGCCTGGCCGGTGATGGCGTGGGTGCCGGCCGTGGCCTGCGCGCCGGTGGCGGTCGAGACGCCGGCCACCTGCACCACGCCGGCGGTGTCGCCGTACTTCAGCTGGGCCGCATTCACGCGCCACGTAGGCGCCGGCTCCGCGGCGCCATAAACCTTGGTCTGCGGGTCGAACGCCAGCGTCAGCGCTGCCTTGTCGACGCTCAGCGTGGCCGGCACGAACTGCGTGATGCGGTAATTCGCATCGACGCTGAGCGTGCCCAGCGTGATGGCATGGCTGCCCGCTGTCGCCGCCGCGCCGGTGTCGGTGGCGAGTTGCCCGGACACACTGCCCGCCGCGGTGTCGCCGGCCACGAGGCCCTGGCCACCGAGGCGGTAGCTCAGCGCGGGATCGGCGTCGCCGTAGATCTTGCGCTGGTCGTCGGCCGTCACGGTGAGGCCGCGCGGCGTGATGGCCGCGCTGGACTGCGGCTGCACGCTGACCAGGTAGTTGCCCAGGTCCGCGCCGCCCAGCGACGCGACCACGGCCACCACCTTGCCCATGCCCGCGTTCCTGTCGGCAAAGCTGCCGGTAACGCTGTTCAGCAGCACCTGGTCGCCCGCCACCCGACCCTGCCACTCCAGGCCCTGGGTGCCGATCTGCGCGGCCAGCGTGCCGTCGTAGACCTTGTCCTGCGCCTGCAGGCCGGCCAGCGTCAGCGCACGCGGCGTGATGTCCGCCGTCAGGCCGGTGGTGGGGCTGATGCTGTAGTCGCCGGCCGATGCACCGCCCAGCGTGCCGGTGACGGTGATGGCCTTGCCGGTGCCGACGTTCTTGTCGGCAAACTGCCCGGTCTGCGTCAGCGTGACCGTGTCGCCGCCCACGAGGCCGACGACGTTGCCACCGCTGAGCGTGGCCACAGTGGTGCCGTCGTAGACCTTGGCGGCACTGACGGTGCCGGTGATGGTCACGCTGCGCGAGCCGACGCTGGCGCTCAGGCCGGTGGGCTGCTGCACGCTGTAGTTGCCGGCATCCGTACCGGCGAGCGTGTTCGCGGCGATGACGGCCTTGGTGGCGCCGGCATGGCGGTCGGCGAAGTTGCCGGCCTGCACCAGCGTCACCGCGTCGCCGCCCACGAGACCGACGACGCTGCCGCCGGTCAGCGTGGCGGCGGTCGTGCCGTCGTAGACCTTGTCGGCCACCGTGGTGCCGGTGATCGTGACCACCTTTGCCGCCACGAAGCCGGTCAGGCCGGTGGCCTGCGTGAGGCTGTAGTTGCCGGCATCGGTGCCGCCCAGCGTGCTTGTCGTGACGACGGCCTTGGCCGCCCCCGCGTTCTTGTCGGCGAACTGCCCTGCCTCGGTCAGCGTCACCGCATCGCCCGCCACCAGGCCGTCGACCGTGCCGCCGCGGAGCGCGGCGCTGGTGCCGCCGTCGTAAGTCTTGTCGGCGACGGTGGTGCCCGTCACCGTCACGGCCTTGGGCGTCACGGTGCCGCTGAGGTTCGTGGGCTGCGTGATGCTGTAGTTGCCGGCATCGGCGCCGCCCAGCACGTCCGCCGCGGTCACGGCCTTAGCCGTACCGGCGTTCTTGTCGGCGAAATGGCCGGCCTGCGTCAGCGTCACGGTGTCGCCGCCGACGAGGCCTTGCAGCACCCCGCCGGTCAGTGCCGCTGCGGTGCTGCCGTCGTAGACCTTGTCGACCACCGTCGTGCCCGTGACCGTAACGGCCTTGGGCGTGACGGCAGCGCTCAGGCCAGCGGGCTGCGTGACGCTGTAGTTGCCCGCGTCGGCGCCGCCGAGCGTGCCGGTCGCGGTGACCGACTTGGCCAGGCCAGCGTTCTTGTCGGCGAAGTGGCCGGACTGGGCCAGCGTGACGGCGTCGCCGCCCACCAGGCCCTGCAGCATGCCGCCCATCAGGGCCGCGATGGTGCTGCCGTCGTAGACCTTGTCCGCCACGGTCGTGCCGGTGATGGTGAGCGCCTTCGGCGTGACGCTGCCGGTCAGCGTGCCCGACGACGTCAGCACGTAGTTGACGGCGTCGCCGCCGCCGAGGCTGTCGGTCGCGGTGACGGTCTTGGCCGTGCCGGCGTTCTTGTCGTCGAACACGCCGGACTGCGCCAGCGTGACGCTGTCGCCGCCAACCAGGCCTTGCAGGCTGCCACCTGTCAGCGTGGCGGCGGTGGTGCCGTCGTAGACCTTGTCGACCACGGTCGTGCCGGTGACGGTGATGCTCTTCGGCGTCACGGCGCCGCTCAGCCCGGTCGGCTGCGTCAGCGCGTAGTTGCCGGCGTCGCCGCCGCCCAGGGAGCTGGTGGCCGTCACGGCCTTCGTCGCGCCGACGTGCTTGTCGGCGTAGTAGCCGCTCTCGGCCAGCGTCACGGCGTCGCCGCCGATCAGGCCTTGCAGGCTGCCGCCGCTGAGCGTGGCGCTCGTCGTGCCGTCGTAGACCTTGCCCGTGACGGTGGTGCCGGTCACGGTGAGGGCCTTGGGCGTGATGTCGGCTGTCAGCGTGGCAGGCTGCGACAAGCTGTAGTTGCCCGCGTCGCCACCGCCGAGCGTGTTGGCGAGGGTCACGGTCTTGCCCAGGCCGGCGTTCCTGTCGGCGAACGTGCCCGCCTGCGTCAGCGTCACGGTGTCACCGCCCAGCAGGCCTTGCAGGCTGCCGCCGCTGATAGCGGCCGTCGTACCGCCGTCGTAGACCTTACTGGCCGCGACGCTGCCGGTGACGCTGAGGCTCTTGGGCGTGATGTCAGCCGTCAGGCCCGTGGGCTGCGTCACGGTGTAGTTGCCGGCGTCGCCGCCGCCCAGCGTGTCGGTCACCGTCACGCCCTTGGCCGTGCCTGCGTTCTTGTCGGCGAAGTGGCCGGACTCGGTCAGCGTGACCGAGTCGCCGCCCACCAGGCCCACCAGGCTGCCGCCCGTGATGACCGCCATGACGCCGCCGTCGTAGACCTTGCCGGCCACGCTGCTGCCGGCGACCGTCAGCGCCTTGGGCGTGATGTCGGCCGTCAGGCCCGTGGGCTGCGTGACCGTGTAGTTGCTGGCACTCGCGCCGCCGATGCTGTCGGACGCGGTGACCGTCTTAGCGGTGCCGACGTGCCGGTCGGTGAAGCTGCCGGCCTGCGTCAACGTGACGGTGTCGCCGCCGACAACGCCCTGCAGCGCGCCCCCGCTGAGTGCGGCCGTCAGGCTGCCGTCGTAGATGCGGCTGGCCACGGTCGTGCCGGTCACGGTCAGCGCCTTGGGCGTGATCGCGGCGGCCTGCGTGCCGAAGCTCAGCGTGTAGTTGCCCGCCTGCGCGCCGCTCAGCGTCAAGCCGCCGAACTGCACCTGCGCAGCCTGCAGCACCTGGCTGCTGTTGTAGGTCGCGGTGGCGATGCCCGTAAGCGAGATCGTGTCCAGCGTGTACGGCGTGCCGTCGGCCGTGCTGCCGCTGCCTGCCATCTGGCCGGCCAGCAACCCCGCGGTGCCGGTGGGCGTGGCGGCGGTGCCGCCGTCGTAGACCTTGCTGGCCGCGACCGCCAGGCCGCCGACGTTCAGCGCCTTGGGCGTGATGTCGGCCGTGACCGAGCCAGCGCTGATCGTGTAGTTGCCGGCGTCGGCACCGCCGAGCGTCAGGCCCGACAGCGTGACCGACTTGCCCGTGCCGGCATGGCGGTCCGCGAACGCGCCGCTGCCGGTGCCGGACAGCGACACCGTATCGCCGGTCAGCGCCTTGCCGTCGTTGACCGTCGCGCCGCCGGAGGCGATGGCGCCCGTGCCGGTGACGAAAGTGGCGGTGGTGCCGTCGTAGACCTTGCTGGCGGCGCTCAGGCCGGTGACGCTGATCGCCTTCGGGTTGACGACGAAGTTGCTGCTGCCCGTGGTGACGTTGACCTGGTAGCCCAGATTGGCCGCGAACGTGCCCTGCCCGGTCAGGTTCACGGTATAGGTGCCGGCCGGAATGAAGCCAGCGCCTGACGGCGTGTAGCTGCTGGTGGAGAAGTTCAACGCACCGGTGGTGGCTGAGCCCTGCGTGTCGCCGTCGATGAAGCCGGCGATGTTGACGCCCGGAACGGCGCCCACGGTGCCGTAGTCGATGGTGGAACCCGCGCCGACCGAGACGGTCAGCGTGGGCGTCGTGCTGTAGAGGAACCAGCTGCCACTGGCCGCGTAGCCCGGCGTGGCACCGGCGGTGTAGGCCTGCGCGTAGTGCTTGCTGTAGCCGGTCATGCCCTCGGTGGTGCCGGCGGGCGTGGTGGAGTAAACAAGGTAGCGGCCGTTGGGCGCGCTCAGGCCGGTGTTCGCAGCCTTGTTGTTGATGAAGTTGCGACCGGCGGCCAGCACGAGGTTGCCGTTGTTGGCAGTGACGGTGCCATCCACCGTGAGGTCGGCGCTGGCGCCGCTGGCGTGCAGCGTGAGGCCGTTGTTAGCGGTCAGGCCGCTGCTGTCCACCGCCGTGCTGCCGGAGGTCTTGAGGTCGAGACTGCCCAGGCTGCCGGCGACGTTGCCCACGGTGTTGGTGCCGGCGGTCAGCGTGGCGGTGCCGTCGAGGCCGAAGCGCAGGCGCGCGGCGTTGATCGTGCTGCCCGACGCTTGGGTGAGCTGTGCGGATTCGAGGTTGAAGAGCAGGTCGCCGGTGCTGGCCGTCACGGCCGAAGCACCACCGAGCGCAATCGTGCCGTCGTAGACGTAGAACTCCAGTGCACGGCCGGTGGCCGCGCCGGACTTCAGCACGCCGTTGACGTTCATGCCGCCGTTGCCGCCGGTGATCTGCACGGTGGCATCCAGCGTGCTGGCGCCGCGCAGCATCGGCGCCTGCGTGAAGTCCAGCGAATTGACCACCATGGCGCCGCCCTGGCTGTCACTGCCGAGCAGCACCCTGTCGAAGCCCGAGCTCTGGTGGATGACGGCGCCGATCTCGGCCGTCGTCATCGACATGCCCGTGCCGCTGGCCGCACCCAGTGTCATGCCGGCCGCGAGGTCGGCCGCAGAGACCTGCAGCGTGCCGGAGCCGCTGAGCTGGGTGTCAGATGCCAGCACCAGCCCGCCACCGACGGCGCTGTGGCCGCCGGCGTACAGCTCGATGCGGTTGGTGACGCCGCCGCCCAGATGCGCGCCGCTGTTGAAGCGGATGCCGCGGCCCAGGCTGCTGCCGTCGACGCCGTTGTTCTTGACCTGGACGAACAGGCCGCTGAGGTCGGACAGGCGAACGGTGCCGGCGTCGTTGCTGGTCTTGTCCGTGCTGTTGCGCAGGTCCAGGATCAGTTGGCCGCCGCCGACGTGCACGGACGTGCCGGCCGCCTGGCTGATGATGGCGGTGCAGGTGCTGCAGTCGTTGTCGACCACGCCGTTGGCCACGCTCTGGTTGGCGATGGCGGTGAAGTTGCCACCATCGGTGTCGATGTTGGCGCGCAGGTGCACGGAGCGGCCGGCTTCCAGCGTCAGGTTGCCGCCGGTGCCAATGGCCGAAACAACGATGTCGCGCAGCACGGTGATGTCGTTGCTAGCCTGCAGCGTGACGCTGGTGCCGGCGTTGAGCAGCGCGGCCAGCGTGGCGGGCGTGATGACCACGTCCGCGCCGGTGTTGGCCGAGAAGCCCAGCGTGCCGCCGCTGAAGCCCACGGCGTTCAGGCCGCCGGTGGTGCCGGCGAAGAGGCTGCCGCCCCAGTTGCTGTTGCCGCCGCTGCCGTTGACCTGGTCGACGGTAGTGGGCGTGGCGCTGTTGTCAGCCACCAGCGTCAGCCCGTAGGCGCGGCTGGCGTTGCTGCCGGACACGGTGTTGGGGGCGACCCAGACCAGCGGGCGCCACGCGACCTGCTCCGCGCTCGTCACGGCAGCGGGCAGCACCGTGGCGCGCACGTCGGTGAGGAAGCTGTAGCCGTCAAAGCCGGTGGTGGCCAGCCCGTCGGCCACCGAAGCCGCGCCGATGAGGCTGTTGCGCCAGCTCACCGGGCCGGCCGCGCCGTGCGCGCCGGAGAACAGCGTCACGGCGCCCACGCCGTCGACGCCGCAATAGGCCAGGTTGCTCAGCAGCAGCAGGTCGCCGGTGGCGACGAGGTTGCCGCTGACGTTGCGTTTGAGCGTGATGCTCTGGCCGCCGACCGCATCACCCGCGCTGCTGCCGGTCAGGCTGTTCGCATCGGAAACGACCGCGCCGACACCCGTCTCGCCGTAGGCGTGGCCATTGGTCGCGTTAACCCAGGTGGCCGCGCCGGCGCCGGCCGCGGGTGTGCCGCTGCCATCGCCGTAGGAGCTGGTCCAGTCGACCGAGCGCACCATGTAGCTGGTGGTCCCGCCGCTGCGCAGCACGACGACGCCGGAGTCGATGACGGCGCCGTAGGTGTAGGCGTCGTAGCTGGACAAGGTGCGGCCGACATGGTCGCCCGCCGTCGCGCCCACCAGACTGTTGGCCGCCGTCACCGTGCCAGCAATGCCGCCGGCCGGTGCGAACGAGACCGCGCCGACGCCGCTCGTCGCGCCGTTGCTCCACCAGGGGCTCGCGATGACGTGCCGCCCGCCGTCCAGCGCCGTGATGCCGGACAGCAGGTAGTGCTGGCCAGTGCCCGGGTCGATCCAACTGTTGTAGCCGATGGCGTCACCGGCCTGCGTGCCCACGAGGCTGTTGCTGCTGCTGATGCTGCCGCCGGCCGCGCCGGTGCGCAGCTGGCCGTTGCTGCCGTTCAGCCAGGTGACCGCGCCCAGCGACGCAGGCGCGCTGACCTGGTCCCACGGCGTGGCCTGCTGCCACAGCGGCGAGCCGATGGCGGCGTTACCGTCCGCCAGCGCGATGACGCCACCGGCGCCCACGCGGTCGCCGGCGTTGTCGGACCGGCGGATCGTCCAGTCGCTCACCAGCACGTCGCCGCGCACGATCTGGTAGACGGAATCGTTTGGCACGCTGAAGCTGAAACCGGCAGAGCCGGTCGTGCCCACCAGGCTGTTGCTACCGCCCACCACGCCGGTGATGCCGGCGGTGCCGCTGCCCCAGGTGACCGCGCCGCGCTCGTCCCACCACTGCGGGTTCAGCAGCACGAAGTTGCCGTTGGTGAGTTGCGTGAAGCCGTCCAGCGGCAGGCGGTAGCCGAGCAGGTCGCTCGCATGGCTGCCCACCAGGCTGTTGGCCGCAGACAGCGTGCCGCCGCTGCCGCCACCGGCCAACGCGCCGGTGCTGCCGTTCAACCAGCTGATGGCGCCCGCCATGGCCGCGCCGGTGTTGTTCCACCCCGGGCTGGCCACCAGCACGTTGCCATTGCCCAGCTGCTGCACGATCGGATAACCGTTGTGCATGAAGTTGGTGGAGAGGTAGTCGTAGGCCTCCTCGAAGACAGCGTTGCGCGGCGCGGTGGCCGAGTAGCTCTTGCCCAGCACGATGTCGGCGCCGCCGCCGTAGTTCGTGCCGGTCTTCACGTCGCTGGCGCTGCCGAACGAATAGGGGCCGAGCGGACGCAGTGTGGCGGTCGTGAAGGTGTCGCCGCCGGACGTGGTCTCGCTGACGACGGGCACCACCCAGTTCGTGCTGGGCAGCGTGCCCAGCCGGTCACCAGTGGCCGTGATGGCGCTGTGGTTGACGTCGCTGTAGGTGTCGCCCGTGCTGCCCACCAGGCTGTTGGCGGCCGACACCGTGCCGGTGCGGTTGCCGCTGCCCACCCAGGTGACGGCACCCCGGCCGCCGTTCCAGTACGGGCTGATGGCGACGTAGTTGCCGTTGTCCAGTACCTGGCCCAGCAGGCCGACGTGGTCGCCCGTCGTGGTCAGGCGGTAGGTGGTGTCGGTGAAGCTCTTGCCGCCGCGCGTGGCGTTCGCGCTGCTGGTGCTGATGACATCGGCGACGCTGCCCACCAGGCTGTTGCCCGACGAGACCGCACCGGCCAGGCCTGCGCTGCCGCTGCCCCAGGTGATGGCGCCCTTGCCGCCGTCCCAGCTGGGGCTGCGCACCAGGAAGTCGCCGTTGGCAAGCAGGTCCACCGTCTTGCTGAGCACGGCGTTCCAGTCGCCAGTCACCTTGGACAGATTGCTGAAATCACCGGCCGAGGTGGCACTGCGGCTGTCGGCGTAGTGGAAGCTGCCGACGTAGTCGCCAGGGTTGCTGCCCACCAAGCTGTTGCCGGCCGACACGGCGCCGCCTGCGGCGCCCTGACCGGTGGCGTAGCCGGTGCTGCCGTCCAGCCACGTCACGGCACCGAAGGAGACGGTGCTGGCGGCGCTGGTGCGGTTGCCCCAGTCGGGGCTGAGCACGACGGCGTTCGCGCGCAGACCGTTGCCGTCCAGCGCGCCCACAGACAGGGCGCCGCCCGAACCGACACGGCTGCTGACGGTGGTCCCGTAGAGGCTGTTGCTCGTCGAAAGCGCGCCGGTGATGCCTGCAGTGCCCGAGCCCCAGCTTGCAGCGCCGCCGTCCACCGCGCCCACGTCGGCGCTGGGGGACAGCACCACGTAGTGGCTACCCGAAAGCTCCACCACGGCGGTGCCTACGCCGTCGCCCGACGTCGCGCCAACCAGCGCATTGCCCGCGCCCACCGATCCTGCCACGCCGGCCGTGCCGGCCGCGAAGGCGACCGCGCCACGCCCGGTGTTCCAGTCGGTGTCGACGACCAGGTAGTTGCCGTTCTTCAACACCTTCACGCCGGTACTGGTGGCCACGGACCGCGCGCTCTGCGTGTCGCTGCCGTTGTAGATACGTGTGGTGATGGGCGAGCTGCTGCTGTTGCCCTGGCTGCCCATCAGGTCGCCGGCGCCGCCCACGAGGCTGTTGCCGGCGCCGACATCGGCGCCCGTCGCAGCGGTGCCGAAGATATGGCCGCTGCTGGCATCCACCCAGGTGACGGCGCCGTTGGGGTTGTTCTGCAGGAACCGGTCCACGGCCGCGTTGCCGGCATCCGTCCAGTACGGGCTGGCCACCACGTAGCCCTGGCCCGCGCCGACCGACTGCACGCCGCCGCTGGAGACGAAGTCGTACTTGTGCGTGCCAACCAGGCTGTTGCTGGCCGACACCGCGCCCGCCGTGCCGCCCGCGGCGCCGTAGGTGGCCGCGCCGGCATAGGTGCTGGCGCCGTTGGTGAAGGTGGGGCTGGAGATGACGTAGCGGCCGCCAGGCAGCGCGGTCAGCGTGCTGCCGACCGCATCGCCCGCCGCGCCCGGGGGCGCCGTGCGCAGGTTGTTGTTGCTCAGGTTCTTGTTGACGTAGGGCAGTGACGCGTTCAGGCCGGTCACGTAGACCTGCTTGCCGGCGTCGGCGTCGGTCGGCGCCTGGCTGCGGATGCCGGTGCTGCCCACCACTGCCGTGGTGGACGACAGCGCGCCGCCCGACGCTGCGTTGGCCAGTGCGCCGGTGCCGCCGTTCATCCAGGCGACCGCACCGCGGCCGTTGAACCAGTTGCTGGCCGCGATGGCCACGTTGCCGTCTGTCAGCTCGACGATGTTCGTCGTGCCCTCGGCCAGCACGTCACCCCACTGGTTGTAGGTGGTGACATTGCCCAGCCGGTCATTGGCGGTGATGGTCTGGTTGCTGCCGGTCGTCACGGTCAGGCCGGAATAGCCGTAGCGCGTGACGCTGTCGGTGTTGGCCGTGCTGCCCACGAGGCTGTTGCCGCTGCCGACGGCGCTGCTACCGCTGCCGGTGCTGCTCTGCCAGGTGATGGCCCCGGCCGAGGCCGTGGTGCCGGTCTGGATGGCATAGGCGCTGGCGGCACTGACGTTGAAGGGGTCGGTGATCGTCAGGCTGAACGTGTTGACGCCGCTGACCGTGCCGAACTTGGGGCTCAGCACCAGGTAGTTGTCGTTGCCCAGCACCTTCACGCCGCCGCTGCCGGCCTGGTCGCCGGCATTCGTGCCACGCAGGTTGGACAGCAGCGCACCTGTCTGGCTGTTGAACAGGTATACCGCGCCCGTGCCGGCGGTGCCGCCCGTATTGGCCAGCGGCGCCGAGATGACCACGTTGCCATTGCCCAGCACCTGCGTGAACGCGCCGAAGCCGTTGGTGCCCGACGGGGTCGGATCGGCCATGTCCAGCGCCGCCAGCGAGTTGCCGGCGTTGTCGATGATGAGGTTGCGCGGGTCCAGTAACAGCTGGCCCGGGCGGCCGTCGCGGCTGCTGAGGTCGGCCCGGCCCTGGAACACCAGGTCCTGCTTGCCCGACACCTCGGCCTGCCCGCCGGCGCCCGCCTGCGAGCCACCGCGCGCGCTCACCGCACCCGCGAACAGCGTCTTCTCGTCGGACCAGACGACCACCTGCCCGCCGTCGCCCCGCATGCCGCTGGCATCCGCACGCAGCACGGTGGACGCATTGATGCCCACGTTGGTCGCGTTGCCGATGTCGGCCTCCGCGCCGCGGAACCCGCCGCCCACACGCACGCGGCCGCCCTGCGCACTGCCGCTGGCGTCCAGCGTGGCCGCGCGCAGCTGCACGCTGGCCGCCGTGAAGTCGATGCTGCCGCCCTGCCCCGCCGCGGCTTGCGCGCTGACGTTGCCGGAGCTGTAGATCGTCGAGCCGCTGCCGGCACCTGTGCTGCCGGTGACGGCAATGCTGCCGCCCCGCGTCGCGCCGTCGGCCCGGATGCTGGCCTGCGCCGTCTGGATGACAGTCTCGGCCTGTACCTGCACCGCGCCGCCGGCGCTGTGCGCGGACGACACGTCCAGCGCGCCAGACTGGCCCACGTAGTCGCCCTGCACCGTGATGCGCCCGCCGTCGCGCGCCGCGATGCTGCCGCCCAGGTCGACATTGCCGCCGCCCAGCGACACGCTGCCGCCCTGCGCTGAGATGCTGCCGGTGTTGCTGACCAGGCGTACCACGCCGTCCTGCTCCACCATCTGCGCGGCGTTGATGCCGCCGGCGATGGCCTGCTGTTGCAGCTGCCGAGCCACGCCTGCCGCGAGGATGACCTGACCGCCGTCGGCCACGATGGCCTGGCGGTTCTCGATCAGCGTTTTCAACGCGCTGGGTTCTACCTTGACGCCCAGCAGCTGCGCACCGTCGAAGTTCAGCGTGACGGCGTCACCGCCGGCCAGCGCCACGGTGCCCAGGCGGGCGCTGATGACACCCTCGTTGCGCACCTCGGGGGCCAGCATCGCCACGTAACCCGCTTCGGCGGCCGACAAGCTGCCCTCGTTAACGACCGCGCCGGCCACGGCGCCGCGCGTAAAGCGCAGGCGGCCCGCCATGAAGTCCTCGTCCGCGAGGTTCAGCGTGGAGGCCACCAGCCCGCCCACGTCCACCTGCGCGCCCTTGCCGAACACGATGCCGTTCGGGTTCACCAACACGACCTGGCCGTTGGACGACAGCTTGCCGAACACCTGCGACACGTCGGCGCCCACCACGCGGTTCAGCGCGACCGACGCGGCATTGGGCTGGTTGATGCGCACCTCGGCCTGCGCGCCGATGTCAAAGCGCTGCCAGTTGATGGCGGCCTTGTTGCTCGTCTGGTTCACCTCCAGCCGCGCGCCGCCCTGCGTGATCTGCGCCTGCCCCTGCGTGACGACGCCGCCCTGCGGCAGCGCGTTGGCTGCGGGCGGTGCCTGCTGCGCGAACGCCGACAGCGCCGCACCCGCCAGCACCACGACGGCCACCGCCTTGGACGAGCCTGAGCGGCCCTTGCCGCGGCCGCCCGCGTGCTCGGCGACGGCCACGAACGCGCCCAGCGCGTCGTTCCACACCAGCCTGAACGCACGATTCATTGCACCGGGACCACGAGCCTTCATGTCACACCTCTGTATTCATCTTCAATCGAATGCCGCTGGACTGGAACGTCAGCGGACTCAGAACCACTTGGACACGGACAGCAGCGCCCGCGTCTCCTTGCGCGTGCCGTCGGCATCGGCCAGCGTCACCGGGTTGCGCGTGGGGTTCACGCCGTGGCGGCGGGCCACACCGGCGCGCACCTGCACAGCGCCGGGCGCCTCCCAGTTCAGCTCGAGCCCGGAGCCGCGCACGTGCAGTCGGTTGGGCTGCAGCGTCGCCACGTTGACCTGTTCGTCACGCCAGCCCATGGCCTGGTCGTGGAACACCGTCACTGCCCAGGTGTCCGAGAACTTGTACTTCCAGTCAGCCGTCAGCAGCACGCCGGTGTCGACGCTGGGCTCCGACACGCTGTAAGCCCGCACCGCGTAAGGGCCGGACACCTGCAGCTTCTCGGACGAATCCAGGTTCTTGCTGGCGATCTGGCCCGACGCGGCGACTGTCAGCGTCTGCTGTGCGCTCAGGCGCTGCATGCGCGTCAGCGTGCCGCTGACCTTCGCGAAGCCACCGTTGCGCTGCGGGCCGCCGGCGAGCTGGTCGCTGGCCAGGTCGGCGGCGTTCCCGCCCAGGTCCAGCCGGCCCGCCGCCAGCTGACCGGAGGCGATCCACACGCCACCGCCGGCCCAGTCGTCCAGGCGGTCGAGGTTGAAGCCCAGCGTCAGCAGGTCGATGTGCTTGCGGCTCAGCTCGATGCCGGCCACGCGGTTCTTAAAGCGCTTGCGCTCCAGCGTGCCCTGCAGGCTGAGGTTGCGCTCGGCACTGCGCTGCACCGGGTAGTTCAGCGTGCCGCCCAGGGTGCTGGCGTTGCCGGCGTAGCGCACCGCATTCAGGTCGTAGCCGTAGTGAAGCGCCGACACCTGCGCCGAGGCGCGCATGCCGTCGTTCCCGACCGGCAGTGACAGGCCGGCGCGGGCGTACTTGGAGCCCTTGCTGGCGAAGGTGCCCAGCGTCCACTGGTCACCGCGCGCCAGCGGGCCGTTCAGCGCCAGGTTCACCGCTGCGCGCGCCTCGCCGGTCGCACGGGCGCCAGCGTTGTCGAGCAGCGCGCTGCCGGTCACCAGCGGTGCGTCGGTCACAGCCACCACGATACGGCTGTCGCCGTCGTTTTCGCCGGGCTCCAGCACCGACGCGGCACGCATGCCGGGCATTTCGTTGAGCAGCGTCACAGCGCGCTGGATGTCGTCGGTGCGCAGCGCCTCGCCCTCGCGCTGGCGGGCCAGCATGAACTCACGGATGCGCGGCTCCGGCAGCGCGCGCGGCGCCCCGCGGTTCTCGATGCGCAGCCCCGACAGTCGCCCTTCGGCGACGCGGATCAGCACCACACCGTCACGGATCTCCTGCTCAGGCAGCCAGGCACGGGCCAGATAGCCGCTGCGGCGGTAGGCATCCACGAGGGCATCGGCCGCGCGCTGCAGCGACACCAGGTCGGATTTCTGGCCCACCCACGGCTTCAGCACGGCCTGCACGGTCGCGGCGTCCAATAGCTTCACGCCCAGCACCTCGAACCGCTGCACCACCACCGCCGCACCGGCGCCGGGCCGGGACGGTGCAGGCTGCGCGGGCGGCGGCAGGTCGGCGCGGCGGGTGCGGCTAGAGGCCTTCTCCGCTTCGCGCAGCAGGTCTTCGCCGGTGGGCGGCGTCTGCGCGTTCGCCATCGAGGCCAGGACCAAGAACAGGCTCGCCGCCAGGGGGCTGAGCGATTGGGGGCCTCGCAACATTCGCAACTCTCCGGGTAGAAGTCCCGGCCACGGCAGCTGCACACCGGCAGCGCCACCAGGACGAACCATTCGGGTTTTACCTCAACGGTCCCGGGCTGTAACGCCCAGACCAGTGCACAAATGCACCGTTACGGCGCCCTCGATGAGGGCAAAAAAAGGAAGCCCGGAACACCGGCCGGAATCCACGCCATCTCGGCGTCTCACGGGTCGATCGGGTCGCCCGATCGGCCTGCTGGATCAGCCAGGCTGCAGCGCCACCACCTCGTCCAGCACCCGCTGCAGGGTGTCGAAGTCGTAGGGTTTGCGGATGACCGGCACGGACAGCGTGCTGACGTTGTCCGCATAGCCCGTCGCCACCACGGCCGCCAGGTCCGGGCGCAGCTGCCGGGCCCAGTGAATCAGCTCTACGCCGTTCATGGACCCGGGCATCACGACATCGGAGAACAGCACGTCGAACGAGGCGCCCGTGCGCAGCACCTCGACGGCCTCGTCGGCGCTGTGGCAGGCCTGCACGCGATGGCCCACGGACCGCAGCGCGGCGGCCACGACGGACACGACGAGCGCATCGTCTTCCACCATCAGCACCGACAGCGAACGCGGGTTGGACGCTTGCAGTGACACGCCGCCGGCCTCCTGCGCCGCAGCCGGCGTCTGCGGCGCCACCGGCAGCAGCATGGACACGCGCGTGCCCCGCCCGGGCTCGCTGGTCAGCTGGATGCTGCCGCCCGACTGGGTTGCGAACGCATGCACCTGCGCCAGGCCCAGACCAGTACCGGCCCCCACCGGCTTGGTGGTGAAGAACGGCTCGAAGGCCTGGGTCTGCGTCTCGGCCGTCATGCCGGCACCGTTGTCCGAGACGGCGACGCACACATAGCCGGCGCCTCGCAGCGGCGCGGCCTCCAGCTCTTGCGGCGACGGCACGTGCGCCGACACCCGGATGCTGCCGCCCGACGGCATGGCGTCCCGCGCGTTGAACACGAGGTTGAGCAACGCCATGTCGAACTGGGCCGCATCCACGAACACCGGCGGCAGGCCGGGCGTGATGTCCGCCGTCAACGAAATGCCGGGGCCGACGGCCTTGCTCGTCAGCTCGTGCCCTTTCAGGATCGCGTCGGCGATGTGCACCGGCCTGGGTTCGAGCGCCTGCACGCGGCCCAGCATCATCATCTGCTTCACCAGATCCGCCGCCTTTGACGTGGCGCGCGCCGCGGCGCTCAGCATGCGCTGTTCCCGTTCTCCGTCGACGCGGGCCTTCAGGAACTGCTGCGCGGTGGTGATCGTCTGCAGCAGGTTGTTGAAGTCATGCGCCACGCCTGCAGACAGCCGCCCCACCAGTTCCAGCTTCTGGCCCTGCAGCAGCCGGGCCTGCGCGTCGGCCTCGGCCCGCACCGCCTCCTCGACCCGGCGCTCCAGCAGGCCGGTCGCTTCCTGCGCCTTCACGCCGGCCTCGTGCAAGGCCAGGGCCACGTCGTCGAACTCGCGCACGCCCGACGCCAGCGGCTCGGGCACCCGGTTGCAGCCCAGGTCGGCCGCCGCGCGGCTCAGGCGATCAACAGCGGAGGTGATGGCCCGCGCGCCCAGCAGGGCGCTGACCAGCAGCAGCAGCAACAGCGCGCCCGACACCGCCATGGCCTTCGTCGATGCCGCCCAGGCCGCAGCGGTGAGGTGCGCACGCGGGATTGCGACCACCACCGACCAGCCGTAGGCGTTCGGGCGTGTCAGGTAGGTCAGGGAGGGCGTGCCGTCCAGCGTGGTGGAAGTCGCGAAGCCGACGCCGCCCTCCTCGATGCGCTTCTTGAACGCGGGAGAAGCCGACCGGCCAACCCAGAGTTCAGGATCCCGCGAACGCGCCATGATGACCTGATGCCGATCGACGATAGACGTCACGGCCGCGGACGGCATGTTCGGGCCCATGAACAGCTGCTGGAACCTCGACGGCTCGAACGACACCCCGACGTTGTACCTCTGCGGCGTCATGCGCGGCACGGGCACCATCACGGTCACCACGGGTGCGCCCGACACCGAGCCCTTGGGCACGAACAGGATGCTTGTGCCGGCTTGCGTGAGCGGTTGCGGCAGCGAACGGGGCAGCGGCTCGGCAGCGAAAGGCGCCAGCGAGTTGGCTCGCAGCAACTGCGGCTCCACCAGCAATGCCCAGTCGCCGGTACCCTCGGTCGCCACGACGGCCTCTTCGTGGAAGCGGGCGAAGTCGCCGTCACGCACCGCGCGGGACGAGGCCAGCGTGCGAGCCAGCAACGCACGCTTGTCCAATTCCAGTTCCACCAGCGCGCTGACGCCGTCCGCGAAGTCCCTGACCTGCTGCAGGTCGGCCTCGGTCTTCTGCTTGTGCAGGTTCCAGGTCAGCAGGCCAAACCCTGCGGCAGCGGCCATCCAGACACCCAGCACCACCACCAGCAACCGGGTCCGGATTCGCATCGCGCCTCGTAACGAATGACTTTGTTCGGAGGATTCTAGGGTGGCAGTTTCAGAGGTCAGGCTGGAGGTCGCACGCCTACTTGTCCAGCAACTCGATGTCCTCCCCGCGCTTGCCGGCTCGCAGGCGCGCCAGGTGCAGCTGCACCAGCGGGTCGGCCGGCCGGTCCGCCGCCAGCGCCTCAAAGGCGGGGAGCGCCAGCTCGCTGTGGCTGTGCACGAGCTCATACGCCTGCTGATACGCCGCGTCCGGCGCTGCCCCGTCGGCCTGCGGCTCGTAGGTCATGACGTAGCCGGTGCGGCCTGCGAGGCGCAATCTGCCGATGGGGCGTGCGAGCGCGCCGGGGCATGCGCTCAGCGTGGCCTCGGACACGCAGATCAGCGTGCCCAGGTGCTTGTTGGCGCCCTCCAGCCGCGCGGCGGTGTTGACCGCATCACCGAGGGCCCGGTAATCGA
Organism: Pelomonas dachongensis; assembly: GCF_043555865.1. Lineage (NCBI taxonomy): Bacteria > Pseudomonadati > Pseudomonadota > Betaproteobacteria > Burkholderiales > Sphaerotilaceae > Roseateles > Pelomonas dachongensis. Next base: position 104,390 of record NZ_JBIGHY010000005.1, read on the forward strand.
AGATCGCATCGCCGCCGAAGTTTCCCACCGTGACCTCTCCGGAATGCACGCCGATGCGCGTCTCCGAAAACGGGATGCCCTGGCGCGCCAGCTCCTCAACATAGCGGCGCGAGAAGGCGTGCATCTGCAGCGCGCAGCGCAAGGCCCGCAGCTCGTGATCCCGCTGCTCGACGGGTGCGGAGAACATGATGGCCACGGCGTCGCCCACGATGCGGTCCAGGGTGCCGTCATGCTCGAAGGCGATGGCGATCATGCGATCCAGGTATCGGTTGACCAGGCCCACCGCAGTGGCCGCATCCATGCCCTCCATCAGGCGCGTGAAGCCTGCAAGGTCGGTGAAAACAAAACTGCAGCGCTGCCGCCGGCTTTCGAGCGCCAGCCCATCCGGGTGACTGAGCAGGTAGTCGACGAGGTTGGGCGACATGTAGCGCGAGAAGGCATGCTTCATGCGGCGCTGCCTGCGCTCGCTCTGCAGGTAGCGCATCACGGTGGTCGGCACGAACACCAGCGCCATGCCCAGCACCGGCGTGATCGGGTCGATCAGCAAGCCAGCCCACAGGAATGACTGCCATGCCGCCAAGCTGACGGTGCCCGAGAGCATCGCGAAGCCGACTGCAGACCCGACGGCCCTGCGCTTCATCGCGAGGCCGCCGACGAGCAGGCAGCCCAGCAGCGTGGCGATCACCTCGAGCGCCGGCGTCCAACCCGGGCGCCGCAGACGATGGCCCGTCAGCACCTGCTCCAGCGCCTGGGCATGGACTTCGACGCCGGGAATGATGCCGCCCAGCGGGCTGAACCGCAGGTCCATCAGGCCCTGAGCCGAGGTACCGACGAGGACGATCTTCCCCTTCAGCTCATCCGCGGAGAGTTGGTGGGACAGCACCCGCCAGGCGGGGATGTAGCGCGCGGTGTCGGGGCGTGCGTAGTGAATCCACTGCGCGCCTGATGCATCGGTCTCGATGACGTGCGGACCGATGTGCACGTCGACGACGCCACCGGTGTCACCGGCGCTGCGAACGACGTACTGGCTGGCGCCCACGGCCACGCGCAAGGCCTCCGCGCTCAGCGATGGCACGAGCCGGCCGTCGAGGCTGAGGACCAGCGGCACGGTGCGGACCACGCCGTCGACATCCGGGATGAACGTCATCGCCCCCTGCCCCGCGGCGGCCTGCTGCAACTCGGGAAGGTTGGCGATGGACGCCGCGAACGGGGGCAGGAACGCCTCGGGATTGCCGCCCATCTCAAGGTAGCCTGCCTTCAGCGCCAGCCCGTCGTCCTGCAGGTCCGGGGGCGCCGAGGCCGCGCGCGTGGGCGCCATGCCGAAGCCAAGCACCACCTGGCCCCGGGCCAATGCTGCGGTCATCTGCGCATCCGGCGCGGCCGCGCCTGCATCCGCCGACGCAGCCGTGGACCTGCGGTCGCGTTCCGCGAACAGGATGTCCATGGCGACGACCGCCGGCTGAGCAGCTTGCAGGTCCTGCACCAGCCGCGCCACTTGGTCTCGCGGCCACGGCCACTGCCCGACCCGGCGCAGCGACTCGTCGTCGATATCAACGATGCGCACCGGCGCATCGACTTGCGGCCGGGGATGCCACTGTTGGAACTGGTCGAACGCCGCATAGCGCAGGCTGCGCAGCAGCGGGGGGTCCGCCCACATCGTGACCAGTAACGTTGCCATCGCGACCAGCGGCACGGCCCAGCCCCAGCGGGCGGCGCGCGGGCTAAGCGTGCCCGGATGCATCGCGTTCACCCGGCCAGGCCGCACGCAGCGCGGGGACTCCGGGCATGTCGGCGCCTCTAGGCATGCCCGCCGCTGGCGCGGTAGGGCGTGGTGTCGGTGACGTCGATCTGCTCAGGGCTGAGGTGCCGCCGCGCGAACTCCAGGCAGACGCCCGCCTGCAGGAACAGGTTGAAGATGTCCGCGTCGATGTGGGTGCCCGCCAGCCGCTGCATGACACCCAGCGCCTCGGAGAGCGGCTTGGGCTGCTTGTATGGGCGGTCGGCGGCTGTCAGGGCCTCAAAGATGTCCGCGACCGCCATGATGCGGCTGGGCACGGAGAGCTGCTCGGGGCCGAGCTGGCGCGGATAGCCCTTGCCATCCATGCGTTCGTGATGGGTGCTGGCGTACTCCGGCACGCGCCGCAGGTGCTTCGGAAACGGCATGCGCTCCAGCATCAGCACCGTGTGCACCATATGCTCGTTGATCTTGTAGCGCTCCTCGGCAGTCAACGTGCCGCTGCGGACCGACAGGTTGTACAGCTCACCCCGGTTGTAAAGGTGTTCCGGCATGTCCATGCGGAACCCGAATGCGGGATCTAGCCGCTGCTCCGGCGGGCGCGGCACGACGTCTCGCGGACGATCCGCCAGCAGCGGCTCGCTGCAGGGCAGCGTCTGAAGCGGCTCCTGCGCGCGGCGTTCCATTTCGGTGGCGGACAGCCCCAGCCGGTCGTCGAAATGTCGTGTCCATCGACGCTCGCCAATGCGGGCGAGTTGCTGGACCTCCTCGTCGCCCAACGGCTGCTCGCCGATGTTGCAGCGAGCCACGAACGCGAACTCCTGCGTCAGCTGCGCCAGCGCGTCGAGGTGGGCGGCTTCCTGCGCATCGCTCCATGTGCCAGCCACCTGGGCCTGCAGCTTCTGAATCTCCAGATCGCGGTGCAAGACCTCGAACCGCATGCGGACCTCATGGATGCGGTTGTGGATGGTCTCGAGCTTCGTGGCCTTGTCGATGACGTACTCGGGGGTCGTCACCTTGCCGCAGTCGTGCAGCCACGCGCCGATGCGGAACTCTTCCCACTCGCGCTCGGAGCGGAACGCAAAGTGCTTCAACGGGCCGTCGCTGGCATCACAGGCGGCCTGGGCCAGTTGCAACGCCAGCTCGGGGACCCGTTCGCAATGCCGGCCTGTGTGCGGGCTCTTCGCGTCGATCGTCGTCGCCAGCATGCGGATGAGGCTTTCCGTCAGCTCCTTCTGCGATTGCAGCAGTTCCATGTTGTCCAGCGCCACCGCGGCCTGGGCTGCGAGCGCTTCGACCAGCGCTCCCGCCTCCGGATCGAAGGGCACGACGCCGCCGGTGGCCGGGTCCACCGCGTTCATGAACTGCAGCACCCCGATGGGCGCACTGCCGCGCGGGGCGATGGGCACGGTCAGCATCGACACCGTGCGATAACCGCTGGCAGCATCGAAGGCACGCGTGCCACTCAGGTCGAACCGCGTCTCGGCATAGACGTCGTCGATGCGCACGGAGCGGTTGTTCAGCGCCGTGTAGACGGACACGTAGTTCTCGTTGGCCAATCCCGTTGCGCTGTCGTGCAGCGGTATCTCGTTGGCCGGCAGCAGGTCGCTGCGGGTGCGCAGTTCGAAGCGCAGGGTTCCCTGGTCCGTCACCATGTACATGGTGCCGCCGTTGCAGTTCAGCAGATGCCGTCCTTCGCTGAGAACCTGCTGGAGCAAGGCGGTACGGTCCCGGCTCATGGACATGGCGATGCAAGTCTCGATAAGCCCGTTCAGGCGCAGCGAGCGTGACGACAGTTCAGCCCCGAAGCGGTTGGCCTCCATGGCGCTCTTGCGGCGCAGGCGCCGCAGTTCGGCCAGCGTGGACAGGCGGCGCCCGATCTCGGCGATGTCCGCATCGCCGTGGATCCAGTCGCTGGCCCCGGCGTCGAAAGCACGTTGCTGGAGGGCGCGCAACGAGGCGTCTGCGAGCATGACAATCGGCAGCACGTTCGACGGGTAGCGCCCCCGGATGTCGGCTGCAAGGGCGATCGCATCCTCGCCCCCGCCACGCGCATCCAGCACCACCACATCCCAGTCGCCGCGGTCCACCTGCGACAGCGCGTGCGCTGCATCGCAGTCGCGCACGACCAGCCGCGTCTGGCGCAGGCCATCCACCAGGTCACGCGCCGCCTCGGAGCCATCGCGGTGGACGATCAGGATGCCAGCGAGCGCTGTCGCGCATTCCAGCTCCAGGGGCACGGTCGTTGCGGGCGGACGATCTGGGGCTTCCCGGTTCATGTTCAGCGCTTGAAGACGATGACGCCCGATACGTTACCCAAACGGCTGTCGAACCCGTACAAAACGCCGGCATGGCTGCCCTGGGAGCCCGCGATCTGGCCGATCACGGAGACGTTGTTGCCGAGGCTGCCGGTGCAGCCCCCGCGGCAGCCGGTTCCGGTCGACGTGATCGTCGAGACGCCGGCGAATGACGACGGTGATGTTTGTGACGCAACGCCTGCGAGCGTGAACGTCTGGCCCGGCACCGGCACGGTCAGCCGGTAGGTAGCTGTCCCTGCGTTCTGCAGCGTCAGCGCAGCGGTGAAGCTGCCACCGGCGCTGTTGACGGTGCCCGTCGAGGTCAGCTTGCCATTCGACTGGATGGTTGGCGACGTAGCGGCAAAGGACGTGAAGCGGCCCAGCGTGGGATCGGTGCGCTCCGATGCCATGGTGAAGTAGTGCAGCGTCGCGAGGTTGCCATTGCCGACGCCGTTCCCGTTGCCGTTGGCGCCGCGTACCTTGTTCTGGCCGCCAATCCACCGGCCCCAGGCGATGACGCCATCCACGCCGGTGTCGACCGGAGTGCCCTTCTCGATGATCGGCTTGCCGGTGGTGGGGTAATGCAACTCCCGCAGACGCCCCTGACCATCGAATGTCGCCGTGCCGTCCATCAGGCCTGATGCGATCTCGCCCTTCTCCGTGCTCCAGACCAGGCCCGCGGTCACCTGCGGGGAAGGTGTGGGTGATGGCAGAGGCGTCGGCGCTGGGGTCGGCGTTGGCGCAGGTACCGGGACAGGTGTGGGGGTGGGCACCGGAACGGGTGCAGACGGCGGTGCCGGCGTCGCGCTGGGCGTTGGCGCAGGTCCGGGTCCAGGGGGCTGCGGGGGAACCGGCACGGGCGTGGGCGCCGGTGAAGGTGTCGACACGGGTGCAGGTGCAGGCACGGGTGCCGGTGCGGGCGCGGGTGTGGGTGTGGGTGTGGGTGTGGGTGTGGGTGTGGGTGTGGGTGCAGGTGCAGGTGCAGGTGCAGGTGCAGGTGCAGGTGCAGGCGCAGGCGCAGGCGCGGGCGCAGGCGCAGGCGCAGGCGCAGGCGCAGGCGCAGGCGCAGGCGCAGGTGCAGGCGCAGGCGCAGGTGCAGGTGCAGGTGCAGGTGCAGGTGCAGGTGCAGGCGCAGGCGCAGGCGCAGGCGCAGGTGCAGGTGCAGGTGCAGGTGCAGGTGCAGGTGCGGGGCCAGGCGCTGGTCCCGATGACGTTGAAGGCGACGGCGCTGGCGCGGCCGCCGGGCCGGGTGTGGGCTCGGCGCCCAGATCGCGCGCGGCCTTCTCACCGGCGTTGGGAACCGCGATGTCAGCGGCCTCGCCCCCCGCCGTGTCGGCGGCGACCGCCGTGTCCGCGTCCGTGGCGTTGGCCGGCTGCAGGTGGATGAGTTGCTGGGCGCTGACGCTGGGTTTCACCGAGCGGTTCGGCGTGTAGGCCGTCGACCCCTTGGGCACGTCGACGCAGCCGCCATCGTTGCAGACGGCCACCCGCCCGCCGATGACACCCACGCGAAGCCCGTGGTCGACGTCCGCGGTGTACTCGGTGCCACGGATGCCGATGGTGCCGGACGGCGTGTCCAGCTTGTAGTTCTCGGTCCTGGGCTTGCCGATGGAGCCGCTGATGGTGCGAAGCCCGCCGCCGAGCAGACTCATGAAGCCACGCTCTTCTTTGCCTTCGGCCCCGCCCACGCGGTAGTCGTCCAGGCGCAACGTGGTGCGCTCACCCAGCGCCATCAGGGCGCCGTCCACCATGCGCAGCTGCACGCGGCCCTTGCCGGTTTGCACCGTCTCGCCCGATTCGACCTGCTCACCAGTCTTCAGATCCCGAACCGCGCCCTTGGCGGAAACCACCTGCACCTGTCCGCTCGTGAACAGGGCCGTGGCCGCAGGCGCCGACCAGACGGCGCCGTTCACCACGCACAGCGCTGCCACGGCCAGCACATGGCGAAGGCGCGCGGTCGGACGCGCTTGCAGCGGCCGCCGAAGTCCACTCGTGCGGCTCATTGAAAACTCCTGTGGGCAGTGATCTGCAAAACGTTGCGGGAATAGTCGTACAGGACGACGTTGGAACCGGCGCGGGACCGGCGCGCCTGGGCGATGACTTGCCACCGCGGGTCCAGCGTGTACCGCAGCCCCACTGCCAAGTCCTTCTGGTGATCACGGCGTCGCACGTCAAAGAACGGTTCGCTGCCGCCGTAGCGGCGCTGCTCGTACTGCCACTCGGCGAAGCCCACGCTCGCAGGCCCGAGGCGCTGCTCGATGCCCACCCTGATGCCGCCCCCCCGGTGTCCGAAGTTGGCGAACGCTGCTTGGTGAACGCGCTCCTGCACGAGGTAGGCACTGCCGTAGGCAAGGGGGCCGGCGAGGCCGTGCTGGCGAGCGCCTCCGACGCCCAGCAGCAGCCGGTCGGTGTCGCGCTCCGCTTGCGACGCGTACTCCTGGCGCGACCACTGGCTGAACAGGCTGGCCTGCGAATCCGAATCGAGCTCAGACTGCCACTGCGCGATCAGGCCGTTGGCCGTGCGGTACGGGCTGGCGCCCAACCACGCCGTGCTGCTTTGCAGCGCCAGCACTTGGCTGTGTTTGCCAGCCGTGTGGCGCAGACCCGCGGTGACATCGACAAAAATCGTGTCCATGTCGCGGACCTCGCGATTGACGCCGGCACGCAGGTTGGCCGCGCCGACCAGCCGCCAGGTAGGCGTGAGCGTGGCCTCGGCGCTGACACCGCCTGCGGCGTTGAGCGTCAGATCGCGCCTCTGGCGGTTCTCCGCCGAGGTCTCGAACACGATGCCGCCAAACGCCGGGATGGCGAACTCGCCCAACGGGGTGGCGCTGTTCACATTGCTGTCGTAGGCGGCGCCGAACTGGACGTATCCCGACAGCTGCGGCCCCGCCGCGGCAGGCGCCACCTGGTCGACCATGCCGATCACCCGCTCAATGGCGGCAGAAGCCGCCGGCGGCAGCTTGCCGGAACGCGCCAGCTGCAATTGTTCGCGCGCAGCCTGCGCATCTCCGGCCGCCAGATAGGCGCGCCCGAGCTCCGCGCGCGCCAGCATGTCTTCAGGATGGCACTGAACGACGCGCTCCAGCGCAAAGATGGCACGCGTGACATGCCCAGCGTCGAGCGCCGCGACACCCATCAGGTAATCGAACCGCGCGTCGCCCGCGCGACTTGCCTCATGGGGCGCCAGCAACGCGAACGCACCGGCGGCGTCGCGCCGGTTCAGCTGCTCACGCGCCTGGGCCAGCAGCGCGTCCTGCGCACTGGCAAATGGCGTCAACAACGCCAGCATAGCGCCCAGGGCGCACAGCCTGCCGGTCAACGACGACCGGAGGACTCTTGTCGAGTAAGACAGACGGAGCAAAGAAATCTCTCACTTTCACATCCAATGCTCAGCTGCATTGCACATGCCGAACATCTTCGGTGAGGCTTCTTTGTCGTCAGGATGGCGCCTGCGCCGTCCCGTGACATCCGTCTCGCATGCGTTTGTCAAAAGGTAACGGCGGGTCATCTCACGCGCTAAAGGGCAAGCGCGCCCGCTTCAGAACTTTCGAATCATTCCCACTCAATCGTCGCGGGGGGCTTGGAGCTGACGTCGTAGGTCACGCGGTTGATGCCGCGCACCTCGTTGATGATGCGGCCCGACGTTCGCTTGAGCAGCGCGTACGGCAGCTCGGCCCAGTCGGCGGTCATGAAGTCGCTGGTCTGCACGGCGCGCAAGGCCACCACGTAGTCGTAGGTGCGGCCGTCGCCCATGACGCCCACGCTTTTCACCGGCAGGAACACGGCAAAGGCCTGGCTGGTCAGCGCATACCAGCTCTTGCCGGTGGCCGGGTCGATGGTGTTGCGCAGCTCCTCGATGAAGATAGCGTCGGCACGGCGCAGCAGGTCGGCGAAATCCTTTTTCACTTCCCCCAGGATGCGCACGCCCAACCCCGGGCCGGGGAACGGGTGGCGGTAGACCATGTCGGCGGGCAGGCCCAGCGCCACGCCCAAGGCGCGCACCTCATCCTTGAACAGCTCGCGCAGCGGCTCCAGCAACTTCAGCCCCAGCGTCTCGGGCAGGCCGCCGACGTTGTGGTGGCTCTTGATCGTCGTGGCCTTTTTGGTCTTGGTGCCGCCGCTCTCCACCACGTCCGGGTAAATGGTGCCCTGGGCCAGCCACTTGGCGTTCTTGAGCTTCGAGGCCTCGGCCTGAAACACCTCGACGAACTCGGCGCCGATGATCTTGCGCTTGCGCTCGGGGTCGGTGACGCCGGCCAGCTTGCCCATGAACTGCCCACTGGCGTCCACGCGGATCACCTTGGCGTGCAGCTTGCCGGCGAACATGTCCATCACCATGTCGCCTTCGTTCAGGCGCAGCAGGCCGTGGTCGACGAACACGCAGGTCAGCTGATCGCCGATGGCGCGGTGAATCAGCGCCGCGGCGACGGACGAATCCACGCCGCCGGACAGGCCCAGGATGACCTCCTCGTCGCCCACCTGCTCGCGGATCTTGGCGACTGCCTCGTCGATGTAGCTGCCCATCTGCCAGTCGCCCTGGCAGCCGGCTATTGTCCTGACGAAGCGCGTGATGATGGCCGCGCCCTGCAGCGTGTGCGTGACCTCGGGGTGGAACTGGAACGCGTAGAGCTTGCGCGCCTCATCAGCCATGCCGGCGATGGGGCAGCTGGGCGTCGACGCCATCAGCTTGAAGCCCGGCGGCAGCGCGGTGACCTTGTCGCCGTGGCTCATCCAGACCTTGAGCATGCCGTGTTTCTCGGGCGTCTCGAAATCCTGGATGCCGTCCAGCAGCTGGGTGTGACCGTGCGCACGCACCTCGGCGTAGCCGAACTCGCGGTGGTCGCTCCATTCGACCTTGCCACCGAGCTGCACCGCCATCGTCTGCATGCCGTAGCAGATGCCGAGCACAGGCACGCCGGCCTCCCACACGGCCTGCGGTGCGCGAAGCTCGTGGTCCTCGTAGGTGGACGCGTGGCTGCCCGACAGGATGATGGCCTTGGGCGCGAAGCTGCGGATGAACTCGTCGGACACGTCGTTCGGATGGATCTCGCAGAACACCGCCGCCTCGCGCACGCGGCGCGCGATGAGCTGCGTGACCTGGGAGCCGAAATCGAGGATGAGGACTTTGTCGTGTTGCATGGCGTTTCTCGGGCAGTCTGTCAGGCGGTTTGCAGGACCGTGCGCTGGCGATGGAAGAAGCGGTAGGCCAGGAAGAGGCCGGCCCCTTGCAGGGCGGCGCAGGCGAAGAAGGGCAGACCCATGCGCGGGTCGGTGGCGGGCAGGTGCGACACCCAGCCCAGCAGCGTCAGGCCAATGGCGGGCGCCAGCACGGCCGTCATGCTGTTCAGCGACGACACAGCCCCCATGGCCTGGCCCTGGCGGTCAGCCCCGGCGGCGTTGGAAATCATGCTCTGCACGGCCGCCGTGGCGACACCACCCAGCAGGTTCAGCGCGATGACGGCGTACATCATCCAGGGCTGCGTCGCGAGTCCGAAGCCGGCGTAGGCCAGCGCCGCTGAGCCCATGCCGATCATCGCCAGACGCGGCGGCCCGAACCGCGCGAGCAGCGGCTTCAGCAGCACGCCCTGGCTGAGGACCGACGCCACCCCCACGGCGAGCAGCGACCAGCTGACCTCCAGCGGCCCCCAGCCGAACTTGAACTTGGTGTACAGCACCCAAGTCATGTGCATCATGAACTGGGCCAGCGACGACAGCGCGATGACGACCAACAGCGACCCCACGCCCTTCAGCGCAGCCAGACCGCGCAGCGCGCTGACCGGGTTGGCCTTGCGCCAGTTGAACGGGCTGCGGCGCTCCGGCGGCAGCGACTCGGGCAGCACGAAGAAGCCGTAGCACCAGTTGATCAGCGCCATGCAGCCGGCGGCCAGGAACGGCCAGTGCACGTCGTAGTGGCCCAGCCACCCGCCCACAACCGGGCCGAGAATGAAGCCGATGCCGAACATCGCGCCGAGCTGGCCGAAGCGACGGGCGCGGTCCTCGGCGGGCGTAATGTCGGCCACGTAGGCGTTCGCGATGGCGATGTTGGCTTGCATCGCGCCGGAGAACAGCCGCACGACCACCAGCACCCACAGCGCCGTTGCCAGGGCGGTGACGAAGAAGCTCAGCGCCAGCCCAGCGAAACCGATCAACAACACAGGCCGGCGGCCGAAGCGGTCCGACAGCGCACCGAGCACCGGCGAGCCGACGAAGTTGGCAATGCCGAACGCCGTCGTCACCATCAGCAACGCCAAGGTCTGCTCGTCGTTGCTGGCCGTGAAGGTCCCGACGATGTGCGGCAGCACCGGCACCATCAGGCCGATGGAGATCATGTCGATCAGCACGGCTGCCATGATGAAGCCCATGGCCGGGGTGCGTTGCGGGGGCTGGCTCATCGGAAGTCTGGAATGAGAAACGGGGCGATTCTCTGATCGCCCCGTCGTCGTGGTCAGCGACTCACTCGCTGCGGTAGTTCGGCGCTTCCTTGGTGATTTGCACGTCGTGGACATGGCTCTCGCGCATGCCCGCCGTCGTGATCTCAACGAACTCGGCCTTGTTCTGCATGTCGGCGATGGTCGCGCAGCCGCAGTAGTGCATCGACGCCTTCAAGCCGCCAGCCATCTGGAAGATGACCTGCACGACCGAGCCCTTGTAAGGCACCTGGCCCTCGATGCCTTCCGGCACCAGCTTGGACGTGTTGGGGTTGTTGCCCGTCTCGGCCTGGAAGTAGCGGTCCGCGCTGCCCTTGGCCATCGCGCCCATGGAGCCCATGCCGCGGTAGCTCTTGAACGTGCGGCCCTGGTAGAGGATGGTCTCGCCCGGGGCTTCTTCGGTGCCGGCGAAGGCGCCACCCATCATCACGCAGTCGGCACCCGCGGCGATGGCCTTGGCCAGGTCGCCGGAGAAGCGCACGCCGCCGTCGGCGATGACCGGCACGCCGGTGCCGCGCAGCGCGGTGGCGACGTTGTCGACAGCCGTGATCTGAGGCACGCCCACGCCCGCGACGATGCGGGTGGTGCAGATGGAGCCGGGGCCGATGCCCACCTTGACGCCGTCGGCGCCCGCCTCGACCAGCGCCAGCGCCGCGGCACCGGTGGCGATGTTGCCGCCGATGACGTCCACCTGAGGGAAGGCGCGCTTGACCCAGCGCACGCGCTCCAGCACGCCCGCGCTATGACCGTGGGCCGTGTCGACGATGAGGGCGTCGACGCCGGCGCGCACCAGCAGCTCGACGCGCTCCTCGGTGTCCTCGCCGAAGCCCACCGCCGCACCGACGCGCAGCTTGCCGTGGCTGTCACGCGCGGCATTGGGGAAGCTGGTCTGCTTGGTGATGTCCTTCACCGTCATCAGGCCGCGCAACTCGAAGGCGTCGTTGAGGACGACCACACGCTCCAGCTTGTGGGTGTGCATCAGCGCCTTGGCCTCGTTCAGCGAGGCGCCTTCCTTGACGGTGATGAGCTTCTCAGCCGGCGTCATGATCTCGCGCACCTTGGCGTCCATGCGCGTCTCGAAGCGCACGTCACGGCCGGTGACGATGCCCACCACCCGCTTGCCCTCGACGACCGGGAAACCCGAGAAGCCGTTCTGCTGCTGCAGCTCGACGACGTCGCGGACGGTGGCGTCCGGGCTGACCGTCAACGGCTCGCGGACGACGCCGCTCTCGTAACGCTTGACCCGCGCCACCTCGCGCGCCTGCGCCTCGGCTGACAGGTTCTTGTGCACGATGCCGATACCACCCTCCTGCGCGATCGCGATCGCGAGGCGCGCCTCGGTCACGGTGTCCATCGCGGCAGACACCAGCGGCAGGTTCAGGGGGATGTTGCGCGACAGACGGGTCGCAAGGCTGGTGTCGCGGGGCAACACCTGAGAGAACGCCGGCACCAACAACACATCGTCGAAGGTGAGCGCTTTGCCAAGAAGGCGCATGAGGAAAGCTCCAGACGCAAAGCGGCATTATACGGAGGGGCCCACGGCTACACTGCCGCCATGCGTCACAAGCCCCTCTTCGTCGCCTTCATCGGCCTGATGTTGACCGCCTCCGCTCACGCCCAGTGGAAGTGGCGCGATGCCCAGGGCAAGGTGCAGTACAGCGACAGACCGCCGCCCTCCGGGACGCCGGAAAAGGACATCCTGCAGAAGCCGCTTTCCGCCACACGCAGCATCACCGTCGTGCCTGTGGGTCCGGCGGCCAGCGCTGCCGAAGCGGCAGTCAGTGCGAAGCCGGCGGCCAGCGCGCCTACCCGGGCCGAACTCGATGCCGCCGCGCGCCAGAAGCAGGAGCAGGACCGCGAGTCCAGCAAGCAGAAGGAAGAAGAGCGCCGGGCCAACGAGCAGCGGCGCGACAACTGCGCGCGCGCCCAGGCCCACCTGCGCGGCCTGCAAAACGGCCAGCGCATCACGCGCATCAACGACCAGGGCGAGCGCGTCTACATGGACGACGCGCAGCGCCTGGCGGAAGTCGAGCGCACCCGCACGCTGATCACGACCGACTGCCGCTGAGGCGCCGGTCGGCCGACCTCAGCCGCCGCCCTTCGGCCGGTGGCGCGACACGATGCGCTCGCCGCGGTGGGCATAGCGCAGCCGCCGCGCTTCCTTGGGATCCACGGTCAGCTCGCGATAGACCTCGATGCGGTCGCGATCACGCAGCGGCGCATCAAGCGGACGCACGCGCCCCCAGATGCCCAGCCGCAACTGATCCAGCGGCTGAACCTGAGCGGCCATGAAGTCGGCACAGCCGCGCAGCACTGCCTCCAGCGTGGCGCCCTCCCCCACCTCCAGCCAGCGGTGCTGCACGTCACCGCCTGCGGGGCTCCACACCAGCTCAACGCGCACCGTAGAGGCTTTCCGCGCGCTGCACGAAGCTGTCGACGAAGGTGTTGGCGATGCGATCGAACACCGGGCTGACGACCGCCTCCAGCGCTCCGCTGCTGAACGCGTAGTTCAGCTCGAAGGCGATCTTGCACGCCGTGGGCTCACCACTGGTGCCAGGCTTGTTGAGGGGCTGGAACTGCCACAGGCCATGCAACTGCGAGAACGGGCCGTCCACCAGCTCCATGCGCACGCTGCGGCCTTGCTCGTTGATGTTGCGCGTCGTGAACGCATGGCGCACGCCGGCGTAAGACAGATGTAGCTTGGCCGTCACCGCGCCGCCCTCGCGCGCCAGCACCTCGACCGTGTTGCACCAGGGCAGGAACTCGGGATAACGCTCCACTGCGGTGACCAGCTCGTACATCTCCTGAGGCGTGTACCAGAGCAGAACTGACTTTTTGACCTGCTTCATAGAATGACGGGATTGTAAGAAGGCCCTCGTGCCCCATCTCTGTCCACATGTCCATCGCCGAGAACCGCCGCGCCCGCTACGACTACCACATCGAAGAACAGTTCGAGGCCGGCGTGGTGCTGTCCGGCTGGGAGATCAAAGCCATCCGTGCGGGCCAGGTGCAGCTGACCGACGGCTACGTGATGATCAAGAACGGCGAGCTGTTCCTGATCGGCTGCCGCATCAATGCACTGCGCAGCGCCTCCACGCACGTGACGCCCGAGGCTGATCGCACGAAAAAGCTGCTGATGCACAAGGCCGAGATCAAGCGGCTGGTGGGCAAGGTGGAGCAGCGCGGCTTCACGCTGGTGCCGCTGAACCTGCACTACAAGGGCGGCCGCGTGAAGGCGGACATCGCGCTGGCCAAGGGCAAGGACCAGCACGACAAGCGCGAGACCGAGAAGAAGCGGGACTGGGAGCGCGAGAAGGGCCAGTTGATGCGGCACAAGGTCTCAAGCAAGGGCTGACAGGGCCTGCGCGATGTCGGCCTGCAGGTCGGCAACGTCTTCCAGGCCAATCGCGAAACGCACCAGAGTGCCGCCGTCGAACGGCAGCGGCAGGCCACGGCTGCGGCTCATGTCGTAGGGCACGGCCAGGCTCATGGGGCCGGCCCACGAGTAGCCGATGCCAAACAGCTGCAGCGCGTCGACGAAGGCATCCACTCGTGCCGCGCTGTATGCGGGCTTAAACGCCACCGAGAACAGGCAGGCCGCACCGGCGCCACCGACCGCCAGCCAGTTCGCATTCCCGGGCGATCCCGGCAGCGCGGGGTGGAAGACCTGCGCCACCTCGGCGCGGCCGGCCATCCAACTCGCCAGTTGCCGTGTGACGCGGTCCTGCGCCTCGTAGCGCAGCTGCAGCGTCGACAGGCCGCGCAGCACCAGCTCCACGTCGTTCTGGCCCACACCGTAGCCGAGGTGTTCGTGCGCATGGTTGAGCCGGTCATGCAGCTTGCGGTCCCGGGTGCAGACCGAACCCATCAGCACGTCGGCGCCGCCGCTGGGGTACTTGGTCAGTGCCTGCATGACGATGTCGGCGCCCAGGCCCGGGTGGGTGGTCGGCGCCGGCTCGAAGCCGTTGAAGGCCAGGCCCGCACCCCATGTGTTGTCCAGGGCCGTCGTGATGCCCCGCGCGCGGCAGGCGGCCAGTGTGCCCAGCAGGTCGGGGAACTCCAGCGTGATGGAGCCCGCTGCCTCCAGCCAGACCAGCTTCGTCTTGTCGCGCAGGTCCGGCACGGTCAGCGGGTCGTAGAAGCGGTGCGTGACGCCCCACTGCGGCAGCCAGGACTCAGTGAGATACCGGTTCTGGCCGTAGACGTTGTCCGGCACCAGCACCTCGTCACCGGGGCGCAGGATGGCAAGCGACGGCAGCGTGACCGCGGCCAGGCCGCTGGGCACCAGCAGGCAGTGCTCTGCATGCTCGAGAGTCGCCAACCGCGCTGCCAGCGTGTAGCTGGTGGGCGTGCCGTGGAGGCCGTAGCGGTAGGACAGCCCGTCGCGCGGCCGGGGCTTGTGCAGGTCAGCCGTGTCCTTGAACAACACGGTGGATGCCTTGGCCACCGGCACTGGCACCGCGTCCCAGCCTTCGGGCGCGCGATAAGGGTGATGGATCAGTGTCGTCGACGGCTTGCGCGTCATACCAGCGCGGCCACCAGATCATGGCCGTCAGCCGCGACGATGCGCGCACGCACGAAATCGCCCACCTTCATCGTCTTGCTGGCCTTCTCGGGCGGCAGGATCTTCACGGTGCCGTCGATCTCGGGCGCGTCGGCGTACGAGCGACCCACGCCGCCCTTGCGGCCCAGCGCCGGCGCCGAATCGACCAGCACCTGCATGGTCTGGCCCACGCGGGCCTGAAGCTTCGCGGCTGACACCTGTTCGGCAACCGCCATGAAGCGCGCACGGCGCTCTTCACGAACTTCGGCGGGCAGCGCACCGGGGATGTCGTTCGCACTCGCACCCTCGACCGGCGAGTAGGCGAAGCAGCCGGCGCGGTCGATCTGGGCTTCCTGCATGAAGTCCAGCAGGTACTGGAACTCGGCCTCCGTCTCGCCGGGGAAGCCGGCGATGAAGGTCGAGCGGATGACCAACTCCGGGCAGCTCTCGCGCCAGCGCAGGATGCGCTCCATGTTCTTCTCGCCGTTGGCCGGGCGCTTCATGCGCTTCAGCACGTCGGGGTGTGCGTGCTGGAACGGCACGTCGAGATACGGCAGCACCAGGCCCTGCGCCATCATCGGCAGCACTTCGTCCACATGCGGGTACGGGTAGACGTAGTGCAGGCGCACCCAGGCGCCGAAAGGCTTGGCCAGTTCGCCCAGTTGGGCGACCAGGTCCAGCATCTTGGTCTTGACCGGCTTGCCGTCCCAGAAGCCGGTGCGGTACTTGACGTCCACGCCGTAGGCCGACGTGTCCTGGCTGATGACCAGCAGCTCCTTCACGCCGCTCTCGAACAGCGCGCGGGCCTCGTTCAGCACGTCGCCGATGGGGCGCGACACCAGGTCGCCGCGCATGCTCGGGATGATGCAAAACGAGCAGCGGTGGTTGCAGCCCTCGCTGATCTTGAGGTAAGCGTAGTGCTTGGGCGTCAGCTTGATGCCGTAGCTGGGCACCAGGTCCACGAAGGGGTCGTGCGGCTTGGGCACATGGGTGTGCACCGCGTCCATGACCTCCTGCGTCGCATGAGGGCCGGTGACAGCGAGCACGCTGGGGTGGATCTCGCGCACCAGGCTGCCGGCGTCGGTGCTGGAGGCACCGGCCTTGGCGCCCAGGCAACCAGTCACGATGACCTTGCCGTTTTCGGCCAGCGCCTCGCCAATGGTGTCCAGGCTTTCCTTGACGGCGTCGTCTATGAAGCCGCAGGTGTTGACGATCACCAGGTCGGCACCGGCGAAGGTCTTGGAGGTTTCATAGCCCTCGGCGCGCAGTTGCGTGAGGATCAGTTCGCTGTCGGTCAGGGCCTTGGGGCAGCCAAGACTAGCAAACGCCACCTTGGGAATCTTGGCGGTCTTGGGCGTCACGGCTGCGTCGTAAGTGTCTGATTTCATTTCGATTTCGCCGAGAGACCTGGCTGGAGAGCGGGGCCGCATTCTACGATGGCCAGCTTCTAAAGCGCGGTAGGTAGCAACTGCTGGAACAGAGCGCGCAAGCCTATCAACCGGGCCAACGACGTGGTCCGCGTTGCGAGGCAGGTGGGAAACGTGGAGTGAATCGGAGGATTGGGCTGTCCGGCAAACCGTAGAAGCCATACGCCTCGAATGCGGCGACAAGTGCTACTTGAACCTCATCACCTGGCGCCTCTTGCGGCTCGATCCACTCGACGAGGGCATCACTGGGGCTCATGACTCGCAAGCAAAAGGTTTGCTGCTCGAAGTGAAACATGTACCAAGCGTAGGACCTGTCGCGAATCATGACTGGCGCCCTACACAGCCAGCTGTCCCGGTGCTCGCTGAACGCAATCCCGTCACCACAATCGCAGTCAGCGAGTCCTTGGCGCTGGGCCGTACGTAGCAGGTGATCAGGAATGGTCGGACTTATTGCATGCCAGGTGGCCTCGGTCAGTGGCTCAAGCCGATACGGCATTGCCGCTCTCCAGTCTTTGCACTTCGACGATCAGCCAGTCTCACCATGTGCTCCCGCCGCAGCGCGGCCTCCACGGCTAACGCATTAGGTATAGATCCAGCGTCCTAAGGTCAGCCAAGGCTGACGAAGCCGATCTTGGGCGCGGTGACCAAGGGGGCGGCGAGGGTGGCGGATTCGTTCATCGCCGTATTTTCGGCGATGAACGCGGTTCACGGCTTCTTGTTGCCCGGCGGCGTCGAAAACGGGAACATCGCGCCGGCATTTTTCAGCTGTTCCTGCCACTGGTTCATCAGAGTCTTGGACTGCTCCGCGTAGCCGCCCATCAAGCCCGTCCAGGCCTCGGGCGTGAACGGTATGCCCGGCGTCTGCTCGGTGAAGCGCTGCTGCATGTCGGTGAACGCCTGCATCTGACGCTCCAGCAGGCCGCCCATGGCACCCTGCATCGCATGGCCATAGAAACGGATGATCTGCGCCAGCGACGAGGTGGAGAACATCGGCACGCCCGCCGTCTCCTCCTCCAGGATGATCTGCAGCAGGATGGCACGCGTCAGGTCCTCCTGCGTCTTGGCGTCGTGCACCTCGAAGTCCACCCCCTCCAGCACCATGCGCTTCACGTCGGCCAGTGTGATGTAGCTGCTGGTCTGCGTGTCGTAGAGCCGGCGGTTGGGGTACTTCTTGAGAATGCGCAATCCGGACTTGACGTCGCCGGCCTCGCCTTGCTCGGTCGTGGATGCCGCTTTCTTGCGGGCAGTCGCCATGCGTGGATCTCCTGGTGCGGTGCAGCAATTCTAGGCAACCGCCCTCGGCCACCACGCCCGGGTTTTACCCCGGAAATTGGACCTGACTCTCACAAAGCCTGGTTTTGGCCCTGGCATCACGCGCTCAGGGCGTCCGGCATTCGCCGCTGGCCTGGTCCTGAACCCAGCTCGCGCCGACGAGGCCCAGGTTGCGGAAGGTACGCAGCGGCGGTGCGAGGCCGACCGACGCACAGCGGTAGCGCTTGCTGACGGAGTTACCGATCCCGGTAACGCGCTGCCTCCACGGAGCGCCCGAGGCGAATTTGCCCGCGCGATGGCAGGCATGTCGTTTGCACTTGAACACCGTCCGGACTTAACCGGGCCGAATGAAAAGTCAACGAGATGAACCACCTTCTGTCTCAGGTTAGCCAGACGCCTCGCCCCGAGGGGGCGCATCGTCAGCAGCAACAGGCCGACTCCACGCACAGCTCCCAGCTCGGCGGCTACCGCTGCGCCGGCCGGCCACGACAGCTCGCGCAGCAACAGCAGCAGCCGCGCCGCCATGACGGCCTGGCGTCGGCTGCCGGCGCGAACTACCCGGCCGACGACCTCTGACGTTTCCCTCCCCCCGTCGGCCTGTTGGCCGGCGGATCCCTCCCCCAGCCAGCAGGAACTGCCATGCCCACCACCGCATCCAAAACCTCAGCCAAGACCTCCAAAAGTGCCGCCAAGAAACCCGCCGCCGCAAAACGCGACGAGACGCCTGACGCGATTGAGCTGCTCACCCATGACCACCGCAAGGTCAAGTCGCTGTTCAAGGCCTACGACAAGCTTGTCAAGGCCAACGGCGACGCCGGCGAGAAGCAGGTCATCGCCGCGCAGATCTGCGTCATGCTGACTGCGCACGCCACGGCAGAAGAAGAGATCTTCTACCCGGCCGCGCGCGAGGTGCTGGGCGACGACGAGGACCTGGTCGACGAGGCCGATGTCGAGCACGCGAGCGCCAAGGAACTGATCGCGCAGATCGAGGCCGCCTCTGCGGACGATGATCACTACGACGCCAAGGTCAAGGTGCTTGGCGAGTACATCGACCATCACGTCAAGGAAGAGGAAGACGAAATGTTCCCCAAGGTGCGCAAGTCCGATCTGGACCTTGATGCCCTCGGTGAAGCCATCGCCGCGCGCAAGGCCGAGCTGATGGGACAGGACGCGGACCCGCACTGAACCTCGCGTCGGGGGCGTTGCCCCTTCTCCGCCATGGCGGGCCGCGCCATCCCACCGGATGGGCGGTGCCCGCCATCAACGTTCCGGGTTCAGCTGTCGCTGCAGAAATGAGGCGGTCCGGCTGGTCGTCACGCCCGCCAGGCTCGCCACGTGCTCCGGCGTCCCGCATGCGACGACGGTGCCGCCCTCGGCGCCCGCGCCGGGACCGATGTCGATGACCCAGTCGCTGGCCGCGACGACACGCATCTCGTGTTCCACGACGACGACCGTGTTGCCGGCCTGGACGAGACCCCCGAGTTGTGTGAGCAGCTTGTCGACGTCGGCAGGATGCAGCCCCGTCGTGGGCTCGTCCAGCACATACAGCGTGGTGCCGCGCTGCGCCCGCTGCAGTTCCGTGGCCAGCTTGATGCGCTGCGCCTCGCCGCCGGACAACTCCGTGGCCGGCTGGCCCAGGCGGAGATAGCCCAGGCCGATCTGCTGCAGCAGCGTCAGCGGCCGGGCAAGCGAGGCGTCGTCGGCAAAGAACGCCAGCGCGTCGTCGACGGTCAACTGCAGCACGTCGGCGATGGTCTTGCCGCGCAGGGTCACCTTCAGCGTGGCCTCGTTATAGCGCGCGCCGTGGCAGGTGGGGCACGGCGCATAGACGCTGGGCATGAACAGCAGCTCGACGCTGACAAACCCTTCGCCCTCGCAGGTCTCGCAGCGCCCCTTCGCCACGTTGAACGAGAAACGGCCGGCGTCGAACCGCCGTCGGCGCGCGGCTGTCGTGGCGGCGAACAGCTTGCGCATGTGGTCGAACAGACCGGTGTAGGTGGCGAGATTGGAGCGCGGCGTGCGGCCGATGGGCTTCTGATCGACCTGCACCAGACGGCGGATGTGTTCGAGGCCGGCGGTAATGCGGCCGCGGGTGGCCTCGCGCGCAGGGCCGTCGGCGTCGTCCTCATCGGCATCCGCAACGGGCGGCTCGTGGCCGAGCGCCTGGCTCACCAGATCGACCATCGCCTGGCTCACCAGGCTGGACTTGCCCGAGCCCGAGATACCGGTGACGGCCACGAAGCAGCCCAGCGGGATCTCGACATCGATGCCGCGCAGGTTGTTGCGCGTCACGCCTTCCAGCCGCAGCCATCCGCGCGTCTCGCGCCGCCGCGCTGGCGTCACGCCCGCGCCGGGGAAAAGGTAGGCCGCCGTGCGGGACTGCGGCACAGCCTGCAGTCCGGCGGGAGGCCCGCTATACAGCACCTCGCCGCCGCGCTCGCCGGCATCGGGGCCGACGTCGACCAGCCAGTCGGCCTCGCGCATCAGGGTCAGATCGTGCTCGACGACGAACAGCGAGTTTCCGGCCGCGCGGAGGCCCTTCAGCGCCTGCAGCAAGGCCTCGCCGTCGGCAGGGTGCAGGCCGGCAGAGGGCTCATCCAGCACGTAGATGACACCGAACAGGTTGGAGCGGATCTGCGTCGCCAGACGCAGCCGCTGCAGTTCGCCCGCCGACAGCGTGGGCGTCGCGCGATCCAGCGACAGGTAGCCTAGGCCCAGTTCGTTGAGCGTCGTGAGGCGGTCGAGCACATCGTGCGCGATGCGCTGCGCGGCGGTACGTTTCTCCTCCGACAGCACCGGCGTGCGCCGCACGTCGGGTGCGGCGGCATGCGCACTGAGGCCTGCCGCCACGCGGCGGGCGGTCTGCTGTCTCGACGCCGCGCGGCTGATGACGCCGCCGGCACGGCCGGCTTGCGCCTGGCCCTGAGCAACCGGCCGCAGCACGTCGGCCAGGTCGCGCAAGGTCATGCCGGACATTTCGCCAATGTCCAGCCCGGCGAACGTCACCGACAAAGCCTCGCGCTTGAGTCGCTTGCCGTGGCAGGTGGGACAGTCGCTCGCGATCATGTAGCGCGACACGCGGCGCTTCATCAGCGCACTCTGTGTCGTCGCGAAGGTGTGCAACACGTACTTGCGGGCGCCCATGAAGGTGCCCTGGTAGCTGGGCTCGGTCCGGTGGCGCAGCGCGTCGCGCGTCTCGGCGGGCGTGAAGCCAGCATAGACCGGCACGGTAGGCTGCTCTTCGGTGAACAGGATCCAGTGACGCAGCTTCTTCGGCAGCTGGCGCCACGGCGTGTCCACGTCGTGACCCAGTGTGACGAGGATGTCGCGCAGGTTCTGACCATGCCACGCGGGCGGCCACGCAGCGACGGCGCGTTCGCGGATCGTCAGCGAGTCGTCCGGCACCATGGAGGCCTCGGTGGCGTCGTACATGCGCCCCAGGCCGTGGCAGGTCGGGCAGGCACCCTGCGGCGTGTTGGGCGAGAAGTCCTCCGCGTACAGCATGGGCTGGTGGGCGGGGTAGTGGCCGGCGCGCGAATAGAGCATGCGCAGCAGGCTGGACAGCGAGGTCGCGCTGCCAACCGACGAACGTGCGCTGGGCGTGCCACGCGACTGCTGCAGCGCCACGGCGGGCGGCAGGCCGTCGATAGCGTCCACGGCGGGCACGCCGACCTGGTCGATGAGGCGCCGCGCATACGGCGCGACCGACTCGAAGTAGCGCCGCTGCGCCTCCGCGTAGATCGTCGCGAAAGCCAGGGACGACTTGCCCGAGCCTGACACGCCGCTGAACACGACCAGCGCGTCCCGCGGCACGTCCACATCGACGTTCTTCAGGTTGTGCTCACGCGCGCCGCGCACGCGCACAAAGCCGGACAGGTCGCGGTCAGCCATGCGGGTAACTCTTGCCGACGCTGCGTGCCGTCTTGCCTGCGGCACGGCCGTTCATGGCGGCCAGGAGGATCGGTGCCACGAATAGCACACGCGCCTGCGCAGTGGCGGGCGACGGCGCCCCGGCAGAGGAAGCGGGATGTGGCATGCAGATGTTGGGAGGCAGCTAAGAAGTTAGTGACTGGATGCCAGTACGGCAAGCGTCATGCCGCCGGGCCCGACCCGCTTGGCACGCCGTTTGCCACTGCGTGTGCGCACGAGCCGCCCACGACTTCGTGGGCCTCACCTCTTCACGCGCCGATCCGGCGCCCGACACCTGCTGCAATGGACTTCATTCCTTCTCGACCCTTGACCTTCGGCCTGGAACTGGAGCTGGAGATCGTTGATCTCGGCACCGGCCAGTTGTCTCCAACGAGCCTACCGATCTGGCGGGAGCTGCAGCAAACGCCGCACGGCCAGCTGTATGCGCTGGAGGCGACGCAGTCGACGATTGAACTGAATTCCTCAGTGCACGAAGACGCCGAGTCGATGCGTCAGGAGGTTCAAGCGCGGGTGGCTCAGTTGCAGCAGGTGGCAAAGGCCCACGGTGTCGCGGTATGCGGCGGCGGCACTCATATCGCCCAGTTCTGGAACGAGCGTCGGCTCACGCCGTCCAAGCGCGCTCGAGAGCTGGACCGGCGCTTCGGATTTCTGCCCAAGCGCTTCTCGACCTACGGCATGCATGTCCATGTGGGCATGCCCGACGCCCAAAGCGCAGTGCGCGTCGCCAACGTGCTGCAGGCCCACACCCCGCTGTTCATCGCGATGTCCGCCGCTTCGCCCTTCCTGCAGCACGTGGATTCAGGCTTCGCCGCCTCTCGGCCGCTGGAGCCGCTGGTCTACCCTCACGGCGGCCCCATGCCCTACCTGCTGGACTGGGCGCACTTCGAGTCGCTCGCCCAGGAGTTCTTCAACACCGGCATCGCGGAGACCTTGAAGGACATCTACTGGGATGTCCGGCCCAAGCCGGAGCTTGGCACCGTCGAGGTCCGCGTGTTCGACACACCGCTGACGGTCGACAAGGCGGTCAATCTGGCCGCGTGGACGCGTGCCATCGCAGGCCTCGCCTTGAACGGAAAACTTGAGCTGTCCCAGCCCCGCCGCCACGTCACCGAAGGCAAGGTGAGCCGATTCCTGGCTTGTCGTGATGGACTGCAAGCCCGCCTGTTCGACCCTGTCAGCGGGCAATGGCTGATCGCCAGGGACTGGGCCTCGGCGCTTTGCACCCGGCTGGCTGGCGACCCGCAAACGGCCATCGATCGGCGGGCGCTGGATGCCATCTCGGCAGGACTTTCAGCACAGGAGGACCATGCGCAGATGCGGGCGCTGTGGCGCTCCTTCTCCCCCACCCACAGCCTGCCTGAGGGCGAAGAGCCCAGCGGCGACACCTTGGCGGCATATGCCGCGGCGCTGTGCGATCACCTCGTTGCCCCGATGGCCCAAGACGACTCGGCGCGCTGAACAAGCAAGGCACTTGGCAACTGAAGGCGTGCGCCCATCCTGCGCGCGCCAACGAAACGGCTCAACCAAAAGCGGAAGCTTGATCTTGCCCCCGAGAATCGGATCCCTTGCTGAGTGGCTGAATTCAGGCAAGGAGAATGGAAGTGACGAAGGTGAAGAGGGCGCGGTACACGCTGGAGTTCAAGCTCGAGGCGGTGCGGCTGGTCAAGGGCGGGCAGAGTGCGGCGGCGACGGCCAAGATGCTGGAGATCTCGGAGCAGACGCTGCACAACTGGGTCAAGGCTGAAAAGGACGGTCGGCTGACGGGCGCGGGAGCGGAGCCGGTGAGCCCGGAGCAGATGGAGATTGCGCGGCTGCGCGCCGAGCTGGCGCGGGTCAAGATGGAGCGCGATATCTTGGGAAAAGCGACGGCGTACTTCGCGAAGCAGCGAGAGTGAAGTACGCCTGGATTGAGCGCAACCGCGAGCACTTCCCGGTGTCGCTGGCCTCCGAAGCGCTGGGCGTGAGCCCCAGCGGTTACCAGGAGCACCGACTGCGCTTGGCCAGGCCGCGGCGCCGCGTCAGCGACGACGCGCTGCGGGTGCACATCCAGGCGATCCACGCCGAGGTGCGTAGCGAGTACGGCTGGCCGCGGGTGTGGAAGGAATTGCTCGCGCGCGGCATCCGCGTGGGCAAGGAGCACGTGCGCAAGCTCATGAAGCTGCATGGCATCAAGGCCCGGGGCAAGCGCAAGTTCAAGGCGACCACCGACAGCAACCACGGCTTGCCTGTGGCGGAGAACCTGCTCAACCGAGAGTTCACCCCGGCCGCGCCGGATCGCGTCTGGACAAGCGACATCACCTACGTGGCCACCGACGAAGGCTGGCTGTACCTGGTGGCCGTCATTGATCTGTTCGCCGCCAGGTGGTGGGCTGGTCAATGCAGCCGCACATGCGGCGCGAGATGGTCATCGACGCACTGCGCATGGCGTGGTTCCGACGCAGGTCCGAGGCCGGGCTGATCTTCCATAGCGACCGCGGAAGTCAGTACTGCAGCGGGGACTTCCAGGCCGCGCTGACCAAGTACGGCATGCGAAGCTCGATGAGCCGCAAAGATCGTTGAAGGTCGGCAGGCTGCACGGGCGGCGCTTCGCCACCCGGCGCGATGCGATGGACGAGATCGTCGACTGGCTGACGTTCTACAACCACCGACGACTTCACTCGTCGCTGGGCTACGTCAGTCCGATGCAGTTCGAGAGGGCATGGCTTGCCGCCCTGCAAAGGCAACCCGCGTAACGGTCTCAGCTATGGGATCCGGGAAACGCGGGCAAGGTCACCATCGGATGACGGCATCGAACCGTCACGGTGGATGTGTCAGCAACCACTCAATCGGGAAGAGCGCCCGCCAATCATCTCCGCGACGCTCAGAACGTCGCGCGGGAACGATGGATGTTCGTAGATGAGCTCAGCTCGAGTTTCTCGAAGGATTGTCCCAACAGTCGCCGCATTTCGCGAAGAGCCCGGTCGTACAGGTTCGCCACACCGATGCCAGCCTGGATAGGCTCATGCAATCCAACGACGCCGTTCGCAGGCTTTGATGCCTGCCGCGTGATATCGGCTGCCAAAGTAGCCGCTTAGACCGCGGGAGGCGCTCGACTTATAAATTCCTGCCAAACCATCCGAAATACGCCCTGAGCCTGCGTCTTTTTATATAATCCTGCCAAACCAGGAGAGAAGATGCGCAAGGTGAAGCCGGAGCCCTTTCCCGACCCTCTGATCCGCGACGCCGGAGCCTTCGGCCAAGCAGTGCGTGCCGCACGCACTGGCGCGGGCATCAGTCTGGAAGCCGCCGCGCAGGCACTCAGCATCAGCAAGGCGACGCTCAGCGACCTGGAAGGTGGCAAGGGTACGGTCGCGCTCGGCACTGCGCTTCGCGTGGCGCGCGACCTCGGCGCGGTTGTGTTCGCCGCTCCGCTGGCTGTGCACTTCGAAGCGGCGACAGCGCTGCAGGGTCTGCGCAAAGCACGACCGAAGCCCTGGGGCGGCGTCGATTCGGAACGGCCCTCTCCTTCAAGGCAGCCGCTGGAACGTGAGCGTTCGACATGATTCAGCTCGCCGTCTGGGCCGGTCACGATCGCGTTGGCACGCTGTCTCATGATGCGCAGAGCAACCTCTTCGACTTCAGCTACGCACAAGCCTGGCGCGAGTCACCCCGCAACTTCCCTCTCAGCCCGCAGATCCCCATGTTCGCCGCAGCGCATGCGGCGGATGCCAAGGCCTTTGCTGAACTGCCCGCGGAAACTCGTTCGGCGATCGTCCGCGCCTTCTTCCAGAATTTGCTGCCGGAGGGTCAGGCCCTCGAAGTTGCCGCACAGGCCAATGGCGTCGCCCGGGGCAACCTTGCCGGACTGCTCGTCGCACTCGGCGCAGAGACCGCCGGCGCACTGCGCGTCACGCTCGCTGACGACACGCTGCAGGCTCAGCCCGCGGAGGCTGCCCTCCGCCCGTTGCCACAGTCCGAACTGAGCGAACGCATTCGCAACCGCCCTGATCTGCCTTTCGCGATCTGGGACGGCAAGGTACGCCTGTCCATTGCCGGGCTGCAGGACAAGATCGCTGTGCTCGAGGACCAAGGCCAACTGTTCCTTGCCAACGGCGATGGCTATGCCTCCACCGTCATCCTCAAGCCAGCCCCCCCGGACGCCCGCTTTGCCAGTCTGCCGGCCATTGAGCACACTTGCATGCACCTGGCCGCAGCCGCGGGCATCGCAACGGCCAGGACGCGGCTACTTCACGTGCCGGAGCCGGTACTCCTCGTCGAGCGCTTCGACAGGAGGCGCAGCGGCGATGGCCGCGTTGAGCGCCTGCACATCATCGATGCCTGTCAGGCTCTCGGCCTCTCGCCCGAGCTGAAGTACGAGCGCGCCTACGGCGACCAGGACGCCGTGAGGCACCTCCGCGACGGTGCTTCATTGCCGCGTCTTTTTGGCCTGGCCGACCTCAGTCCGACTCCGCTGGCAATGCGCAACCAACTGCTGGATCGCACACTCTTCAACGTCCTCGTCGGCAACACCGACGCTCACGGAAAGAACTGGTCATTCTTTGTCGGCCCGCAGGCCGGCCTGCTCACGCTTGCCCCCGCCTACGACCTCGTCGACGTCAAGTCAGTGGCGCACGACCACATGAGCACGACCTTCGCCATGGGGATCGGCGATGCCTTCACGCCTGATGAGCTCACGCCCTTCGAGTGGGCCAGCATGGCCGTGCAGTGCAATGTCGCGCCTCGACACCTCGCGACACGCCTCAAGGCCCTGAGCTGGATGCTGCCTCGACTGCTTCGCGACGCGCGTGTCGCGTTGGAGCAGCAAGGCGTCCCGCCCGAACTGCTTGCAAGCATGGAGCTGCGGCTGCAGGAGCGCTGCACGACCGTGTACGCCAAGGCGGGCGCAATCGCCCAGGTTCCGAAGAACCGCCTTTGACCGAGCGGGCACGGAGAGAGCACGGACTCATCGTTCCATTCGCTGGCCTGATGCCCCCGTCCCCACTCCGATCAGACCGCCTGCGGGCCGTCTCTCACGCCTTCGCGCCGTAGGCATCCGCCGAACACACCTTGACGGCGTTTCCCAGCCTCTCGACCCGTGTTTCCCATCCCTTCTATAAAAGAGGATGGGAATCGGAACGGGGGATGGGAATTCGGCGTGATCAGCCGAATAACTGAGCCCAGGCGGTTGGCGGCCACCGATGCGGCAGAAGCTCGTCAATCTTGCTGGCCGGACATGTCGGCAAGCGAGCCAGGACGGGTTTGAAGTAGGCGTACGGGTCGTGCCCGTTGATGCGGGCCGAGTGCAGCACCTGTACAGCGAGCGCCTTGCCTCTGGCGAGGTGGTCCACGTAGAGGTCAGGCACAGTGTCGCCCTCGCGGTCGCTGGATGGATGCCGGACGCTGCCGTCTGCGCTGCCATGACCCTGGGGCGACTCTCAGCAGGCCCGGATTAGCTAAATCTTGGCCTGTGGTTCGGAAACGCTATGGCCACGAGACCCTCGTGGCCCGCTAGACCTCCACCGACGATCGACGAACCTGCATGAGTGACTTCGCAAGCGAGGGGCCCGATACGAGGGCCGTCGCTTTTTCGTATTCTTTTCGTACGCGCAAAGAAAAAGCACCTAGCGTTTCCGCTAAGTGCTTGATCTACCTACCGAATTTGGTAGGCGCGATTGGATTCGAACCAACGACCCCCACCATGTCAAGGTGGTGCTCTAACCAACTGAGCTACGCGCCTGAAGAGCTGCGCACTATAGCATGGATTTTCAGCGCTCGTCCACATTCACTTTCGCCGCGCCGACCTGACGCCTGGCATGACGCAGAGATCGCGCAGCACCTTGGTCAGCCGCGAGGCATCTGACAGCTCCAGCGTGAAGCTCATCCACGCTGTCTCGCCGCCGCCGGTACGCGGCTTGGCGGCGCCGCCCTGCAGCGACTGCGTATTGACCGCCACGACGTTCATCTTCTCCTTGGCGAACACTTCCAGCACATCGCGCAGCAGGCCCTGGCGATCACTCGCTTCCACGAGCACGTCGACCGGATAGACCGGCGCGCCCTTGCCACCTGTCTCACCGCCCCCCCACTCGACGGCGATGACGCGCTCGGGCGAGCGGCGGCGCATCTCGGCGAGGTTGCTGCAATCGCTGCGGTGGATCGCCACGCCCTTGCCGCGCGTGACGAAGCCCGAGATGGCATCCGGCGGCGCGGGTCGGCAGCAGCGCGACAGCGTCGTCAGCAACGAGTCGATGCCCACCACCAGCACGCCGCCGCGCGTGCCGGTGCTGGCGCTGCGCGTATGCCTTTGCGCCAGCAGTTCGTCCTCGTCGGCGACGGGTTCGGGCGGGCGCAGCAGCAGCTCGATGTTGCGCAGCGAGTACTCGTCCTTGCCGACCACCTCGAACAGCGCATCCGCGCCCTTGAAGCCCAGACGCGCCGCCAGTTCATCCAGCTTCAACGCCGTCCGGCCCTCGCGCTGCAGCAGCTTCTCGACCAGCTCGCGACCCTTCGCGATGGTCTGCGTCTGTTGCAGCGCGTTGAACCACGCGCGCACCTTGGCGCGTGAACGCTGGCTTTGCAGGTAGCCGAGGTCCGCATTCAGCCAGTCCAGCGACGGCCCGCCCTCGCGCACCGCGGTGATCTCCACCGTCTGGCCGCTCTGCAGTGGTGTGTTCAGCGGCAGCAACTGGCCATCGATGCGCGCGCCGCGGCAACGGTGGCCCAGGTCAGTGTGCACCGCGTAGGCGAAATCCACCGGCGTCGCGCCCGCAGTCAGTTCCACGATGGTGGCCTGCGGCGTGAACACGTAAATGCGGTCGTCAAACGCCGGTGCCCCGTCGGCCTGAGCTTCCAGCGTGTCGCGCTCCCAGGCCAGCAGCTGGTTCAGCACGGCCTTGCGCGCGCGCGCCACCTGTTCCTCGAATTCACCGGCGGCCGTCACGCCCGCATAGCCACGTGCGCCGGCCTCCTTGTAGGCCCAGTGCGCGGCCACGCCGTGCTCGGCATGGTCGTGCATCTCGCGCGTACGGATCTGCACTTCCATCGCGCGACCATCCGTCCCCAGCACCACCGTGTGCAGCGACTGGTAGCCGTTGGGCTTGGGCTTGGCGATGTAGTCGTCGAACTCGCCCGGCACCGGCGTGAAGATCTCGTGCAGCCGTGCCAGCGCCGCGTAGCAGTCCGGCAGGCTGGCGACGATGACGCGCAACGCTCGCAAGTCGAACACGCGCTCCAGCGCCAGGTCCTTGCCCTGCATCTTCTTGTGGATGCTGTACAGGTGCTTGGGCCGGCCCTGCACCTCGGCCGCGATGCCCTGCGCGTGCAGATCGTCCTGCAGCGCCACGCGGGCGGCCTCGATGCGCTGCTCGCGCTCCACGCGCGTCTCGTGCAGCGCCTTCGCCAAAGACTTGTAGGCCTCGGGCTCGCGAAAGCGGAAGGCCAGGTCTTCCAGTTCCCACTTGATCTGCCAGATGCCCAGCCGGTTGGCCAGCGGCGCGAACACCGCCTGCGACTCGGCGGCCAGCTCCACCGGGCAAGGCGTCTTGCTGGCCGCATGCCATCGCAGCGTCTGCAGCCGCGAAGCGAGGCGCAACAGCACCACGCGCAGGTCTTTGGAGAAAGCCAGCAGCATCTTGCGCACGCGCTCGGTCTGCTCGGCCTTCGCATCGGACTTGCGGTCGCCCCCGATGCGTGCACCGCGCGCGGCACGCTGCAACTGCACCAGCTTGCGCGTGTGCATGACCAAGCTGGCATAGCTGTCGCCGAAGGCCTTGGCAACCAACTCCTCCGGCTTGCTCAGGAAATCGGCCGCGTAGACCAAATACGCGGCCGCCTGCAGCTCCGGCGCGGCACCGATGCCGGCCAGGATGCCAGCCACGCCGTCGGCATGGGCCAGCGCACCCTCGCCGCTGTCCAGGCTCTGTCCGGTCAGCAGCGGCTCGGCGAAGGCACGGGCGCGCGCGATCTCGGCGTTGGAGTGCGCGGCGCCAGCATCCAGCAGCGCCACGATGGGCGCGGTGGCCGCGCCCTCGGTCATCAGGCCGGTCTTCATGGACTGAGGAAGTCCCTCACCATGGCGATCTGGTCGGCATGGACCAGCGTAGGCGCGTGGCCGATGCCAGGCAGTTCGACCAGTCGCGCGCGCGGCCCGCGCTGCGTCATGGCCTGGGCGGTCTCGCGGCTCAGCAGATCGGACTCAGCGCCGCGGATCAGCAGCGTGGGGCAGCGCAGCGTGTCATAGGCGGCCCACAACAGGGCCTCGCCGCCTGCGGCGATCTCGGGCGTCACGGCCGAGAACGGCAGCGCGATGGCCGGGTCGTAATGCAGCGTCCACTGGCCGTCGTCCTCGCGGAACAGCGGCGCGGACAACGCGAGCCACTCCTCGTCGCTATGCGGGCCAAAACCTTCGGAGATGGTCCGCAGGTAGGCCGCACCCTCGGCCAGCGAGCCAAAGCGCAGCACCTTGCCCAGGTAGCCGCCTATGCGCTGCAGCGCCTCGAAGCGGATGGCCGGGCCGACATCGTTCAGCACCAGGCGGCGGATGGGGCTGGGCATGCCGTCGGGGCGTGGCAGCGACGCCAGGCCCAGGCCGATCAGCCCGCCCATGGACGTGCCCACCCAGTCTACCTGCGCCACATTCAGCCGCGCCAGAAGCGCCACCATGTCGGAGACGTAGCTGGGGATTTGATAGCTCGACGGCTGGCGCAGCCAGTCGGACCGGCCGCGGCCCACGATGTCGGGGCAGACGACGCGGTAGTAGGCGCTCAGCGCGCGGGCCAGATTATCGAAGTCCCGCCCTTGGCGCGACAGGCCGTGCACGCAGACCAGCACCGGAGCGTCGGCGCTGGGGCCGGCCCACTCCCAATAGGCCATGCGATGCAGGCCGGTGGCGTCCAGGCAGTTGACGAAGCGCAGGGTGGGCTGGGTCATGGTTCAATCCTTTGAAGTCATCCTAGCAACCAAGAAAGGCCTCCCATGTTGAAAGGCAAGACCGCCGTGGTCACCGGCTCCACCAGCGGCATCGGGCTGGGCATCGCGCTGGCGCTCGCGCGCGACGGTGCCAATGTCATCCTGAACGGCTTCGGCGATGCCGAGGGACCGAAGGCCGAGCTGGCGGCGCTGGGTGTCAAGGTGGGCTACCACGGCGCCGACATGAGCAAGCCCGATGACATCGCGGCGCTGGTGGCCTACGCGGACGCGGAGTTCGGCGGCATCGACGTGCTGGTCAACAACGCCGGCATCCAGCATGTGGCGCCGGTGCAGGACTTCCCGGTCGAGAAGTGGGACGCCATCCTCGCGATCAACCTCACCTCGGCCTTCCACACCACGCGGCTGGCGCTGCCCGGCATGCTAAAAAAGGACTGGGGCCGCATCATCAACATCGCGTCGGCGCACGGTCTGGTCGCGTCGGCGCAGAAGTCGGCATATGTCGCGGCCAAGCACGGCCTGGTCGGCTTCACGAAAAGCATTGCGCTGGAAACGGCCACGACGGGCATCACCGTCAACGCGATCTGCCCAGGCTGGGTGCTGACGCCATTGGTCCAGAAGCAGGTCGACGCGCTGGCCGTCAAGGACAGCGTCGACAACGCTGAAGCCAAGCGCCGCCTGCTGGCCGAAAAGCAGCCGTCGCTGCAGTTCACGACACCCGCAGAACTGGGCGCACTCGCCGTGTTCCTGTGCACCGACGCCGCCATCAACGTGCGCGGCCAGGCGTGGGCGATGGACGGCGGCTGGACCGCCGTTTAGCAGCCCCGGCGGGCCGAGCGCCGGCCCCCCCCCTAGCCGACTCGCACCCGCTCGGAGGGTAGCTCGGCGTAACTGCCGAGCCGAGGCCCTCATTTCGTAAGCTGCACCGAGCCGTTGACGTTGACCGTCACCGTCGCCTTTCCGGCCTCGGTCGGCAGCGCCGCATCGGCCTCGGCCTTCACCATGCGCATGGCCATCATCGGGCGCGGCGCCGACGCCTCGTCGCTGGCGATGTTCACCTCGCCAATGACGTAGCTGCCGTAGCCGAACTGCTTCGCGTAGTCCGACGCCCTGGCGCGATAGCGGGTGATGGCCTGGGCGGTGATGTCGGCCTCGGCCTTCTCGCGCGCCTCACGCGACAGGCTGTAGCCCACCCGCGAGATGGACAACGTGGAAATGCGGCCCGCCAGCTGCGCCACCGCGGCCGTGTCGCGGCCCTCCACGTGCAGATCCGCACTGCCCTGCCAGCCATTGATCTTGCCGGTCTTGGGATCGTGGCGCGGGTACAGAGAGAAGCCGCCCGTCTGCACGTCGACCTGGCCGGGCTTGGCCACCTTGCGGGCCTCCGCCAGCGCGGCGTCCAGCGCCTGCTTCAGCGCCGTCTGCACGGCATTGGCGTCCGCGCCATCGCGTGTCGTCGAAAACGAAATGCCCAGCACGTCGCGCGTGACTTCGGCGCTGGCGCTGGCAGACAGGCTCAGCCGCTCGCGGGGCGCCTCGGTCGCGGCTTGCGCTCCGAACGTCAGGACCAGGGTGGACAGAGCAATGACTGCACGCATGAGTTCTCCTTTCAAGGGTGTGATTGAGCTTAGCCCGGCCAGATGGCAACGAGCTGTAACGGCTGCACCCTGTCCTACAAGGTCGGGTTTCAAACCTGACCACAATGGCGCTGTTACAAATTCAGGAACCGCGATGAACAACAGCGCGTCGACCCGCCAGAACCGAATCCTTGTCGTCGATGACGACGCCCGCATCCGCGACTTGCTGCGCCGCTACCTGACGCAGGAAGGTTTCGATGTCTTGCTCGCAGAAGACAGCCGCGCGCTGAACAAGCAGCTGACGCGCGAGACCGTCGACCTGATCGTGCTCGACCTGATGCTGCCCGGCGAAGACGGACTGACCATCTGCCGCCGCCTGCGCGCTGCCAACGACCAGACGCCCATCATCATGCTGACTGCCAAGGTGGAGGACGTGGATCGCATCGTCGGCCTGGAGGTGGGTGCGGACGACTACCTGGCCAAGCCGTTCAACCCGCGCGAGCTGCTGGCCCGCATCAACGCCGTGCTGCGCCGCCGTCCGCCGCCAGAAGCCCCGGGCGCGCCGAGCAAGGAGCCGATGACCGTCACCTTTGGCCCCTTCGAGTTCGACCTGGCACTGCGCCGACTGACCAAGAACGGCGAGCAACTGCCGCTGACCACCGGCGAGTTCTCCATGCTGAAGACGCTGGTGCGCCACCCGCGCCAGCCGCTGTCGCGCGACAAGCTGGCCCAGCTGGCCCGCGGTCGCGAGTTCGAGCCCTTCGACCGCAGCCTGGACGTGCAGATCTCGCGCCTGCGCAAGATGCTCGAAGCCGACCCGGCCCAGCCGCGCTACATCCAGACCGTGTGGGGCGTGGGCTACGTTTTCGTACCAGACGAGAACGCCTGAGCCCCGATGATGTCGGGAAGACTCGCCCATGCAGGGCGAGTGGATCGATCCCCGACTGAATCCAAGGCATGGCCCGACCCCATCTCGCCCTCAATCTCTTCTGGCGCACCTTCGCTTGGCTGGCCCTGTTGCTGGCAGGCGCGGTGCTGGCCTGGCAATACACCTTCAAGTTGCTGGAGGCCGAGCCGCGCGCGCTGGAGGCCGCCGAGCAGTTAGCGGGGCTGGTCAAGCTCAGCCGCGTGGCGCTGGAGCACACCGACCCCATCAACCGCGTGGCGGTCATCACGTCCATGTCGCGGGGCGACACGGTACAGGTGCGCGTGGCTGAGCAGACCGACCGCTGGCTGCCCTACGACACCAGCACCTTCTCCAAGGAGCTGGCGGCCGAGCTGCGCCAGGCCATCGGCCCGGACACGGTGGTCGCGCGCAGCGTCAACGAGCAGGCGGGGCTGTGGGTGCGCTATGTCGTCGGCGAGGACGCGTTCTGGCTGCGCACCAGCCCCACACCGCTGTCCATCTCGCTGGCCGCCAACTGGTGGTGGGTGATGATTGCGCTGCTGGCCACGGCCGTGGGTTCGGCGTTGATCGCCCGCCTCATCAACCAGCCGCTGCGCGAGCTGGCCGACGCGGCCGGCCGCATCCGCGATGGCGAGTACGACTCGCGGCTGGACGAGACCACCATGACCAGCGAGATTCGCGAGGTCAACATGGGCTTCAACCGCATGGCGCGCGAGCTGGCCAAGCTGGAGGAGGACCGTGCCGTCATGCTGGCTGGCATCTCTCACGACCTGCGCACGCCGCTGGCCCGCCTGCGTCTGGAGACCGAGATGAGCGTCAATGACGAGCAGGCGCGCCAGTTCATGGCGCAGGACATCGACCAGCTCGACGCCATCATCAGCAAGTTCATGGACTACGCGCGACCCAACGAAACGCAGTTGCGCGAAACGCGTCTCGGCGAGCTTGTCGAGCGGGAGGTGCAGGGATTCCGCGACCCCGACCAGATCCGCTTTCGCGTGCAGGTCAACCCGACCTTGAAGGTCTTCGTCGACGACACGGAGCTCGGGCGCGTGCTGCTGAACCTGTTCGAGAACGCGCGCCGCTACGGCCACCAGCCGGACGAGCCCGCGCGCGTTGACGTCAGCGCCGCGCGCCAGGGCGCCTGGGTGGAGCTGCGCGTGCGCGATCACGGCCCCGGCGTGCCGCCGGACCGCATGGCGAGGCTGACCACGCCGTTCTACCGCGGCGACGCGGCCCGCACCGCCGCCAGCGGCGCGGGCCTTGGGCTGGCGATTGTCGAGAAGTCGGTGCAACGCCTCGGTGGCCAGCTCTCGATCAGCAACGCGCCCGATGGCGGCCTGCTGACCATCCTGAAACTGCAGGCCGCCTGAGCTAACCTGCCGCCCTCGACACCGACAGGCCTTGCCTGCGCCAGCGCCGATGCCACGGGCCGCCCTGCTCCTTCTCCTGCTGCTGTTGGCCGGCTCGCGCGCGCAGGCCGCGCTGATGCTCGAGATGCTGGTCTATCCAAACGCCGGTGTGTTCGAAGCTGCGCCGGGCACAGGCCCCGGTGGCCCCGGCGGCGCCATGCTGCAGCGGGTGCAGGCCCTCAGCGGCGTGCAGTTGCATCAGCAATTGATGCCCATTCCGCGCGCACTGCTGACCGTCAAGCACAAGCCCGGCAACTGCATGGTCGCGGTGTCGCGCTCACCCGAGCGCAACGGCACCCTGCTGTGGGCCGGCCCCTGGGCACGAGGCGCGACGACCATCTATTCCCGTGCCGACGATACCCGTCGCATCCACGATCCGCGGCAGTTGCGCGGGACCCGCGTCGTCGTGCTGCGCGACTCGTCGCCGGCGGACTGGCTCAAGGCCCAGAGCCTGCCTGCCATCGAGGTCAAGGACAACAGCACCGGGCTGCGCATGCTGCAGGCGCGGCGGGTGGACTACTGGCTGGCCAACGACCTGGCGGCGCGTTTCGTCATCCGCGCCGAGGGCGGCCCGGCACCGCGGCCGCTGTACCACTTCGGCCGGATCGACCTCTACATGGCCTGCCATCCGGGCAGCGACCCCGAAGCCGTCGGCGCGCTCGATGCGGCCCTTGCCCAGATGCGCCGCAACGGCGAACTGGCCGAGTTCGGCATGCGCTGAATCAGGCCGCCGCGAGCAGGCACACGGCCCGCGCTTCCATCGCCCGCCCCTCGCCCACCGGGCCCATCTTCTCGGCGGTCTTGGCCTTCACGTTGATGCGGCCCGCGTCCACGCCCAGCACCTCGGCCAGGCGCATACGCATGGCCGGAATGTGAGGCGCCATCTTGGGCGCCTGCGCAATGATGGTGGCGTCGAGGTTGACGAGCTGCCAGCCCGCTTCACGCACGCGCCGGCAGGCCTCAGCCAGCAGCAGCATCGAGTCCGCGTCCTTGAATTGCGCGGAGGTGTCCGGGAACAGCTTGCCGATGTCGCCCAGCGCCGCAGCGCCCAGCAGCGCGTCGGTGATGGCATGGGCGAGCGCGTCGGCGTCGGAGTGACCCAGCAGGCCGTGGGTGTGCGGGATGGTGACGCCGCCCAGGATCAGCGGGCGGCCGGTGACGAGCTGGTGGGTGTCCCAGCCCTCGCCGATCCTCAGTGCAGGCAGCGCAGCGGTACTCATGCACGCATTGTCACCGCGAGCCGCTTGAGCCAACTTGGACTCGACTTGTCGAGCGAGCCCCCGCGATGCTGAACTCGAATCGCTCAATGGCCTGAGCGCTGGGCCGCATCAGGCTGGGCTGCCGCGCGTTGGCGTGGCAGACCCCGCCCGGCCCCCACCGGTCCGCTATCGGACGAAACGGTTACCGCGCGACAAGATGGTCAGGTCCACAAAGCTGCCGCCATGGCGGTTGCCATTGGCGTAGTTGAGGACAAAGCCATTCAGGTCGACCCGCCCCAGCGAGCCCATCGCCGCTAGCAGGCCCTCCCGCGTGAGCTTGGCCGGCCCCGCCTTCTTCATCGCGATCACGAGCGTCTTGGCAGCGAGACAAGACTCCAGCGACGTGTAGTTCAACTTCGCACCGTTGAAGGCCTCCAGCGCATCGGCGCACTCCTTCACTACCGGCCTCGACACATGGCTGGCAGCTCGCGGCGCTGGCATCACCTGGGCAACGATGGTCCCGCGCGCTGCGCTGCCGATGCCGTCAGCCAGTTCGTCGGGGTTGACGAACGAGAGTGCCGCCACGGGCACATGCGAGCTGTCGTCGGCCGTGAGCTTCAGGTAGTCGCCCACCGGCGAGTGCTGCGTGGTCACAAACACATAGTGCGGCGCACTGCTGAGCAGGGCGGTGACTGCAGCCTTGTCCAGCGGCGCCCCACGCTTGACCACAACGCTCGGCGGCTTGGCCATGCCAGCGGCCACGTGCGCAGCCGCCACGGCCTCATAGTTGCTGCGCCCCACCTCGTCGTCATAGGAAAGCACCGCCGTCTTGAACGCCCCCATCTCGCGCTTGGCCTCCAGGATCTTGGCCGATTCTTCCTGGTAAGACGCCCGGATGGTGAACACGTTGGGATGGCCGCGCAGGCTCAAGGACCCACTGAACGGCGCAAAGAACAAGGTCCGATTCCTGGCCACCAGCGGCAGCGCATCCAGGCTGGCCGTGGCCGAGTTGTAGCCGAACAAGGCGAGCGCCTTGTGCTGGTCGAGCAACTGCTGGGTGTTCTGGGCGGCACGGTTGCGGTCATTCGCGTTATCAAGCGTCACCAGTTGGATGCTCCGTCCCAGCGCGCCACTCGCGTTCACGCGGGCGAAGACCGCCAGCGCGCCGCCGCGCATGTCGCGCCCGATGTCTGCGTTCGCCCCGCTGAGTGCGACGGACTGCCCGATCACGATATCTTCGGCGAACACGGCAGGGGCAAAGACAACCATCAGGGTCGCAAGCAAATTCTTCAAAGCATTTCCTGGTAACTACCAATTCCAGGATGTTAGGTCGGCTTGGTTACGCCACTGTTCGACAGCTGGCAAGCAGTTGCGCCGCCAGGGCGAAGTCATCCGGCCACGTCACTTTGAAGTTGGCCATCGACGCACGCACCAGCCGCGGCGCCAGGCCCAGGGCCTCGACGGCGCTGGCCTCGTCGGTAGCTGCGGCGCCCAGCGCCTCCAGCGCGCGCTCGACGAGACCCAGCCGGAACATCTGCGGCGTCTGCGCGGCCCATTTGTCGCGGCGGTCGACGGTGACGGTCACGCGGCCTTGCGCGTCGCCAGCCTTCAGCGTGTCGGCGATGGGCTGGGCCAGCAGGCCGCCGACCGCGTCGTGCTCGCACGCGTCGATCAATGCGTCCACCCACTCGGGCCGCAGCAGACAACGCGCCGCATCGTGCACCAGCACCCAATCTTCATCAGCGGCGCCACGGCGACGCAGTTCCGCCAGTCCGCCCAGCACGCTGTCCGCACGGCTGGCGCCGCCCACGCGGGCAACCCACGCGTCGCAAGCCGGCAGCACGGCCTCGAAACGATCGTCGTGCGGCGACAGCACCACCAGCGTCTGCGCAATGCGCGGCACCGCGGCCAGGGTGGCCAAGGTGTGGGCGATCATGGGCCGGCCCGCGATGGCCACGTATTGCTTGGGCATGCCGGCACCGGAGCGTTCGCCGATGCCGGCGGCGGGAACAAGGGCAAAAAAGCGGGAAGCTCTCATTCGCGTCATTGTCAGCCCCGCACGGTGCCCCACCGTGACAGCCCCACCGTGACAGCCCCACGGCCGGGACCGGCTGCCGGGCCCCGGCTAGGTGTCATGACCCGGGTTCTGCCGTGCCAGCCGCCTGAGCAGGCCCGGCCATGCCAGCCCGGCACCGGAGCCGCGCATGACCTTGTCGCTCTGCGCGCGGATGCCCGCCAGGATGGCAGGCGAGATGCGAATCAGCTCTGCCCCGCCTGCCTGCGCAGCGATCTGGATCTCGCAGGCGCGCTGCAGCATGAACATCTTCAGGAACGTGTCCGCCGCGCTGTGGCCCAGCGTCAGCAGGCCATGGTTGCGCAGCATCAGCAGCGAGGCGTTGCCCAGGTCGGTCACCAGCCGCACCTTCTCGTCGGGGTTCAGCGCCACGCCTTCGTAGTCGTGATAGCTGAGGGAGGCCAGCGGGAACAGGCTGTGCTGCGAGATCGGCAGCAGGCCTTCGCGTTGCGCGCTGACGGCCACGCCGGCCACCGTGTGCAGGTGCATGACGAACTGCGCCGACTCGCGCGCCTCGTGCACCGCGCTGTGGATGATGAAGCCAGCCGGGTTCACGTCATAGTCGCTAGGCTCGACCTTGGCGCCTGCCTGATCAACCTTCACCAGGCTGCTGGCCGTGATCTCCTCGAACATCATCCCGTAGGGGTTGATCAGGAAATGGTGCGCCGGGCCGGGCACGCGCGCCGAGATGTGCGTGAAGATCAGGTCGTCCCAGCCATGCAGCGCGGCCAGGCGGTACAGCGCGGCGAGGTCACAGCGGACGGCCCACTCCTCGGGGCTAACGTGACTGGGCTGGGCCATCGAGGTCTCCTGAAGTTGTGAAGCCAGCATAGTGCCGGGCCTTCGAGCGCCGCTGTCGCCTCGGCGGCTGCGGGGACAATGGCCGGCCATGCTGATTTCCGATGTCCGCCAGCGCCTGCGCGCGCTGGGTGCCAACCCCGCCCATGAATCCCGCGTGCTGCGCCACTGGGTGCAGAACCTGCCCCTGGACGCCGGCAAGCAGCCGCTGCAGAGTTGGCTGCCCAAGGCGGTGATGGCCGAATTGCCCGGCCTCATCGCCGAACTGGATGGACTGCTGAGCCTGCGCAGCGAGCACCCCGGCGGCGATGGCCAGTCCGCGCGCCTGCTGCTGGGCCTGAATGACGGCCAGACCGTCGAGACCGTGCTACTGCCGCGCGACGGTGTCTGCGTGTCCAGCCAAGTCGGCTGCGCGGTGGGCTGCGCTTTTTGCATGACGGGCGTGGACGGGCTGATCCGCCAAGTCGGCAGCGCCGAGATCGTCGCGCAGGTGGTGCTGGCGAGGCGCAAGAACGCCCAGCTGAAGAAGGTCGTGTTCATGGGCATGGGCGAGCCCTCCCACAACCTCGCCAGCGTGCTGGAGGCCATCACGCTGCTGGGGCGTGAGGGCGGGTTTGCGCACAAGCAGCTGGTGTTCTCGACCGTGGGCGACGAGCGCGCGTTCGCGGCGCTGAAGGAGGCTGACGTGAAGCCAGCGCTGGCGCTGTCGCTGCACACGACCGACGCCGCCAAGCGTGCGGAACTGTTGCCGCGCGCGCCGCGGCTCTCGCCCGAAGACCTGGTCGACGCTGCCGACGCCTATGCGCGCGCCAGCGGTTACCCCATCCAGTACCAGTGGACGCTGCTGGACGGCGTCAACGACGGCCCCGAGGAAATGGACGGCATCGTGCGGCTGCTGAAAGGCCGCTATGGATTGCTGAACATGATCCCGTTCAACACCGCCGAGGGCCTGCCGTTCAGGCGCCCCGACTGGGAGCGCGCCCGCTCCATCGCGGCCGAGCTGTCGGCGCGCGGCGTCCTGACCAAGCTGCGCGACTCGGCCGGCCAGGACGTGGAAGGCGGCTGCGGACAGCTGCGCGCCCGTGAGGCGAAGGGTCGGCCCATTCGTGTCGTCCGGGCGTCGTGAGGATTCACACCTGACGGAGGCAACAGCCACCACAAAAGGTGCCGCGGCGGCGGTGCCCGCCCGCAGAATGCCACACGCCTCGACGAGGCGGTGACAAGAACATCTCATCGGAGAACACATGACTCAGCTTCAGGCTTGGGGCCCGCGCGGTCGCATGGCGGTGATGGCGATGGGCCTGGCCCTGTGCCTGCACGCCGGCGCCGCGCAGACCGTCAACAAGTTCGAGCCCACGGCTCAGCTGGGCGGCAGCACATTGCAGCTCAACGGCAAGGGCACGCGCGTGCGCCTGGTCTTCAAGGCCTACGACATGGCGCTGTACACCGCCAAACGCGCCACCACCCCCGCCGAGTTGCTGGCGCTGCCAGGCCCCAAACGCCTGCAGTTCACCGCGTTGCGGGAGCTGCAGGGCACGGAGCTGGGTCGCCTGTTCCTGCGCGGCATGGGCGACAACACGCCCAGCGCGCAGATGACCCGCCACACGCTGTCGACGACCCGCCTCATCGAGATCTTTTCCGGCAAGCCCAAGCTGATGCCGGGCGATACCTTCGCGATGGACTTCGTGCCCGGCAAGGGCACGCAGTTCTACATCTCGGGCCAGGCGCAGGGCGAACCGGTCGGCGACGACGAGTTCTTCACGCTGGTGCTCAAGATCTGGTTCGGCGACTCGCCGGCAGACGCGCGGCTGCGTGACGCGCTGCTGGACGGCGGCAAGGACTGAGCCCCCTCGTCGGGTCTCGGCCCGCTAGAGTCGGGCGCCATGAGAACCGCCGTCTTCAGCGCCCGCCGCTACGACCAATCCCTGCTGACGCAGGCCAATGCGCCGGCCGGCCATGAGCTGGTGTTCATACAGGACCGCCTGACCGCCGAGACTGCGCGAATGGCGGCAGGCTGCGCGGCGGTTTGCGTGTTCGTCAACGACAGCGTGGACGCCGACGTGCTGGCACGGCTGTCCGCGCAGGGCACGCGAATCGTCGCGACGCGCTCCACCGGCTACAACCACATCGACGCGGCCGCCGCCGCGAAGCTGGGCATCGCCGTCGTGCGCGTCACCGACTACTCGCCGCACTCCGTGGCCGAGTTCGCCGTGGGACTGCTGCTGGCCGTCAACCGCAAGATCGCCCGTGCCAGCATGCGCACCCGCGAAGGCAACTTCGAGCTGGAAGGCCTGATGGGCTTTGACCTGCACGGCAAGACCGTGGGCGTCGTCGGCACCGGCAAGATCGGCGTGATCTTCGCGCGTATCCTGCACGGCTTCGGCTGCTCGCTGCTGGGCCACGACGTGGATGCCAACGCACACTTCGAGGCACTGGGAGGCCAGTACGTCGGCATGCCCGAGCTGATGGCGACGTCCGACGTCGTCTCGCTGCACTGCCCGCTGTTCGACAGCACGCACCACATCGTCAACGCGCAGTCGCTGGCGGGCGTGAAGCGCGGCGCCGTGCTCGTCAACACCAGCCGCGGCGGCCTCGTGGACACCGACGCCGCGGTGCAGGCGCTGAAGAGCGGCCAGCTCGGCGGCCTGGCCATTGACGTCTACGAGCAGGAGGCCAGCCTGTTCTTCCAGGACTTGTCATCCACCATCATCACGGACGACGTCATCCAGCGGCTGGTGTCCTTCCCCAACGTCATCGTGACCGGCCATCAGGCCTTCTTCACCGTCGAGGCCATCAGCCAGATCATGGCGACGACCGTGGAAAGCCTCAGCGATTTCGAGGCCGGCCGGCCCTTGCGCAACCGCATTCCCGCGTAGGGGCTTGCGACCCTGCCTAGAATCCGCACCGATGCGCCGCGTGTTCCTCGCCCTGATGGCCCTGCTGGTCACCGCCCAGATGAGCTGGGCGGGCGCGCAGCTGTGCTGCGTGCAGGAACTGGCGGCGCAGAGCGCTGCGCAGCTGGCCGACGCATCGCTGGCATCACTGCATGCCGAGCCCGCCGGGGAGGCCCACGCGGTCTGCGACACGGGCCACTGCCACTGTCACCACGCTGGCTGTGCGACGCCGGTGGACGAGGCCCAGGGCCTGCCGCTGAGCCAGGCCGGGCCGCCAGAGCGCGGCGCGCCCGCGCAACCCAAGTCGCACATTCCCTCCGGGTTGGAACGGCCCAACTGGCAGCGCGCCTGATTCGGCGCGCCGCTTCCTTCCCCTTTCCGCCTCACCGCTGAAGCTAGACACCCGCCGGGTGCCGGCCGCGCGCCGAACTGTCTGCCGTTGTTCAACCACCGGAGAGTTCGATGCGATTCCCCTTTTGGGCGATGCCGCTGGCGTTGCTGCTAGCGTTCGCCCCTGGCGTTCCTTACGCCCTGACCCTGGCCGAGGCGCAACGCCTGGCCCTCACCCACAACCCCGACTTGGCCCATGCGCGGCTGGAGCTGCAGGCCCAGCAAGGCGCTGAAATGCAGGCCGGCGCGCGCCCCAACCCCGAGCTGGGCGTGCTGCTGGAAGACACCCGCTCCGCCACG
This sequence comes from Pelomonas dachongensis, assembly GCF_043555865.1. Taxonomy (NCBI): domain Bacteria; kingdom Pseudomonadati; phylum Pseudomonadota; class Betaproteobacteria; order Burkholderiales; family Sphaerotilaceae; genus Roseateles; species Pelomonas dachongensis. The sequence goes on from NZ_JBIGHY010000005.1 coordinate 146,474, forward strand.
CGCACGACGACCGTCCAGCTGAGCCAGGCCATCGAGCTGGGGGGCAAGCGTGCCGCGCGCCAGACCGCCGCGCAGCAAGCCCGTGAGCAGGCTGCCGTGGCCCTGGCCAGCAAACAGGCCGAAGTGCGCGCCGTCGTGGCGGCAGCTTTCTTCGAGCTGCTGGGCGCCGACGCGCAGCAGCAACTCGCAGCCGCCAGCGTCAGGCTCGCGCAGGACGCCACCGGCGCCGCCGCCAAGCGGCTTCAGGCGGGCAAGGTGCCACCGTTGGAAGTGGCCAAGGCCCGCGTCGCCGAGGCGCAGGCGCGCGCCGAGCTGGCGCAGGCTCAGAGCGAGGCACTGCAGGCGCGCGCGCGGTTGGCCGCGCTGTGGGGCCAGGGGCCGCAGGCCGCCGCGCAGGTCGACGGCGACGACACCGCCCTGCCCTCGCAACCCTCCGACGCCCAGCTGAACGCCTGGACCGCCGACGCCCCCGCCCTGCGCCTTGCGCAGCTGGACATCGTCCGCCGCCAGGCCCTGACCGCGGGCGAGCGGGCCAGGCGCGTGCCCGACGTGACCTTCACCGTCGGTGCCAAGCGCGATGCCGAGCTGGGCCGCACGCAGGCCGTCATCGGCTTCACGCTGCCACTGCCGCTGCTGGACCGCAACCACGGCGGCCTGCTGGAGGCGCTGCGCCGCGAAGACCAGGCCCGCGAGTCGCTGACGAGCGCGACGCTGAAGCTACAGGCCGACGTGGCCGCCGCCGCCGAGCGCCTGCGCGCCAGCCGCGAGCAGGCGCGCCTGTTGGGCGAGGAAGCGCTGCCCGTCTCGCAGACCGCCTACGACACCGCGCTGAAGGGTTATGAGCTGGGCAAGTTCGCCTTCCTGGACGTGCTGGACGCGCAGCGCAGCCTATTCCAGCTGCGCCGCCAGCAGCTGCAGGCGAATGCCGACGCCCACCGTGCCGCCGCCGAGCTGGACCGCCTGCTCGGCCGCTCGACCCAGAACGCTCAAGAGGACTGATCCATGAATTCGAGGAACAAGCTGGTCATCGCCGCCGTGCTGGTGGTGGCTGTCGTGCTGGGCGCGCTGATCCTGCGCAGCGGCCAGCCCGCCGCGGGTGGCCACGGCCATGGCGCGGAGCCAGGCCATGACGACCATGGCCACGAACAAGACAAGGCGCCGGCCAAGGCCAAGAAGGACGCGCACGACCATCAGGACGGTGGTCACGACGACGAGCATGCCAAACCGCCACCGCAGCCAGCTGCTTCGGTGGCCCACGCGGACGAGGCACCGCGCGTTCACATGACCGACGAGCAGCTGCGCCACAACGGCGTCAAGCTCGCCACCACCGGTCCGGCGCGCATCGCCGGCACGCTGGTGTTGATGGGTGAGGTGAAGCTGAACCAGGACCGCAGCGTCGTCGTCACGCCGCGGCTGGCCGGCGTGGTGCAGGCCGTGCGCGTGAACGCGGGTGACCGCGTGCAGCAGGGCCAGGTGCTGGCCGTTGTCACCAGCCCGGCGCTGGCCGACCAGCGCGCCGAACTGCTGGCCGCGCAGAAGCGCCTGGCGCTGGCACGCCAGACGCACGACCGCGAAAAAAAGTTGTGGGAGGACAAGATCTCCGCCGAGCAGGACTACCTGGCCGCACGTCAGGCGCTGCAGGAGGCCGAGATCAGCGTCGAGAACCTGCGCCAGAAACTCGCGGCGCTGGGCGCTGCCGGTTCGGCGGGCACGCAAGGTCTGGCGCAGCTGGAGATCCGTGCGCCAATCGCCGGTGTCGTCGTTGACAAGCAGGTCAGCGTGGGTGCGGCGCTGAAGGAAGACGCCGCCCTCTTCCAATTGGCCGACTTGTCCAGCGTCTGGGTGGAGCTGCTGGTGCCCGCGCAAGACCTGGCCCGGCTGCAGGCCGGCGCGCAGGCCCGCGTGAAGGCCACGGCCTTCGACGCGGAGGGCGAGGGCCGGCTCGGCTACATCGGCGCGCTGGTGGGCGAGCAGAGCCGCAGCGCGACGGCGCGCGTCGTGCTGGCCAACCCGAAGGGCGTGTGGCGGCCCGGCCTGCCTGTCAGCGTGACGCTGACGCACGGGGAAGTGGACGTGCCGGTGGCGGTGACGCGGGACGCGGTGCAGATGCTGGAGGGGCGCTCGGTCGTGTTCGTGCGGCGCGCGCAGCAGTTCGAGACGTTGGCAGTGCAGACCGGCCGCGCCGACGACACCCACATCGAGATCGTCCAGGGCTTGCCCGCGGGCGAACGCTATGCGGCAAAGAACAGCTTCCTCGTGAAAGCCGAACTCGGCAAGGCCGAGGCGGAACACGCGCACTAAGGAGGCACGCGCATGTTTGAAAAACTCATTCGCTTCGCCATCGCACAGCGCTGGCTGGTGCTGCTCGTCGTGGCGGGCATGGCGGTGTTGGGCGTGTTCGCCTACCAGCGCCTGCCCATCGACGCCGTGCCCGACATCACCAATGTGCAGGTGCAGATCAACACCGAAGCGCCGGGCTACTCGCCGCTGGAGGCCGAGCAGCGCGTCACCTACGCCATCGAGACGGCCATGGCCGGCCTGCCCCGGCTGGATCAGACGCGTTCGCTGTCGCGCTACGGCCTGTCGCAGGTCACCGTCGTGTTCAAGGAGGGCACCGACATCTACTTCGCCCGCCAGCTGGTGGGCGAGCGCATGCAGCAGGCGCGCGAGAGCCTGCCTGCGGGCCTGACGCCCACTCTGGGCCCCATCTCCACGGGTCTCGGCGAGATCTACATGTGGACCGTGGAGGCCAAGGAAGGCGCGCTGAAGGCCGACGGCACGCCGTACACACCGACCGACCTGCGCGAGATCCAGGACTGGATCGTCAAGCCGCAGCTGCGCACGGTGCCTGGCGTGACCGAGATCAACACCATCGGCGGCTTTGCGCGCGAGTACCAGGTCGCGCCCTGGCCCGACCGCCTGGCCGCGCGCGGACTGACGCTGGCCGACGTGGTGCGGGCGCTGGAGCGCAACAACGCCAACGTGGGCGCCGGCTACATCGAGCGGCGCGGCGAGCAGGTGCTGATCCGCGCGCCGGGCCAGGTGGCCAGCCTGGGCGACATCGCCGACATCGTCGTCACCACCGTGCAGGGGGCGCCGGTGCGCGTGCGCGACGTGGCCGACGTGGGCTTCGGCCAGGAGCTGCGCACCGGGGCCGCCACCGAGAACGGCCGCGAGGTGGTGCTGGGCACGGTGTTCATGCTGATGGGCGAAAACAGCCGGCAGGTGTCGCTGGCAGTGGACAAGCGCCTGGAGGAGATCAACCGCAGCCTGCCCGCGGGCGTCATCGCGCAGACGGTCTACGACCGCACGACGCTGATCGACAAGGCCATCAAGACCGTGCGCACCAACCTGCTGGAAGGCGCGCTGCTGGTCATAGCGGTGCTGTTCGCGTTCCTGGGCAACCTGCGCGCGGCGGTGATCACGGCAGCGGTGATCCCGCTGTCCATGCTGTTCACGTTCAGCGGCATGGTGGCCAACAAGGTCAGCGCCAACCTGATGAGCCTGGGCGCCCTGGACTTTGGGATCATCGTGGACGGTGCCGTCGTCATCGTCGAGAATTGCCTGCGCCGGCTGGGCCATGCGCAGGCCAGCGCGGGCCGATTGCTGACACGCGAGGAGCGCTTCGCCGAGGTGTTCGCCGCCGCCCGCGAGGCGCGCCGGCCGCTGCTGTTCGGCCAGCTCATCATCATGGTGGTCTACCTGCCGATCTTTGCGCTCAGCGGCGTGGAGGGGAAGATGTTCCATCCGATGGCGTTCACGGTGGTCATCGCGCTGCTGGGCGCGATGCTGCTGTCCGTCACGTTCGTGCCGGCCGCGGTCGCGCTGCTGGTTTCGGGCAAAGTCGAGGAGAAGGACAACCGGCTGATGGCTTGGGCGCGCCACGGCTACAGGCCGCTGCTGGACTGGACGCTGGCCAACCCGGCGGTGGTAATGACGGTCGCTGCTGTAGCCGTGGGCTTGAGCGCGCTGATGGCCACGCGCATGGGCAGCGAGTTCATTCCGAGCCTGGACGAGGGCGACGTGGCGTTGCATGCGATGCGCATCCCCGGCACCGCGCTGGGCCAGGCGGTGGAGATGCAGCGCGAGCTGGAGCGCACGCTGCTGCAGGCGCCCGAGGTGGCGCGCGTTTTCTCCAAGATCGGCACGGCCGAGGTCGCGACCGACCCGATGCCGCCCAACGTGGCCGACACCTACGTGATGTTCAAGCCGCGCAGCGAGTGGCCCGACCCGAAGCGCAGCGGCGCCGAGGTGATGGAAAGCCTGCAGGCGCTGGCCGCCACGCTGCCGGGCAACAACTACGAGTTCACGCAGCCCATCCAGATGCGCTTCAACGAGCTGATCTCGGGCGTACGGGCCGACGTGGCGGTGAAGGTGTTCGGTGACGACATGGCGACCATGGAGGCCACGGCCGCGCAGATCGCCCGGGTACTGCAGGGTGTGGCCGGCGCGTCCGACGTGAAGGTGGAGCAGACGACCGGCCTGCCGGTGCTGACGCTGGCCATCGACCGCAGCCGCATCGCGCGGCTGGGCTTGAGCCTGGCCGACGTGCAGCAGACGGTGTCCACGGCCATCGCTGGCCAGGAGGCGGGTGCGGTTTTTCAGGGCGACCGCCGCTTCGACCTGCTCGTGCGCCTGCCGGAACGCCTGCGCGGTGACCTGGACGCGCTGAAGCGGCTGCCGCTGAAGCTGCCGTCGGGTGGGCACGTGCAGCTGGGCGAAGTTGCCAGCTTCGACCTGCAGCCCGGCGCCAACCAGGTCAGCCGCGAGAACGGCAAGCGGCGCGTCGTCGTGACGGCCAACGTGCGCGGGCGCGACGTCGGCTCGTTTGTCACCGAAGCGCAAGGCCAGCTGGCCGCACGCGTGAAAGTGCCGGCCGGCTACTGGACGCAGTGGGGCGGCAGCTTCGAGCAACTGCAGTCGGCCACCGAGCGGCTGAAGGTCGTCGTGCCGGTGGCGCTGGGCCTGGTGTTCGCGCTGCTGTTCGCAATGTTCGGCAACGTGCGCGACGGGTTGCTGGTGTTCACCGGCGTGCCGTTCGCGCTCACCGGCGGCATCGTCGCGCTGTGGCTGCGCGGCATCCCGCTGTCCATCTCGGCGGGCGTGGGCTTCATCGCGCTGTCAGGCGTGGCGGTGCTGAACGGGCTGGTGATGCTGGCCTTCATCCGCGCGCTGCGCGAAGAAGGCCGGCCGTTGCACGAGGCCGTGCGCGACGGCGCCATCTCGCGGCTGCGGCCGGTGCTGATGACGGCGCTGGTGGCCTCGCTGGGCTTCGTGCCGATGGCGCTGGCCACCGGCACCGGCGCGGAGGTGCAGCGCCCGCTGGCGACCGTGGTCATCGGCGGCATCCTGTCGTCGACGGCGCTGACGCTGCTGGTGCTGCCGCTGCTGTACCGGTGGGCGCACCGGCGCCCAGTTACTCCGGCTCCGTGAGTCAGGCAGCCATGTCGCGCCGCTGGTGCAGCACCCGCCACACGTCCAGGTGGGTGTCGCGCTGCGTGTAGAAAGGCAGAGAGGGTGCACGGACAGCGCCCAGCTGCGCAGCCCCGGAATACTCAGCTCGTGCGCATAGCGCGTGGAGCCGATACCGGGCTGGCGGGCGATCTGCTGCTGCGCGGTTTCCAGCGCGTCGACAAAGCTCAGCGCGGCATCGGCAGCACCTTCGCTGAACAGGTGGTCCAGCGCCTGCTCGACATCCTCCAGCGCCCGGGCGCGGAGGATGACTGGCAACGTCACTTGCGCTTGGGCGCCTGGACGCGCTGGCGCAGGCTCGCGAAGAACGCTGGGCGTCATTTCCGCCGCAGGCGGCGACTGCGCGCCATCCAACAGCAGCGCGCGCGGTGTCTCGCGCTCTTGGTCGCGACGGATCAAGTCGCGAACATACTCGCTGCTGCTGCCGTAACCTTTCTCGCTGACCCGCTCCTCCACGAAGGCTCGCATCGCCTCGGGCAATGAGATGTTCATGGTGCTCATGGCGCGAAGGCCACAGACCTTGGCAAAAATTGACAAGGTCAATCACATCCATTCACACGCGACTCTTCACCCACGCCATCACCAGTTCCCTCAGCACCGGCAACGGCACCTGCCCCGCCGTCAGCACGACGCGGTGGAAGCCCTTGATGTCGAACTTCGCGCCCAAGGCCTTCTCGGCCTCGGCGCGCAGCTTCGTGATCTCCAGCTGGCCGATCTTGTAGCCCAGCGCCTGGCCCGGCCAGACGATGTAGCGCTCGACCTCGGACACCACGTCGCTCTCGGCCATGGACGAGTTGTCCAGCATGTACTGGATGGCTTGCTCGCGCGTCCAGCCCTTGTGGTGCAGGCCGGTGTCCACCACCAGCCGCATCGCGCGCAGCTGCTCGTCGGCCAGGCGGCCGTACCACTGGTAGGGGTCGGTGAACAGGCCCAGCTCCTTGCCGAGGCTCTCGGCGTACAGCGCCCAGCCCTCCACATAGGCGACGTAGAAGCTGCCGAAGCGGCGGAACTTGGGCAGGTTCTGGTCTTCCTGCGCGATGGACACCTGGAAGTGGTGGCCGGGCGACGCCTCGTGCAGCGACAGCGTCTCCATGCCGAAGATGGGCTGGGCCCTCAGGTTGAAGGTGTTCACGTAGAACACGCCGGGACGCGAGCCGTCTGTGGACGGGCTCTGGTACGACGCGCCCGCCGCGCTCTCGGCGCGGAAGGCCTCGACCTCGCGCACCTCGTAGTCGGCCTTCGGTTGGATGTCAAAGAGCTTGGGCGTCAGGCCGTTGATCTTCTTCTGCAGGTCGCGGTAGCCGGCTAGCAGGTCTTCCGGCTTGGCGTAGTAGTACTTGGGGTCGTCCTGCAGATGCTTGAAGAAGGCCTTCAGGTCGCCACGGAAGCCCACCTGCTTGCGTACGCCCTTCATCTCGCCCAGGATGCGCGCCACCTCCTTCAGGCCGATGGCATGAATCTCGTCGGCTGACAACGCCACGGTGGTGGACTGGCGCACGCGGTGGGCGTACCAGGCCTTACCGTCGGGCAGCGCCGACCAGGCCGTGCTGGTGCGCGCCTTGGGCGTGTACTCGTCGCGCACGAAGGCCAGCAGGCGCGCGTAGGCGGGCAGCACCTTGCTCGACAGCAACTCACGCATCGCGGCGGTGATGCGCTCGCGGTCGGCGGCCAGCACGGCGTCGGGAAAGTTCTTGATCGGCCCCCAGAACAGGCTCTGCTCCGGGTCGGTGACGGCCAGTGCGGTCAGCTGCGGCAGCACCTTGTCCATGACCGCGCGCGGCTGGGTCACGCGGGCCTTCAGGCCGTCGCGCATGTTGGCGATGCTGCCGTCGAAGACGGGCACGGCCAGCGCCAGGCGCTTCAGCCAGTCGTCGTAGTCCTTGGTGGTCTTGAACGGCTGGATGGACTGGCCCGACCCCATCTGCGCCAGGAAGCTGGGCATGCCGCCGATCTGACTGATGGGCTGCATCCACTCGGGGAAGCGTTCACCTGCCAGGTTCTGTTCCAGGTCCAGCTTCAGCATCGCGTAGGAAACGCGGTCCTTGGGCTCCAGCTTCGCCTTGTCGAAGCCGGCCAGCGCGTTCAGCTGGCCTTGCAGCTCGCGCTTCGCCTGGGCGCGGTAAGCGGCCGTGGTCGTGTCGATGAGCCGGTCGTTGTAGCGCGGGTCGCCCAGCGACGTGGCCAGGATGGGCTGGCGCTGCAGCACCAGCTCCCATTCGGCGTCCAGCCATTGGTGGAAGCGTTGGCTCTCGGTGGGGGCTGCAAAGGCGGGCAGGCTGAGGGCGAGGCTGGTGGCCAGCAGGCTCAGGGCGTGACGACGGCGCATGGAATCTCCGTAGGAAGTGCCGGCATGCTAGCGAGGCTCCTGCTGACAAGCCAAAGGACATGGCCTATCTAAAATCCCGCCAAGCCCCGCGTCGGGGCTGTTGTCGTTTGTGGATCTCATGACGCTCTCCTCGTTGCCGGTCATTGCACCGGGCAAGAAGTTCACCCATTCCCGCCCTCTCGGTTCGGCCGATGCCCTGTTGATCGCGCGCTTCGTGCAGCAGCAGCGCGATGCCGGACGCATGGCCGCCGTGTTCACGGCCGAGCCCGGCGACACGCAGCGGCTGGAGGACGAGCTGAAGTTCTTCGCGCCCGAGCTGAAGGTGGCCGTGTTCCCGGACTGGGAAACGCTGCCCTACGACAGCTTCAGCCCCCACCAGGACCTGATCTCCGAGCGGCTGGCCACGCTGTGGGAGCTGCTGCAGAGCCAGAAGACCCGGAGCATCGACGTGGTGTTGATGCCCGCCTCCACCGCACTCACGCGCCTGGCGCCGCCCAGCTTCCTGGCCGGCACGACCTTCAACTTCAAGCAGAAGCAGCGGCTCGATGAAGCCTCGCTGCGCTCGCAGCTGACGCTGGCCGGCTACACCAACGTCAGCCAGGTCGTACAGCCCGGCGAATATGCCGTGCGCGGCGGTTTGATCGACCTGTTCCCGATGGGCTCCAACGTGCCCTACCGGGTGGACCTGTTCGGCGACGAGGTGGACTCCATCCGCGTGTTCGACCCCGACAGCCAGCGCAGCCTCTACCCGGTGCCCAACGTGCGCCTGCTGCCGGGCCGCGAGTTCCCGATGGACGACGCCGCGCGCAAGGCCTTCCGCAACCGCTGGCGCGAGAAGATGGACGGCGACCCGACGAAGTCGCGCTTGTACCGCGACATCGGCGAGGGCATCGCGTCGGGCGGCATCGAATACTACCTGCCGATCTTTTTTGAGCAGACGGCGTCGGTCTTCGACTACCTCGGCGCCGAGGCCGGCCTGGCCCTGCACGGCGAGGTGGACGAAGCCATCCAGCGCTTCTGGAGCGATACCAAGGAGCGCCACCGCTTCCTGCAGCACGACCCCGAACGGCCGCTGCTGCCGCCGGCAGAGATCTTCCTGACCGCCGAGGATTTCTTCGGCCTGACCAAACCGCATGCCGTGCTGTCCGTGCGCGGCACAGATCCGGTGGACTTCGCCCGCCCGCTGCCCGACATCAGCGTCGAACGCGGCGCGCAGGAACCGCTGGCCCGGCTGGAAGCGCACCTCAAATCGACGCCGCACCGCGTGCTGCTGCTGGCCGAGAGCGAAGGCCGGCGCGAGAGCCTGCTGGAGCAGCTGCGCGACAGCAAGATCGACCCGCCGTCGGTGAAGGATCTGGCCGAATTCCAGGCTAGCGACGAGAAGTACGCCATCACGGCCGCGCCGCTGGCCAGCGGCTTCTTCTGGGTCGATGCCGAACACCCGGTCCAGCTCATCACCGAGACCGAGCTGTTCGTCACCACACCCACGACACGCCGCCGGCGCAAGCAGGAGCAGGTCAGCGACGTTAACGCGCTGATCAAGGACCTGTCGGAGCTGAAGGTGGGCGACCCGGTCGTGCACATCAACCACGGCATCGGGCGCTACCAGGGCCTGGTCAACATCGACGTCGGCGACGGGCAGAAGAGCGAGTTCCTGCACCTGGAGTACGCCGACAAGGCCACACTGTACGTGCCGGTGGCGCAGCTGCACCTGATCGGCCGCTACACCGGCGTGTCACCCGAGGAAGCCCCGCTGCACAAGCTGGGCTCTGGCCAGTGGGAAAAGGCCAAGCGCAAGGCGGCCGAGCAGGTGCGCGACACGGCCGCCGAGCTGCTGAACCTCTATGCCCGCCGCGCCGCGCGCGAGGGCCACGCCTTCCGCTACTCGGGCCACGACTACGAGGCCTTCGCCGCGAGCTTCGGCTTCGAGGAAACGCCCGACCAGCGCGCCGCCATCCACGCGGTCATCCAGGACATGATTTCGCCCAAGCCCATGGACCGCCTGGTCTGCGGCGACGTGGGCTTCGGCAAGACGGAGGTGGCGCTGCGCGCGGCATTCGTCGCGGTGATGGGCGGCAAGCAGGTCGCCATCCTGGCGCCTACCACCCTGCTTGCCGAGCAGCACTACCAGAACATCGCCGACCGCTTCGGCGCCTGGCCGGTGAAGGTCGCGGAGATGAGCCGCTTCCGCTCGGCCAAGGAGATCAAGGCGGCGATGGAAGGCATCGCCGACGGCACCATCGACATCGTCGTCGGCACACACAAGCTGCTGTCGCCCGAGGTCAAGTTCAACCGCCTGGGCCTGCTCGTTATCGACGAGGAACACCGCTTCGGCGTGCGCCACAAGGAGGCAATGAAGGCCATGCGCGCCGAGGTGGACGTGCTGACGCTGACGGCAACGCCCATCCCGCGCACGCTGGGCATGGCGCTGGAAGGCCTGCGCGACTTGAGCGTCATCGCCACCGCGCCGCAGCGGCGTCTCGCCATCAAGACGTTCGTCCGCGCCGAGAGCAGCGGCACCATCCGCGAGGCGGTACTGCGCGAGCTCAAGCGCGGCGGCCAGGTCTACTTCCTGCACAACGAGGTCGAGACCATCGAAAACCGGCGCCAGAAGCTCGAAGAACTGGTGCCTGAGGCGCGCATCGTCATCGCCCACGGCCAGATGCCCGAGCGCGAGCTGGAACGCGTCATGCGCGAGTTCGTCGCCGGCAAGCACAACCTGCTGCTGTGCTCCACCATCATCGAGACCGGCATCGACGTGCCGAGTGCCAACACCATCATCATTGCGCGAGCCGACAAGTTCGGCCTGGCGCAGCTGCACCAGCTGCGCGGCCGCGTCGGCCGCAGCCACCACCAGGCCTATGCCTACCTGATGGTGCCGGACCTGCAAGGTCTGACCAAGCAGGCCACGCAGCGGCTGGACGCCATCCAGGCGATGGAGGAACTGGGCTCGGGCTTCTACCTCGCCATGCACGACCTGGAGATCCGCGGCGCTGGCGAGGTGCTGGGCGACAACCAGAGCGGCAACATGATGGAGATCGGTTTCCAGCTCTACAACGACATGCTCAGCGAGGCGGTCAGCGCGCTGAAGTCGGGCCGCGAGCCCGACCTGCTGTCGCCCACAGGCGCCTTCTCCACCAACACCGAGATCAACCTGCACGCGCCCGCGCTGCTGCCCGACGCCTATTGCGGCGACGTGCAAGTGCGCCTGAGCCTCTACAAGCGCCTGGCCACGGCCGACAAGCCCGAGCAGATCGACGCGATGCTGGAAGAGATCACCGACCGCTTCGGCAAGCTGCCAAGCCAAGGCCAGAACCTGTTCGACCTGCACCGCCTGCGCGTGCTGGCCCGACCCTTCGGCGTCATCAAGGTGGACGCGGCACCCAGCATCATCAACATCAACTTCCGTCCCAACCCGCCCATCGACCCGATGCGCGTCATCGAGCTGGTGCAGAAGAACCGCAACATCAAGCTGGTGGGCAACGAAAAGCTGCGCGTAGAAAAGGCGCTGAGCAGCCCGCAGGACCGGGCGCAGGCGGTGCGTGAGGTGTTGAGGTTGCTGGGGCAACCCACCAACGCACGATGAATATACGTGGACATATACTTGCCACTGCTTGAGCAGGAGGCCCCAATGTCGCAAATCACGCTCTATCTGGATGACGCCACGCAGGCGCTGGTCGATCAGGCCGCCCAGGCCAATGGCGTGTCCAAGAGCCGCTGGGTGGCCGACCTCATCCGCAAGCACGCCGCCCATGAGTGGCCGGCGACCTGCCTGGCGCTGGCTGGGCAGTTTTCGGACTTTCCGCTGACCGAGACCCGCACCGAACAACCCGCCGACACCCCGCGGCTGGGGTTCTGACGCCACCATGTTGGTGCTCGACAGCAACACCATCAGCTACTACTTTCGGGGCGATCCGCAGGTCGTGGCGCGGCTGCAGGCGCTGCGCCCGGCCGATCTGGGCGTGCCGGCCGTCGTGGAATACGAGTTGCGCTACGGCCTGCATCGTCTGCCAGAACAATCGGCGACGCCGCGCCTGGCCGCCCTGGCGCAGTTTCTCGGCCCGCTGCAGATCCTGCCCTTCGACAGCGAGTGCGCGGCACGCGCCGCCCAGTTGTGTGCCCAGCTCGAAGTACAGGGCACCCCCATCGGCCCCCACGACACCCTCATCGCCGCAACCGCGCTGCGCCACCAAGCCACGCTGGTCACCCGCAACGTGCGCAAATTCGGCCGCGTCGCCGGCCTGCAACTGGTGAACTGGCACGCCGCAGAATGAACCACTGCCTGTTCCAACGGGCGCGAGACCACCAACCCCAGCCGTGATGTCCCAACCCACTTCACTCGTCCTGCGCGACGGCCCTGCCCTGCCCCCGCTGAGCCATTTCAAGCTCGCCGCCTTCGACATGGACTCGACGCTGATCAGCATCGAGTGCATCGACGAAATTGCCGCGCTCGCTGGCTTGGGGCAAGAGGTGGCCGCCATCACCGAAGCTGCGATGCGCGGCGAGATCACGGACTTTCGCGACAGCCTGCAGCGGCGCCTGGCCATCCTGGCCGGCGTGCCCGCCACGGTGCTCGACCGCGTGCTGGCCGAGCGCCTGACCTTCAACCCCGGCGCGCGCGAGCTGTGCGCAGCGCTGAAGGCGGCCGGGCTGAAGCTGGTGCTGGTGTCCGGCGGCTTCACGTTCTTCACGCGCTACGTGGCGGCCGAGCTGGGCATGGACTTCGTGCGCAGCAACGAGCTGGAGATTGCCGATGGCGTCCTCACCGGCCACGTCGTCACGCAGGACTGGGGCGACATCTGCGACGGCGAGCAGAAGCGGCTGATGCTGCTGGCCTGCTGTGAAGCCATCGGCTGCCGCCTTGACCAAGCGATCGCCGTGGGCGACGGCGCCAACGACCTGCCCATGATGGGCGCGGCCGGCCTGTCGGTGGCTTATCACGCCAAACCCAAGGTGCGCGAGCAGGCGCGCGTGGCGATCAACGCGGGCGGGCTGGAGCAGTTGCTGACGCTGCTGCGCTGATGTCACCGAGCGCGCGATCGGCCTGGTCCAGCAGCTCGGCAAAGCCCTGCCGCTGCGCCAGCTCCGCCGCTTCCAGCAGCAGCTGCCCCGCCTCGCGCGTGGGCAGCCCGCGCGCCTGCAGGAGCAGGCCCTCGCACAGCGGCTCCAGCAGGCCAGCGTCGCGCGCGATGCCCACCTGACGCGCGGCCGCGCCGGCATCCCCCGCCAGCAGTTCCAGCCTCGCCAAGCGCACCCGCAGCAGCGGATGCTGGCTGCGCAGCGCCAGCGCCGCCACACGCGCCAGCAGCGCCCGATCGGCGGCCAGGCCCCGCGCCTCGCGCACCACACCGCGCACCCAGCACAGCTGCGACACGCGCAGCGGATCGCAGCTGTCGGCCAGCAGCGGCTCGGCCACTGCGAGGTCGGCCTCGGCCAGATCCAGACAGCCGCTCTGCCAGTACAGCCGAGCACGGCGCGTCAACGCCTCGGCCTCGAACAGCGCCGAACCCTGCGCGCGCCCCAGTTCCAGCGCGCGGTCCAGCACGCCGCGCGCCTCACCGTAGCGGCCGGCGCTGGTCAGCGTGAGCCCCAGCACCAGCAGCGACAGCGTCTCGGTGTGCGCCACGCCACGCCAGCTATCCAGGCTGCGCCGCGCCATCAGCTCGGCGCGCGGCAGGTCGCCCAGCGCCTGCAGCATGACGCCCAGGTCGTTCTCGATGGTCAGGCCGCGGCAGTAGTCGGGGTGGCGTTGCAACAACAGCTCGAAGGCATCGCGCGCCGCGCCGACTTGGCCGCCGAACCAGTGAATCTGGCCTTCAAAGCTCAGCAGCGAGGGCCGCTGCGGCGCCAGTTGACGAATCTGCGCCAGCAGCGCCCACGCGGCCGGGATGTCGGGCTCGCGCATCGCCAGCTCGATGAGCACCTCGCAGGCACCGCAGCGCTCGGCCAGCGGCAGGCGCGGCAGCAGCGGGCGCAGGCGCTCGGCCAGCGCGGCGGCGTGGGCCAGGTCGCCCGAGAACACCGCGTTGTCGATGAGGCCGGCCAGCGCCTGGCCCTCGATGTGCTCGCGCTGCGTCGGGTCGGCCACGGCGCCGGCCAGGTCCAGCACCTGCTGCAGCGCCTGACGGCCGGCCGGCAGGTCGTGCAGCAGCGCGCACTCGGCCAGGCTGAGACGCGCCTGCAGCGCCAGCGCCGGCTCGCGCGACTCAGCGGCGATGCGCTGCCACAGCGCCTCGGCGTCACCATAGCGGCCACGCAGCTTTTGCTGGGCCGCGCCGCGGTGCAACCACGCCAGCGCAGTCTGCGCTTCGCCAGCGGCCTCCCACAACGCAGCCACGGCCAGCGGCTCGGCCGCGCCTTCGGGGCGCGCGCCGAGGGCCAGTGCGGCACGGCGGCGCAGCGCCTGGGCCTCGAAGGCGGGCAGCTGGGCCAGCACGGCATCGCGCACCAGGTCATGCCGGCATTGCAGGCCGCCCTGCGCGTCATCGCGCAGCAGCGCGGCGTCCAGCGCCTCGCGGGCAGCCGGCAGCAGCTCGGCATCGCCCACGGCGGCCACATGGCCCAGCACGACCAGCGGCACGGGCCGGGCCAGCACGGCGGCGGCGCCCACCAGGCCGGCCGCCGCCGCGCCCAGGCTGCGCCAGCGGCGCAGCAGCAGCTCGCGCACGCGCGGCGAAAGCGCCACGCCGTCGGCCCGCGCGCGAAGCAGCTCACCCAGCATGAACGCATTGCCGTGGCTGGCCTGCAGCAGCGCGGGCGCATCTGCCGCCGCCTGGCCGGCCGCGCGCAGCAGCTGGGCGATGGTGTCCAGCGCCAGACCCGGCAGTGGCAGGCAGCGCAGGCGCTGGCCCTCCTGCTCCCGGGTCAGCCAGCGCTGGTGGTCGGGCGGCAGCTCCTCGCCGCGCGCCGCGCCGCGCCAGCGCAGGCGGCCGCGGTGTCCCACCAGCGCCAGCAGTTCCAGCGTCGCGGTGTCCACCCATTGCAGGTCGTCCACCAGCAGCACCGGCCCCAGCGCCTCCAACACGCGGGCCAGGCCCTCCTGCAGCCGCGAACGAGCGCTGAGCGCATCCAGCGGCGGCAGGGGCTCGTCGGGGGCCAGGTCGGGCAGCAGCCGGGCCAGGTCCAGCCGGTAGGCGGCCAGGCCGCGCTCGGGCTGGCGCAGCAAGGCGCGCAACAGGTCCAGCCGCGCCAGCAGCAGCTCGACGACCGGGCGGTACGGCATCTGCGCCAGGCCCTCGCGGCCCTGCAGCAGAGGCGCGCCGGCAAACGCGGCGTTCAGCACGCTGCTCTTGCCCATGCCTGCCTCGCCTAGCAGCACGACGGCGGGCGACGCATCGATGCGCAGGCGGGCCAACAGGTCGCCGCGGCCGGGCAACGCAGCAGGCACAGTCGACGTGTCGCGGCTGTCGCGCAGCGGTTCGATGAAGGCGTCGGCCCAGTCCCAGAAAGCCGCGAAGCCGGCCATGCGGAAGCCCTGCAGCCAGTCGTGCGGCTGCAGACCATCAGCCTGGCCGGACTTCAACAGCGCCACGTCGGTGGCCACCAGCAGCCGCACGCGGCTGCGCTCGGCCTCCAGCGCGTCCGGCGCGCCTAGCTTGTCCAGCAACTGGCGCGCGCGGTGCAGGTTGATGCGCAGGTGGTGGCGGGCCTGCGCGGGTTCGGCGTCGGGCCAGAACAGCGCGGCCAGCTGCTCGCGGTCCACCCAGCGGCCCAGGCAGGCCAGGTGGATCAGCAGACAGGCCGGCAGGCTGACGGGCAGGTGGACGTCACCCTGCCCTTCGGCCTGCCAGGCGGGAACGCCCAGCAGCTTCAGCATGGCGCGCAGTGTGCCGTGGCGGCCTGGGCGGTCAAGCGCGAACCATCGAAAGCAGCAGCGATGTCATGGCGAGGCTCCGGGATACCGTTGAGACGCCCGCAGCATGCGGGGCGGGCGTCTCTGCAGCGTCTCCGGCAGCCGCTCAGCGGCGTGCAGGGCGGCGGCGTGCCGCGGCCCACATCGCGCCCAGGCCAGTCAGCAGCAGCGCGAGGCTGGCGGGCTCCGGCACAGCGGCCACCGCAGCGGACGGTGCCAACAGCAGGTTGTCGATGGACACGCCGTAGTAGGCGTCGCGGTTGGTCAGCGTGAAGCCGGCGATGTCGGCCACGCCACCGGTGCGGGCAAAGGCATAGAAGCCGTCGTTGCGCCCGCCAAGGTCCACCGCCTCGATGAGGCTGCCGTCCAGCCGGTACAGGTTGAGCAGCATGGCGCCGGCATCGGCGTCGCGCAGTTGCAGGCCGAGCGCATAGACCGGCGTGGCAAAGCGGGCCGATATCGCACCCGAACCGGTGGGGTCGCTGCCGTCGCTGTTCTGCGGGCCGATGCCGAACAGCGCGGCCCCGTCGGCGTCGCCGTAGTGGTAGGCACCCAAGTTGGCACCCGCCTCGCCAGCCAGCAGCGTCAGGCCTGCGGTGGGGCCGCCGAAGCTGAGGTCGTCGAACCAGTCCTGCGCGGCGAAACCGGCCCGCGGCACCTTGGCAATGGCCAGCTCCTGGCCGGCAAAGCGCTCGCCGAACTGCACACCACCGCTGCTCAGCAGGCCGTCGATGACGACGCTGTCGAAGGCACCGGGGGCCAGCGAGTTGAAGTTCACCGTCGTGCCCCAGAGCGCGCCGTAGCCGACCTCGGCGGTGGGCGCGGCGTGGGCGCCGGCACAGGCCAGCGCCAGTGCGGCGACGAGATGTGTGATGCGTGATTTCATGGGCGTTGTTCCTTGGCTGCGCCGCTCAGCGGCCGCCGCCGACGATGGTGACGTTGTCGAAGTCGGCCGTGACGACCGTGCCGTTGTTGCCCGACGAGAGCGCCAGGCCGACGTACAGCGCCGCGGCGCTGCTGCTCAGGTTGGCCGGTGTTCGCTCGGTCCAGGTGACGCCGTCGATGGACGCGGCCTGGAACACCGCGTTGCCTGCACGGCGCACGCGCACCCAGACCGGCACGGTGGACGTCGAGAAGCCGCTGATGCTGGCCTTGTTGTTGGCGTTGATGGCGGCACGGATGTCGCCGCTGGAGGCATAGCGCGCAGTCCACGCATAGGCCGGCGTGCCGCTCACGCCTTCCGATGCCACGATGCCGGCACGGGCCGAGTCAGCGCTGCCGCCCTGGCTGACGATGCGCGCGGTGAACGTGAAGTCGCCCGTCAGCACCGTGTACTTGAAGTTGAAGGCGTAGGGGCTGCCGGTGTTGACGACGCCGGCACCGGCCAGCGTGTAGCGGCCCGTGGCCGCGTCGTAGCTGGCGGCCGGCACCGGGGCCGTGACCACGCTGCTCATCAAGCTCTCGCCACTGCCGGCCGTGCAAGGCAGCGTGGTGGTGCAGGCCGCGCCGGGGACCCCGGGTGCCGGAGCGGGCGGTGGCGCCGGCGGTGTTGGTGTCGGCGCGGGTGCAGGGGGCGGGGTCGGGGTGGGCGCCGGCGAAGGCGCGGGCGAACTGGGCAGCGGCGCCGGCACCGGGCCGCTCACCGCATACAGGCCCAGGCGCCCCGCCCCCGACGAGGCCTGGATGGCGCCGCGTGCGGCGTCCGCGCTGCGCAGCGTGTAGGCATACGGCGGCACCCAGTTCTGCGCCACCGGCAGGCCTTCGCAACCCTGCAGCTGCACGTCGATGACGCCGGCCATGGGCTTGCCATCGTCGCCCTTGTCGCTGATGAAGCGGTGGCCCGCGCTGCGGAAGCTGATGGCCTGCTTGCCACCGGCCAACTTGCCACAGACCTCCTTGGGCTTGAGCCCGGTGAACTCGTAGAAGTTGTTCTCGGCGATGACGTCGGACTGGTAGCGCACGTCCAGCCCGGAGCCGAACTTCTTGTCGGCATCCTCGGTCGTCGTGCTGCCAGTGACGAGGTTGTTGTACATGTGCAGCTGGCCGAAGCGCACCAGCGGCAGGCGGCTGTAGGGGTGGTCCCACCAGTTGCCGGTCATGGTCACGTGCAGGCGGCCGGCGTCGCTCCAGGCGCGGCCGGAGTCGCCGTTGCCCACCAGCGTGGTCTTGTGGTGCTTGCTGAACACGCTGTTGGACACCGTCACGTAGTCGCTGCCGCGGATGATGTCCAGCGCGCCGTCATGCCGCGTGTCGCTGGACAGCGATTCGGGCGTGTCGCCGTCGCTGATCGTCACGTGGTCGATCCAGATCTGCTGGCCGCGCGTGATGGCAATGCCGTCCATGTAGGCGTTGTCGCTGTCCTCGGGGTTCACGTCCCAGGGCGTGTCCAGCTGTAGGTTGCGCAGGATGATGTTGCGAGTCCAGGTCGGAAAGAGTTCCGGGTCCTTGCCATCTGCCACCCACCTCTTGAAGTCGGCCTCGGCGCCGGCCGACGTCGTGGCGGCCTCGATGCCGATCAGGATCTGAGTGCCGGTGATGCGCGCCGGGCGTCCGTTGCTATCGTTGATGCCCACCAGCGTCGTGTTGGACGGGATGGAGAAGCTGCCGCCGTTCTTCTGGTCCAGAAAGCCCGTGTACTCCTCGAACACCGTGTTGTTGTCGCGCCAGCGGAAGTCGATGTGGCCCACGATGCGAATGATCTTGGGCTCGTTCTTCGCCTCGCGCAGCGCCGCCAGCAGCTGCTCCTTGTTGAACACTGTGTAGACGCGGTTGGCGGCGGCTGACGAGCCGCCGGTGACCAGCACCTTGCCCTTGCGCGACTGGCCATGCCAGCCGATGTCGGGCGCCGTCTCGCGCTCGAAGGTCAGCACGCCGTTGGTGGGGTCGACTGTGGCGAACTGCCAGGCCGGCAGGCGCGGTGCGGCGCGGTAGTTGTTCGGGTTGTGCAGCCCGCTGATGGTGGTGGGCGCGGCGTAGCTGCGCGTGCCGACGTCGAACAGCAGCGGCGCGGTCGGGTCGGTCAGGCTGACGGCGTCGATGACCGGTACCGGTGGCGGCGTCACCGGACGCGGCGTGCGGGCGGCCTGCGCCTTCGCCGTGGCGCTGTCGCCGGCGGCAGTATCCAGCCGGCCCGCGGTAGCCGCGGTGCTGGCCTGTTGCGTGGTGGCGAGCGGGGCGGTGGCGTCCTGACCGCCACCGCACGCGGCCAGCAGGCCGAGCGAGATGGATGAGGCCAGCAGGCCGCGCGTGGGCTTGCGTGAGGTCATGGCTTGTCTCCTGGGCGCGCAACGTCGGCGCGCGTTTGTTTGTTGTGCATGCCGCTCCCGCGCCGCCCGTGCGCAGGCACGAGCCCGCCCCGCACCCGGCCCGTCATGTGCCAGGCGCAGAGCGCATCAGCGGTCGAAAACGGCGAGATCGGCAGCAGGCCGCGAGGGTTGTGACGTCCGGGCGGCACCGGCTCGCCGGACGTCAGCGCGTGAGCGGGCACGGCAGGTGCACCGCACTGCATCGGCCGTCGAGACCGACAGCCACCCGGCGGTGGCGGTCACTGATCTCGGCTCGTCGAGCAGATGGAACAGTGTTTCGTTTTTGAATCCCTAGGTCAACGCCGGGCTTTCCCTGGACTCCCGCGAACGCGGGAGCGGGTCAGCCCTGAGCTTCGTCGACGCGGGCTTTCAGCCGGCAGCCGCCACGCGCACGCGCTGGCCGGCGAAATCGACAACCTGGCCGGCGCGCATCTTGGCGGTCTTGCGCAGCTCGACCTGGCCGTCCACACGCACCTCGCCGGCGGCGATCAGCGTCCGCGCCCGGCCGCCGCTGTCGGCCAGACCGGTGGCCTTCAGCAGCTTGTCCAGTTCGATGTACTCACCGCGAAGTTCCAAGGCGATTTCTTGCATGCACCGGATTCTGGCAGGGCAGCGGCGCGGCACGCTCCGGCCAGGGCCAGATCAGCAGGTCGCAGCGCATGTGCCGCAGCAGCCGTCCCGCCGTGCTGCCCAGCAGCAGCTCCAGCCAGGCCGGGCGCCGGCTGCGGCCGGCGATCACCAGTTCGGCGTCGCCATGCTCCTGCTGCACCAGGATCTGCCGCGCCGGGTCGCCGCGCCCCAGCGTGTACATCAGCCGGTTGCGGCGCGCATCCAGCACGTCGCTGAGCCGCTGCAGGTGGCGGCGACCCTGTTCGTCCAGCATCCTGCGGTACGCCCGCAGCGCCTGCGTCGTCGCCTGCGCGGCACGCAGCTGGCCTTCGTGGCGGGAATCGATGACATGAAAAAGCTCCAGCGCGGCGCGAGGCGCCAGCGCGGTCGCTGCGCGCAGCAGCGCCGTGGCCGGCGCTGGTGAGGTACCCAGCGCCACCAGCAACCTAGCGTAGGGCCGGCTGGCCGGGTGGCGCACCACCAGCAGCGGACAGGGCTGCCGCCACAGCAGGCGCAGTGCCAGCAGGCTGGCAGACCACGGAAAGCGCCCGGCCGCCGGCGGGGGCCAGCCCATCACCAGCAGGCCGGCCTGGGCCGCGGCGGCCTGGCGCAGGTATGGGGGGGCCAGCGAACCCAGCACGCGGACGGACAGGCGGTGGCGGCGCGCGAGCATCGCTGCATAGCGCGGCAGGCGCTCGGCCACATCGGGCGGGCCGCTGCCGGCCAGGTGGGCCACGAGCAGTTCGCGGCCATGCTGACGGGCCAGCAACACGGCGCGCTGCGCGGCGAATTCCGCGGCTTGGGAGAAGTCGGTGACGATCAGGATGGAGCTTGGCATGGGACGGATCTAGGGCTGCGCCGCGCAGGGGCGGCTCGCGGCCTGCTGCGGCAGGCCGGACGGAAGGGCGTGGCGGGGCAGGCTCAGCGGCTGAAGTCGCCGTTGGCCTCGGGCTGGTAAGGGAGCGCCTGGATGCACAGGCTGCCGAGCGCGCCGTGGCCGGCCTGCCAGCTGACCGCTTCGCCGACGGTGCGGCCCAGCAGGCTCAGGCCCACCGGCGACAGCACCGAGATGCGCCCCTGCTCGGGGCGGGCCTCGGCCGGATAGCACAGGGTCAGGCGTTGCCGCTGGCCGGGCTGCGGGCCCAGGACGTCGACCTCGGAGTTCATGGACACCACGTCGGCCGGAAGCTGCGGCGACGGCAGAAGCTCGGCGGTGTCGAGCAAGTCCTGCAAGGGCTTGTACGCCGTCGACGCGGCACCCACCAGCAGGCTCAGGCGGCGGTGGTCCAGTTCGCTCAGCAGGCGCTCGGCGCCCGGTTGCGGGGAGGGGAAAGACATGGCTGCACCTCGATCAGGGCCAGGCCGCCGGACATAGCTCGGCAACGGCGGCACGGCATCGCGCGGGCTGTGGGCCCGGCGATCAAGGTTGCGCTACTTGGGGGAGAGGAAGGGGATCGCCGGGCTCAGGAATCTGCGGCCGGGCGCTGGAAGGCCACGGCCGCACGCAGGCCTGCCACCGTGTCGGCGGTCGGCGCGCTGCGTTGCTGGCGGGCGAGGTTCTTCATCACGGGCCACATTGTGCCCCATGCGCTTCAGCCGCCCTGCCTTAGGCGCTGGCTGGCCGCCTCGCGGATCGCGGTCAGCGTCGAGCGCGACGTGGACACGTCGCTGGACAGCCGCAGGTGCAGCAGCGCCGGTTTGCCCACCGTGATGGCGGCGTCCAGCGCGGCGCCGGCTTCGTCCGTTGTCTCGGCACTGAAAGCTGCAAACCCGAAGGCCTCGGCGAGCTTCGCGAAGTCGGGGTTGAACAGGTCGCTGCCCGACACGCGGCCCGGGTACTCGCGCTCCTGGTGCATGCGGATGGTGCCGTAGGTGCCGTTGTCGACGACGACGACGAGAAGCTTCCTTGCACCGTAACCGGTGGCGGTGGCCAGCTCGTGGCCGGTCATCAGGAAATCACCGTCACCGGCGATGTTGACAGCCCAGCGGTCGTGTTGAAGCAGCGCAGCAGCGACCGCGGCGGGAACGCCGTAGCCCATCGCGCCCGACGTCGGCGCGAGCTGCGTCTTGCCGAAGCGGTGCAGCCCCGTGTAGCGGTGGAAGCGGTGCAGCCAGCCGCTGTAATTGCCGGCGCCGTTGGTGAAGATCGTGCCCTCGGGCAGCTTGGCGTCGATGAGGCGGATGACCTCGGCCATGTCCAGCGGCGCGACCGGTGTGGGCTGCAGGTTGGCACGGTAGTCGGCGTTCGCCGCCACGGTCCAGTCGCGCCAGGCGACGTCGGCCGGCGGCGGCAGCAGCGCCAGTGCCGGCGCTGCCTGGCTCATGCTGGCGTTGATGAGCAACTCGCCCGTGTAGACGCGGCCCAGTTCCTCGGCACCCGCGTGGATGTGGATGAGCGCTTGCGCCGGGCGTGGCGCCTGCAGCAGCGTGTAGCCGCCGGTCGTCATCTCGCCCAGGCGCGGACCGATGGCGAGGATGAGGTCGGCGTCCTTCACGCGTGCGGCCAGCTTCGGGTTGATGCCGATGCCCACGTCGCCCGCGTAGTTGGGGTGCGCGTTGTCGAACAAGTCCTGGAAACGGAAGGCGCAGCCGACCGGCAGCTGCCAGGCTTCGGCGAAGGCCTGCAGCGCGATGGTCGCCGCGGGCGTCCAGCCGCCGCCGCCGGCGATGACCAGCGGTCGCTTGGCCGCCACCAGCCGCTCGCGCAATTCGGCCAGCGCGGCGGGGGTCGGTGCCGCCTCGGCCGGGCGAGCCGGTGCCACCACCGGCGCGGTGATGGGCTGGGTCAGCATGTCCTCCGGCAGCACCAGCACCACCGGGCCGGGGCGGCCCTGCAGGGCGGTGTGGAAGGCGCGGGCGACGTATTCCGGTAGGCGCTCGGCGTCGTGCACCTCGCCCACCCACTTGGCCATGCCCAGTGTGCCGGGGCCGAACATCTGGCGGTAGTCGACCTCCTGGAAGGCCTCGCGGTCGCGCTGGTCGCTGGCGACCTGCCCAATGAACAGGATCATTGGCGTGCTGTCCTGGAAGGCGGTGTGCAGGCCGATGCTGGCGTTGGTAGCGCCTGGCCCGCGCGTGACGAAGCAGATGCCCGGACGGCCGGTCAGCTTGCCTTGCGCCTCGGCCATGAAGGCCGCGCCGCCCTCCTGGCGGCAGGCGATGAAGCGGATCTTGTCGGCGTGTTCGTGAAAGCCGTCCAGCACCGCGAGGTAGCTTTCGCCGGGCACGCCGAAGGCGGTATCGACGCCCTGCGCAATCAGCGCCTCGACCAGCTTGTGGCCGGCCAGGCGGGGAGTGTCTGCTTGTCTAGTCATGTGGGCACTGTAGCCCGCCGCTGCCGCCCAGGGCATTGAGACAAGCGTGTCGGCCATAACCCACCGTGGGGTCTGCCGCGCGTCAACTCTGCGGCGGCGCTTCCGCCGCCGCCTCTGCGGCAGCCTCTTCGCGCGCCGTGGCGAACAGGTCCCACACGACCATGAACATCGCCGCGATGACCGGGCCGATGACGAAGCCGTTGATGCCGAACACGGCCATACCGCCGATGGTGGAGATCAGCACCAGGTAGTCGGGCATTTGCGTGTCCTTGCCGACCAGGATGGGGCGCAGCACGTTGTCCACCAGGCCGATGACCAGCACGCCGTAGGCGATCAGCGCCACACCCTGCCAGATCGCGCCGGTCACCAGGAAGTAGATGGCCACCGGTCCCCAGACCAGCCCCGCGCCGATGGCGGGCAGCAGCGACAGGAAGCCCATCAACACCGCCCACAGCAGCGCGCCCTTGATGCCGAAGAACCAGAACGCCAGCCCGCCCAAAGCGCCCTGCGTGGCAGCGACCAGGATGTTGCCCTTCACGGTCGCGCGGATGACGGTGATGAACTTCTGCGCCAGGTGCTTGCGATGCGACGGCGCCAGCGGCACGGCGGCGCGGATGCGCTTGCTCAGGCTCAGGCCGTCACGCAGCAGGAAGAACGCCAGATACAGCATCACGAAGAAGCCGACGATGAAGTCCAGCGCGTTCTGGCCCAGGCTGTAGACGTAGGTGGCGATGGCCTGGCTGCCGCGCGTGACGGCATCGGTGACGCGGGCCTGCAATTCATTGAAATCGGTCAACCCGAAATGCTGCATCAGGTCGTGGGCCCAGCCGGGCAGCACCGCCACCACCTTCTCGAAAAAGCGCGGGAAGTCCGTCTCGCCCGATTGGATGCGCTGGACGAGCGCAGCGGTCTCCTTCACGAGCGTGCCGGTCAGCAGCGTCAGCGGCAACACCACCATCAGCACGATGATGCTCAGCGTCGCCAGTGCAGCCAGCGTGCGCCGCTGCTTCCAGCGGCGCAGCAGCGCGGTGTAGACCGGCATGAACACGATAGCAATGACCGCGCCCCAGAACACCGCGCCGCTGAACGGCAGCAGGATCCAGACGAAGGCCAGGCTGACGACGATCAGCAGCGCCAGGAAGGCGTTGTTCTCGAAGCGCGGCGAAGTCACGAAACTCTTGAAATTCATGCGGCGGGACAGATTGGCCCGCCCCACGGGCCGGCATCGGCCCGCATGGTAAGCGCGGCGGCGCCAGGCGCTGTCAGGCGGCCGCTGGCAATGCCGCGCGGCGCGAGAGTCCCAGACCGACCAGGCCGGCCGACCCGATGCCCATCAGCAGCGCCAGCGCCGAGCCGGCGAACACGCCGTTCGGGTGCCCGTGGTCCAGCACCCAGCCGAACACCGGTGCTGCCACCGCGAAGCCGATGTCCAGCCCCGAGTACACGGTGCCATACACGCGGCCGGTCGCACCCGGCGGCGCGGCGCGCTTGATCAGCATGTCGCGCGACGGGCCGGCCAGGCCGGTGCCGAAACCGGCCAGCGCCGCGCATGCCGCGGCCATGAGGCCGGGCAGCCAGCCGCTGGCCGTCAGCAGCAGCAGCGCCGCGGCGAACGTCATCGCCAGCGCGATGGTGCGCTCCAGCCGTTCGGCGCGTGCCACCAGGAAGCCGCCACAGATCATGCCGGCGGCACCCGCCAGCATGTAGCCAGTGACGACGTAGGCTGTCAGCGTGGACGGCAGGCCGTACATCTTCTGCAGCGCGGGGCTAGAGAAGCTCTGGATGGCCGACAGCGCAGCCGTCGTCCAGAAGAAGAAGGAGAAGCACAGCCACACGGACGGCAGCTTCAGGAAGGCCATCGGATGCTCGACAGGGGCGCCCGCCACCGGCTTGGCATGGTTCCAGGCG
Source organism: Pelomonas dachongensis (assembly GCF_043555865.1). NCBI lineage: Bacteria > Pseudomonadati > Pseudomonadota > Betaproteobacteria > Burkholderiales > Sphaerotilaceae > Roseateles > Pelomonas dachongensis. The sequence continues at coordinate 171,260 of NZ_JBIGHY010000005.1, forward strand.
CCCTGGCGGTCGTCGATGGCGTCGCGCTGCCAGCACAGCAGCGCCATGACCGCCAGCGCCACAAGCGCCGTGCCGATGTAGGCAGAGCGCCAGTGCCCGGTAGCCTGCGCGATGCCGATGCTGAACACCGGCGCCAGCGCCCAGCCCAGGTTGCCGCTGATGCCATGCACCGAGAACGCATGGCCCAGGCGCGGCTGCGACACGCGCTTGTTGAGGATGGTGAAGTCCGCGGGATGGAACGGGGCGTTGCCGACGCCCGCCAGCGCCGCCGCCAGCAACAAGCCGCCAAAGCCGCTGGCCACCGCGCCGGCCACCGAGGCGAGGAAGAAGCAGACCATCGCCGCGAACAGCACGGGTCGCGCACCGATGCGGTCGACCAGGAAACCCGACAACGCCTGTCCGGTGCCGGAGATGACGAAGAAGACCGTCACCAGCAGCCCGAGTTCCGAATAGCTCAGGCCAAACTCGTTGATGAAGGCCGGGAACAGCGGCGGCAGCAGCATGTGGAAGAAATGCGAGGTGCCGTGGACGACGCCGATGGTGGAAATCGTCCTGATGTCGCGCTGGCGCTGCTGGCGGGCGTCCAGGTCGGAGGCGAGGGTGTGCATGGCGCCACTCTAGGCAGGCGCCAACAGGCGCAGTTACGATGGTTCGTCAACTTCTATCGAATTCCAGCCATGGCCACGCGCCCCACTCGCCGGAGCTTCCCCGCCTACCTGCCCGAGCGCTTTGCACCCACGCCCGCACGTCCGGTACGGGCCAAGGCGCGCGTGCTGGAACACCTGGCCGATATCCAGCCCCACCGCCACGACTGGGCGCAGCTGGTGTTCTCGATGACAGGCGCCGTGCGGGTCAACACGGAAGGCATTTCAGCGGCAGCCTGGCCGGCCGCCTCCGCGACCTACATCGTGCCGCCGTCGCGCGCCGTTTGGATTCCGGCGGGGCTGGAACATGCCGTCACGGCCATCGAGCGGTGCGACCTGCGCACGCTGTACCTTGCCCCCAGGCTGCTGCCCGGCGACGCCTGGGCCGCCGGGCGCGTGCTGGAGGTGTCGCCGCTGCTGCGCGAGCTGGTCGCCGCCCTGCCCGGCCTGCCGGACCCGCTGCCGCCCGAGTCCGCCGACGACGCGGAGCGTCGCGCCGGCATCGAGCACCTCGTGCTGGCGGAGCTGAAGCGCGCACGGCCGCTGGCGCTGGGCGTCGCGCTGCCGCAGGACGCGCGGCTGCGCCGGCTGTGCGAGGCCATGCTGCGGGAGCCGGGCCGTCATGCCGGGCTGGACGAATGGGCGACCGAGGCCGGCGCCAGCCCGCGCACGCTGAACCGACTGTTCCGCGAGCAGTTGGGCACCAGCTTCGCGCAGTGGCGCTCGCAGCTGCTGCTGGCCCATGCGCTGACGCTGGCCGCGCGCGGGCGGCCCATGAGCCACATCGCTGCCGAGCTGGGCTACGCCAGCGCCAGCGCGTTCACCGCCATGGTCAAGCGCACGGTCGGCATGCCGCCCAGCCGCTTCTTCGCGGAAGCCTGACGGCGCACTCCGTCTGCCGTCACGGCGCGACACACCGTTAGCGGTAGCGCTGCAGAAGCCGCGCCATCGCGGCGCGATCCGCCACGGCGCGCAGTGCCTGCTGCAGCCGCTCGGCGGGCCACTGCGTGGCGCCGCCCAGCAGGCAGTGCGTCACCGTCTGGCTGACGACCTGCAGCGCGTGCAGCCGCTGCTCCTGGGTGCGGCCCCGGTTGTACTGGGCCAGCACCAGCCGGTCCACGACGGCGGTGGGCATGCGTCCACGCGCCAGCTTCTCCAGCACGCCCTGCTGCGTGGCGGCGTCGTCGCGCACCAGTTGTCCGGCCTCGAACAGCGGGCCCAGCTCCTGGTAGTGGTAGCCCAGCACCGTGCCCACGCGCAGGCCGCGCTGCGCGGCCAGGTCGAGCGGCGCGCCGTGCACCGAACCAGGTGTCACCGCCAGCACGTCTTCCAGCACCACCATGGGCGGACCGATGCGTGCGGCAGGCAGCGGCCCGGCCACCCACTTCGGCGCCATCATGCACATCAGCTCGGCCTCGCCGGCGTGCAGCGCCGGCTGCGTGCGCTTGGGCGGCAACATCACGTACACCGGGCGGGCATCGGCCGCGCGGGCGACCTGCTCCATCAAGTCGAATGCCAGCCCGCCGACGGGGCGGCCGTTGCGCAGCGCCAGGTAGGGCCAGGCCCAATCCTCGCCGACGATGAAGCGCAGCGCGGGCTTCGACGTTGCCGGCGCGGCAGCCGGCGCGGCCCAGGCCGGAGCCAGCCAGCAAGCCAGGCCCAGAAGTCCGGCCACCCCGCGCAACCCGGGCTTTGCGGCCACGCCGCGCACCGGTGCCCTCGCGGGCGGACAATCCGCACATCTCGCCATCCCCTCAGTGTAGGGAGCGCCAGCGGCCGCGGCGCCTCGCGGCCGGGCGATCCGGCATCAATCAAGAGACTGATTTCTCATGGACACCCAGCTGTTCGACTACACCAAGCAGGACGCTAGCGGCACCTGCTCCACCGCGCTGGCCTGGGCCAAGACCCCCGCGCTGCTCACGCCTTCGCAGCGCAACGCGCTGGCCGACCGCGCCCGCGCGCTGCTGAAGCAGCACAATGCCGTGCTGGTGGCGCACTATTACGTGGACGGCCTGTTGCAAGACCTGGCGCTGGAGACCGGCGGCATCGTGTCGGACTCGCTGGAGATGGCCCGCTTCGGCCGCGACCACGCCGCGCAGACGCTCGTCGTCGCCGGCGTGCGCTTCATGGGCGAGACGGCCAAGATCCTCAGCCCCGAGAAGCGTGTGCTGATGCCGGACCTCGACGCCACCTGCTCGCTGGACCTGGGCTGCCCGGCCGACGACTTCGCCGCCTTCTGCGACGCCCACCCGGATCGCCAGGTCGTCGTCTACGCCAACACCAGCGCCGCCGTGAAGGCGCGCGCTGACTGGATGGTGACCAGCTCCTGCGCGCTGGACATCGTGGCCGACCTGCACGCCAAGGGCCAGAAGATCCTGTGGGCGCCCGACCGCCACCTGGGCCGCTACATCCAGGAGCAGACCGGCGCCGACATGCTGATGTGGAACGGCGCCTGCATCGTGCACGACGAGTTCAAAGGGCTGGAGCTGGAGCTGCTACGCGAGCAGCACCCGCACGCGCAGATCCTCGTGCACCCCGAGTCGCCCAAGAGCGTCGTCGACATGGCGCACGTGGTGGGCTCCACGTCGGCGCTGATCAAGGCAGTCGTGGAGGGCACGGCGCAGGAGTACATCGTCGCCACCGACAACGGCATCCTGCACCGCATGCGCCAGCTGGCGCCGGGCAAGACGCTCATCGAGGCGCCCACCGCCGGCAACAGCGCCACGTGCAAGAGCTGCGCGCACTGCCCATGGATGGCCATGAACGGCCTGGCCAACCTGGTCGACTGCCTGGAGAGCGGCCAGCCGCAGATCCATGTGGAAGAAACGACGCGCGTGCTGGCGCAGCGCTGCATCAACCGCATGCTCGATTTCACGGCCGCGCGCAAGAAGGCCGCCGCCGGCATGACACCCGGCATCGGCGCCGCCTGATGGCGCTATAAATCCGGCCACCACCGACCCGCCAACACGAGGCCCGCCATGAACGCCGACTTCAGCTCCCTCTACAACCACCACGAGCGCGAAGTCTTCGGCGCCGTGATGGATGCGTCCAAGGACTACCCCGACATCGCCGCCAGCAACGACCTGCTGTGCGACGTGGCTTGCGTGGCCCTGAATCGCCTGCCGCCGCGCTACATCCGCCACGAGGTGGACTTCAGCTTCTACCTGACCGAGCACGAGCGGCTGGAGATCGACAACGCCATCAGCGAGGCGGTGGGCTACGCCTTCAACTTCGTGCAGGCCCGCACGGCGTTGCGCTCGCGCAAGTAGCCCGACGGCCTGTCCGCCCTCCTCCGAAACGCCCGCGCCTGCGGGCTTTTTTTCATCCCGATTCGCTTGGCAGCCGCACCAAATGCAATTAAAGTGATATCACTTTTACAGGAGGTGACGATGCACAACCAAGACGGACAACACCGCGAGATCCGGGCCAGCACGGCCAACGGCTACCTGGCCATCGTCGGCGCCATCGCGCTGCTGGTGGCAGGCCCGCTGATGCTGTGGGCGGGTCGTAGCCAGCCGTTGCTGATGGCGCTGGCGCTGCTGCTCGTCGGCGCCGCCATCCTGACCTTCTCGGGCCTGTACATGCTGCAGCCCAACGAGGCGCGCATCCTGACGCTGTTCGGCAAGTACACCGGCACCGACCGCACCGAGGGCCTGCGCTGGGCCAACCCGTTCGCCGTCAAGCGCCGCCTCTCGCTGCGCGCGCGCAACCTGAACGCGCCCACCATCAAGGTCAACGACAAGCGCGGCAATCCCATCGAGATCAGCGCGGCCGTCGTCTGGCGTGTGCAGGACAGCGCCCGCGCCGTGTTCGAGGTGGACGACTTCGAAGCCTACGTCGGCATTCAGGCCGAGGCCGCGATGCGCCACCTGGCCTCGCAGTACGCCTATGACGACGGCGAGGACTTGGACGTCAAGGAGACCACGCTGCGCGCGGGGCAGGACGAAGTCGGCGCGGCGCTGGTGCAGGAACTTCAGGCCCGTTTCGGCCAGGCCGGCGTGCATGTGCTGGACGCCAAGATCACCCACCTGGCCTACGCTCCCGAGATCGCGCAGGTGATGCTGCGCCGCCAGCAGGCCGAGGCCATCATCAGTGCGCGCAAGAAGATCGTGCAGGGGGCGGTTAGCATGGTGGAGGAGGCGCTGCACGGGCTGTCTGAGCGCCGCATTGTCGAGCTGGACGACGAGCGCAAGGCGGCCATGGTGTCCAACTTGCTGGTGGTGCTGTGCTCCGACAAGGACACGCAGCCCATCGTCAACGCCGGCACGCTGTACAGCTGAGGTGGGCATGCGCCGAGTGCTCGATCTCGCCTGGCTGGCGCTGCTGGTCTTCATGGCGGCCACCTGGCAGTTCATGCCCGACCTCGTCGGCGCGCCGCAACAGGCGATGCCGCGCGACCAGCACATGGCCGTGATGCTGGCCGTGGCGGTGTTCGGCGTGTGGCTGACCACGCGCGGCGCGCTGTTGGTCGCGCGGCTTGCGCCTGGCCTCGTCAACCTGCCGTGCCGCGACCACTGGCTGGCCCCCGAGCGCCGTGAGCAGACCCTGGCCGACCTGGGCGACCGCCTGGCTGTGCTGGGACTGGGGCTGGTGCTGCTGTTCGCTGGCCTGCACTACCGGGCGTTGCAGGCTGCACAGCCGAGCTGGCCGCAGGTGCCAGACATCGCCTGGACGGCCGGCGGCGTCGCGCTGGGGCTGATCTTTGCCCTGTGGCTGCTGGCGCTGATGCGCCGCTTCGGCCGGTTGGCACCCGTCACGACGCCGCGGCCGGTGCGGCGCAGTTCGCGCAGCCGCGACCTGGTCTGGCGCGAGGTGCAGCCGGTGTGGCCTCTGCTGGTCGTGCTGCTCCCGATAGGCGTGGGTGTAGGCCTGGGGCTCTTCTTTCGCAAGGCAGACGACCATGAAGCCTGGCTGCTGACCGCATTGCCCTTGCTGCTGACCGCGGCCCTGGGTCGCATGGTGACCGAGGTGCATGGCGACCGCCTGACGTGGCGCTTCGGCTGGCTGCCCTGGCCGCGCTGGCAGGTGGACCTGGACGAAATCGTCACGGCCGAGCCCGCTCGGTCGCGCTGGATCGAAGGCTGGGGCATCCACGTCACCAGCGACGGCAGGCTCTACAACGCCAGCGGCACACAGGCCGTGCGGCTGACGCTGCGCGATGGCCGGCGCCTGCGCCTGGGCACCGGGGAGCCGCGCGAGCTGCTGCAGCTGCTGAAGAGCCGCATCGCAGGCGACTGAGGCAGACACGGATGGCGAGCCCCGACAAGAAAAGCTTCGCGCTGCGGCTGGACCCGGCGCTGTGGGCACAGATCGAGCGCCTGGCCGCACAGGAGCTGCGCTCGGCCAACGCGCAAATCGAATACCTGCTGCGCGACGCGCTGGCGCGGCGCGGCATCAAGCCGGCCAGCAGCCCCGCGCCCAAGCGCGGGCGGCCGGCCAGCGAATCTGCTGACGGTACTGAGTAGACCAGCGCGCGCCAATCACTCAAACTCAATGCGGCCGTCGTGCATTGATCGGGCCGAGCGCCGGCCCGCTCCCAAGCCGTACCGGCTGGCGATGTGCGAGCGGCTCAATGCCGCGAGCATCGCCGTCCCCTCGGGGACCGACCAGCGCCGCCTGCGTTCAGCAGGGCGGACTGGGCGAGGGGTCAACGTCTCCTTCGTTTGCTGATCATCACGGTCGGGAAGCTGGCCGGCAGCGTGCGCGGGTAGTCGCGGCTGTAGTGCAGGCCGCGGCTCTCGTGGCGGCTGAGCGCCGAGCGCACGATCAGTTCGGCGCACTCGACGAGGTTGCGCAGTTCCAGCAGGTCGCGCGTGACCCGGAAGGACCCGTAGTAGTCGTCGATCTCCCCGCGCAGCAGCTTGATGCGGTGCAGCGCGCGCTCCAGCCGCTTGGTGGTGCGCACGATGCCGACGTAGTTCCACATCAGCAGGCGCAGCTCGTCCCAGTTGTGGGCGATAACGACCTGCTCGTCGGCGTTCTCGACCTGGCTCTCGTCCCAGGCCGGCAGCGGCGCGGGTGCCTCGGCCGGGTGCGACAGGATGTCGTCCGCGCAGGTCTGGCCCAGCACCACGCATTCCAGCAGCGAGTTGCTGGCCAGCCGGTTGGCGCCGTGCAGGCCGGTGTAGCCGGTCTCGCCCACCGCGTACAGGCCGGGCAGGTCGCAGCGGCCGGACAAGTCCGTCACCGCGCCGCCGCAGGTGAAGTGCACGGCCGGCACAACAGGAATGGGCTGGCGCGCAATGTCGATGCCCAGTTTCAGGCAGCGCGCATGGATGGTCGGGAAGTGCTCGACGAGGAAGGCTTCGCCCAGGTGCGTGGCATCCAGCCACACATGGTCCAGGCCATGCTTCTTCATCTCAAAGTCGATGGCGCGGGCGACGATGTCGCGTGGGGCCAGCTCCATGCGCGGGTCATGCGCGGCCATGAAGCGGGTTCCGTCCGGCAACTTGAGGTGGCCGCCTTCGCCGCGCAACGCCTCGGTGATGAGGAAGCCGCGGTCCTGCGGATGCGCGTTCGGCATGTAAAGGCAGGTCGGGTGGAACTGGATGAACTCCATGTTCGCCACGCGGCAGCCCGCACGCCACGCCATCGCGATGCCGTCGCCGGTCGAGGTGTCGGGGTTGGTCGTGTAGCGATAGACCTTGCCGGCACCGCCGGTGGCCAGCACCACGGCGCGGGCGGCCAGCGTCTCCACGCGCTGCGTATCGATGTCCAGCGCGTAGACGCCGTACACGCGCGGCGGTTCGTCGCGCTGCACGTGGCGCGACGTGATCAAGTCCAGCGCCATCCAGCGCTCCAGCAGCCGGATGTTGGGATGGCGGCGCGCGGCGCCCAGCAACTGGTCATGGATGGCCTTGCCGGTCGCGTCGGCCGCGTGCGCGATGCGGCGCACCGCATGGCCGCCCTCGCGCGTCAGATGCAGGCCCATCGGGCCGTCGTCGTCGGGCGTGAACGGCACGCCCTGCTGCACCAGCCAGCCCACCGCGGCGGCGCTGCGTTCGGCGATGAAGCGGGCCGCCTCCTCGTCCACCAGGCCCGCGCCGGCATCCTGCGTGTCGCGCACGTGGCTGTCGATGGAGTCGTCTCTGCCCAGCACGCCGACGATGCCGCCCTGCGCCCATGCGGTGGCGGCTTCGGTGAGTTCGCGCTTGGCGAGCACGACGACGGGGATGGTGTCGGCCAGGTGCAGGGCCACGGTCAGTCCGGCGAGGCCGGCACCGATGATGACGACAGGCGCGTCGTCGTTGGGGGCAACAGTCATGGCAGCGATTCTCCCGCAGCCCCAACGCTCCGCGCCGCAGGTGAGGATTGCCGACACGCGCAGCCTGACCGCGCCGAAGCGGCCCTATGCTGCGCGCGCCGCCAAAGCAGCGGTCAGGGAGAGACACATGACCCGATTCCGTCGCTGGGCCGCCGCACTGGCCGGCCTGTTGTTGATCGCACCGCACGCCATGGCCACGCCGCCGCCCGCCAGCGTGTTTTTCCGCGACCCCGATCTGGTCGATGCCGTGCTGTCGCCCACGGGCCGCCAGTTGGCCCTCGTCACTGCGCGCGGCGCCGATCGCATCGCGCTGGCCATGTTCGACCTGGACACCGGCAAGATCGCGCGCACGGTGCAGTTCACGGACGGGGACGTGTCCAAGGTGCAATGGGTCAACGACAAGCGCCTGGTGTTCAGCGTTGTCGACTTCTCCGAAGGTAGCGGCCGCCCCAGCGGCGCGCCGGGGCTGTTTGCGGTCAACGCCGATGGCGGCGAGATGCGCCAGCTGGTGCGCCGCATGAACAGGCCAGTCGTCTCCGACGGCAGCAGGCGCGACGCTCGCCTGCTGGACTGGAACCATACGCTGTTGCGCGTGCCGATGCCGGCCGCCGGCTCGACCAACGAAGAGGTCCTGATTGCCCACATCACGCTGGACGAGCGGCGCCTGCAGACGCCGCTGTGGCTGAACACGCGCACCGGCCGTACACGCGCGGTGGAGATCGAGGTGCCGCCGGGCACCGTGGGGTGGCTGACCGACGGCCGCGGCGAGCTGCGCGTGGCGCTGACCCGGCGGGACGGCCGCGTGGGGGCGCTGTGGCGCGGCCCCGAGCAGAACGACTGGCAGTCGCTGTTCGAAACCGGCCCTTTCAATGCGCCCTTCGCGCCCCGGGCCGTGGACAACGCCGGCCAGCTCTATGTCACGCGCAGCAGCGGCAAGGACGGCCAGCAGGTGCTGACCCGCTACGACTTCGACCGGCGGGCGCCCGAGCCCAAGCCGCTGGTCGTCACACCGGGCTTCGACTTCAGCGGCGAAGTGCTCAACGACGGCATCGGCCGCGCGCTGGGCGTGCGCGTGATCACCGACGGCGAGACCACCGTCTGGCAGGACCCGGTCATGAAGGTCCTGCAAGACGACGTGGACGCGCGGTTCCCAAGCCGCATCAACCGCATCCACTGCCGCCGCTGCGGCGCACCGGACATGGTGGCGCTGGTGCGCAGCTACAGCGACCGCGACCCGGGCCAGCTGTGGCTCTATCAGGCGCAACCCGTTGCGGGAGAGAAGACGTGGCGCCCGGTCGGCCGCGTGCGCGACGACGTGAAACCCTCCGAGATGGCGGGGCTGGACTTCCATCGCATTACCGCTCGCGATGGCCGTGACCTGCCGGTCTGGGTCACACGCCCCACCGGCACGACCGGCCCGCTGCCGGCCGTGGTGCTGGTGCACGGCGGCCCGTGGGTGCGCGGCACGCAATGGCGCTGGAACGGCCAGGCCCAGTTCCTCGCATCGCGCGGCTACGTGGTCATCGAGCCCGAGTTCCGCGGCAGCACAGGTTACGGCAGCGCACACTACCGCGCCGGCTTCAAGCAGTGGGGCCAGGCCATGCAGGACGACGTGGCCGACGCGCTGAAGTGGGCGCAGGCGCAAGGCATTGCCAGCGGCAAGGCCTGCATCGCCGGCGCCAGCTACGGCGGCTACAGCACGCTGATGGGTCTGGTGAAGCACCCCGAGCTGTACCGCTGCGGCGTGGCCTGGGTCGCCGTGACCGACCTGGAACTGCTGTTGAGCGGTTCTTGGTTGGTGGACGACGACACCAGCGGCGAATCGCGCCGGCACCGCCTGCCCGAGACCATCGGCGACACGGTGAAGGACTTTGCGATGATCGCCGCCAACTCACCCGTGAAGCAGGCCGCGCACATCAAGGCCCCGGTGCTGCTGGCCTTCGGCGAGGACGACCGCCGCGTGCCGCTGGCCCACGGCAAGCGCATGCGCGACGCGCTGCGCGAGGCCGGCAACGAACCGCAGTGGGTGACCTACCCCGACGAGGGCCACGGCTTCGGCAGCCTGAAGAATCGCGTGGATTTCGCAGACCGCATGGCGGCCTTCCTGGCCAAGCACCTGCAACCCTGAAATCACGACATGACAAGACTGATGTGTTACGCCACGCTGGCGTTGAGCCTGCTCGGCGCCAGCGCCCAGGCGGCGCCCCCGCCGGCCGCACTGTTCTTCCGCGCCCCCGACATTGCTGAGGCCGTGTTGTCGCCGTCCGGCCGCCAGCTGGCCTTCACGACGGCGCGCGACGCCGGGCGGGTCGGCCTGGTCGTGCTGGACCTGGACAGCGGCAAGGCGACGCGGGCGGCCCAGTACTCGGCGGCCGATGTGATCCAGGTGCAGTGGGTCAACGAGCAGCGCCTGGTCTACAGCGTGCTCGACGTGTCGGCAGGCAGCGCCAGCGCCGACGGCTATCCTGGCCTTTTCGCCATCGATGCCGACGGCACCGACATGCTGCCGCTGGTGCAGCGCGACGGCTCTCGGGGTGGCGAACTGGGTTGGCGCAAGCTGAAAGCCCTGCACCCCAACCACGGCCTGCTGCGCGTGCCGGCGCAACGAGACGGCGAGGCTGCCGACGAGGTGCTGATGGTGCGCAACGATGGCGCGTTGACGCCGCTGTGGCTGAACACACGCACCGGCGACACCCGGCCGGTTCCCGGTGACGTGCCGGAGAACGCCGTGCGCCTGATGCCTGACTCGAGGGGCGAGTTGCGCGCGGCCCTCACACTGCGTGGCGGCCGCCTCGCCGCACTGTGGCGAGCACCCGGGCGCGGCGACTGGCAGCGCCTGTACGAGATCGGCGAGTTCGATCGGCCGCCCTTCCAGATCGAGGGATTCGACGACCAGGGCCAGCTGTTCGTCAGCCACCACCCAGGCGATGGCGCCGCCGCGGTGCTGAGCCGCTACGACTTCGAGCGCCGCGCGCCCGAGCCCAAGCCGCTGCTGGTCACGCCCGGATTCGACTTCGAGGGCGATGTAGTCGTCGACAGCCACGGCGCGGCGCTGGGCGTGCAGTTCGTCACCGACGCCGAAAGCACCCACTGGTTCCACCCCGCGCTGAAGGCGCTGCAGAAGGAAGCGGATACCCCCCTGCCCGAGCGCGTCAACCGCATCCAGTGCCGTCGGTGCGGCCAGCCCGACATGGTCGCCCTGGTGCTGTCTTACAGCGATCACGACCCCGGCCAGCTCTGGCTCTACCGTGCGCAGCCGCAGGGCGGCAGCCGCTGGAGTCAGGCCGGCCGCGTGCGCAACGACGTGCGGCCGGCGGACATGGCCGCGATGTACTTCGAGCGCATCACCGCCCGAGACGGCGCCGACCTTCCGGTCTGGGTGACCCGGCGCGCCGACGCCGACGGCCCGCTGCCTGCTGTGGTGCTGGTGCACGGGGGGCCCTGGGTGCGCGGCGGCGTGTGGAGCTGGCGGGCCGAAGCACAGTTCCTGGCATCGCGCGGCTACGTCGTCATCGAGCCGGAGTTTCGTGGCAGCCTGGGCTTTGGAGAAGCCCACTACCGCGCCGGCTTCAAGCAATGGGGCCAGGCCATGCAGAACGACGTGGCCGACGCGCTGAAGTGGGCGCAGGCGGAGGGCATCGCCAGCGACAAGGCCTGCATCGCCGGCGCCAGCTACGGCGGCTACAGCGCGCTGATGGGCCTGGTGAACGACCCCGGCCTCTACCGCTGCGGAGCGGCCTGGCTGGCAGTGACAGATCTGGAACTGCTGCTGAAGGGGCCGCGCTGGGTGAACGACGACACCGGCCGCAAGATGCGCAAGTTCCGCATGCCCGAGATGATCGGCGACCTGGACAAGGACGCGGCCATGATCGTCGCCAACTCACCGGTAAAGCAGGCCGCCCGCATCCAGGCGCCGCTGCTGCTGGCTTACGGCGAGGCCGATCGCCGCGTGCCGCTGGTGCACGGCGAACGCCTGCAGAAGGCTATGCGCGAAGCCGGCCAGGAACCCACCTGGGTGACCTACCGGAGCGAAGGCCACGGCTTCGCGGCGTTGAGGAACCGGGTGGACTTCGCGCAGCGACTGGAAGCCTTCCTGGCTCAGCATCTGAAATAACGCCTACTCCCGGAATCCGTTGCAATGCCGCCGCCACGCCGGTGGCTTCCACAAATGGGCCAGGCGCAGGCCCCACGTCTTCTCGGCGGCCATGTCGCGGAACATCGCACGCCACTCGTGCGCGTTCAGCCAGAATAGGTTGTGCGTCGGAAACGGGTGCTCCAGCCCGTAGTCCACGGGCTCGCGCTCGGGCTCGAAGCTGCCGAACAGCCGGTCGAACACGATCAGCGTGCCACCGAAGTTCTTGTCGATGTACTGCGGGTTGCGGCCATGGTGCGCTCGGTGGTGCGAAGGCGTGTTGAAGACGAACTCGAACCACGCCGGCAAGCGCCCCACCCACGTGGTGTGCACGAAGAACTGGTAGCCCAGGTTCAGCGACAGCGCGAACAACACCCAGCGCGGCTCGAAGCCCAGCCACACGGCCGGCAGGTAGAACAGCCAGTTGCCGGCCAGCGGATAGAACCAACTCTGCCGCAGCGCGGTACCGAAGTTCATCTTCTCGGAGCCGTGGTGCACCACGTGCGCACACCAGAACCAGCGGATGCGGTGGCTCGCGCGGTGGAACCCGTAGTAGAGCAATTCCACGAACAGGAACAGGCCGACGAAGCGCCACACCGTCATGTCGAGCGTGAACAGGCGGTGGTCGTGGACCCACCCCATCGCCGGCAGCACGAACAGCGCGAGCGCGAGCAGGTCGGCGACCAGATAGCTGCCGCCGCTGTTCATGCTGTCGAAGGTATCGCGGAAGTCGAACACGCCGGCGCGGCGGAACCGCCAGGCCTCCATCGCGATGAACACGCCGAACAGCGGCGACAGCATCACCAGCGTCAGATCGCGCCAGTCAAAATGGCGTTGGTAAAGGTCGAGCAGCGCGTCCATGGTCGCGATGTTGATACGGAACGCCACGGATTTCTTGACGGCAAACCCCGCGTTTTTGACGGATCGTGCCACGGCTGGGGTGATCCCGCACGGGAGCGCCCCAGGAGCTGCGGGATGATCCCGCGACCATGGACGACACCCGTGTTGCCGCCAGCTATGTGCGCCTGCTCTTTGAGCACATGGCCGCCGTGGGCCGCGCCGGCGCGTTGGGCACGTCGCCGGCCGCGGGCGAGGACTTCGTCGCGCTGAAGCGCTGGCAGGCGCTGCTGGCACAGGCCCGCGATTTGGACTCCGGCCCCCCCGCGACCTTCCCGCTGCGCCTGGCGCGCGGCATCGCGCCGCGCCACTTCGGCGTCGTGGGCTTTGCAGCGCTGGCCTGCGGCACGCTGGGCGAGGCCTTGCAGCGGCTGGAGCGCCACCACCGCGCGGTCTACGACGTGAACCCCGCGCACATGCGGATGTACGAGCAGGGCCTGAGCATCGAATGGGGCGTGGAGCGCGGCCGGCCCGGCGCGCTGGTCGACGAGACCGCCATCGCCAGCCTCGTGCAGCTGACGCGCGACATGACCGGCCGGCCGCTGCGACCGCTGGCGGTGGACTTCGTCAACGCATGTCCGGCGGACACACGGCCCTACGAAGACTTCTTCGGCGCGCCGGTGCGCTTCGGGCAGCCCGGCACGCGGCTGCTTCTGGCGTTGCAAGATCTGGCCCTGCCGCTGCGCGGTGCCGACGCCGACCTGCTGGCGCTGCTGGACGCGCAGGCCGAGCAGTTGCTGCAGCAGGTGGCCGGGGTGGATGGCCCGCTGGCCGCCTGGCGGCAGGCGCTGGTGGGGCTGATCCGCAGCGGTCGCACGTCGCTACCCGAGCTGGCCGCAAGCCTGCAGATGAGCCCACGCAGCCTGCAGCGCCGCCTGGCCGCACAGGGGCACGGCTTCCAGGCCCTGCTGTCCGACACGCGCCGCCAGCTCGCCGAGGCCTACCTGCGCGATCCGCACGTCGAGCTGGCCGAGGTGGCGCTGCTGCTGGGCTACTCCGAGCAAAGCGCTTTCACGCGCGCCTTCCGGCAGTGGACGGGCCAAGCGCCGCTGCAGTGGCGCCGGCAGCACCCGCGATGACGCCCGCACCGCCGCACGTCGTCGCCGACGGTCGCCCGGCGGAGGGTCGCCATGCCGGGCGCATCGCCCGCATCGATTGGGCACCGCTGCGCCCGCGCGCCGGCTGGCTGTGGCGGCGGCTGCATCACAAGCGCTGGCATTACGTGGGCCTGGCGCATGAGCAGGTGTTCATCGGGGTGGCCATCGTGGACGTCGGTTGGACCGCCACCGCCTTCGCCTACCTGTTCGATCGCCGCGAGCGCCGGCTGCTGGCGGACTGGAGCCAGGACGGCCTGCCGAGCCTGCAGGCGGGCGTGTCGGATGAGCCGCTGGCCGGCGCGCATACCTGGTTCCACGGCCCGGGTGCGCGGCTGAGGCTGCAGCACCAGGCCGGCGACACGCTGGCGCTGACGGTGCACTCCCGCGCACTGCGCCTGGAGGCCAATCTGGCGCTGGGGGCGATGGCGCCGCCGCTGCTGGCCATCGGCCGCGTGGACGGCGGCCTGGCACACGCCACGCAGAAGACCAGCGCGCTGCCCGTGCACGGCTGGGCTGAGGCGCAGGGGCGCCGCTTCGCGCTGGACGGCGGGTGGGCAGCGGTTGACGCGTCCAATGGCCTGCTGGCCCGCGACACCGCCTGGCTCTGGGCCAGCGCCCACGGACCCGGCGTGGGCTTCAACCTGCAGCAGGGCTACTTCGGCGAGCAGGAAAACGTGTTGTGGCTGGATGGCCGGCCCGTGGCCTTGGGCGCCGCGCGCTTCGTGTTCGACGCTGCGCAGCCGCTGCAGCCCTGGCGCGTCAGCACCGACGATGGGCTGCTGGACCTGGTGTTCACACCCGAGGGCGCCCGCACGCAGGACCGCGACCTGGGCTTCGCCGCCAGCCACTACGTGCAGCCCATTGGCAGCTTCACGGGCCAGGTAAGGGCGGCGGCCGATGCGCCGCCCCGGGCCGTGGTGGCGCTGGCGGGCGTCACGGAGGACCATCGCTCACGCTGGTGAACGGCTTTACAGTGCTTCGCAGCGCGCCCCCCGCCCGATGCAACACGCTCCCAGCAACCCCGGACTCCTCGCCGCCGGCATCGCCCTGACGCTGCTGGCGGTGGCCGGCCATACCTGGCTGCCACTGCAGGAACTGGACCTGACGCACCCGGGCGTGGCCAGCAATGCGTTCCTGATCGGCGAGCAGCAGGCCGCCGACGGCGCGACCCCTCCGGTGCGCTGGGTGAATGCCGAACGCCACCACTGGCACTGCGACTACCGCAGCATTGAAGGCCGCCAAGGCTGCGGCCTGACCTTCATGCTGGGCGACACCGAGCAGGGCCGCGGCATCGACCTGCGCAGCTACTCGACGCTGCGCATGGACCTCGTGCTGAACGGCGGTGCGCCGCTGGTGCGCGTGGCCATGCGCAACTTCGACCCGCGGTTCTCGAAGCTGGAGGATGGCAACAGCGCGCGCATGCAGTCGGTGCAGCTGCGCCCGCGCGACGTCGCTCGGCCGGTGCAACTGAACCTGAGCGAGCTGACCGTGCCCGAATGGTGGGTGCAGCAATTCGACCTGCCGCGCGAGTACAACCAGCCCAGTCGCGAGAACGTCACGGCGTTCACGGTCGACATCCCCGGCGACATCAGCGGCCAGCCGCAAGACCTGGAGTTGCGCAGCCTGGTGCTGCAGGGCGAATGGATCAGCCGCGATCAGCTCTACCTGGCCATCCTGAGCGCGTGGCTGCTGGGGGCCAGCGCACTGGCAACGCGGCGCTGGCGCGAGCTCCGCCAGCGCGCACGGCAGCAGCAGCGGGAGATAGACGCGCTGACCACCCGCACCCGCCAACTGCGCCTGGAGCAGGAGGGGCTGCGCCGCCTAGCCACCATCGACGAGCTGACCGGCGTGCTGAACCGCCGCGGCCTCGAAGCCGCAATCGACGACCTTGAGGCCCAGGCCGAACCGCTGGGCCTAGTGCTGCTGGACATCGACCACTTCAAGGCCGTCAACGACCACTGGGGCCATGCGGCTGGCGACGAGGTGCTGCGCCGCGTGGCGGCCATCGTCGCGGCCAGCCTGCGCAGCGCCGACGTCATCGGTCGCTGGGGCGGCGAGGAGTTCGTCATCGTCTGCCGCTGCCGCCACATCGACGAGGCGGCGGCGCTGGCCGAGAAGCTGCGCGTTGCCATCGTGGCCGCCGACGTGGATGCCAAGGGCCGCTTCGGCGTCACTGCCAGCTTCGGAGTGACGCTGGTGCCGCCCGGCACGCCGACACGGCGCGCATTCCGGCGCGCCGACGCAGCGCTCTACCGCGCCAAGGCCGGTGGGAGGGACCGCGTGGAACTGAGCATTGCGGGGCAGGACGCGGCGACGACCCGCTGAAGCCAACGCCCGCCCCAGGGCTCAGTGCACGACGCGCCCGAAGCTGAACTCGCTACCCTCGACGTCGAGCGGGATGACATCCTTGGGGCCGAACTTGCCTTCAAGTATCAGCCGGGACAGCGGATTCTCCACACGCTGCTGGATGGCCCGCTTCAGCGGCCGCGCACCAAACACCGGGTCGAAGCCGACCTTGGCCAGCTCGTCCAGCGCGGCCTCGGACACGTCCAGCTTCATCTCCAGCTTGTCCAGGCGCGCCTCCAGTTGGCGCAGCTGAATCTTCGCGATGGACTTGATGTGCTCGGCGCCCAGCGCATGGAAGATGACAGTCTCATCGATGCGGTTCAGGAACTCGGGCCGGAAGTGGCCCTTGACCTCGCCCCACACCGCCTCGCGGATGACGTCGTCGCCCTGCCCCGCCAGCGCCATGATGTGCTGCGAGCCGAGGTTGGACGTCATCACGATGACGGTGTTCTTGAAGTCCACCGTGCGGCCCTGGCCGTCGGTCAGCCGGCCATCATCCAGCACCTGCAGCAGCACGTTGAACACGTCCGGGTGGGCTTTCTCCACCTCGTCGAGCAACAGCACGGAGTACGGCTTGCGCCGCACGGCCTCGGTCAGCGTACCGCCTTCCTCGTAGCCGACGTAGCCCGGAGGCGCGCCGATCAGGCGGCTCACCGAGTGCTTCTCCATGAACTCGCTCATATCGATGCGCACCATGTGGTCTTCGCTGTCGAACAGGAAGCCGGCGAGCGCCTTGCACAGCTCGGTCTTGCCCACGCCCGTGGGGCCGAGGAACAGGAAGCTACCCAGCGGCCGGTTCGGGTCGGACAGGCCGGCGCGCGAGCGGCGGATGGCGTCGGAGACGGCCTGGATGGCCTCCTCCTGGCCCACCACGCGCTCGTGCAGCTTGCCTTCCATCTGCAGCAACTTCTCGCGCTCGCCCTGCATCAGCTTGGACACCGGAATGCCCGTGGCACGCGCCACGACCTCGGCGATCTCCTCGGCGCCCACCAGCGTGCGCAGCAGGCGCGGCTTGCTGGAGGCGCCGGCACTGGCCTCCTTGTCCTGTGCCTCCTTCAGCTGCTTCTCCAGCTTGGGCAGGCGGTCGTACTGCAGCTCGGCGAGCTTGTTGAAGTCGCCCTTGCGCTTAAGTTCCTCGATCTGCTGCTTGATGCGGTCGATCTCTTCCTTGACGTGGGCCGAACCCTGGGCCTGCGCCTTCTCGGCAGTCCAGATCTCTTCCAGATCCTCGTACTCGCGCTGCAGCTTCAGCAGCTCCTCCTCGATGAGCGCAAAGCGCTTCTGCGAGCCTTCGTCCTTTTCCTTGCGCACGGCCTCGCGCTCGATCTTCAGCTGGATCATGCGGCGGTCCAGCCGGTCCATGGCCTCGGGCTTGGAGTCGATCTCGATCTTGATCTTGGCTGCCGCCTCGTCGATAAGGTCGATGGCCTTGTCGGGCAGGAAGCGGTCGGTGATGTAGCGGTGGCTCAGTTCAGCCGCGGCGATGATGGCCGGGTCGGTGATCTCCACGCCGTGGTGCACCTCGTACTTCTCCTGCAGCCCGCGCAGAATGGCGATGGTGGCCTCAACGCTGGGCTCGTCGACCAGTACCTTCTGGAAGCGGCGCTCCAGCGCGGCGTCCTTCTCGACGTACTTGCGGTACTCGTCCAGCGTCGTCGCGCCGATGCAGTGCAGCTCGCCGCGCGCCAGCGCCGGCTTGAGCATGTTGCCGGCGTCGATGGAGCCCTCGGACTTGCCGGCGCCCACCATCGTGTGGATCTCGTCGATGAACAGGATCGTCTGGCCTTCGTCCTGGGCCACTTCCTTCAGCACGCCCTTCAGCCGTTCCTCGAAGTCGCCGCGGTACTTGGCACCGGCCAGCAGCAAGGCCATGTCCAGCACCAGCACGCGCTTGTTCTTCAGCGAGTCGGGCACCTCGCCATTGACGATGCGCTGCGCCAGGCCTTCGACGATGGCCGTCTTGCCCACGCCCGGCTCGCCGATCAGCACCGGGTTGTTCTTGCTGCGGCGCTGCAGCACCTGGATGGTCCGGCGGATCTCCTCATCGCGGCCGATGACCGGATCCAACTTGCCGAGTCTGGCACGCTCGGTCAGGTCCAGCGTGTATTTCTTGAGCGCCTCGCGCTGGCCTTCCGCCTCGGCCGAGTCGACCTTCTGGCCGCCGCGCACGGCCTCGATGGCAGCTTCCAGCGACTTGCGCGTAAGCCCGTGGCCGCGCACGACACCCGCCAGGTCGGTCTTGGCATCGCTGAGCGCCAGCAGGAACATCTCGCTGGCGATGAACTGGTCGCCGCGTTTACCGGCCTCCTTCTCGGCAGCCTGCAGCAGCGACACCAGGTCGCGCCCCGCCTGCACGGTCTGGCCCGAGCCGCTGACCTGCGGCAGGCCGGCGACGAGGCCGTCCAGCGCCGTCTTCAGCCCGGCCACCTTGACGCCGGCGCGCTCCAGCAGCGCACGCGGGCCGTCGTCCTGCGCCAGCATGGCGGCGAGAACATGGACGGGCTCGATGTAAGGGTTGTCGCGGGCAATGGCCAGGCTCTGGGCCTCGCCGAGGGCTTCCTGGAAACGAGTGGTGAACTTGTCGGCACGCATGAGATAAATCCTCCGGTTGCGAAGCCAAGTGGGCGCCAGGCGGCGCTTTTCAAGTTGCGCTAAATCAAGGCTTGCACCAACTTCATGCCCAGCCAGGCGGCCAGCAGCGAACCCAGCACATGCGCCAGCGTGTGGGCCAGCGCCATGCCCAGCTCGCCGTGCTTCAGCAGCGCCAGCGACTCGCCGGAAAAGGCCGAGAACGTTGTCAGCCCGCCGAGAAAGCCGGTCACCAGCAGCAGCTTCAGCAAGTCGTTGGGTTGTCGGCCGAACCACTCCAACGCCATACCGATCAGAAATCCGCCCACCAGGTTGACCAAGAGCGTGCCCAGAGGAAACCCGGCCCAGCGCGTGTTGAACAGCACGCCCGCCTGCCAGCGTGTCAGCGCACCCAGCGCCGCGCCTATCGAGACCGCCAAGGCATTCAAGACGCGTTGCTCCCGGCAATGCCCCAGCGGGCCAGCGCCGCGTCGTCCGACACCCGAGCGTCCACCCACTGCGCGCCGCCGGCCGTGTGTTCTTTCTTCCAGAACGGTGCCTGCGTCTTCAGGTAATCCATCAGGAACTCGCAGGCCTGAAAGGCGGCGCCGCGGTGGGCGCTGCTGACGAGCACGGCGACGATCTGCTCCTGCGCCTGCAGCACACCCACGCGGTGGATGACCTTGGCAGCCCGAATGTCAAAACGTGCCAACGCCGCGTCCATCATCGCCTCGATGGCGGCCTCAGTCATGCCCGGGTAGTGCTCCAGCTCCATGCATGACACGGCAGCGCTACTGCCCAGCTCGCGCACAGTCCCCACGAACGCCACCACGGCGCCCACGCCCCCATCCCCTGACCTCAGGGCGGCGGCTTCGACACCCAGGTCGAAGTCCTGCGTCTGGATGCAAACTCTTGCCATGGCACGGATTCTCGCCCCGACCGGCGGTGAGATTCACCTGTTTGGGGGGCGGACCGCGGCGTGCGGGCCGCATACTGGCCGCCATTTCTGTTCAAGAACCAAAGCGAGACCCAGACATGGCTCTGATGGATTTCATCAAGAAACAGTTCATCGACGTCATCCAGTGGACGGAAGACGGCGATGGCACGCTGTCGTGGCGTTTTCCCATGGCCGGCATGGAAATCCAGAACGGCGGCCAGCTCGTCGTGCGCGAATCCCAGCTCGCCGTCTTCGTCAATGAAGGCCAGGTGGCCGACGTGTTCGGCCCCGGCACGCACCGCCTCACCACGCAGACGCTGCCGGTGCTGACCTACCTGAAGAACTGGGACAAGCTGTTCGAGTCGCCCTTCAAGAGCGATGTCTATTTCTTCAGCACGCGCCAGCAGATCGACCAGCGCTGGGGCACCAGCCAGCCGGTGGCCATCCGCGACAAGGACTTCGGCGCGGTGCGCCTGCGCGCGTTCGGCAACTACGCCTACCGCGTGGCCGATCCCAAGGTCTTCCACAGCCAGATCTCCGGCACGCGCGAGCGCTACACGGTGGCCGATCTGGAAGGCCAGCTGCGCGGCCTGATGCTGCAGCACATCAGCGACGCGGTGGCCGGCAGCGGCACGCCCTTCCTGGATCTGGCCGCCAACCAGGTCGAGTTCGCCGGCGCGCTGAAGGAAGCCACGGCACCCTCGTTCGCCGCACTGGGGCTGGAGCTGATCTCGGTGACGATGCAGAACGTGTCGCTGCCCGAGGAGCTGCAGAAGATCCTGGACCAGCGCATCGGCATGGGCATCATTGGTCAGAACATGGGCCAGTTCATGCAGTACCAGGCGGCTCAGGCGCTGCCGGAGATGGCCAAGGGCGCGGCCAACGGCGGCAGCGGCATTGCTGGCGAGGCCATCGGCCTGGGTGCCGGCGTGGCACTGGGCCAGACGCTGGCGCAGACGCTGGGCCAGGGCCTGGCCGGCGTAGGCGCAGCCGCCCCGGCGCCGGCGGCCAGCAAGCCCGAGGACATTGTCTCGCTGCTGGAAAAGCTCGGTGACCTCAAGGCCAAGGGCATCCTGACCGACGAGGAATTCGCCGCCAAAAAAGCGGACCTCCTGAAGAAGCTTGGCTGACCAGACGCCCGCCGCTCAGCGGCGCTGGCGTGCGGCCTGCCCCAACTGCGGCGCGCCGGTCGAGTTCGCCAGTGCGGCATCGTCCACGGCGGTCTGCGCCTTCTGCCGCAGCACGCTGCTGCGCGACGGTGACACGCTCGCCCGCATCGGCCAGAGCGCCGAGATCTTCGACGACTACTCGCCCCTGCAGCTGGGCAGCACCGGCCGCTGGATGGGCCAGGGCTTTGCCGTCGTGGGGCGGGTTCAGCGCGGCTCGGAGCTGGGCAACTGGAACGAGTGGCATCTGCTGTTCGACGCAAGCGGTGACACGCCCCGCGTCGCCTGGCTCAGCGAGGACAACGGCCAGTTCGTCCTCAGCCTGGAAGCGCCACTCACCGACACACCCCCCAGCGACCCGCAGGTCGGCCTGCCGCTGACGCTGGCGGGCCAGCGCTGGCAGGTCGCTGCCATTGTCGAAGCCACCGTGCGCGCCGCCGAGGGCGAGCTGCCGCGCGTGCCGCGCACGGGTCGCGTCGTGGAACTGCGAAACGAGCGCGACGAGGTCGGTTCGCTGGAGGTCCGCGAGGACGGCCCGCCGGTCTGGTCCATTGGCCGCGGCGTGCAGCTGGCCGAGCTGGCGCTGCAAGGCCTGCGCAGCACGGCCGAGGGCGATTCGGTCGCCGAAGCTAGGTTCAAGGGCCGGTCCATCGCCTGCCCCAGCTGCGGCTCGCCGCTGGCACCCAAATTGGCGCAGACCCAGAGCATGGTCTGCGGGCAATGCCATGCGGTGGTCGATCTGCCCGAAGGCGACGCCACTGCGCTGGGCTTCACCGCCCAGTCGCCAGGGAACCCGCCGCTGATCCCGCTGGGCCGCACCGGCACGCTGGCGGTCGATGGTGACAAGCCGCAGCCCTGGCAGGTCGTCGGCTACCAGGAACGCTGCGACATCCCGGAGGACGCCGAGGACGAGCAGAGCTTCTGGCGCGAATACCTGCTGTTCAACCGCCTGGCCGGCTTCGCCTTCCTCGTCGACACGCAGGAAGGCTGGAGCTTGGTGCGCACGCTGACCGGGGCGCCCACCACCCAGCGCGGCAGCGCGACCTGGCAGGGCCGCGCCCACGGCGAACGCTGGACCTACCAGGCCAAGACCACCTACGTGCTGGGCGAGTTCTACTGGCCCGTGCGTCTGGACGACCGCGTTCGCGTGACCGACTACGCCAGCCGCGACGGACAGTTCCTGCTGAGCCGCGAACAGCAAGGCCAGGAAGTCACCTGGAGCGCCGGGCGCACGCTGACTGCGGCGGACGTGCAGAAGGCTTTCGGCCTGAGCGCGCCAGCGGCGACCTTCACGCGCGACGCCTCGGCCTTCAAGAACACCGGCGGCAAGCTGCTGGTCTACATCGTCGTGGGCCTGTTCCTGATGGTGATCCTGGGCACGCTGATGCGCGCCTGCGCCAGCGACGACTGCCAGCAGTACAAGAACAGCTTCGGCGAGAACAGCAACGAATACCGCCAATGCCGCACGCGTTCCAGCGGCAGCGGCGTCTACATCCCCAGTGGCGGCAGCTACGGCGGCTACAGCAGCGGTGGCGGCAGCCACAAATAAGACGATTCCCAAGGAGTTCGCACCATGACCCTCGACTGGCTCAAGCCCGAAGTCATCCTCGGCACGACGATGTACGCCGTCATCGGCGTCGTCATCTTCTGGGTCTGTTTCATCATCGTGGACAAGATCACCCCCTACAAGCTGTGGGAGGAACTGGTCGAGCACAAAAATCTGGCGCTGGCCATCGTCGTCGGGGCGATGTGCATCTCCATCGGCAACATCGTGGCCGCAGCCATCCATGGCTGAACGCCGGCCCGGCGCGGGTGACGCCTATTGACAAGCAGTGGCTCGGGCCCGGCGTCGTTCTGCCCGACACTCGCGGTCCGCTGAACGACTGCCAAGGCAAGCCATGAGCTTTTCCCTCCGCGGCCTCATCCCGGCCCTGCTCCTCGCCGCCGCCCTGCCGGCCTCGGCCGCCGACGCGCCGCCCGACGTCGCCGTGTTCGTTGCCTCGCTGGACCTCATGGCCGGCAAGATCACGGCCGCCACCAACATCACGCCCGGCAAGGGCAGCAACTTCCAGCCGGCATTCACGCCGGACGGCGCGGCGGTGGTCTACACCTCGGGTCGCACGGGCTCGAACAACATCTACCGCCACGACCTCGCCACCGGCGCCACCACGGCCGTCACGGCAACCACCGAGAACCTCTACTCGCCCACGCCGCTTGCCGACGGCAGCGGCTTCTCGGCCATCCGCGTCATCACCGCCGACCCGGCCTACGGCATCGAAATGAACGAGCCCTCGCTGTGGCGCTTCGGCTGGGACGGCAAGCCCGTCGCGCCGGTAGTGACCACCAAGCGCATCGGCTATCACGCGTGGGTCGATCCGGACCTGATCGCCGCCTTCATCGTCGACGATGTGCCGCAGCGCAACGCGCACCGCGCCGTGCTCATCGACCGCAAGACGGGCCAGCAGACGCTGCTGACCGACAAGCCGGGCCGCTCGCTGGCCCGCACGGCGGACGCCAGGCGCGCGATGTTCGTGGAGCAGTCTGACGCCAACCGCTGGGTCATCGCGGCCCAGGGCCCCAGCGACGCCAAGCCGCAGGCGCTGGTCGAGACTCCGCCGCTGCTCAAGGGCGACGGGCCTGCCAACCGCCCGCAGTACTTCGTCGCGCTGCCCGACGGCTCCGTGCTGATGGCACGCGGCCACCTGTTCTTGCGCTGGAACGGCAAGGTCGGCAGCGACTTCCAATCCTTCGCCGATCTGCCCGAACTGAATGGCGCCGTGCGCAACATCGCGGCCAGCGCCGACGGCAAGCGGCTGGCGTTCTCAGTCACGCTGAACCCGCCCCGGCCCTGATGACCACCGAGCCCCAGGCCGCCCCCATCTCCCGCGTCTCTGCTGCCGAAGCGCTGCTGCTCGCCAGCGTCTTCTTCATCGCCGCCTGCGGCCTGGTCTACGAGCTGGCGGCCGGCGCACTCGCCAGCTACCTGCTGGGCGACTCGGTGCTGCAGTTCTCCACCGTCATCGGCGTCTACCTGTTCGCGATGGGGCTGGGCTCGTGGCTGTCGCGCTTCGTCGAGCGCCAGCTGGTGGGCGTGTTCCTGCAGGTGGAGCTGCTGGTGGGCGTCATCGGCGGGCTGATGCCGGCCGCGCTGTTCACCGTGCACAGCCTGCTGCCACCAGGCGCTGCCACGCCATTTCGCGTGCTGCTGTACGGGCTGGTACTGCTGGTGGGCACGCTGGTGGGGCTGGAGATCCCGCTGGTCATGCGTATCCTGAAACGCCACTTCAGCGCACGCTACGGGCTGAAGGACCTGGTGTCGCAGGTGCTGACCTTCGACTACCTCGGCGCGCTGTTGGTGGCGCTGGCCTTCCCGCTGGTGCTGGTGCCGCACCTCGGCCTGGTGCGCACGGGTGTGGTATTCGGGCTGCTGAACGTGGCCGTGGCCATCTGGGCGCTGTGGCTGTTCCGCGCCGAGGTGCGCGCCCGGGCCGCGATGGTGAGTGCCTGCGCGCTGTCCGCCGGCCTGCTGCTGGCCGCACTGCTGGGCGCCGATCGGCTGACCACGTGGGCCGAGGACCGCTTCTACGGCGAGAGCATCGTCTTCAAGCAAAGCAGCGCCTACCAGCGCATCGTCGTCACCGACGGCCGCGCCGGCACCCGGTTGTTCCTGAACGGCAACCTGCAGTTCCACTCCAAGGACGAATACCGCTATCACGAGGCGCTGGTACAGCCCGCGATGGCGGCGCACGGGGCGCCGAAGCGCGTGCTGGTGCTGGGCGGCGGCGACGGCATGGCCGTGCGTGAGATCCTGAAGTACCCGGGCGTCGAGCAGGTCACGCTGGTGGAATTGGACCCGCTGATGACCACGCTGTTCCGCAACAACGAGAAGCTCGCCGCGCTGAACGGTCACGCACTCTCGTCACCGAAGCTGCGCACCATCAACGCCGACGCGTTCGGCTGGCTGGAGCAGCAATCAGAGACCTTCGACGTCATCGTCATCGACTTTCCCGACCCCTCCAACTTCGCCATCGGCAAGCTCTACACGGCCAGCTTCTACGAGTTCGTGGACAAGCACTTGAGCGCAGGCGGCTACGCGGTCGTGCAGACCACCTCGCCGCTGATCGCGCGGCGCAGCTTCTGGACCGTGGTGACCACCATCGAGTCGGTCGGGCTGACGGCCACGCCCTACCACGCCCATGTGCCGAGCTTCGGCGAATGGGGCTTCGTGCTGGCCTCACGCCGGCCGTTGCGCCTGCCGACGCAGTTCCCGCCCGGGCTGCGCTTCATGACGGCGCAGACGCTGCCGACGCTGCTGAACTTTCCGCCGGACATGGCACGCGTGCCCACCGAGGTGAACCGGCTAAGCAACCAGGTGCTGGTGCAGGAGTTTGAGGCGGAGTGGGGCAAGGTGCATTGATGCCGAGGCGGCGCGAGGTGCTGCTTGCCGGCCTGGCCACCGCTGGCTGCACGGCCGATGCGCCACCGCTGCAGGGCGGCTGGGCCGGCGCGCATCCCGAGCGCGGCCACCGGCTGCGGGGCGAACTGCCGCAGGCCGACGGCCCGCTGCGCAAGGCCGATGTGCTCATCGTGGGCGCCGGCATCGCCGGGCTGGCCTGCGCTCGTGAACTTGCCAAGCGCGGCGTGACTGACGTCGCGCTGCTGGACCTGGAAGACCAGGCCGGCGGCAACAGCCGCAGCCATGTCGTCGCCGGCTCGCGCTGTCCGCTGGGCGCGCACTACCTGCCCATTCCCGGCACTGCAGCGCGCGAGGTCAATGAGCTGCTGCACGGGCTGGGCCTGGCCCGCTCGCACCTGGGCCGCACCGAGTGGGACGAGCGGCACCTGTGCCACAGCCCGCAGGAGCGGCTGTTCATTGACGGCGAATGGCATGAAGGCCTGCTACCCCCCGCCGAGGACGACGCCACGCGCGAGCAGTACCGCCGCTTCGCCGCGCTGGTGGCCCGGGCCCAGCGAGAGGCCGGCTTTGCGATGCCGACGCGGCGCGCGCGCTGGAGCGCCGTGCATGCCGCACTCGACGCGCAGACCTTCGCCGTATGGCTGGACCGATCGGGACTCACCAACAACCGGCTGCGCTGGTATCTCGACTACTGCTGTCGCGACGATTTCGGCGCGGACGCCGCGGGCGTGTCCGCCTGGGCCGGCCTGCACTACTTCGCCAGCCGCCACGGCTTCCACGCACCGGGTGACGAGACGGCCGAGCGCGAGCCGGTGTTGACTTGGCCCGAGGGCAACGCCTGGCTCAGCGAACGCCTGGCCGCGCCGCTGCGCGACCGCACGCACCTGGGCCGCAGCGTGCTGCGCGTGACCGAGCACAAGCACGGCGTCGAGCTGCTGGCCTGGAACGAGGCCGCCAGTGCCGCCGAGCGATGGCAGGCACAGTCCGTCGTGATGGCCACACCGCTGTTCATCGCCGCCCGCGTGCTGGCCGCGCCGCCCGATGCGCTGCGGCAGGCCGCGGGCCAGATCCGCTACGCGCCCTGGCTGACCGCCAACGTCCTGCTGCGCGAGCCGCTGCTGATCCGCCCCGGGCTGCCCGCCGCCTGGGACAGCGTGCGCTACGGCACGGCGGCGCTGGGCTATGTGGATGCACGCCACCAGTCCATCGACCCGACGCCCAGGCCGCCGCTGCTGACGGCCTATCTGGCCTTGCCAACGTCGCAGCGCAGCGAGCTGCTGACGCAGCCCTGGCAACACTGGGCCCGCGTCGTCACCGACGAGCTGGCGCAAACGCACCCGGACCTGCCGGGCAAGGTCGAACGCGCCGACCTGTGCCGCTTCGGTCATGCGATGAGCATCCCGGTGCAGGGCCTGCGCGGCTCGGCGGCGCTGACCGCGCTGAATGAAGCGCGCGGCCGTGTCGTCTTCGCGCACAGCGACCTGGCGGGCTACTCGGTGTTCGAGGAAGCCTACACGGCCGGCGTCGAGGCGGCGGCTCGGCTCAGGCTCTGACGGTTGACCGAGGTCGGGGCAAACGCGGCGATCAGCGTGGCCATCAGCGATTCGGCCTTGGCACTGTTGTCGGCGCCGTAGTTGCAGACATAGACGTCCAGCGTCACGCCGCCCAGTTCGGGCCAGGTGTGGATGGCCAGATGCGACTCGGCCAGCAACACGACGCCGGTAATGCCGTTCTGCTCGTCGGCGGGGCCGAAGCGGTGGAAGAGTTCGGCGACACCGCTGAGGCCCGAGGCGACGACGGCGTCGCGACACAACGTCGCAAGCGCATCGGAATCGCGCATCAGCGCCAACGTCGGCTCGACGCCGCTCAGGTCGGCCGTGAAGTGCAGGCCGTTCATCCGCCGGTGACGGGCGGGAAGAAAGCCAGTTCGTCACCGTCTGCCAACACGGCAGACTCGGCGCACATCTTCTGGTTCAACGCCGAGCGCACCGCACGGCCCGGCGCGAGCGACTCGGCATGCACGCCGCCGCGCGAGCGCAGCGCCTCTCGCGCCGCCGCCACGGTGCTGCCTGCGGACAAGTCCAGCGACTCGCCTTCACCGAGCTTCTCGCGCAAAGAAGCGAAGAACTTCAGGCGGACCGTGATCGTCATGACAGCAGCTCCGCGAACGGGATGAAGCGCACGATATCGCCCGCCCTGAAAGACTGGCCTGGCGGGTTGTCCAGAAGGCCGTCGGCCCAGAAGGCCGAAGTCAGCACGCCACTGCTCTGGTTGCCGAACAAGGCCAGGCCGCCGTCGTCGTCCAGCCGCACGCGCAGGAACTCGCGGCGCTTGTCGGGTTTGGGCCAGTCGAAGCCTGCCGCGATGCGGCAGGCGCGCGGCGCCAGCCTCCCTGCGCCCTGCAGCTTCAACAGCGCAGGCCGCACCAGCACCTGGAAGGTGACGAGGCTGGACACCGGGTTGCCGGGCAGGCCGATAAAGTGGGCATCGCCGACCCTGCCATACGCGAATGGCTTGCCCGGCTTGATGGCGATGGCCCACAAGTCCAGCCTGCCTTCGGCCTGCACGGCCGGGCGCAGGTGGTCTTCCTCGCCGACGGACACGCCGCCCGAGGTCAGGATGACGTCGGCCTTCGCGGCCGCCTCGCGCAGCGCGGCACGGGTCGAGTCGAGCCTGTCGGGCACGATGCCGAGGTCCACCACCTCGCAGCCCAGGCCTTCGAGCAAGGCGCGCAGCGTGAAGCGGTTGGAGTTGTAGATAGCGCCGGGCGGCAGCGGCTCACCAGGCATGACCAGCTCATCGCCGGTCGAGAATAGAGCGACACGCGGGCGGCGCGAGACGGTCAGCTGCGCGGCACCGGCGGTCGCCGCGAGGCCCAGCGCGACCGCGTCCAGCCGCGCACCGGCGGGCAGCACGACGGCGCCGGCGCGAACATCCTCGCCGCGCAGCCGCACGTTGGCGCCGGCGCTGAGGGGCTGCGTCACGCGCAACTGGCCGTCCACCAGTTCGGTGTGTTCCTGCATGACGACGGTGTCCGCGCCGGGCGGCACTTGCGCGCCGGTGAAGATGCGTGCGGCCTCGCCGGCGCGGAGCGGCGTGGGCACGCTGCCGGCCGGGATGCGCTGCGTCACGGGCAGCGTCAACGCGGCATCGGCAAAGTGCAGCGCGTAGCCGTCCATCGCCGAGTTGTCGGCGGGCGGCACGTCGACGGGCGAGACCAGGTCCGCCGCAAGCACGCGGCCACGCGCGTCGGCAGTCGCCAGCGTCTCGGTGCCCGCCAACGGCGTGATCTGCGCAAGCAGCGCCGCCAGCGCGTCGTCCAGCGGAATCAGCGGCTTGCGGGGCGCGTCAGACATGGGCGCGGATGTAAGCCTTCACCTGGGCCACGTCGACGGACATGACCTGGACCCGCTTGGGCAGGTTCTCGATGCCTTCCAGCGCGGCCGGTCGCGGCGGCTCGGTGCCCAGCGCCTCCACGATGGTGCCGGCGAACTTGGCCGGCAGTGCTGTCTCAAGCACCAGCATGGTCGTGCCCGGCTCGTGCTTCTCCAGCGCCACCTTGAGGCCATCGGCCGTGTGCGGATCGATGACGATGCCATGCTCGGCGTGGCAGCGGCGGATGGTGGCAACGCGGTCGGCATGCGTGCTGCGGCCCGACGTGAAGCCGAAGCCCGCGATGTCCGCATGCTCGCTGGCGGCCAACTCGAACTGCGGCGCCGTGAAATGCGCCTTCACACGTGCGCCGTCGCGGCCCAGCAGGTCGAACACGAAACGCTCGAAGTTGCTGGCCTTGGAGATGTCCATGGACGGGCTCGACGTTTCGTGCGTGTCGGCCGTGCCGCGCGGGCGGTAGTTGCCGGTGCGAAAGAACTCGTCGAGCACGTCGTTCTCGTTGGTCGCGACGACGAGCTTCGCAATGGGCAGGCCCATCTGGCGCGCCACATGGCCGGCGCAGACGTTGCCGAAGTTGCCCGACGGCACGGTGAAGCTGACCTTCTGGTCGTTGGTCTTCGTCGCCTGGAAGTAGCCGGCGAAATAATAGACGACCTGCGCCAGCAGGCGCGCCCAGTTGATGCTGTTCACCGTGCCAATGCGGTGCTCGCGCTTGAAGGCGAGGTCGTTGGACACGGCCTTGACGATGTCCTGCGCGTCGTCGAACACACCGTCAATCGCGATGTTGTGGATGTTGGCATCCTGCAGGCTGAACATCTGCGCCTGCTGGAACGGGCTCATGCGGCCATTGGGGCTCAGCATGAAGACGTTGACACCTTTCTTGCCGCGCATCGCGTATTCGGCCGCGCTGCCCGTGTCGCCGGACGTCGCGCCCAGGATGTTCAGCGTCTCGCCCCGGCGGCCGAGTTCGTACTCGAACAAGGCGCCCAGCAGCTGCATGGCCATGTCCTTGAAGGCCAGCGTCGGTCCGTTGGACAGGCCTTGCAGCGCGATGCTCTCGCCCAGCCATGTCAGCGGCGTGATGGCTTGCGTGCCGAAGACTTCAGCCGTGTAGACGCGACGCGTGATCCCGTGCAGGTCGTCGGCGGGAATGTCGTCGATGTACAGCGACAGGATCTCGAACGCCAGGTCCGCATAGGCCAGGCCGCGCCAACGCGTCAACGTGGCGGCATCGACCTGCGGATAGGTCTTGGGCAGATACAGGCCGCCATCGGGCGCCAGGCCTTCGAGCAGAATGTCGGAGAAGCCGCGTTCGGTCTGGTCACCGCGGGTGCTGATGTACTTCATGTCGGTTCCTGGCTCAGGCCAGTTCTTCCTTGCGCAGCTTCACAATGGGGGCAAGGACCGTGGGCAGCCCCTGCATCTTGGCCAGCGCCTCGTTCATGCGGCCTTCGACGGTGTCGTGCGTCAGGATGATGAGGTCGGTCTGGCGCTCGCCGTCGGCCGACTCGCGCTGCAGCACGGCGTCGATGGAGATGTCATGCTCGGCCAGGATGGTGGTGATGCGCGACAGCACCCCGGCCTGGTCGGCGACGACCAGACGCAGGTAGAACGCGGTGTTCACGTCGGCCATAGGCAGCACCGGCGTGTCGCTCATCGCATCGGGCTGGAAGGCCAGGTGGGGCACGCGGTGGTCGGGGTCGGCCGTGGCCAGGCGCGTCACGTCCACCAGGTCGGCCACGACGGCCGACGCGGTGGGCTCAGCGCCGGCGCCCTTGCCGTAGTACAGCGTCGTGCCGACGGCGTCGGCCTGCACCACGACCGCGTTCATCGCGCCTTCGACGTTGGCGATCAGACGGGTCGACGGGATCAGCGTCGGGTGCACCCGCAGCTCGAAGCCGTTATCACGACGGCGAGTGATGCCCAGCAGCTTGATGCGGTAGCCCAGCTGCTCGGCGTACTTGATGTCGGTGGCTTGCAGCGCGGAGATGCCTTCCACGTGCGCCTTGTCGAACTGCACCGGCACGCCGAAGGCGATGGCGCTCATGATGGTCAGCTTGTGGGCCGCGTCCACGCCTTCGATGTCGAAGGTGGGGTCGCTCTCGGCGTAGCCCAGACGCTGGGCTTCCTTCAGCACGGTGGCGAAGTCCAGGCCCTTGCCGCGCATCTCCGACAGGATGAAGTTCGTCGTGCCGTTGATGATGCCGGCGATCCACTCGATGCGGTTGGCCGTCAGGCCTTCGCGCAGCGCCTTGATGATGGGAATGCCACCTGCCACCGCGGCCTCGAACGCGACAACGACACCCTTTTCGCGCGCGGCCTCGAAGATTTCCGTGCCATGCAGCGCCAGCAGCGCCTTGTTGGCCGTGACGACATGCTTGCCATTGGCAATCGCCTGCAGCACCAGCGTGCGTGCCGGCTCGATGCCGCCGATCAGCTCGACGACGATGTCGATGGCCGGATCGTTGACGAGCTGCTGAGCGTCGCCCGTGCAGGGCACACCGTCGCCGACGACGGCCTGGTAGGCCTTGGCGCGCTCGGCATTGCGGGCTGCGACCATCGCGATCTCGATGCCCCGGCCGGCGCGGCCGCGAATCTCGGTCTGGTTGCGCTGCAGAACGTTGAAGGTGCCGGCACCGACGGTGCCGAGGCCGATCAGGCCAACTTGGATCGCTTTCATCGCAGGAACCTTAATCAGTTTGGGACAGGGCTACTCGCTTAGCTCGATCGGTCTGTCCCACAAATCAAACAACTTCGGAAATCAGGAAGAGTGACGGCGGCGATAGCCACCCAAGAAACGTTCGATGCGGCCGATGGCCTCGCGCAGGTCGTCCACGTTGGGCAGGAAGACCAAGCGGAAGTGGTCATGCTCGGGCCAGTTGAAGCCGGTGCCCTGGACGATCAGCACCTTCTCGTCGGCCAGCAGCTCGTAGGCGAACTGCTGATCGTCGGCGATGGGATACATCTGCGGGTCCAGCCGCGGGAACATGTAGAGCGCGGCCTTCGGCTTGACGACACTGACGCCCGGGATCTGCGTCAGCAGCTCGTAGGCCAGATCACGCTGGCGGCACAGGCGGCCAGTGGGCGCGACAAGGTCGTCGATGCTCTGGTAGCCGCCCAGCGCCGTCTGGATGGCCAGCTGACCGGGCGTGTTGGAACACAGCCGCAGCGAGGCCAGCATGTTCAGGCCCTCGATGTAGTCGCGGGCGTGGCGCTTCTCGCCACTGACGACCATCCAGCCGGCGCGGTAACCACAGCTGCGGTAGTTCTTGGACAGGCCGTTGAAAGTGATGAACAGCACATCGTCGGCCAGCGACGCCATCGCCGTGTGCACGTTGCCGTCGTACAGCGTCTTGTCGTAGATCTCGTCGGCAAAGATGACGAGCTGGTGGCGCCGGGCCAGCTCGATGATGCCCAGCAGCAGGTCGTTCGGGTACAGCGCGCCGGTCGGGTTGTTCGGGTTGCAGACCATGATGCCGCGGGTGCGATCGGTGATCTTGCTCTCGATGTCGGCCAGGTCGGGCAGCCAGCCGGCGCCCTCGTCGCAGCGGTAATGCACCGGGCGCCCCCCGGACAGGCCCACGACCGCTGTGTACAGCGGAAAGTCCGGCGCCGGGATCAGGATCTCGTCGCCATCGTTGACCAGCGCGTTGATCGACATCTGGATCAGCTCGGAGGCGCCGTTGCCCAGGTAAACATCGTCCACCGTGACGCCCTTGACGCCCTTTTGCTGCATGTAGTGCACGACCGCCTTGCGCGGCGCGAACAGGCCCTTGCTGTCGGTGTAGCCGCCGGCGTCGCCGAGGTTGCGGATCATGTCCTGCACGATCTCGTCAGGCGGCGTCAGGCCGAACACCGCCGTGTTGCCGATGTTCAGCTTGATGATCTTCTGGCCCTCCTCCTCCATCTGCCGGGCCTTGTCCAGCACCGGGCCACGGATGTCGTAGCTGACGCTGGCGAGCTTGCTGGACTTGGCAATGGGCTTCAAATGGGGCTCCGGCGCAGCGTCTGCTGCAGTGCAAAAGAAGGGGTTCGAAGTTTAAAGGGGCGGGCACGCGGCCTGCCGTTCTGGGCGACACTCGCGCCCGGCCTTTCCGCCCCTGTTTTCCGATGAAGTTCCAGCTCGACGAGCCGCAAGGCGGCAACAGCATCTCCCGCCATGACACCCAGGGCGTCTGGGTCAATGGAGAGCCTCACACGGCCAGCCTGCTGGTGCCGTGGAAGGGCGAAGTGGTCGCCTGGCGTCCTTCGCGCTTCGAGGAACTTGAGCCCGCGCATTTCGAAGCAATTAAGCTGCTGAAGCCGGAGTTGGTCGTCTTCGGCAGCGGGGCAAAACTGCGTTTTCCGAATCCGGCGCTGTGGCGCGGGCTGGTAGAAGCGCGCATTGGCTTCGAGGTGATGGACATCGCCGCTGCGTGCCGCACCTACAACGTGCTGGCCAGCGAAGGCCGCAACGTTCTGGCGGCCTTGCTCATCGAACGGTGAGTCTTCCCGTGCCGGGAGATCGGTCCCGGCGTTGCGAGGCTTTATAATCACTGGCTATTGCCTGCGGGCGCCCGCGTGAATTGCTGCACAAACAGCGATCACGAACCGGAGACCCCGCGAGCACAACTTGCCGCACCCCCCAATGACGCCTGCGCTCAACAAACCCCTGCCGGAAATTGAGGCTCAAGCCACCGGCGGCGTGAAGTTCACCGGCAATGCCTTTCTGGGCAAGTCGGTCGTGCTGTACTTCTACCCGAAGGACAACACGCCCGGTTGTACCACTGAGGCGATGCAATTCCGCGACCGCCACAAGGACTTCGTGAAAGCTGGCGCGGTCGTGTTCGGTGTTTCCCGCGACAACATGGCCTCGCATGACAAGTTCAAGCAGGCGCTGGAGCTGCCGTTCGAGCTGATCGCCGACACGGAAGAGAAGCTTTGCCACATGTTTGGCGTGGTCAAGAACAAGATCATGTATGGCAAGAAGGTCAAGGGCATCGAGCGCTCCACCTTCCTGATCGCCCCGAATGGCATCCTGGTCGGCGAATGGCGCGGCATCAAGGTCGCCGGCCATGTCGACGAGGTGTTGAAGGCCGTCAAAGAGCTGAAGAAGGAAGCCGCCTGAAAGCGTCCGCACGCGTTGTTCTCTGACATCGGGGGCACCCGCAGCATGTGCATAATCGACGCATGCCCCGGGTCCAAACCTTGTCTCAGACTGAAGAAGCCGCACTCATCCTGTGCGGCTTTTTGCTTTCTGGCACCTGGATTGCGTGGGGTTCACTTCCGCCGCTCTAGCCGTACATGCCACTGCCCAAGCCTCCTGCACAACGCGCCAGCCGCCTCGAAGCCACCGCCTACTCGGCCAACCTGACCCCCAGCAAGCCACGCGCGACACCGCCGACGGTCGCGCCCGCCCTCCTTCCCGCAGCCGCCGCGGCAACCCCGGCCGCGCCGCCCACGGCGGAAGTGTTGCGGCTCCCCACGCCTACCGCCCCCGCCGCGGCCACCAAGCCGGGCCTGCCCGTCAAGGCCGCCAGCAAGGCGCGGGCAAAGACCGCCACCGCGCCCAAGCGCACACGCAAGCCTGCCAGCGAGCCCAAGCTCTTCGTGCTCGACACCAACGTGCTGATGCACGACCCGATGTCGTTGTTCCGCTTCGAGGAGCACGACGTCTACCTGCCGATGATCACGCTGGAAGAGCTGGACGGGCACAAGAAGGGCATGACGGAAGTCGCCCGCAACGTGCGCCAGGTCAGCCGCGAGCTGGACCAGCTCGCAGCCGGCTTGAAGACCAGCAGCCTCGAAGAGATGGGCAAGGGTCTGCCGCTCGCCGGCACCGGGCACCGCGAGGCTGAGGGCAAGCTGTTCTTCCAGACCGAACTGATCGACGCCCCGCTGCCGCAGGGCCTGCCGCAAGGCAAGGCCGACAACCAGATCCTGGGCGTCGTGCAGGCGCTGAAGAACCGCCACCCGGGCCGTGACGTGGTGCTGGTGTCCAAGGACATCAACATGCGCATCAAGGCCCGCGCCTTGGGCCTGCCTGCCGAGGACTACCGCAACGACAAGACGCTGGAGGACTCGGACCTGCTTTACACCGGCGTCCAGGCCCTGCCTGCGGACTTCTGGGAGCGCCACGGCAAGACCATGGAGAGCTGGCAGCAGGGCAACACCACCTTCTATCGCATCAGCGGCCCGTTGGTGCCCACGCTGCTGATCAACGAGTTGGTCTACCTGGAAGCGCCGGGCGCGACGCCGCTGTATGCCAAGGTCACCGAGATCACCGGCAAGACCGCCGTGCTGCGCACGCTGAAGGACTACGGCAACCAAAAGCATTCCGTGTGGGGCGTCACGTCGCGCAACCGCGAACAGAACTTCGCGCTGAACCTGCTGATGGATCCGGAGTGCGACTTCATCACGCTGACCGGCACAGCCGGCACCGGCAAGACGCTGATGACGCTGGCCGCCGCACTGGCGCAGGTGTTCGACGATCGCCGCTACAGCGAGATCATCGTGACCCGCGTCACCGTACCCGTGGGCGAGGACATCGGCTTCCTGCCCGGCACCGAGGAAGAAAAGATGGGCCCGTGGATGGGCGCGCTGGACGACAACCTCGAAGTGCTGGCCAAGGGCGGCTCCACCGCCGGCGAATGGGGCCGCGCGGCCACCAATGACCTGGTGCGCAGCAAGATCAAGATCAAGAGCCTGAACTTCATGCGCGGGCGCACCTTCCTGAACAAGTTCGTCATCATCGACGAGGCTCAGAACCTGACGCCCAAGCAGATGAAGACGCTGATCACGCGCGCCGGTCCCGGCACCAAGATTGTCTGCCTGGGCAACCTCGCGCAGATCGACACGCCCTACCTGACCGAAGGCAGCTCGGGCCTCACGTTCGCGGTGGATCGCTTCAAAGGCTGGGCCCACAGCGGCCACGTGACACTGGCGCGCGGCGAGCGCTCGCGGCTGGCCGATTTCGCGTCCGAGGTGCTCTGACGCACCGCCCGAAGGGGCTTCTTGTTCTCGCTACCATTTGATGACCGCGCGCCCTGCCGGCGCGTGGTTTTCTTTTGGGACCGCACATGATCTACCGCCCCCTCGGCCGCACCGGCTGGAACGTCTCTGCAATCGGCTTCGGCGCCTGGGCCATTGGCGGCACCTGGGGTGACACCGACGACGCGGCCGCCATGGCCGCGCTGCACCGCGCGCTGGACCGCGGCGTGAACTTCTTCGACACGGCCGACGTCTACGGCGACGGCCACAGCGAACGCCTGCTGGCGCGGCTGCGCAAGGAGCGACCGGGCGACAAGTTCCACGTCGCCACCAAGGCCGGCCGCCGCCTGAACCCGCACGTCGCCGACGGCTACCGCGACCTGCGCCCCTTCATCGAGCGCAGCCTGCAGAACCTCGACACCGACGCCATCGAGCTGCTGCAGCTGCACTGCCCGCCCAGCGCCGTTTACACGATGCCCGAGGTGTTCGGCGCGCTGGACGACCTGGTGAAGGCCGGCAAGCTGCGCCATTACGGCGTCAGCGTCGAGCGCATCGACGAGGCCCTGGCCGCGATCAAGTTCCCTGGCGTTCAGTCCGTGCAGATCATCTTCAACCTGTTCCGGCAGCGGCCGTCCGAGGTGTTCCTGCCCGCCGCGCAGGCGGCGCAGGTAGGCGTGCTGGCCCGGTTGCCGCTGTCCAGCGGCATGCTCAGCGGCAAGTTCACGCGTGACAGCAAATTCGCTGCCGACGACCACCGCGGCTTCAACCGCCAGGGCGCCGCGTTCGACAAGGGCGAGACCTTCTCGGGCGTCGACTACGAGCAGGGCCTGGCCGCCGTGGAAGAACTGCGGGCGCTGCTGCCGGAGGGCGTGAGCATGGCCAAGCTGGCGCTGCGCTGGATCTTGATGAACGAGGCTGTCACGACGGCCATCCCGGGCGGCCGCGCGCCCGCGCAGGTGGACGAGAACGTCAGCGCCGCCGACCTGGCCGCCCTGCCCTCACCGCTGATGAACGCGCTGGCCGACGTGTATCAGCGCCGCATCGCGCCGCAGGTTCACGCGCTCTGGTGAGCGTCAATCGCCGCGCTGTGCGGCGGTGAAAACCGCGTCACGACGCCGCCTTTCGCCGCCCCGTCTCGTCCAGCACGCCGCACGCAAACGCCGCAGAGCGCCCACGAAAAAGCGGCCCGAAGTCCGCTTGTCGGCGATGCCTCGGGGCGATCAGGCTTTGCGGCGGCGACCGGCGGCAGCCAGGCCCGCGATGGCCACGCCCACCAGCGCCAGCGAGGCCGGCTCCGGCACGTTGACGGCGACGATGATGTCGGTGGACGCCAGGCGCGCGCCGGTCGCGTCCCGCACGTGCAGACGGAAGTCCGTGGCCGTGGTCACGAAGGGATTGACGTCGTAGCCCAGCATCGTGTTCAGGAACGCCATCTCCATGTTCAACGACTCGGCGTAGCGCGTGGCAGGTGCGCCGCCGGCCAGCAGGTCGAGATCGACGTACTGCACGCTGGCCGTGGGATCGATGTCGACGCCCAGGAAGACCTTGCAGCCATTGCAGACGCTGATGTCGTAGACGAGGTCGAAGCTCCAGTTCGCCCGCGTGGGATTCGACAGGCCCGACTCGCCGTAGTACGTCCGCACGCCGTCGTTGGGCATGGTCACACCGGAGATATAAGGGTGAGCGCCCATCGCCACCTTCACCCCGCCTGCGGAGTCCGTCGTGAACTGCACGCCTTCCAGCCCCTTGCTGCCCAGCGGCGGCCAGCCGTCGGCCGTGGTCAGCACCGTCAAGCCTGCCTGAGAGGCCATCGGCGTCATCAACGCACCCGCAATGGCCACCAAGGCCAGCAACTTCCTGATCACTTGTGTCTCCAGTGTTGTCTGACTGCGCGGCTTTCGGCGTGGGCGCTTTGAACAGTGCCAGCCTTGTGAGCACGAGCCAGGCCAGGCCGTGGTCAGCCCCAGCAGGACAACCATCCCTGATACCCGCGACACGCACCCCACGTTCGCAGGTGCAAGAAACCACGACACCACGGAAACCCTGCCTACCCATGGCGCGTGCAGCATCCGCCTCCCAGCCGGCCCATCTCCATCGTCAGAAGTGACACCTGAGCTGCGCGCTTCTGCTGCCTGCCCCTGTCAGCACCGCCGCCAGACAATGCCGCTCACCATGCTGCAGCCTCCCCGCTGGATCGCCCACCTCGACATGGACGCCTTCTACGCGTCCGTCGAGCTGTTGCGCTATCCGCAGCTCAAGGGCCAGGCGGTCGTCATCGGCGGGCGACGGGCCGACGCGCCACAGCAGCTCGCGGACGGCAGCTGGACGTACGCCCGGCTGCGCGACTACACCGGCCGGGGCGTCGTCACGACCAGCACCTACGCTGCCCGCGATCTCGGCGTGTTCTCGGCCATGGGGTTGATGAAGGCCGCGCTGCGTGCGCCCGACGCCATCCTGTTGCCGGCCGACTTCGACAGCTACCGCAAATACTCCCGGCTGTTCAAGGCCGCGGTGGCCGAGGTGGCGCCCGTCATCGAGGACCGCGGCATTGACGAGATCTACATCGACCTCACCGACGTGCCCGGCGTGCGCGACGCGGTGGGCCACGACCCGCTCGGTGGCGTGAAGGCCGTGGCGCGCGAGATCAAGAACTCGGTGGGCCGCGCGACGGGGCTGACCTGCTCCATCGGCGTCACGCCCAACAAGCTGCTCAGCAAGATCGCCAGCGAGCTGGACAAGCCCGATGGCATCAGTGTGCTGACGCTGGACGATATTCCCACCCGCGTGTGGCCACTGGCCGTGCGCAAGATCAACGGCATCGGGCCCAAGGCCGGCGACAAGCTCGTGAAGCTGGGGCTTGAAACCGTGGGCGACATCGCCGCGGCCGACCCGCGCTGGCTCATCGAGCAGTTCGGAGACAGCTATGGCCACTGGCTGTACAACGCCTCGCACGGCCGCGACAACCGCCCCGTCGTCACCTTCAGCGAGCCGGTGTCCATCAGCCGCGAGACCACCTTCGAGCGCGACCTGAGCGCCCGGCACGACCGCGCGCTGCTGGGCCAGATCATGGACGACCTCTGCCAGCGGCTGGCCGACGATCTGGCGCGCAAACGCTACGCGGGCAAGACCGTGGGCATCAAGCTGCGCTTCGAAGGTTTCGTGACCGTCACGCGCGACCAGACCGTCAAGGCTGCCATCAGCAGCGCCGCCGACATCCGCCACGCGGTGGGCCTGTGCCTGAAGCGCGTCAAGTTCGACAAGCGGCTGCGGCTGATGGGCGTGCGCATCGGCAACCTGGTCCATGCCAGCGAGGTGCAGCCGGCGGCGCCCGCCCGGGAGCGCACCAGCGAGCCCGCACGCGAGAACCTGTCGTTGTTCTGATGGCCGACTGGACTTACACCGTCTCCGTCCGCAGCCTGTGCGAGTTCACGGCCAAGCAGGGCAGCCTGGACCGCCGCTTCACGCCGTCCGCCACCGCGCTGGAAGGCCAGGCCATGCAGCTGGCCGTGCTGGCGCGCCGCTCGCCGGGCTACGAGATCGAGCTGCCGCTGGAGGGCCAGCACGGCAACCTGCGCGTGCGCGGACGCGCCGATGGCTACGAGGCCGATGTCAACCGGCTGGAGGAGATCAAGACCATCCGCGGCCCGGTGGACCTGATCCCCGAGAACCGCCGCGCGCTGCACTGGGCGCAGCTGGAAACTTATGGCGCACTGATCGCCGCCGACCGCGGCCTGGACGAGCTGGAGCTGGCGCTCGTCTACGTGGACGCCGACACCCAGCATGAGACCGTGCTGCGCGACAAGCTCACCGCCGCCGCGCTGCGGGCGGCTTTCGAGGCGCGCTGCCGTGCCTTCGAGGCCTGGGCCGCGCAGGAGGCTGCACACCGCCAGGCGCGCAATACGAGCTTGGCCGCCCTGCCGTTCCCTAAGGGCGAGCTGCGCCCCGGCCAGCGCCTGCTCGCCGAGGCCGTCTACAAAGTGGCCGCCCACGGCCGCCACCTGCTGGCGCAGGCGCCCACTGGCATCGGCAAGACGCTGGGCACGCTGTACCCGCTGCTGCGCGCGATGCCGCTGCAGCAACTGGACAAGATCGGCTACATGACCTGCAAGGGCACCGGCCGCTTCATGGCGATGGAGGCCTTGCAAGCGCTGCGCGAGGCCGTGCCGGGGAAGCACCTGCGCGTGCTGACGCTGGTGGCGAAGGAGCAGGCCTGCGAGCACCCGGACAAGGCCTGCCACGGCGAAGCCTGCCCGCTGGCACACGGCTTCTACGACCGCCTGGCCCAAGCCCGCGCCGAAGCCGTGCAGGCGCAGTGGCTGGACGCACCGTCGCAGCGCCGCATCGCGCTGACGCACGGCATCTGCCCGTACTACCTGGGCCAGGAGCTGCTGCGCTGGGCCGATGTCGTCGTGGGCGACGTGCACCATGCCTTCGATCCCTACGGCCAGCTGTACGGCTTGGCGCAGTCGCAGGGATGGAAGCTCGCGCTACTGGTGGACGAGGCGCACAACCTCATCGACCGGGCGCGCGACATGTATAGCGCCGCGCTGAGCCTGGCCCGCGTGCGCGAGGCGGTCGCCGCCGCGCCCAAGGTGCTGCAGCCACCGCTGCGCCGCCTGGCCGGCGAGCTGGCTCGCCTCGGCCGCGAGCAGGTGGAGGACTACCAGCCGCTGACCGAGGTGCCCGAGCCGCTGGCCGAGGCGCTGCAGCGCGTCAACGTCGTGCTCGGCGAGCATGTGCAGAACCACCCGCTGGAAGTGGGCGCAATGCTGGAGTTCTACTTCGAGGTGCTGGGGCTGCAGAAGCTGCTGCACCGCCTGGACTTGCATTCGCTGTGCGACCTGCAGCGCACCGCCGGTCGCGTCGCCGTGCAGGACGCGCCGCTGAACCTGTCGCTGCTGGAACCGGATGAGGACAGCGAACCCATCGACACCGGCGACGTGCGCGACGTGCTGCTGTCGGTGCGCAACATCGTGCCGGGCCACTTCCTGAAGGAGCGCTTCGAGGGGTTCAGCAGCGTCACGCTGTTCTCGGCCACCCTGGGCCCGCCCGACTACCCACGCGACCTGCTGGGGCTGCCCGACGACACCGCCTGGATCGACGTGCCCGCCCCCTTCCCGCCCGAGCATCTGACCGTACGGGTGGCCAACCTGTCCACGCGCTACGAGCACCGCGATGCGTCGCTGGACGCGCTGGTAGCCGTGCTTGCCACGCAATACGCCCAGCACCCCGGCAACTACCTCGCGTTCTTCAGCAGCTTCGACTACCTCGACAAGGCCGCCGCGCGGCTGGCGCTGCGCCACCCGGAGCTGCCGCAATGGAGCCAGTCGCGAAGCATGGGCGACGCTGCGCGCCGCGCCTTCCTGGAACGCTTCGTCGAAGGCGGCCGCGGCATCGGCTTCGCGGTGCTGGGCGGCGCGTTCGCGGAAGGCGTGGACCTGCCCGGCACGCGACTCATCGGCGCCTTCATCGCCTCGCTAGGCCTGCCGCCCGTGTCGCCGGTGCAGGACCAGGTGCGGGAGCGGCTGGACGCGATGTTCGGCGTCGATCACGGCTATGCCGACCTCGTGCCGGGCCTGCAGAAGGTCGTGCAGGCGGCCGGCCGGGTCCTTCGCTCTGTGGATGACAAGGGCTGGGTCTGGCTGCTGGACCAACGCTACCGCCGCCCCGAGGTCCGCGCGCTGCTGCCGGTATGGTGGCAGGTCTGAGCGCCGTGAGACAAATGTCGCGCCGCCCGCCGTTCGTTTCCGGCAGGTGTATCGGGACGTTGCTGACCCGCTGCCGCCGCAGCAACCTGTAACTGGTCGCAGGTCGCCGCGTGCCACCCTGGCGGCCATGAGTCTCCCCGCCCTTGCCCCCTGCCCCGCGCCGCTGTCGATCGCCCTGCTCGCTGGCACACTCGCCTTGACGGGCTGCGGTGGGGGCGGCGGCGGTAGCGGCGCCGAGCCCGCGCCGCCCCCGGTGGCGGGCACCCCCGCCCCGACGCCCACGCCTCCGTCGCCCAGCCCGCCGCCGCCGGCATCAACGACCGTAGGCACGCGCCTCACCTGCAACCTGCCCAACTTCCAGGCCGAGATGCTGGAGGCCGTCAACGCGCGGCGGCGCGCTGGCGCCACCTGCGGCGCGC
This sequence comes from Pelomonas dachongensis, assembly GCF_043555865.1. Taxonomy (NCBI): domain Bacteria; kingdom Pseudomonadati; phylum Pseudomonadota; class Betaproteobacteria; order Burkholderiales; family Sphaerotilaceae; genus Roseateles; species Pelomonas dachongensis. Next base: position 213,217 of record NZ_JBIGHY010000005.1, read on the forward strand.
AAGGCAGCTTCCCTGCCGTGACCGAACTGACCTGGAATGACACGCTGACCCAGTCCGCGGCCGGGCACAGCGACGACATGGTGGCGCGCAACTTCTTCAGTCACACCGGCAGCAACGGCAGCAGCGTGGGCGACCGCGTCACCGCCGCCGGCTACACGTGGCGCAGCGTGGGCGAGAACATCGCCGCCGGCCAGTCCACCATCGCCATCGTGGTGGACGGCTGGATGAAGAGCGACGGCCACTGCGCCAACCTGATGAACGCGAACTACCGCCACATCGGCGTCGCCTGCGTGGCCGGCAACGCCAACACGACCTACCGGACGTACTGGACGCAGAACTTCGGGGCCCCGCGCTGACGCCGCGCCCGGCAGCCGTGTGAAACGTCACGGCCGCCGCCAGCGCGCGGGCGGCGCGTCCGGGCCGTCGCGGATGATCTCGGGACCTGTCCCGGAGAAGCCATGCGCCTCACGCCTGCAACGGCCGCTCTGCTGGCCGCCCTGTCGTTCGCCCTGCCCGCTGCCCGCGCCGGCGTCAACGACATCAAGCCCTCGCCCATCCTGAACCTGAACGCCGGGGTGTCGGACGAGCTGATCGACGGCATCCGCGCGGGCCGCGTGCCCATCGAGACGCGCTTCGTCATGTTCACCGAGGAAGACCAGCTGCACCTCCCTCGCCGCATCGACCAGCGCTTCACTGCGCTGTGCGCCGCTGCCCATGGCGGGCGCGCGAAGGCCGTCAAGGCGCTGATCCAGCTCGGCGCGGACGTGAACGCACCCTGCATCCATTTCGGCTGGGTGACCAATCCGCTGCAACTGGCCTATCAGTTGCCGTCGCTGCAAGGCCGGGAGACCGAGGTCACCACCACGCTGAAGACCGCCGGCGCCCAGGTCAGCGCCGCCTGGCGCGACATGGCGGCCAACGAGCGCGCGCTCGCCGCCTACCGCGACGCCGAACGGCGCCGCCAGGCGATGGAGAACCTGCGCATGCTGGGGTCCATCGCCTATCAGGTCGTGAAGCAGGCCGGCTCGGCAGGTGGCTCACTGAATGCGCGGACCGGCGGCGAACTGCTGGTGACCGCGTCCAAGTCCGTCGCCGCCAGCTACCAGGACGAACTGGCACGCCGCCCCGACGACCCGGAGCTGCTGCGCATGCTGGCGGCGCTGCAAAGCACACCGGTGACCAAGACCGTGCATGCCTTCTTCGGCAGCGCCGCCGAAGGCCAGGCCTGGTGTGCCGGCGTTCAACCGCAGGAGATGCTCATCACTGCGTTGCAGCAGGCGGGCGCTCGGCTGCAAAACATGATCCCCTGCCGCTGCGATGCCGTGCCCCCGAGCGCCGCGAGCGCCCCGACCGGGGCCGCCGCCGTCTGCGGCATCGCCTACGCCGACGCACCGAAATAACCGCCGCCCTGCTCCGACAGGCCCTACGCTGCAGCCACGAACTCTGGAGCACCTCCCATGAAACGTGTGACCGGCCTCGGCGGCATCTTCTTCAAAGCCAAAGACCCTCAAGCCCTGGGCGAGTGGTATCGCAAGCACCTGGGGATGGATGTCAGCGAATGGGGCGGCGTCGTCTTCCAGTGGGCGGACGACAGCGCCACCGGCACGACGCTGTGGAGCCCGTTCAAGGAGAGCACGACGTACTTCGCGCCCAGCACAGCACCCTTCATGATCAATTTCCGCGTGGCTGACCTGCGCGCACTGCTAGCCGCGTTGCGCGCCGAAGGCTGCGACGTGCAGGACAAGGTGGACGATTCCGAACAGGGCAAGTTCGGCTGGGTGGTGGACCCCGAAGGCAACAAGGTCGAACTGTGGGAGCCCCCGGCGCGGCAATGAACTCCGGGCCCCCAGACGACCGCCGCAGCGGCCTGCCCTGCGCCGCACCGATGACCTGGCCATGGCGCCCACGGGCAATGCGTTGGGGCTCGTGCGTGTCGCTTCCGTGTCGCGTCGTGGCGCTGCTGAAGCCGCTGTTTTTCACGCGCAGCGGCTGAAGCCACGACCCGCAGCCCGGGAGCGTCTGCAACCCCGTCCCTAGAATCCGGGCCATGGAATATCCCGGCAATCTCTTCGTCGTCGCCGCGCCCAGCGGCGCCGGCAAATCCAGCCTGGTCAAGGCCTTGCTGGAGCTTGACGCCAAGCTGGCGGTCTCGATCTCGCACACGTCGCGCGCGCCGCGCGGGCAGGAACAGCACGGCCGCGAGTACTGGTTCGTCGACCCCGGCGAGTTCCGCGCCATGGTCGACCGCGGCGAGTTCTTCGAGTGGGCCGAGGTGCACGGCAACCTGTACGGCACGTCGCGCGCCGGCATCGAGAGCCGGCTGCAGGGCGGCGAGGACGTGGTGCTGGAGATCGACTTCCAGGGTGCCCTGCAGATCAAGCAGCTGTTCCCGTTCGCGGTGCTGATCTTCATCCTGCCGCCCAGCTGGGACGAATTGCGGCTGCGCCTGAGCCGCCGCGGCGACACGGCGCCCGAGGTCATTGCCAAGCGCATGAACAACGCGCGGGTCGAAGTGGCGCAGGCGCGGCAGTTCGATTTCGTCGTCGTCAATGCGGTGTTCGACACGGCCGTGTTCGACCTGAAATCCATCGTCCACGCGCAGCGGCTAAAATACGCGGCTCAGCGTCGCAACCGCTCAGCGGTCTTTCAGGCGCTCGATCTGCCCTGATCGCGCTCCCGACACGCTTTTCTCAAGGAACACCATGGCCCGCATCACCGTCGAAGACTGCCTGTCCAAGATCCCCAACCGCTTCCAGCTGGTGCTGGCGGCCACCTACCGCGCCCGCATGCTGAGCCAGGGCCACAGCCCGCGCATCGAGAGCAAGAACAAGCCCGGCGTGACCGCGCTGCGCGAGATCGCCGCCGGCGAAGTCGGTATCGAGATGCTGCGCAAGGTGCCGGTCTAAGCCGCCACCCGCTGAACCCGAAACGGGCGCCCTCGGGCGCCCGTTGCCTTTGCGGCTTGGGCTAAATTCGGCTCCCTATGGCCCAACGCTCCCTCACTGCCTGGTTCACGCTGCCCGGGCTGCGCGAGAAGGCTCCGCCGACGCCGGCGGAGGCTGCTTCCTTCGACGCCCTCGCCCCCAAGCTCGGTTATCTCAGCAAGGCCGAAGTCAAGCGCGTGCGCGAGGCCTACAAGTTCGCCGACGAGGCCCACCTGGGCCAGAAGCGCGCCACGGGCGAGCCCTACATCACCCACCCCATCGCCGTGGCCGGCATCTGCGCCGAATGGCGGCTGGACGCGCAGGCGCTGATGGCGGCGCTGATGCACGACGTGGTGGAAGACTGCGGCGTGTCCAAGGCCGAGCTGATCGAGAAGTTCGACGCGACGACCGCCGATCTGGTGGACGGCCTGACCAAGCTGGACAAGCTGCAGTTCTCCACCAAGGAGGAGTCGCAGGCCGAGTCCTTCCGCAAGATGCTGCTGGCGATGGCACGCGACCTGCGCGTCATCCTCATCAAGCTGGCCGACCGCCTGCACAACATGCGCACGATGGGCGCGATGGCGCCGCACAAGGCACGCCGCATCGCGCGCGAGACGTTCGACATCTACGCCCCCATCGCGCACCGCCTGGGCCTGAACCAGACCTTCCGCGAGCTGCAGGACCTGTCGTTCCAGTACTTCCACCCCTGGCGCTACGCGGCACTGACCAAGGCGGTGGCCAAGGCGCGCGGCAACCGGCGCGACCTGGTGTCGCGCATCGAGGGGGAGATCCGCGCCGCCTTCGCAAAGGCGGGCCTGCGCGTGGAGGTGCAGGGGCGCGAGAAGACGGTCTACTCCATCTACCGCAAGATGCGCGAGAAGGACCTGATGAGCTTCGCGCAGGTCAGCGACATCTTCGGCTTTCGTATCCTCACCGAGGAACCGCTGCAGTGCTACACCGCCCTGGGCGTGCTGCACCAGCTCTACAAGCCCCAGGCCGGGCGCTTCAAGGACTACATCGCCAATCCCAAGGACAACGGCTACCAGTCGCTGCACACCACGCTGATGGGGCCGCTGAGCACGCCGCTGGAGTTCCAGCTGCGCACCGAGGGCATGCACCAGATCGCCGAGCAAGGTGTGGCGGCGCACTGGATCTACAAGAGCCGCAGCAAGCAGGCGTCATCGCTGATCGCGCAGCAGGCCAACGCGCGCTGGCTGCAGAGCCTGATCGACATCCAGGACGAGACGCGCGATGCCAACGAGTTCCTGGAGCACGTCAAGATCGACCTGTTCCCGGACTCGATCTACGTCTTCACGCCCAAGTCACGCATCATGGCGCTGCCCAAGGGCGCGACGCCGGTGGACTTCGCGTATGCGATCCACTCCGACGTCGGCGACCACTGCGTGGCCGCGCAGGTCAACGGCGAGGCCGTGCCGCTGCGCGCCGAGCTGAAAAGCGGCGATATCGTCGAGATCATCACCGCCCCAGGCGCCAGCCCCAATCCGGCGTGGCTGAGCTTCGTGCGCACCGGCCGCGCGCGCTCCAAGATCCGCCATTTCCTGAAGGACCTGGAGCAGGAGGAGTCGCGCGAGCTGGGCGAGAAGATGCTGGCCCAGGCCATGCGAGTGGAAGGTCTCGGCCTGCCCAGCCTGGAGCTGGACGACCCGGCGGCGCCGATCTGGCACGAACTGGCCACCTGGGCCGGCAGCGCCGGCACAGAACAGCTGCTGATGGACATCGGCGCGGGCCGCAAGATCGCGGCCATCATCGCCAAGAGGCTGGCGCGGTTGATGGCCGAGCAGGGCCAGAAACCCGACGCGTTGGCGCTGACGCTGGGCCGCTTCACCGAGGCGCCCATCAACGAGTCCAGCATCACCATCGACGGCAGCGAGGGTGCCTCGGTGCAACTGGCCACCTGCTGTCGGCCGATCCCGGGCGACGAGGTGCGCGGCTATCTCGGCCGCGGCGAAGGCCTCGTCGTGCACACCTGCGACTGCCAGGTCGGCAAGCGACTGTTCCAGCGCGACAGCGAGCACTGGATCCGCGTCGAATGGTCCGAGGAACCGACCCGCAGCTTCGAGGCGGGCATCACGCTGCTGCTCGCCAACGGCAAGGGCGTGCTGGCCCAGGTGGCCCAGGCCGTGGCCCAGGGCGGCGCGGACATCACCCACATTGCGATGGGCGACGACGCGCCGTTATCGGACACGACCGAGACGGCCGAGATGAACCTGCTCATCGCCGTGCGCGACCGGCTGCACCTGGCCGACGTGCTGCGCGTGCTGCGCCGCACGCCGGCCGTGCAGCGAGTGGCCCGCGCCAAGCCCTGAAGACCCGCCGGCTCGGGGATTGCCCTTAGGCGCGGCGCGCTGAGTCAAGCCCCAGAAACGCACTGAACCTGCGCGTAACTGTTGCTCTCACGCAAAGGCTCAATCACGGCCGTGAGTGTTTCTGTTTGCCTTCGCGGGTTAACCATTGTTTCTGAGCCCGGTATTCCGGCGTGGCATAGAGAAACGGAAAAAACGTATTTCTCGCGTTGTAACCGGCTGCGTAACGTGCGCTCCACGCCAGCGGTGAAGTGACTCAAAACGCTCTCCGCCGCACAGGCAAGCCGTCCCGCCACAGCGGGGTCAGGCTGCCTGACAAGGCCACCCTTGACTACAACATTGCCGGCATCCGACCGGCAGCGGAGACCCCCGTGACCCAATCCAGCCCCTTCGCACCGCGCCGCGACCGTGTCGGCGCCGCCGTTTCCCTGGCCCTGGCCCTGATGGCCCATGAGGCCGCCCTGGCCCAGACGGCCGCCGCGCCTGCTGCTGCTGCCTCCGCGCCGGCCGCCGCCGCCTCCACGCCCGCCGCCAAGGCCAAGACGCCCGTAAACGAACTGGAAACCGTGCTGGTCGTCGGTACGCGCCAGTCGCAGCGCTCGGCCATCAACCGCAAGAAGCACGCCGACACGCACCAGGACTCCATCGTCGCTGAAGACGTGGGCGCTTTCCCGGACAACAACATCGGCGAGGCCATCTCGCGCATCGCCGGCGTGGCCATCGAACGCGGTCTGTACGGCGAAGGCACCAGCGTCACCATCCGCGGCAACGGCCCGGAAAGCACACGCGTCGAAATGGACGGCCTGGGTGTGTCCTCGGGCGCCGGGACCGACCTGCTGGGCGGCGGCGATGGCCGCGGCACGGAGTTCCGCGAGTTGCCCGCCGAGCTGATCAAGAGCGTGGATATCGTCAAAGGCGCCACGGCAGCCATGACCACGGGCTCCCTGGGCGCCAGCGTCCTCATCGAGACCCGCACCGGCCTGGACTTCAAGAAGCCCTTCTACCTGCTCAAGCTGAGCGCCAGCCAGAGCGATCTGGCCAAGAAGACCAAGCCCAACGCCCACCTGACCTTCGCGGACAAGTTCCTCGGTGGCAACCTGGGCGTGCTGGCCAATCTCAACTACACGCGCAATTTCCGCGAGAACCATTCCATCAACCAGGGCGGCAGCAACGCCACGCAAGGCCTGGCCCGGTACGCGGACTTCGACAATTCGCCCGAGAAGACCTTCAGTTTCGTCAACAGCGCGCGCGCGCTGGATCCCAGCGTGGCGGACGTCCCGGTCGGCCAGTGGGCCACCACCACCGGCACGTGGATGTCGGCCACACCACGCCAGATCCTTGACAAGTCGGGTGCGGCGCAATCCAAGGCCGATTGCTTCACCGCGTTCCCAACGCTCTCCAGTGCCGACGTCGCCAGCATCACGACCAATGCCAATCGCACGGCCGCCCAGGGAGCCCGGCTCAATGAGCAGCTGAGCTGTCTGAACCAGTGGAACGACTACACGCCGGTCAACGCGAACGGGCTGCGCTACAACCTGCGGCGCAATGACGACAAGCGTAACGGCGGCGACCTCCGCCTGGACTGGAAGGTGAACGACAAGCTGTCCGTCTACGGCAAGTGGGCCAAGAGCTCACGCCACGTGGAGGATCTGGTCGCCTTCATCGCACCAGGCGCATCCCCGACGTTCAACGGCACCTTCACGGACAACCTGACCACCAACACCCGCACGTTGACGCCCGGCGCCTCGGGCTCCACGCTGCCCGGTACTTACACGTGGCGCGCCAACAACGCGCCGCTGATCCAGGGCACGACCACCACCATCCTGCCGGGCTACACGGTGGACAGCAGCCACCACGTGACGAGCTACACGACGGATGGCAACTCCCTGGGCACCGACACCATCGCCTCGAAGATCGACACCACGAGCAAAACCCTGCAGTTTGGTGGCGAGTACCGTGATGGCCGACTGCAAGTGAAGTTCATGGCGGCGCGCAACGACTCCACCGGACAGCGCCAGGATCGCCGAGCCGGGTTTGCTTCTTACTACGGACTCGCCTACGCCGAACTGGGAGGCAATGGCCTGTGGAGCGTGAGCCGCCCTGACGGCGGCGCGCTGGATCAGTTCAGCAACATGGACGGTTACGCAGTGCTGGGCGCACCGACCGCCAGCACCGCCGTGGCCGCCAACGCCTTGAACCCCGTGGCCACGCCGGCATACACAGCAGCCCAGCGCGCCCAATACACCAGCGCCTCGGTGCTCCAGGTAGCCCGCGCGTTCTTGAATGAGAACCGCGAGACCAACCTCAAGGTCGACGTGAACTACGACCTGACGGACAAAGTTCCGTTCTTGACGAAACTGAGCACAGGCTTGCAGGGCATCCAGAACGATGCGATCCGCTACAGCGGCAATGGCCCGGAGATCAAGGCGCCCGTCGGCACCTTCGGGCAGGCAGGGTTTGTGCCTGGCGTGTACCTGCCGGCGGTGAATACTCGGTGGAACCTGGTGGGTTGCCAAGACACGGCCGGATCGCTGGCAGCAGGCGGCCAGAAGTGCGACTACGGCGTCAAACAGGGCACGATGATCAACGCCTATCCCGGCAACGGGGTGGCCGGCACGACCACGGTGACGCCAGACCAGCTCAAGCAGATCGTGACGCAGACCATGGTCGTCCCGCCGTCAGGCCAGTACTACGGCGGCTCCAAGGATCGCCCGGCCAACCTGTTCAATGGCTTCAACACCATCGATGTCTACAACCTGTTTGACATCGCAGGCTTCAATGTGCCGGACTGCTACAAGGGCTGCATCGCCAGTGACGGCAACTACTACGACGCGCCCAAGAGCTCCTTCCAGGACAAGAAGGTGCATGCTTACCTGATGACCAACTTCGAGGTCGACAGGTTGCCGTTCACTGACAGACCACTGCCGTTCGGCATGGAGCTTGCGGGCAACGTCGGTGCGCGCGTCGTGCGCACCACCATGAGCTCTACCGGCTTCCTCGTTTTCCGGTCCATCCAGAAGACTGCCAACTGGGTGCCGGGCAATGGCGACACCCAGAACGTCCAAGTTGCCCAGGTTTCCCAGAACGTCGACTTCAAGGGCACCCGGACTGATATCAGCCCGAGCGTGAACCTGGCGCTGTGGCCCGTGGCCGACAAGCTGGTAACCCGTTTCTCCTGGTCCAAGAATATTGGCACGTTGCCGCTGAGCCGGGTCTCGACGACGGGCGACGGTGGCGTCGCCGTCACCTGCACCAACAGCGAGATCGTTGATGATCTTGACGCAGAGGAGGACGGCACGCCAGCCGACCAGGGCTGCAACCGGACTTTCGGCAACCCGGCTTTGAAGCCGCAGACCACGATCAACAAGAATCTGTCGCTGGAGTGGTACGTCAACCGCGAAACCCTGGTGTCGATTGGGGTCTTCCAGCAACGCGACGTCGTGGGCGCTCCCAACTTCCGCGCTGCACTCGGCGATGTTCGCGTTTTCGCCAACAGCAATCTTGTGGATCCGCTGACGGGTGAGTCGCTGGCCAACAAGGAGTTCAACATCGGCATGTGGACCAACAATCCGCTGACCGGTAAACGACGTGGCCTGGAGTTCAGCGGCAAGACGGCCTTCACCTTCCTGCCCTCCGTGCTGCGCTACACCGGCATGGATGCCAACTACACCCAGCTGCGCAACGCAGGCGGCACGCCGATGATCGACCAGATCAGCGGCGAGACCCTGCCCTTGATCAACCAGCCCAAGTACTCGTTCAACACCTCGCTGTGGTACGACGACGGAGCCCTGCAGTTCCGCATCGCTCAACAGGTGGTGGCCAAGCGCTTGTTCAATTTCACGCCAGGGGCCAACAGCAACTCCATCGGCGTCAATAACTTCCCGGGTGTGGGGATTGCGAACTGGCGCCTGCCCTACAACCCCGGTGCGCCAGTCTTTTCCAGGCGCACGGCGTTCATCGATGCCAAGGTGTCCTACCGCTTCAAGAACGGGCTGGAGCTGGCTGCTGAAGCGCGCAACCTCACCGGCGAGCGCAACCAGTCCTACACGGGCGGCTACCAGAACTACACAAGTGGGCCGAGCATCAACGACGACGGCTACTACGGTCGCATCTACCAGGTCACCGCGACCTATCGCAGCCCACGCTGATCAGCCAGACGCCATGTCACAAGCCGTCCGTCCCAACTTCAAGCTGAGCCGGACGGCTTTTTCCGTCCTGGCTGTGTGTACAACGCTGCTGGCGCTGCCTTCGCATGCGCAGCAGACTGCCGCCGGCGCCCCCGCCCCCACACCCGCAGCCCAGGCCAATCTGCTGGAAGCCGTCAAAGTCACTGGCAAGCGCGACCGCACCGCCGATCCCAGCGCCATCATCGCGGCCAAGAGCAAGGTGCTGTCCCGCAACTACGCCTCCTCATGCGGGTTCATGAGCGGCTATGTGCCGGAAGAAGACGAAGCCACGCTGGCCTACCTGCGCCACTTCGGTTCTTTGGACACGGATCTCGACGACCTGTCGCCCGACGGCAGTGCCAAAACCCCGTCAAGCGCTGAGTCGACAGACATTGCGCCCGGGATACCGACGTCGCCCTCGGTGGCCTGCGCGGGCTCGGACATTCGTTTTGCGGCGGGCCGCAACTGGATTGCCCGAAAGGACAAGTCACTGCAACAGGCCTTTGATGCCTATGCGGCCGGCAACTACGTCGAGGCTCGCACCCGTTTCGAGGAAGGGTGGAAGAAGCTTGGCTATGAAGAGGCCGCCATGATGCTGGGCCGCCTGCACCTGCTCGGGCTGGGCACGCCGGCCAGCACGCCCAAGGCTGTCGAGTGGCTCAACGAGGTCATCGAGGCACGCTACAACCCGGTCAATGACCGGCTGCGCTACGACCCCAAGACGCCCGACCAGATCAACACCCGCATCGAGGCCACATTGCTGCTGGCCCGCGTCTACCTGAGCGGTGAAGGCACCCAGCGCAACCCCCAGGAAGCGCTGCGCCTGTGGCGCAAGGCGCTCGACTTCGGCTTCGAGCCCGCCAACACGCTCATTGGCCAGGCCTACGTGAGCGGTGTGGGGACGGCCGCAGACGGCCGCAAGGCCATCGAGGCGCTCACTGCATCCGCTGCCGCCGGCCACGTGCCAGCGATGCTTCTGCTGGGTCAGCTCTATCAGCAGCGCGTCCCCAAGCAGCCGCCTGGCATTCCGCTGGATCTGGAGAAAGCCGGCGCCTACTACGGCGCCGCCGCGCGAGCGGGCAACGTCGAGGCCACCTATGCGGCCGCACGCATGCTAGACCTTGGCGAAGGCACCGCGAGGGCGCCGGAACAGGCACTGGCGCTCTACAAGGAAGCTGCAGTCAAGGGCCATGCCGAAGCGCAAAACGCGTTGGCCACGTTCTTCTACCAGGGCGATGTGGTGCCGCAGAACTACACGACCGCGCGTCAGCTTTTCCAGGCTGCCGCCCGCGGCAGGCAGCCGGATGCGATGTTCAACCTCGCCGTCATGCTGGCCCAGGGCCAAGGTGGTGAGAAGGACATGGCGGCGGCGTACGCGTGGTGCGCGCTGGCCAAGAGCCAGGGCCACGAGCAGGCTGCCGTCGCCCTCCCCGCCATTGCGGTCAAGCTCAGCCCTGACGACAAGGCCCGCGCCGACGCGATGCTCAAGCCTGCACCGAAGAAGTCCTGATTGCGCCCGGCGGCAGTCGCCGGGATTCACGACCGTTACCCGGCGGCACGCGCCGGGTAACGCACCTCTACTACCTCAATTTTCTCCACGCCCACCGGCGTGACCAAGTTGAGTTCGTCGCCCACCCGCGCCTTCAGCAGCGTGCGGGCCACGGGCGACACCCAGCTGACCTCGCCGGCCAGGCTGTCGGCCTCGTCGATGCCAATGATGGTCACCGTCTTCTCATCCCCACGCGCGTTGGCATACGTGACCGTCGCGCCGAAGAAGACCTGGTCCGAGCCGAAATGCACGCTGGCGTCCACCACCTCGGCGATGTCCAGCCGCTTGGTCAAAAAGCGCAGCCGCCGATCGATTTCGCGCAGCCGCTTCTTGCCGTACAGGTAGTCGCCGTTCTCCGAGCGGTCGCCGTTCTTTGCCGCCCATGACACGGTCTCCACCATCTTGGGCCGTTCCACGTCGATGAGCTGCATGAACTCGGCACGCAACCGCGCATGGCCGGCCGGCGTCATGTAGTTGCGTGCCCCTGCCGGCAGCGCAGGCAGCGACGGACCGTCGTCATCGTCGTCCGGCCCGTCGGATTCCTTCGTGAACGCCTTGCTCATGCGCGCATTGTCCGACGCGCGCCGGCCCTCATCAGCGGCGCTCCAGCGTCTCGCCGGACAGGCGTACGGGGTCGCCCACGCGCAGGTTCGGCGGCTCGGCGTAGACCACCGTGCGCTGGGTCCCGTCGTCCATGCGGACGACGACTTCATACTGCGTGCGCTGGTTGTGACGCTTCTGGATCTCGCGGCCCAGCAGCGCACCACCCACGGCACCGGCCACACCGGCCGCGGTACGGCCATCGCCCTTGCCGAACTGGCTGCCCACTACCGCGCCCAGCACGCCGCCAGCCACGGTGCCCAGCACCCTGCCGTCGCCGTCCACGACGACTTCGTTGACGGCCTGCACGGTCGCGCAATCGCGGCAGCTGTCGCGGTCAGCGCGCGCCATCAGGCGCAGACCCGCGTACGCGTCCGCCACGGTGTTGCTGGCCGTGCGGTTGCCCAGGCGCAGCTGGGCCACCAGCGGCTGGTTCGTGTCGACCCAGGCGCCCTGCGGCAGCACATACGTGCCTTGATATTCGCCCGGGCGCACCTCGTCGAGCACGATGTTGCGCGGCTGACTGCCCTGCAACCTCACCGACGCCTGGCCGCCTGGCGTGCCGTAGACCGTGTAACGCAGCGCATCCACGCGCGGGCGGCCGGCTTCGCGGGTGACCTTGACGGACTGGATCTCGGGGATGCCCGACGAGGCGGCGACCGGAGAGGGCCAGCCTGACTGCAGCGCCTCACCCAGCGTGGCCGTGGCCACGCGGTTGTCGCGGCGCAGGTTGGCGTGCACCCGCGACTCCGGCACGATGCGGTCGCCGCGGCTCACCACGTAGCTGCCCTGGTAGCGGCCGGCCGTCGTCTCGTCCAGCCGCACGGTGCGACGGCCGCCGTCGATCTGCAGCACCACGGCCGCGCCCGGCGTGCCCCACAGCGTGAAGTTCAGCTCCGCGCCTGGCTCCACCCGGTCCACCTGCTCCACGTCGAAGCCGGTCACGCGCAGTGTAGAAGTCGCAGTGGCGCGGGTCTGCGCCTGCGCGGGCTCGGCCACGAACGGCGAGCCCACCGCCAGCGCGCAGGCCAGCGCCGCGGCCGAGAATTTCATCGGGTGCTTCATGGGCAACTCCTGGATTTGACAGGCCTCAGACTAGGGGTTCGCGCACCCCCGCCGATATCGGCCCACCGCCTGCGCGGCGGTAGGTGGCCGCCTACGCGCACGGCTACAGTGCCCGCATGGCCGAAACCTCGCCCTCCACCACCTTCGTCTGCCTGCACTCCAGCGCCGCCAGCGGCAAGCAGTGGCGCCGCCTGATCGCCGACGCGACCGAGGCCGGCGAGACCTGGCAATGGCATGCGCCCGACCTCTACGGTCACGGCAGCGCCGCCGCCTGGCCGGCTGGCCGCCCCAACCGGCTGGACGTGGAAGCCGACGGCGTGCTGGCCGGGCTGCCGCTGCTCACCGATGAACCGTTCCACCTGGTGGCGCACAGCTACGGCGCGGCCACCGCACTGCAGGTCGCGCTGCTACAGCCGCAACGCGTGCAGTCGTTGACGCTTTACGAGCCGGTGGCGTTCGGCGTGCTGGGCGACGACGTGCCGGGAGCCCGGGAGGCACGCCAGGTCGCGCAGGCCGTCGTGGAAGCACTGGACCGCGGCGATCTGCAGGACGCGGCGCGCGGCTTCGTCGGCTACTGGCAGGACCGCGACATCTGGCCCGAGCTTGACGATGCGCAGCGCCAGCGCCTGGCCGAGCCCATGCCCACCGTGCGCCGCCACTTCGAGGCCTTGAATGCGGCACGCTGGACCGATGCGCAACTGGCCACGCTGCAGATGCCGGTGCAGCTGGTGTGCGGCGGCGCCACGCGCGCCAGTGCGCGGGCGGTTTCGCAAGCGTTGAGCGTCAAACTGCCACGGGTGCAGCTGGCGGTGGTTGAAGGCGCGGCCCACCTGGCCCCCATCGGCGACCCGGCCCGGGTGAATCCGCTGCTGCTGGACGGCATGCGGCGCGGCTTGAATGCGGCTTGACTACGAATTGAGCTCGGCAGGTGCCTGAGCCACCACCGGTCGCGCTCTTCAGCGGCCGGGCAAGAGCTGCAGCGCCCGCTCCAACTCCGACACATCCAGCAGTCGAGCCGGCAAGTCGGCGGCGCGCGCCAGGCTGCCGCAGTCAAGGCCTAGCAAGTGCACCGATTCATCGGTCATCTTCTGCTGCGCCTGATTCAATTGCTCGCGCGTGTAAGGTCGTTGATCGGCCGGCAAACCGACGCGGTCGGCGATGGCGAGCGCAACGCCGGCGTCCATCAGGTCTTGGGCCTGCTTGAACTGCCAGCGAACGAGACGCTCGCAGTGTGCGCGTCGGGAATCGTTCCTGACCGCCTGGGCCTTGCAATAGCGGCTCACGCCCAAGGAACTGACGTCGAACAACGCGTAGTCGCGGCCGACCACCTCGACCATCGCCATGCCCAGGCCGACCGCATCTGCGTCTGCAGCGCTGGCAGATGCCCGCCTGACGGCCGTCAACAACGGGCGGGATGAGCTGCGTCGCTGGCGCTGCAGCACCTGTTCCATCGCTTCGTGGGCGGCCACGTCGTCACCTCGGTTCACGGCATCACCCATCAGCCACAGCCACGGTGCAGCATCCTGCGGGTCCAATCGCGACCAGGCCTGCGCCGTGAGCCCGCGGCAGCTGGGTTCCGACGCCGAAGTCTCGCGCCCTCGGCAGCTCAGCAGCGCCAGCCGGTAGGCCGTGGCATCTTGGGTGCGCGCGGCAATCAGCGCCGCGCCCTCGACATCGGCCATCAACAAGCGCGCCGCCACGCGCTCGCCATCCGAACCGACCGCCATCCGCGCCGACAACTGGCTCAATACGGCGTCCTTGCGTCGTTCCAGCGCATCCATCTGCGCCTTGGCCTTCAGCATCTCGATGGGGTTCCAGCGTTTCATCTCCCGCTGGGTCACGCGCCCCAGACCGCAGACCTCCATCGGCTCATCCTCCTCGGCACGCGGCTCGCCGTTTGCTGCGCGCACAGCGGACGACGCGCCAACCGAGAGCGCTGCGCGGTCGTCAGTCGCAGGCGTCAGCCATGCGGCGGCCAGTCCCTGCGATGCAGCAGCGGCAGGCGCCGAGGCAGCGAGGGCTGCATCGGCATCGCGCTGCAGCCCGCGCCAGCCCCACCAGCCGGCCACAACCGCCAGCACCACCGCCAGCAGCGCCACCCTGCACCAGCGTCGCGTCAACATTGCGTCCTCATCGCAGCTGCTCACCGATAGCGGCGGTCCGGGTTAGGGTCGAAGTACACGCCGCTGGCCGCCAACACCTGCCACGCCCGGCGCCAGTCGTCCGAAGCAGCGAGCACGGCGCTACCGGGCGGTGTCATCAGGTCGCACAGCGCGCCGGGGCCGGGCCTGATCACCTGGCCATCGGGCAGCCTGCGCAGAGCAAGCGTCACCTCTTGCAGGCGCGGTCCCCACAGCGCCCGGCGCTCCGGCTGGAGGCGCTGCACGCCCTGCATCAGCGTCAGCGCCATCAGGCGCTCCACGGCGCCGCCGCCGCTCCACAGCAGATCGGCCACCTTCTCGCAGCGCTGCGCCCGGGTGGCGTCGTGCAGGTCGCGCGGGCAGCTGACAGCCAGCGAACGCAGGTTGAGCAGCGGCCAGCTGTCGCCCAGCACGCCGCCCGTCGAGCCGTCCACCACGGCGGCGGCCTCACGCCGGTAGTCACGCACGAGCCGCACCCGAGAGGCGATCTGGTCGAGCAGGTAGTCGCTGTCGCCCGCGGTGGTCGGCAATACCAGCCAGGCCAGCAGGTTATCGGGTTCCAGCCGCGACCACTGAGCGGCTTCGATGCTGCGGCAGCCCGGTTGCGAACAGGGCTTGTGCAGCGCCAGCACGGTCAGCAGCGGGTCGGCGGAGGCGCGGGCCCGGTCGTGCAGGCGCGCACGGGCGGCGTCGCTGTCGGGCTCGTTGGCACCAGCCAGCAGGTAGTCCGCCACTGCCAGCGCGCGGGGGTCGCGCTGCTGCTGCAGCCGGGTCACGGCTGCAGTCGTCATGGATGCAAGAGGCGCAGCACGGGCTGCGTGGTGGTGCGCACAAAGCTGCACCGTCTGTGCTTGGCTGCATGCCGTGGCCAGCGCAAGCACCAGCAGCAGCAGGCCACGCATCGGCGTCACCGCCCCAGACCCGCCAGCGCCTCGCGCACTGCGGCCACCTGGCGGCGCGATACGGCCAGCCACTCGTCCACGTGCACCACGCGCACGGCCCAGCTGTCGGCTGACTCGGCGCCCTCGCCGTCCAGGTCGCCGAAATGGGTGGGCGCGTGGCGCTCCAGCTCGCGCACCGCCCAGCGCGCCACCAGCGCGTTGCGGTGGATGCGCAGGAAGCGTTCGCCCAGGCGCTGCTCCAGCTCGGACAGCGCGCCATCCAGCACATGACTTTCGCTGGCGGTGCGCAGCGTCACGTACTTCAGCTCGGCCTTGAAGTACAGCACCTCGCTGACCGGCACGCGTCTGAGGCGGCCACGGTCCGTGAGGGTGATGAAGTCGTGCTCCGGCGCCGAAGGGGCTTCGGCAGGCACACGCGCCAGCGCGGCTGAACGCTCGGCCAGGCGCTGCGCGCTGCGCGCCAGCGCTGCCTGCAGGCGTTCGCGGCGCACCGGCTTGGTCAGGTAGTCGATCGCGTCGAGCTCGAACGCGCGCAGCGCGTGCATGGCATGCGCCGTGACGAAAACGATCATGGGCGCTGACTGTCCGGCCACGGCGCGCTGCGCCAGTCCGTCGGCCAGCTGCAGCCCGTCGGCCCCGGGCATCTGCACGTCCAGCAGCACGAGGTCGCAGGCGTGGTCGCGCAGCCAGGCCGCGGCCTGAGAGCCGGTGGCGGCTTCGGCCAGCACCTCGCAGCGGGGCTCGGCGATGGCTTCGACGAGACCGCGCAGCCGCAGCCGGGCCAGGGGTTCGTCGTCGACGATGAGGACACGCAGGACGGTCATGACGGCAGCACGATGCGCAAGGAGAAGCGAGTGTCGGTGGATTCGAGGTCGAAGCGCGCCGCGACGTCGTGCATCAGCCGCAGCCGCTGGCGGACATTGCGCAGCGCCAGCCCGTGGCCGGCGATACGCTGCGGCGCGCCGACCGTGTTGACGATGCGGATCTCCACCTCGCCGCCCCGGCGCAGCGTGCTGACCTCCAGCTCGCCGCCGTCGTCGTTGGGCTCCACGCCATGGCGCACCGCGTTCTCCACCAGCGGCTGCAGCAGCAGCGGTGGCAAACGGGCAGCGCCGGCGGCGGGGTCCAGGTGCCAGATGACCCGCAGCCGCTTGCCGAAGCGGATCTGCTCGATGGCGAGGTAACGCTTGGCCAGCTCAACCTCTTCGGCGAGCGTGACCGAGGTGCTGGAGTCCGCCAGCGCCACACGAAACAGCTCGGCCAGGTCTTCCAGCACGCCCTCGGCGCGGGCAGGGTCGATCTGCACCAGCGCGATGGCGCTGTTGAGCGTGTTGAAGAGGAAGTGCGGCCGGATGCGCGACTGCAGCTCGACCAGCTGCGCCAGTGCGTCGGCCGGTCGCTGGCTGTGCTCGCGCAGCTTCAACCAGGCCAGCAGCACCGCCGCCCCGCTGGCGCCGGCCGCGGCGATGCTGCCCCAGCGCCACACCGGCACGGGTTCGTCGCTGGTGAGGTTCAGCAGCGAGAAGCCGAGCAGCGCCGACAGGGCGCCCAGCGCCATCAGCACGCCCCACTGTAGGGGCTCAGCCAGGCGCGGCCACAGACGCTTCGCGCCGCAGACGACCAGCAGCCATGACAACGTGGCGAACATCGTCACGACGGTGCCGCTGGCCGTCAGCGTGACCCACTGGCCGGCATCGCGCGCCAGCAGCGCAGCGCCGAGCGCCAGCAGCAGCTGCACGCCCAGCACGGCGCGCATCACCAGACCCACGTGGCACACGTCGAAGGCACGCGTCGGGTCCAGCAGCGGCGGCGTGCGCAGCCCGGGCAGGTCGGGCAGGTCGGTGGCCGCGAAGGCCAGCCACTGGCTGACCTGGCGGGACTCGTGCCAGACGCTGTGGTGAGGCTCAGGGCGGCGCTTGAAGAAGGACGAAAGCATGACTGAAGCTACGTTCGATAATGCCGAGCTGCGCGCGATTGTGCGCGTCGAATCACGTCGCTCCGCTCCATGTCAGACAACCAACTCGCCAACAAGTCCCAAGCCTGGTCCGCCCTGTTCTCCGAGCCGATGAGCGATCTGGTCAAGCGCTACACGGCCAGTGTGGGCTTCGACCAGCGCCTGTGGCGGGCCGACATCGCCGGCAGCCTGGCGCATGCGGAGATGCTGTCGGCGCAAGGCATCCTCAGCGCCGAGGACCACGCCGCCATCCAGCGCGGCCTGCATGAAATAGCCGCCGAGATCGAGGCCGGCCAGTTCGACTGGAAGCTGGATCTGGAAGACGTGCACCTGAATATCGAGGCCCGCCTGACCGAGCGCGTGGGCATTGCCGGCAAGCGCCTGCACACGGGCCGCAGTCGCAACGACCAGGTCGCCACCGACGTGCGCCTGTGGCTGCGCGGTGAGATTGACGAGATCGTCACGCTGCTGACGGCGATTCAGCGCGTCTTGGTCGAGAAGGCCGCCGAGCATGCCGACGTGATCCTGCCCGGCTTCACCCATCTACAGGTCGCACAGCCGGTCAGCTTCGGCCACCACCTGCTGGCCTATGTGGAGATGTTTGCGCGGGACGCCGAGCGCATGCTGGACACCCGCAGGCGCGTCAACCGACTGCCGCTGGGCGCCGCCGCGCTGGCCGGCACCAGCTATCCACTGGACCGCGAGCGCGTCGCGAAGACGTTGGGCATGGAAGGCGTCTGCCAGAACAGCCTGGACGCCGTCAGCGACCGAGACTTCGCCATCGAGTTCACATCGGCCGCCACGCTGGTGATGCTGCACATCTCGCGGCTGTCTGAGGAGCTGATCCTGTGGATGAGCCAGAACTTCGGCTTCATCGCATTGCCCGATGCCTTCTGCACAGGCTCGTCGATCATGCCGCAGAAGAAGAACCCCGATGTGCCCGAGCTGGCGCGCGGTAAGACCGGCCGCGTGGCGGGCCACCTGATGGGCCTGGTCACGCTGATGAAGGGCCAGCCGCTGGCCTACAACAAGGACAACCAGGAAGACAAGGAACCCTTGTTCGACACGGTCGACACCTTGAAGGACACGCTGCGCATCTTTGCCGACATGCTGGCCGGCCTGACGCCCAAGCCCGAAGCGATGCGCGCTGCGGCGCTGAAGGGTCACGCCACCGCCACTGACCTGGCCGACTACCTGGTTAAGAAGGGCCTCCCGTTCCGCGACGCGCACGAGGTCGTCGCGCATGCGGTGAAGTCTGCCACCGCCCAGGGCGTGGACCTGGCCGCGCTGTCGCTGGACGCGTTGAAGGCGTTCGACGCCCGTGTGGAGGCCGACGTGTTCGACCTGCTGTCGCTGGAAGGCTCGCTGAATGCCCGCAACGTGCTGGGCGGCACCGCACCGGCGCAGGTGCGGGCGCAGGTTGAGCGCCATCGGGCTCGCCTGGCGAGCTGACAAAACCCGACTCCTTCATTCACGGGGAGGGCGCACGAACTAGGGAGCGGAATCATCCGCGCCACCGCTTATCGTGCCGGGCGTCTCGAACCAAGGCTCCCCATGCATCTGAAAACGCTTGCCGCGCTGACCGCCCTGATCGCCTCGCCGGCTTTCGCCGCGACGATCACATTCCCCACCGTCAGCTGTTCCAGCAGTGCCAGCGGTGTTGGCACCCTTGTCACGTGCGCCAATGGCAGCTTCGTCAACCAGGCCCACGGCGATGTCGCCGGCCAACTTGACGTCAGCTACCTTGACGTGGACTCCACCAATGGTGACAGCTTGCGTTGGTGGGGTACCGGCTACAACACGCTGCCCAGCGCCTTGTGGGCCAGCGGTAGCGACGCCAATTCCTTCGCGCGGATCACCCTCACGCCGGCGTCGGGCATGGCCATCACGCTGGACACCCTTGACCTGGGCGCCTATGCCACCAACACCCGCACCACCAACCTGCGCGTGTTCTCGCTCGGCAGCGCGGTGATGTTCAGCCATGCCGGCGATGTCGGCACGTCCGGCGGCCCCAGCACCTTCTTCCCGAGCATCAGCTCCACCACGGGCGTTGTCATCGAGTGGGAGAACTCAGCCTACAACGTCGGCATCAACAACATCAGCTACACGTTGGCACCCGTACCCGAACCCCGGAGCTACGCACTGCTGCTTGGCGGACTCGCCGCCGTCGGCCTGCTGGCGCGCCGCCGTCGCGCTGGCTGAAGCGATACACACGCAGGCAACTTCGAGAGTCGGCCCCAACAGCGACTTTTCATCGTCGATCTGCCCCGCACTGATTAACCGGCATCAAAGGGTTCCGTCGTCACCTTGGCTAGCATGCGCACATGACGACACTCGCCTGGACCGACGCCCTGACCCTGAACCAGCCCACGCTGGACCACACGCACCAAGAGTTCGTCGAACATCTGAATGCCTTCGGCGATGCGCTGGATGCGGGCATCGACGCGCTGCCCGCCTATCACGCGTTGCTGGCCCACACCGAGGCTCACTTCGCGATGGAAGAGGACTGGATGGCGCGCTGCGGCTTCGAGCCGCAAAACTGCCACGCCAGCCAGCACGCGATGGTGCTGAACGTGATGCGCGAGGCGCTGCGTTACGCGAACGAGCTGAACGACCGCGAGCCGCTCAACATCCTGCGCACGGAGCTGGCGGGCTGGTTTCCGCAGCATGCCGAGATGATGGATGCAGCGCTGGTGTGGACGATGCAGCAGGCCGGCTTCGACCCGACGACGGGAGAGTGCCGGGACGTCGCAACCGCCGAAGCCGTTGGCGCGGGCTGCGGCGCCAGCAGCTGCGGGCACTGACGCGCCCACCTGAGAGAAGGGCCGCTGACGCGGCCCTGGGTCACTTCTTCAGGTACTCGAAGAACGCCTGCGAGTTGGACTCGCGGCCCAGGAAGTCCTTGACCAGTTCGGGCGCCGGCTTCTGAGCGCCCTGCCCCAGCACCAGGTCCCGATAGCGCTTGCCGACGTCGGCGCCCAGCTTGTCCTGGTCGAACGCCGTGCGCAGGTCCATTGCGACCACCAGGCTCCACAGGTAGCCGTAGTAGCCCGCGCCATAGCCGCCGGCGATGTGCCCGAAGCCGGCCGGGAACATCGTGCCCGGCACATGGCCCAGCGGCGTCGCACCCTCCATGCGCGCCCACAGCGGCAGCGGCTCGGGTTTGGCCTGCTGGTGCAGCGTGATGTCGTAGCTGGCGTACAGGTGCTGGCGGCCGAACTGCATGCCCTTGGCGTAGTGCTTGGCGGCCTGGGCCTGGTCCACCATTGCGTCGGGCACTGGCTTGCAGTCCGCGCAGACGGCCTGCATTAGCTTCAGCACTCGCTTGTCATAGACCCAGTCCTCCAGCATCTGCGACGGCGCCTCGACGAAGTCGTGCATGACGGCCGTGCCCGCGGTCGCGGCATAGCGGGTCTTGGACAGGTTCACGTGCACCGCGTGGCCCAGCTCGTGCAGCAGCGTCTCCACCTCATCCAGCGTCAGGCCTTGGCGGTCGAAGTTGACGACCAGCGCTGCGGCCGGCGTGCGGCCGGCGCGCGCGGCGCTGCCGCGCAGCGGCCATACCGCCGCGTGGTTGTACTTGCCTTCGCGCGGATACAGGTCAACGTACATCTGCGCGATGGGCTGGCCCGACGCGGCGTCGCTGACGACATATGTCTGCACCTCGTCGTGCCAGAGTTTGTTGTCGACGCGCTGGTACTTCACACCCATCAGCTGCTCGATGATCTTCATCGAGAACTCCAGGCTGGCCTGCGGCGGGAAGTAGGAGCGGAAGGCGTTCTGGTCCACGCTGAACTTCTCGCGCTTCACGCGCTCGCTGTAGAAGATCGCATCCCAGCGCTGCACCATAGTCTGCGCCAGCGGCGTGCCGACATGCTGTGCCTTGGCGGCGCGCAGCTCCTGCAACTCCGACTTCTCGCGCGCATTGACGGCGCCGGTCACGGAGTCAAGGAACTTCGTGGCCGTCGCGCCGTCCTTGGCCATGCGGCGGCGCAGGTTGAAGTCCACGTAATTGTCGAAGCCGAACAGCTTCGCGTACTCGCCGCGCAGCGTGACGATCTGGGCCAGCAGGTCCAGGTTGGGCTGGCCGCCCTCATTGGTCTTGGCCAGCCACATGCGCTGGCGCGCGGCCTCGCTCTCGGCGCTGCGCATGACGGGCATATAGCTCGGCGCGTCCACGCCCAGCACGATGCGGCCCTGCTCGTCGCGCTTGGCCTTGTCCCACACGCTGGCAGGCACGCCCTTCAGCTCGGCCTCGGTGAAGGTCACGCGAGTGCCGGCGTCGCGGATGTTCTTGCTGAACTGCTGATCCAGCTCGGTCAGCTTGTCCAGGATCTGCTTGGCACGCCCGCGCTTGTCCTTGGGCAGCGCGACGCCGGTGTCCTCGAACTGGCCGGAGGCCAGGCGCACAAACTCAGCGTCGATGCCGTCCTGCTTCGGGGTCTTCTGCAGCGCACGGTACAGCTTCTCGTTCTGGCCCAGGCTGGAATTGAAGTCAGCCCAGCGCAGCGAGCAGGCTTGTGCCGCATCGCGGATGGCCTTGTCCGGGTGGACGTTGAGGATGAAGTCGTTGGGGTACTGGTGGTCCTCGAAGTAGACCGTCAGATCGTCCAGCGCGGCCAGCCAGCCCGCGTCGACCGGGCGCTTCTCCAGCTGCACGACGCGCTGCTTGGCGCCCTTCAGGCCGGCGTCGCAACGGGTCTTCACGTCGGCGACGCTGTGATAGGTTGGGAAGTTCGGGCCGGGCAGCCTGGGTTGGGCTTGCGCAGCGGCGGCCAGCAGCAGAGCGGCCAGCGTGGTCATGGCGTTCTTCATCGGTGCTCCTCGTGGGAAGGCGCCGATTCTGCTGGGTGCATCGCGCCCAGCCGTTCCTCACGCCCTACTTCTGCAGCAGGGTTTTCACCTGGGCCAGCGCGCCCGGGTCGTCCAGCGTCGTCAGGTCGCCCGGGTCGCGGCCTTCGGCCACGGCCTGCAGCGCTCGGCGCAGCAGCTTGCCGGAGCGGGTCTTGGGCAACACCGTCACGAACAGCACGCGCGCCGGCCGCGCTACGGCGCCCAGTTGCGCGTCTACGTGTTTCATGACCGCGCCTTCCAGCGCCGGTGATGCCAGCGCCGGGTCGCGCAGCACGGCGAACGCGATGGCGACCTGGCCCTTCAACGCATCGGCCACTCCCACCACCGCGACCTCGGCAATGGCGGCGTGGCCCGAGATGCACTCCTCGATCTCGCGCGTGCCCAGCCGGTGGCCGGCCACGTTGATGACGTCGTCGGTACGGCCCAGGATGAAGGTGTAGCCGTCGGCATCGCGTGTGGCCCAGTCGAAGGTGGAATAGACCTCGCGACCAGGCACGCTGTGCCAGTAGGTATTGGCGAAACGCGCGTCGTCGCCCCACACCGTCTGCAGCGCGCCGGGCGGCAGCGGGTGCGCGATGGCCAGCACGCCCTTCTGGTCGGGAGCGGTCAGCACGGCTCCGGTCTGCTCGTCCAGCAGCTGCACGTCGTAGCCGTACATGGGCACGCCCGGCGAGCCCAGCCGCGTAGGCACGGCCTGCACGCCGGGAATGTGATGCGCCACCGTCAGCAGCGGCCAGCCGGTTTCGGTCTGCCAGTAGTTGTCGATGACGGGCACGCTCAAGCCCTCGGCGATCCAGCGCGCCGTGGGCTCGTCCAACGGCTCGCCGGCCAGAAACAGAGCCCGCAAGGACGACAGGTCATGCTGCTTCAGCAGCGCCGCGTCGTGCTTCTTCAGCACCCGCACCGCCGTGGGCGCGCTGAACATGACGGTCACGCGGTACTTTTCCACCAGGCTCCACAGCACTGAGGCATCCGGATTCACCGGCGTGCCCTCGTACATCAACGTGGCCATGCCGTGAATCAGCGGGCCGTAGACGATGTAGCTGTGCCCCACGACCCAGCCGATGTCGCTGGTGGAGAAGAAGGTCTCCCCGGGCTTGCCGCCGAAGATCCAGTCCATGCTGGTGGCCAGCGCCACCGCATAGCCACCCACGTCGCGCTGCACGCCCTTCGGCTTGCCGGTCGTGCCGCTGGTGTACAGCGTGTAGCTGGGCGTGTTGCTCTCCAGCCAGGCACAGGGCACACGCGCACCGTCATGGCGACGGCGCAACTCGGCGTAGTCCAGGTCGCGCCCGGGCACGCGCTGGAAGGGCGCCAGGCCGCGATCCACCATCAGCACCGCCGAGGGCTTGTGCGTGGACAGCGCGATGGCTTCGTCCAGCAGCGGCTTGTAAGGCAACACTTTGCCCGCGCGACTGCCGGCGTCGGCGCTGACGACGAGCTTCGGACTGGCATCGTCAATGCGGCTGGCAAGGCTGCTGGACGCGAAGCCGCCGAACACCACCGAATGGATGGCGCCGATGCGCGCGCAGGCCAGCATCGCGAAAGCGGCCTCCGGGATCATGGGCATGTAAATCAGCACGCGGTCGCCGGCGCCCACGTCCTGCTCGACCAGCATGGCGGCAAACGCCTCCACCTCACCCTGCAACTGCCCAAAGCTGTAGACCCGCTGCTGCCCCACTTCGGTCGACACCCAGAGCAGCGCGCGCTCGTCGGGCCGCGCGGCCGCGTGGCGGTCCACCGCGTTGTGGCACAGGTTGGTCGTGCCCCCGACAAACCAGCGCGCAAACGGCGGCCGGCTGACGTCACAGATCTGCTGCGGCGGCGTCTGCCAGTCGATGCGCCGTGCCTGCTCGGCCCAGAAGGAGTCGCGCTCAGCCAGAGAGCGGGCGTGGAAGTCGGCGTAGGCGATGGGCGTCATGCCAGCCAGTGTGGACTCCAGGCACTGACGACAATCTGACCTCGCGCAAACAGCTCGCGTGATGAATTACAGGGTTTTTACGAGGTGGCCGCTCTAGAACCCCGGGGTTTGCCCTGAAAATCTCATGCTTTACGCCCGCTTCGATTGACGGTGCCCGGGTGCCCCCCTAACCTCCGCGCCGCTGTCCCACTCTGCTATCCGGCCCTTGCGGCCCGCTCCGGTTCCTGTCTTCGCGAATGTCGCTTGTTTCCCTTGCCCTGCTGAATCGCATTGCCGCCGCTGGCCTGCTGGCCGCCGGTTGCGTTGCCGCGCATGCGCAAGGGGTGGCACAGGCGTCGACGCTGCCGCCGCCAGGCACGATGACCGGCGCCTACGGCCAGAGTCTGCAGCAGCAACAGCAGCAGACCGCGGTGGACAAGATCGCAACACCTGGCACCACTGCCCCCAAGGCGGCGCAGGCTGCTGCCACGGGTGACGCGGTCAGCCGCTTCCTCAGCGAGCGCGGCCTGTTGAATGCGTCCGAAGGCGGCGGCGGGTCGTCTCGTCTGCTGGCGAGCGTCCGCGACACGGCGTCCGACCTGGTGTTGTCGGCGATGAACTTCCTCGGCGTGCGATACACCCGTGGCGGCAACTCGGTCGAGAACGGCTTTGACTGCAGCGGCTTCACGCGTCACATCTTCGAGATGAGTGTCGGCCTGGTGCTGCCGCGCCGTGCCGACGAGCAGGCCAGGATGAACAGCCTGCTGGCCATCCGCAAGGACGAACTCAAGCCCGGCGACCTGGTGTTCTTCAACACCATGCGCGCCACCTTCAGCCACGTGGGCATCTACGTCGGTGAAGGCAAGTTCATTCATGCCCCGCGCACCGGTAGCGCCGTGCGCGTCGAGGACATGCGCGACTCCTACTGGTCCAAGCGCTTCACCGGCGCGCGCCGCGCCGATCTGAAGGCCGCGGCAGAGTCCGGCACCACCACCCGCTGAACGCGGGCGGCCGGCGCCCCCCGGGTGCACCGGCGTCCGCTTATCAGCCGGCCACCTTCTTCGCCACCAGCGTCAGGATCTCGTAGCTCGCGCACAGTTCGCCACGCTGGTTGGTTACCGCCACGTCCCAGCCGATGACGCCTTGCGCCGGTTGATCGTCACGCGGCGGGCGGTCGATCTTGCGCTTTGCGGTCAGTCGTGCCTGGATGGTGTCGCCGATGGCGACCGGCGTGACGAAGCGCAGGTTCTCCAGGCCGTAGTTGGCCAGCACCGGGCCGGGCGCCGGGCTGACGAACAGGCCGGCCGCCGCCGACAGTACGAAGTAGCCGTGCGCAATGCGTTGACCGAACGGTGATTCTTTGGCCGCGACCTCGTCGAAGTGCATGTAGAAGTAATCGCCCGACAGACCACCGAACGCGACGATGTCGGCTTCGCCCACCGTGCGGCGGTGCGTCAGGAGGCTCATCCCGACTTCCACGTCTTCGAAGTAGCGGCGGAACGGGTGGATGTCGCTCTCGATGACCGCGCCCCCGCGCTGGTACTCGCCCGTGATGGCCGAGATCATCGTCGGCGAGCCCTGCACGGCGCAGCGCTGCAGGTAGTGCTTCACAGCGCGCAGGCCGCCCAGCTCCTCGCCGCCGCCCGCGCGGCCGGGGCCGCCGTGCTTGAGCTTGGGCAGCGGCGAGCCGTGGCCGGTGTTCTCCAGCGCGGCCTCTCGGTCCAGCACCAGCATGCGGCCGTGCCACGCCGCGAATGTCGGCACCGCCTGCGCGGCCAGCGCTGGCGTCTTAGTGCAGACGGTGCCGACCAGGCTGCCGCGGCCTAGAGTGGCCAAGTGCAGCGCTTCGTCGAAGTCACCGTACGGCAGCAGCGTCGTCACCGGGCCGAAGGCTTCCAGGTGGTGCGCGTCGCTGGCGGCCGCGTCGCGCGCCAGCAGCAGTGTGGGCGCGAAGAAGGCACCGCCGGACACGCCGTCGCCCTTGGGCGCGAAGCCATCGCGCTCGGACAGCAGCAGCTCGCAATCCCTCGCCAGTTGCGCGACGCGCTCGGCCACGTCGGCCTGCTGCGCCTTGCTGGCCAGCGCGCCCATGCGCACGCCTTCCACGGCGGGGTCGCCGACCACGGTCTTGCTCAGTCGGGCCTTCAGCGCGGTGGCGACAGCATCGACCAGCGCAGCCGGCACGATGGTGCGGCGGATGGCCGTGCACTTCTGACCCGCCTTGGCCGTCATCTCGCGCGAAACCTCCTTGATGAAGAGGTCGAATTCCGGATCGTCGGGCGTAACGTCGGGCGCGAGGATGGCGCAGTTCAAGCTGTCCGCCTCGGCGTTGAACGGGATGCTCTTCTTCAGCAGGTTGGGGTGCGCCTTCAGCATCAGCGCGGTGTCGGCACTGCCGGTGAAGGTGACGACGTCGGCCTCGTCCAGCCGCTCGAACAGGTCGCCCGTGCCGCCGATGATGAGTTGCAACGCGCCGGCCGGCACGAGACCGGACTCGACGATGAGGCGCACGCAGGCTTCTGCCACATAGCTCGTCGCCGTCGCGGGCTTGACCAGGCAGGGCATGCCGGCCAGGAAGCTCGGCGCGAACTTCTCCAACATGCCCCACATCGGGAAGTTGAACGCGTTGATGTGCAGCGCCACGCCGCGCTTGGGCACAAGCACGTGGCTGCCGATGAAGTGGTTGTTGGCGCCCAGCAGCATGGCCGGGCCTTCGTGCAGCACGTTGCTGCTGGGCAGATCCTTGCCGCCGATGGAGGCGTACGCGAACAGCGTGCCGATGCCGCCTTCAATGTCGATCCAAGAGTCGCTGCGCGTGGAGCCGGTATGGGCGCTGATGGCATACAGCTGCTCCTTGCGCTCCATCAGGTACGCAGCCAGCGCCTTCAGCACGCGGGCGCGGTCCTGGAAGTGCGTGCGCAGCAGGCCGGGCAGCGCGGTGCCGCGGGCGTAGGCCATGGCTTCGGCGAAGTCCAGCGAGTCTTCGTGCGTATGCGCGACGACACGGCCGTTGACGGCGCTGGCCAGCGGCTTGGCCGCGCGGGCACCGACCCAGCGGCCGGCGATGTAACTCTGGAGGGTGGGGACTGCCATCTCAAAAATCCTTCAGGCCGCGCAGCGCGCAGGCCGTTGCGCAGGCCGCCGTCAGGGCGGCCCTCATCCGCGCCCCGGCCTGCGGGGCCGGGGCGGCAAACCTCACTTGATCAATTTCCAGGCGCCCTTCTCGATGGTCACCATCACGCGGGCGCGCTGGTCCAGGCCCAGGTGGTCGCCGGGCGTCATGTTGAACACGCCGTGCGCACCGGCCACGTTCTTCACGTTCTCCAGTGCGTCGCGCAGCGCGGCGCGGAAGGCCGGCGTGCCCGGCTGGGCCTTCTTCAGCGCCTCGGGTGCGGCGGCGGCCAGCAGCAGGCCGGCGTCCCAGGCGTGTCCGCCGAAGGTGGACACGCTGCCCTTGCCATGCGCGGCCTCGTACCTGGCGATGTAGGCCTCGGCGCTCTTCTTTACCGGGTGGTCGGCGGGCAACTGCGAGGCCACCAGCACCGGGCCGGAGGGCAGCAGCGTGCCTTCCACGTCCTTGCCGCCCACGCGCAGGAAGTCGTTGTTGGCGACGCCGTGGGTCTGGTAGATCTTGCCGGCGTAGCCACGCTCCTTCAGCGCCTTCTGCGGCAGCGCGGCGGGCGTGCCCGAACCGGCGATGAGGATGGCGTCAGGGCGGGCCGCCACGAGCTTCAGCACCTGCCCAGTGACGGAGGTGTCCGTGCGGTTGTAGCGTTCGCTCGCGACGATGTTGAGCTTCTTGGTGGCGGCGATCTTCTGGAACTCGCCCCACCAGCCCTCACCGTAGGCATCGGCGAAACCGATAAAGCCCACGGACTTCACGCCGTTGTCGGCCATGTGGGTCATGATGGCCAGCGTCATCATGATGTCGTTCTGCGGCGTCTTGAAGACCCACTTCTTCTTGGCGTCGATGGGCTCGACGATGCGGGCCGACGCGGCCATCGAGATCATCGGAGTGCCGCTCTCCGACACCGCGTCGATCATCGCTAGCGAGTTGGGCGTGACGGTGGAGCCAATGACGATGTCGACCTTGTTCTCGGTGATGAACTTGCGCGTGTTGGCCACGGCTGTGGTCGTGTCGGAAGCATCGTCCAGCACGATGTAGTTGACCTTCTGGCCGGCGATGGTTGTCGGCATCAGCGCGATGGTGTTCTTCTCGGGGATGCCTAGCGACGCAGCTGGGCCGGTGGCCGAGACTGTGACGCCGACGTTGATGTCGGCATGCGCCGCCAGCGTGAGCGTCGCGGCAAAAGCGACGGTGAGTTGCTTCAACAGTTTCATCGTGTCTCCTCAGGTTGTCGTCGTCAGTCAGGGATCAGGGCAGGCTGCCGCGCATGCACCGCGCCGAGGCCGCCAAAGAACAGGTCACTTACCAGAGCCGCCAGCGCTTCGTGTGACAGGTCGCCGTCGGGTCGCAGCCAGGTGAAGGTCCAGTTGATCATGCCGAACAGCAGCATGGTCAGCGGCTTGTGCAGCCGGGCGGCGTGCAGCTCGGGGCGCAGGCTGCACAGCGTGGCAGCAAACTCGCCCACCACGCGGCGCTCCACGTCCAGCAGCCGTTCGCGCTCGGCATCCGCCAGGAACTTGATCTCGCTGGTCAGCACGCGGTGCTGGTCCTGCGCGTCGGCATAGGCACGGGTGAAACCTTCGATCAGCGCGCGCAACTGGGCCTCGGGTGTGAGTTGGCGCGCCTTGACCTCGTCCACCAGCGCCAGCAGCGCGTGCACGTGCGCGTCGCAGATCTGCGCCAGCAGCGCCTGCTTGTCCTCGAAGTAGTGATACAGCGTTGGCTTGGCCACACCGCAGGCGTCGGCAACCTGGTTCATTGACGTGGCGCTGAAACCCTGCTCGGCGAACAGGCGGGCGGCAGCGGCGAGGATGTCCTCGCGTTGGGCTTCAAAGCCGGGGGCACGTTTGCGGGCCATCAGCGCTCATCAAAGGAAATGACGACTTTGTCGGTCAAGGGGTGGGCCTGGCAGCTCAGGATGAATCCCGCAGCGACCTCGGCCTTGTCCAGCGCGAAGTTCTTGTCCATGCGCACCTGACCCTCGATGAGTTTGCAGCGGCACGTGGAGCACACGCCGCTCTTGCACGAGAACGGCACGTCCATGCCTTCGCGCGCCGCGGCGTCCAGCAGGCTGGGGTCCGTGGCCATGAAGTTGATCTCGCGCGACAGGCCGTCGCGGATCACGGTCACGCGCGCCTCGGGCGCATCGCCCGGCCTGACCTCGTGCGGCACAGGCCGGCCGCTCAGCGTCTCGGGCGTGCCGAATCGCTCGATGTGGATGCGCTCGGCGGGGATGCCAGCGCCGCGCAGGGCGGCCTCGGCTTGGTCGTTCATCTCGAACGGGCCGCAGACGAACACCTCGTCGATGCTGCCCGCCGGCACAGGGCCTGCCAGGAACGCGCTGAGCTTGCCCGCATCCAGCCGCCCGCCGTACAGCGGCGCGTCGACCAGCTCGCGGCTGAAGATGAGGTGCAGCGACAGCCGCGTCATGAAGCGGTTCTTCAGGTCTTCGAGTTCTTCCTTGAACATCGTCGACGCGGTGCGGCGGTTGGCGTAGATCAGCGTCGCGCGGGCGCTGGGGTCACGCTCCAGCAGCGCCGTCAGGAGGGACAGGATGGGCGTGATGCCCGAGCCGCCGGCGATGAACAGCATGTGCCGGCCGTCGGCCTGGGTCGCAGGCATGACGAAGCGGCCCTGCGGCGGGTACGACTCGATCAGGTCGCCAGGCTGCAGGCGCTCGTGCACCCAGGTGGAGAACGCGCCGCCATCGACGCGGCGGATGCCAACGCGCAGCTGGCGGTCCGAGCAGATGGAGTAGCTGCGGCGCAGTTCCTGGCCGTCGATGTGGGTGCGCAGCGTCAGGTACTGGCCAGGCTCGAAGGTGAAGCCTTCGGGCGCGTCGAAGCCGACGACCATCGCGTCGTCGGTGTCGCGCTCGACGGACGTGACGCGCAGAGGGTGGAAGTGCAAAGCCATGTCAGAAGGGCTTGAAGTATTCGAAGGGCTCACCGCATTCGATGCAGCGCCAGGTCGACTTGCAGGGTGTCGAGCCGAAGCGCGACAGCTGCTCGGTCTTGCCACCGTCGCAACGCGGGCAGCGCAGGCGCGGCAACACGCGGATGGCCTGCTCACTGCCATCTCCAACGTGGCACTGCGGCGGCACGATGCCGTACTGCTGCAGCTTCTCGCGGCCTTCCGCACTGATCCAGTCGGTGCTCCAGGCGGGGGCGCGTTGCAGCGTGACCGTCACGTCGCCGAACTCGGCCAGCGCCGCACGCACGTCGTCGGCGATCAGCTCGGTGGCGGGGCAGCCGCTGTAGGTGGGCGTCAGCACGACCTCGACGCCGCCAGGCGTCTCGCGCAGGTCGCGCACGATGCCCAGGTCCACCAGCGTCACCGCGGGGATCTCCGGGTCGGGCACGGTGGCCAGACGCTCGCGAGCAGCGGCGAGGTTCATCACCAGACTCCGCCTGGATAAGCGCGCTGCAGGAACTGCAGGGTGCCCAGCATGTGGCCCATGTGTTCGCTGTGGATGCCGTCGATGCCGCGTGGCTGCATCGCGCTGTCGCGCGGCAGGGTCAGCATGGCCTCCTGCATCAGCGTGGCCCAGCGGGCGCGCCACTCCGGTTCCAGCTCGCTCCACGCGGGGCCCACGCCATCGACGCCCGCAGCCGCGAACAGCTCGTTGAAGTACGGCGACAGCACGTTCAGCGCGGCCTGCATGCGGCGCTGCGACTCGTCCGTGCCGTCGCCCAGGCGCACAACCCAGTCGCTGCTGTGCTGGCGGTGGTAACGCACCTCCTTCAGCGACTTGGCGGCGATGCCGGCCAGCTCGGTGTCGGCGCTGGCCTGCAGCCGCTCGTAGAGCAGCTCCAGCCAGATCGCGACGGCCGCGTTGCGCAGCGTGGTCAGCGCAAAGTCGCGCCCGCCGCCATCGCTGGGGCTGGCCACCGCGTTCGGCAACTCCACCAGCACGACGTTGCGGTACTCGCGCTCCTCGCGCAGGAAGGCGAGCTGGTCTTCATCGCGGCCCGCGCCTTCGATCTGGCCGGCGTGAGTCAGCAGCGCGCGTGCCTGGCCCAGCAGGTCCAGCGCGATGTTGGCCAGCGCGAGGTCTTCCTCCAGCACCGGCGCGTGGCCGGCCCATTCGGACAGGCGCTGGCTGTGGATGAGGCAGGTGTCCGCCAAACGCAACACGTAGGGCAGCACGTCGGTGGTCTTCGCGTCCATGGCCATCACATGTGGTTCAGTTCGTCCGGCAGTTCATAGAACGTCGGATGGCGGTAGACCTTGTCGTCGGCCGGGTCGAACAGGCTGCCCTTCTCGGTCGGGTCGCTGGCGACAATCTGCTCGGAGCGCACGACCCAGATGCTGGTGCCTTCCTGACGGCGCGTGTAGACGTCGCGCGCCATCTGGATGGCCATCGCCGAGTCGGGCGCGTGCAGGCTGCCGCAGTGCTTGTGATCCAGGCCCGCCTTGCTGCGGACGAACACCTCCCACAAGGGCCACTCATTCTTCGGGTTGCTCATCACGCCGCCTCCATCTTCACGGCCTGCTTGCGCGCATGGGCCAGCGCCGCGTCGCGCACCCAGGCACCGTCGTCCCAGGCCTTGTTGCGGGCGGCCAGCCGCTCGCGGTTGCAGGGGCCTTCGCCACCCACCACCCGCCAAAACTCGCTCCAGTCGATCTCGCCAAAGTCATACGCGTCGCGCTCGGCATTCCACTTCAGCGCCGGGTCGGGCACCGTCACGCCGAGGATGCCGGCCTGCGGGATGGTCGCATCGACGAACTTCTGGCGCAGCTGGTCGTTGGTCACGCGCTTGATCCCCCAGCGCATGCTCTGCTCGGAGTTGGGCGAGTCCTTGTCGGCCGGGCCGAACATCATCAGCGACGGCCACCACCAGCGGTTCACGGCGTCCTGCACCATCGCCTTCTGCGCGGCGGTGCCGTGGGTCATCATCGTCAGCAGGCTCTCGTAGCCCTGACGCTGGTGAAAGCTCTCCTCGCGGCAAACGCGGATCATGGCTCGCGCATAAGGCGCATACGAACACCTGCACAGCGGCACCTGGTTCATGATGGCCGCGCCGTCCACCAGCCAGCCGATGACACCGATGTCGGCCCAGGTCAGCGTGGGGTAGTTGAAGATGGAGCTGTACTTGGCCTTGCCCGACAGCAGCGCCTCGGTCATCTCGTCGCGGCTGGTG
This sequence comes from Pelomonas dachongensis, assembly GCF_043555865.1. Classification (NCBI taxonomy): domain Bacteria; kingdom Pseudomonadati; phylum Pseudomonadota; class Betaproteobacteria; order Burkholderiales; family Sphaerotilaceae; genus Roseateles; species Pelomonas dachongensis. The sequence goes on from NZ_JBIGHY010000005.1 coordinate 245,867, forward strand.
CCCAGCGTCTCGGCGGCGGCGTAGAGGTACAGACCATGGCCGCCCTCGTCCTGCACCTTGGCGAGCAGGATGGCCTTGCGCTTGAGCGTCGGCGCGCGCGTGATCCAGTTGCCCTCGGGCAGCATGCCGACGATCTCGCTGTGAGCGTGCTGACTGATCTGCCGCACCAGCGTCTTGCGGTAGTGCTCGGGCATCCAGTCTTTGGCCTCGATGAAGTCACCGGCATCGATGCGGGCTTCAAAGGCTTCCTCGCGGGCCAGCTCGTCGGCGCTTTTGACGACCTTCGGCTTGGCTTCCCGCGCCATCAGATCCATGGCTTGGGTGTACATGCTTGAAGCTCCTTACTTCTTGCGTTGATCCACGACACGGCGAGCCTTGCCGACCAGCGTGCGTTCGATGGAGTTGTTCGGCTCGACATTGATGGTCGCCGTCACGCCGATCAGGTTCTTGATGCGCTCAGACAGGCGCCGGGCGATGCCGTCGTCCGTCGCGCCCAGCGCCAGCTCGCAGCGGATGACCAGCTCGTCGAGGTGGCCGTTGCGGCTGACGACGAGCTGGTACTGCCCGCCCAGCCCCTTCTCCTGCAGCACCAGCTCCTCCACCTGCGTGGGGAACAGGTTGACGCCGCGGATGATCAGCATGTCGTCGCTGCGGCCGACGATCTTGCCCATGCGGCGCATGGCCCGGGACGTGGGCGGCAGCAGCCGCGTCAGGTCGCGCGTGCGGTAGCGGATGACGGGCATCGCCTCCTTGGTCAGCGACGTGAATACCAGCTCGCCCTCGCTGCCGTCCGGCAGCACCTCGCCGGTGTCGGGGTCGATGATCTCGGGGTAGAAATGGTCTTCCCAGATGACCGGGCCGTCCTTGCTCTCGATGCACTCGCTGGCGACCCCCGGCCCCATCACTTCGGACAGGCCGTAGATGTCTACCGCGTCGATGCCGGCGCTGGCCTCGATGTCACGGCGCATCGCCTCGGTCCACGGCTCGGCGCCGAAGATGCCGATCTTCAGCGACGACTCGCGCGCGTCCAGCCCCTGGCGGGTGAACTCCTCCACCAGCACCTGCATGTAGCTGGGCGTCACCATGATGATGTCGGGCTTGAAGTCGGTGATCAGCTGCACCTGCTTCTCGGTCTGGCCGCCGCTCATCGGGATGACGGTGCAGCCCAGTCGCTCGGCGCCATAGTGCGCGCCCAGGCCGCCGGTGAACAGGCCGTAGCCATAGGCCACGTGCACCAGGTCGCCCGCACGACCACCCGCAGCGCGGATGGAGCGTGCGACGAGGTTGGCCCAGTGGTCGATGTCCTTCAGCGTGTAGCCGACGACCGTGGGCTTGCCTGTGGTGCCCGACGACGCATGGATGCGTGCCAGCTTTTCGCGAGGCACGGCGAACAGGCCGAACGGGTAGTTCGCGCGCAGGTCGTGCTTGGTCGTGAACGGGAACTTGGCCAGATCGCCCAGCGTCTTCAGGTCCGACGGATGCACGCCCTTTGCGTCGAAGGCAGCCTGGTAGTGCGGCACGTGGTCGTAGGCGTGCTGCAGGCTCCAGCGCAGGCGCTCCAGTTGCAGCGCCTGCAACTGGTCGCGGCTGGCGGTCTCGATGGGGTCGAGGTCGCCGGGTTGGGGCATCTTGACGGTCATGCTTCGAATACCTTGCGTTCACCCAAGCGGTACGACCTGCCGCGGAACATCGCGATCAGGTCGCCGTTCTGGTTCTTCACCGTGATGTCGTACAGCCCCGTGCGCCCGGCCAGCGATGTCTCCTGCGCCGTCGCCGTCAACACGTCATCGAGATGGGCGCTCTTCAGGATGTCGATGCCGAAGCCCGACGCCACCGTCAATGCATTGCGGGCATTGCAGGCAAACGCGAAGGCTGAGTCCGCCAGCGTCGCGATCAGTCCGCCGTGGCAGATGGCGAAACCGTTCAGCATGTCGGCCCGCACAGTCATCGTGACGACCGCGCGGCCGGGCGCGACCTCGGCGACCTGCATGCCCAGCAGGCGCGCGGCGGCGTCGTCCGCGAGCATCGTGTCGCGGACCTTCTCGGCAACGGCTTGCGCGTCCATCTTCAGCGGTCCTTGAACTCGGGTTGGCGCTTGTCCATGAAGGCGGCCACGCCCTCCAGGTAGTCGTGCGAGAAGCCCAGCTGGCTCTGCAGCCCGCTCTCCCGCTTCAGCGCCGACTCGTAGTCGCTCAGCATCGCGTCGTCCATCGCGCGGCGCGTCTCCACCAGCGCGCGCGTGGGCATGCCGGCCAGCTTCTGCGCCAGCACCATGGCCACGTCCTGCAGATCGGCATCGGGCACCACGCGGGCGATCAGGCCCAGCGTCTGCGCTTCGGCCGCCTTCACCTTGTCGCCCAGCAGCGCCAGCTCCAGCGCCTTGGCGCGGCCCACCAGACGCGGCAACAGCCAGGTGCCACCGCAGTCGGGGATCAGACCGATCCGGGAGAAGGCCTGGACAAAGCTCGCGCTCTCTGCGGCGATGACGACGTCGCAGCCCAGCGCCAGATTGGCACCGGCACCCGCGGCCACGCCATTGACGGCAGCCACCACCGGGATGGGCAGGCTGCGCAGGCGCAGCGCCAGCGGGATGTAGTACTGCTCCAGCATGTGGCCGATGTCCTTGGGCACGGCACCGGGCTCGCGGCTGGGCGCCACGTGCGGGTCGGCCAGGTCCTGCCCGGCGCTGAAGGCCCGGCCCGAGCCGGTGAGCAGCACGCAGCGCGTCGTGGCGTCTGCGGCGGCGGCCTCCAGCGCCTGGCGCAGCTGCGCCAGCAGCGTGGCCGTGAACGCGTTCAGCGCCTCGGGGCGGTTCAGGCGCATCACCCGCACGGCGCCCTGCTGTTCGATCTGGATCAGATGCTCGGACATGGAATTCCTCTACCGACCGGTCGGTTAATCCTAGAAGCCCTGGCGATACAGATCAAGCCCGATGCGGGAAAACCCCACGGCACGCGGCTTATTCGGGCTTTGGTCGGCCCCCCGCGTTCCTACCATCACGGCATTCATACCGAAGGATTCCGATGAAGTTGCGCACTCGCATGATCTGGCTTTGCGCCATCACCTTGCTGGGCATGGCCGTGCTGGCCACCGTAGCACTGGCCAGCCTGCGCAGCTCCATGATGGACGGCCGCGTGGCACAACTGTCCACGCTGGTCACGCTGGCCCATGCGGCCGCCGAGAAGGGCCACGCGCTGGAGAAGGAAGGCAAGCTGACGAAGGAAGAAGCGCAGGCCCAGGTCAAGCGCGCCATCGCCAGCTTCCACCGCGACGACCTGTACTTCTTCGTGCGCGGCTTCAGCGACGACGTGAACCTGGTGCACCCCAACCCGAAGCGCATCGGTATCGTCGATGCCAAGGGCGGCAAGGAAGCCGGCGAGCGCTACCGCGCCGCGCTGCAGGGCAAGACCATCGGCACCGTCATCGCCAAAGGCACCCGACCCGGCAGCAAGGACGAGGTCGAAAAGCTGTACGCCATCGTCAAGTTCGCGCCCTGGGACTGGATCATCGGCTTCGGCGACTACATCGATGACATCGAGCGCGCGTTCTGGCGCCACACGCTGACGCTGCTCGGCATCGGCGCCGTGCTGATGCTGCTCGTGGCCGGCGTCGTCTGGGCGGGGGTGCGCCAGTTGTTCCGCCAGCTGGGCGGCGAGCCGCAGTACGCCGCCGAAGTGGTCAGCCGGATTGCCGGCGGCGACCTGGGCACCGAGGTCATCGTGTCCCCGGGTGACCAGAGCAGCGTGCTGCACGCGATTCGCGCAATGCGCGACAACCTCGCGGCGCTGGTCGGCGAGGTCCGCATGGCCAGCGATTCCATCGCCACCGCGTCGGCACAGATCGCCGCCGGCAACGGCGACCTGTCCACCCGCACCGAGGCGCAGGCTGCCTCACTGGAAGAGACGGCTGCGTCCATGGAGGAGCTGACCTCCACAGTTCAGCAGAACGCGCAGAACGCGCGCCAGGCGGATGAACTCGCGCGCGGCGCGTCCGAGGTGGCGCGCAAGGGCGGCGCGATGGTCGAGCAGGTGGTGGGCACGATGGGCAGCATCGAAGCCTCGTCGCGCAAGATCGTGGACATCATCGGCGTCATCGACGGCATCGCGTTCCAGACCAACATCCTGGCGCTGAACGCCGCCGTCGAGGCAGCCCGCGCCGGCGAGCAAGGCCGCGGCTTCGCCGTCGTGGCCGGCGAGGTGCGCTCGCTGGCCCAGCGCAGCGCCGCCGCCGCGCGCGAGATCAAGGGCCTGATCGACGATTCCGTCGCCAAGGTCAGCACCGGCTCGGCGCAGGTCGAGGACGCCGGCGCCACCATCCGCGACGTGGTGTCCAGCGTGCAGCGCGTCAGCACGATGATCGGCGAGATCAGCACGGCCAGCAGCGAGCAGGGCGCGGGTATCGCGCAGGTCAACACCACCGTGGCCGACATGGACCGCAGCACGCAGCAGAACTCTGCACTCGTGGAGCAGGCCCTGGCCGCCGCCGAATCGCTGCGCCAGCAGGCGCAAAACCTCACGCAGACCGTGGGCCGCTTCCGCCTCTGACGCAGCGCTCCCGGCCGGCGGGCAGAATCCGCCCACAATGACCGTGCGCGAAGCTCCCCTCGTCTACAGCCCGCCGCTGCGGCTGCGGCCTGCCGTGCGCGTGGACGGGCCGTTGCTGGACACGCGGGGTCGGCCGCTGCGCGACCTGCGCATCTCAGTGACGGACCGCTGCAACTTCCGCTGCGGCTACTGCATGCCCAAGCAGGTGTTCGACAAACACCACCAGTTCCTGCCCAGCAGCGCGCTGCTGAGCTTCGAGGAGATCACGCGGCTGGCCCGCGTCTTCGTCGGCCTGGGCGTGGAGAAGCTGCGCATCACCGGCGGCGAGCCCACGCTGCGCCGCGGGCTGGAGGATCTGCTCGCCATGTTGGCCCCCTTGCGCACGCCTGACGGCCGCGCGCTGGACCTGACGCTGACGACCAACGGCTCCACGCTGGTCCGCAAGGCCGCCGGACTGAAGGCCGCGGGGCTGAACCGCCTCACCGTGAGCCTGGACGGGCTGGACGACGCCGTCTTCCAGCGCATGAACGACGTGGGCTTCCCGGTGGCCGATGTGCTGGACGGCATCGCCGCCGCCCTGGCCGCGGGGCTCGGGCCGATCAAGGTCAACATGGTCGTGCAGCGCGGCGTCAATGACGACCAGATCCTGCCCATGGCACGCCACTTCCGCGAAAACTACGGGGGCGGCGTGGTGCTGCGGTTCATCGAGTTCATGGACGTGGGCACCACCAACGGCTGGCGCATGGACCAGGTGCTGCCCAGCCGCGAGGTGCAGCGCCGGATCGCCGCAGAGTTCCCGCTGGTGCCGCTGTCGGCACAAGCGCCGGGCGAGACCGCCGAGCGCTGGGCGTACGCCGATGGCAGCGGCGAGGTCGGCTTCATCTCCAGCGTCACGCAGGCCTTTTGCGGCGACTGCAACCGCGCGCGGCTGTCCACCGAAGGTCGGCTCTACACCTGCCTGTTCGCCAGCCGCGGCCATGACCTGCGCAGCCTGCTGCGCGGCGCCGAGCCGGTCGACGACGGCCAGCTGGCCAGCACCATCGCCGCCGTGTGGAGCGGCCGCGACGACCGCTACTCGCAGCTTCGCGGCAGCACCGAGGCGGCCGCCGAGCGCCGCGTCGAGATGCACTACATCGGTGGATAAGCCGCTACTTCGCCCTCATGTCTGGCGGGCCGCACAAGGCCTGGCATCAGCACTGCTGATCGGCGCGCTCTTGAGCTTCGTGGCGCTCGGCTCCCACCGCCCGGCGTGGTGGGCGCTGGGAGTGCTGCTGATGTCCGCGCTGGTCTGGCAAGGCTGGCGTCACGGCTGGCGCGCAGCTCGATGGACGGCCCTGGGCTTGGCACTTGGGCCGCTGACCCTGATGGTCGGTCTGGACTTCACTTCCATCGACTGGGGCGCTGGACGAGCCCTCGTCATCGCAGCGGCAGCCGCGCTGCTCGGCGGCCTCAGCTTCGCCTTGCTGCGCGACCGTCCGGCCTGGGCCTTCGCCGCGCTCGCCTGGCATCTGACGCTTGCAATTCCCTTGGATTTTGCCCATCAGCGGCATCCCGGCGGCCCAAAGGTGCAGCCGTTGTCGGTCGGACTGATCAAGCCCCCGCCGACGCCTGAACAGGCCAGGCAGTTCGTCGATGCAGGTTGCTTTGGCGGCGGCCTGGAGCCCATCTGGGCGGTGACATGGCAAGCGTCGACCTCCACGCCCTGATCCTCGCCGGCGGCCGCGGCAGCCGCATGGGGGGCGTGGACAAAGGGCTGCAACTGCTGGACGGCCGGCCGCTGGTGGCCCACGTCGCCGAGCGCCTGGCGCCACAGGCCGATCAGTTGGCGATCAGCGCCAACCGCAACCTCGACACCTACGCCGCGCTGGGCCACGACGTGCGGGTCGATCCGCCGGGCTTGGAGTTCGCCGGGCCGTTGGCCGGTATGCTGGCCGGACTGGACGCGCTGCCCGGCGATGCCTGGCTGCTGACGGCGCCGTGCGACTGCCCTCACCTGCCGCTCGATCTTGCCGAACGCCTGCGCGCCGCCGCTGAGCCCCACGGCCTGTCCTTCGCGCAGGCCGCGCGCGAGCACCCGACGCATGCGCTGCTGCACGCCCGGCTGCGCGAGCCGCTGGCCGCGTACCTGCGCAAAGGGGGCCGGGCGGTGCTGCGCTGGATGCGCTCGCAGCCGCATGGCGTCGCCTGGTTCGACGACGAGCGGGCGTTTGCCAACTTCAACCACATGGAAGACCTGCATGGTTGACGTCAGCATCCGTCCCATGCTTGAACCCGACTTGCTCGCCTACAAGGCGCTACGAGATGCGATGCTGTCGGGCCACCCGGAGGCGTTCACGTCCGACGCCGAGACCGAGCGGCTGCGCGACCTGGCCAGCTACCGCAGCCGGCTGGCCGGCGGCAACACCTTGTTCACGCTGGTGGCGCTGGACGGCAGTCGCGTCGTCGGCGCACTGACCTGCGAGCGCGAGCCTCGACACAAGGTCCAGCACATCGCCCACCTGGTGGGCATGATGGTGGCGGACACGCACCGGGGCCGCGGCATCGGGCGGGCGCTGCTGGCCGCGGGGCTCGACCGGGTGAAGGCAACACCCGGCCTGGCGCAGCTCACCCTCAGCGTCACCGCTGGCAACCGCGCTGCCATCGGCCTGTACTGCGGCGCGGGCTTCGAGCGCTATGGCCACCTGCCGGATGCGATACGCCTGCCCGACGGACGCCGGCTGGGCAAGGACCTGATGCTGCTGCGCCTTCAGGGTTGAAGCAGCTCGAACTGCACGACCAGTGCGTCCTGCACCGCGAGCAGCCCGCCCAGCACCGTGAACGGCTGGATGCCAAAGTCGCTCTGGCGGACGATGACCTCGCCGCGCGCCCGCGCGCCGTCCACCGCCACCACGAACCACTGCCGCCGCGTCACGCCGTGCAACGTGATCTCCGCCTCCACGGCACGGCGCGCGCCCTCGCCCTGCTGCTGCAGCGTGCGCACGACCACTTCGGGGTGTGCCGCCGCATCCAGCGCCTTCAGCAGGTTGGTGCGCGTCCCGGAACGGGCCTCGTCGTCAACAGCGCTGGCAAACGCCTCGCCGAGCCGAGCGCGCAATGGGGCGGGGTCGACGGCCAGTACGTCCAGCCGGAAACGCATCACCGGGCCGGTGGCCGGCCACTCCACTCGCAGGTCCCCGGCACGCAGCACATGGTTGTGGCCCAGCCGCGACGCCGCGCCGCCGCGAAACACCAGCACGCGCAACTCGTTGGGGCCTTCTGGCGGCGCAGGCGGCGCGGGCGGTGTCACCAAGGGGACGCTGGCACAGCCCGCCAGACCGGCGAGTCCGATCAGCAACTGTCTGCGGCTTGTGGTTTGCATGCGTGACTGGGGATTCTGCGAAGGTTTTGCGGGCATGGGCACGACGCTCCCACGCGCAGCTGGACTAGCATAGCCACCATCTCCTCGTGTGGAGCCTCCACCATGTCCAGCCTGTTCCGCCCCGCCCTCGACCTGATGGCGCAGTACGCCGCGTATCACCGCGACCGCCGCAACATCGCCACGCACTTCGTCGGCATTCCGCTCATTGTGTTTGCGATCAGCGCACTCCTGGCGCGCGCCGAGTTCAGCATCGGCGACACGCCGATGAACGCCGCCATCGTGCTGTGGGGCCTCACCGCGCTGTGGTATCTGACGCGCGGCAACCTGATGCTGGGCGCCGCGACGGCTGCCGTCAACGGTGTGCTGACGGCGCTGGCAATGACCGCCATCCAGGACGCCACGACGACCGGCTGGCTGGTGATCGGCGTCGGCAGCTTCGTGGTGGGCTGGATCCTGCAGTTCGTGGGCCACTACTACGAAGGCCGCAAGCCCGCCTTCGTCGACGACCTCGTTGGACTGCTGGTCGGCCCGATGTTTGTCGTCGGCGAAGCGATGTTCATGCTTGGCTGGGGCCGCGCGCTGCTGGCGGAAATCGAGCGCCGCGTCGGCCCGACACACCTCCGCGATCTCGCGCATCCTTGACGCCCCTCACCCCGTCGGGTCTCGCTGAACGCGGACCAGCCCGGGCGGTCCCCTGGCGGCCCGCCGCTCGGCCCGCTTCATTCTCCACGGCCGCCGACGCCCGACGGATGTCATGACCGGCGTTCTCGTCATGGGCGCAGGCTCGGTCGGCTGCTTCGTCGGCGGGTTGACGCAACTGGCCGGCGTGCCGGTTCACTTCGTCGGCCGCCCGCGCGTGCTGGCCGCGCTGCGCACGCACGGGCTGCGGCTGACCGACCAGGACGGTCTGGACCGCCGCATCGCGGCAGCGGACCTGCACCTGCACGAGCAGCCGCCGACCGGGCTCAAGCCCGACCTGGCGCTGCTGTGCGTGAAGTCCGGCGCCACCGCCGAGGCCGCCACGGCGCTGGGCCGGAAGCTGCCGGCGGGCACGCCAGTGGTCAGCCTGCAGAACGGCATCGGCAACGCCTCTCAGGCGCGTGCCACGGCGCCGCAGTTGCGCTGGCACGCAGGCATGGTGCCGTACAACATCGCCGAGATCGCGCCCGGCCACTACCACCGCGGCACCGCCGGCGCGCTGGCCGTGGAAGGCGGCCGCGACGACGCGGCGCTGACCGCCTGGCAGACGGCGCTGGGCCGCGCGGGGATGAAGCTCAGGCTGCATGCCGATCTGGCCCCGGTGCAGTGGGGCAAGCTGCTGCTGAACCTGAACAACCCGGTCAACGCGCTGTCCGGCCGCCCGCTTCGCGACGAGCTGCTGCAACGCGGCTACCGGCTCGCCTTCGCCGCCCTGCAGCAGGAGGCGCTGGACCTGCTCGGCGCAGCCGGCCGCACGGTCGCGCCGCTGACGCCGTTGCCGCCACGCCGGCTGCTGTTGCTGCTGCGCATGCCGACGTTCGTGTTCCGGCTGGCGGCGTCGCGCATGCTGCGCATCGACGCACAGGCCCGGTCCAGCATGGCCGACGACCTGGCGGCCGGCCGCGTCACCGAGATCGACGCGCTGTGCGGCGAGGTCCGGCGCCTGGCCGCCAGACTGCACCGCACGGCGCCGTTGAATGCCCGCATGCAGGCGCTGGTGGAGGCCTGGCCGCAACGGCGCCGGCCCTACGCGCCGGCTGAACTGCTGCAGGCGCTGGGGCTGCGCTGAGCGCCATCCGACGCTTGGCCGCAACAAAAAGCGAACCATTGCTCAGCGACAAGCTGGGCCTGCACTTGCGAGAATGGCGGGCTTTTCTACGCCCACCCCTCCCCCCATGCTTGAACTGCTGTCAAACCCGCAGACCTGGATCGCCTTTGCCACGCTGACAGCGCTGGAGCTGGTGCTGGGCATCGACAACATCATCTTCATCAGCATCCTGGTGGACAAGCTGCCAAAGGAGCGCCAGGAGTTCGCACGCCGCTTGGGCCTGTTCATGGCGATGTTCATGCGCATCGGCCTGCTGCTGACCCTGGCTTGGATCGTGGGCATGGTGGAGCCGCTGTTCACCGTGTTCGGCATGGACGTCTCCGGGCGAGACCTCATCCTCATCGGTGGCGGCCTGTTCCTGATCTGGAAGAGCACGGTGGAGATCCACGGCTCGCTGGAAGGCGAGGACGAGGTGGAGAGCAACGCCAGCAAGGCCAAGGCGGCTTTCGCGTCCGTGATCGTCCAGATCATGATCATCGACCTGGTGTTCTCGCTGGACTCGATCATCACGGCCGTGGGCATGGTCAGCGACGTGCGCATCATGGTCGCCGCAGTGATCGCCTCGGTCGGTCTGATGATGCTCTTCGCTGGCCCTATCGGCCGCTTCGTGTCCAACCACCCGACCATCAAGATGCTGGCGCTGAGCTTCCTGGTCGTCGTGGGCGTGGTGCTGGTGGCGGAAGGCTTCGGCCATCACGTGCCCAAGGGCTACATCTACTTCGCGATGGCTTTCTCGCTGGGCGTCGAGATGATCAACATCAAGATGCGCAAGAACTCGGACACCAAGGTCAAGCTGCGCCGGGACATCCCGGGCGGCGACAACTGAAGCGGCACCCGGCCCCGGATCGTCGGGGCCGCGGGCCGCTCAGGTGGCCCAGATGCGAGGCTCGCCTCCCGGCAGACCCCACAGCCGCTCGCGTAACAGCGCCCTCACCCGCCGCAGCGCCGCTGTGACGGACTCCACCTCGTCACCTACCACGCGCACCAGCAGCACCGCGCCGCGCGGGCCGGCCAGGTGGGTGACACCGCTCAGCGGCTGGTCGGCCAGCAGCGCGCGGCTGTCGTCCAGCAGCGCCTCGGCAACGGCCAGCGCGGTGGTCTGCGCATAGGCGAGCGTGCCCAGCACGCGGTGGCCGCCCAGGCCACAGGGGCCATTCAACAGCGCATGGTCCGCCGCATCCAGCCAGCCGCGGTCCAGCCACTGGCCTTCGATCTCCAGGTGCTGCAGCAGCCGGCCAGTGTCGAACGCCTGGCCCGCGGCCGGCAGGCCCAGGCCCAGCACCTCGGTCGCGAACAGGCTGGCACCCGCCGCCAGGCGCAGCCTCACCTCGTTGCGGCCGACGCAGGCCGGGTAGGCGAGCGTCTCCTGCGGCACCCACTCCAGCCTTGCACCTGCCGCCACCTGTGCGGTCACCACCTGCGCCGCTTCTCCGGCATGAGAGCGGTAGAAGCGCGTCGCTGCGGGCGTCGTGACCAGCAGGTGGGCACCGGCCTGCACGTCGAGGTCGATGTCCAGCCGGTCGCCGCCCACCAGCCCGCCGGGCGGATGCACCAGCACCGCGTGGGCGATGGCCTCACCTTCAGGGTACAGCGTCTTCAGCAGCCGCAGCGGGCCGTCGTGGCGCGCATGCACACGCGTGGCGGCACCTTCAGCCCTTGCAGTCAACGCCAGCCGCGCAGGCCAGCGGACGGGATCAGCCAACGAGCAAGCCCTTCTTCTCGATGAAACTGACCACCTCGGCCAGGCCCTCGCGGGTCTTCAGGTTGGTCATGACCCAGGGCTTCACCGGCCGCATGCGCGCGGTGTCGCTGCGCATCACGTCCAGGTCGGCGCCGACGTGCGGCGCCAGGTCGGTCTTGTTGATGACGAACAGGTCGCTTTTCGTGATGCCCGGGCCGCCCTTGCGCGGGATCTTCTCGCCCGCTGCCACGTCGATGACGTAGATGGTCAGGTCGCTCAGCTCGGGGCTGAAGGTGGCCGCCAGGTTGTCGCCACCGCTCTCGACGAAGACGATGTCCGCATCCGGGAACCTGTCCAGCATGCGGTCCACGGCTTCGAGGTTGATGGAGCAGTCCTCGCGGATGGCGGTGTGCGGGCAGCCGCCGGTCTCCACGCCCATGATGCGCTCGGGCGCCAGCGCGCCGGCCACCGTCAGCAGGCGCTGGTCCTCCTTGGTGTAGATGTCGTTGGTGACGACCACCAGGTCCCACCGGTCGCGCATGGTCTTGCAGAGCATCTCGACGAGGGTGGTTTTGCCGGAGCCCACCGGGCCACCGACGCCCACGCGCAGTGGTGGCAGCTTCTTCGTGCGGTTGGGGATGGCGTGCAGCGGTGCGGTCATGAGCGGAACAGTCGTGAGTATTGGGTTTCGTGGCGGGCGCCCAGCACACCCAGCAGCGGCGCAAACGCCATGGGCTCGGGCGCGGCGAGCGCGTTCGCCACGGCTGTGGGGATGGCTTGCACGAGGCGTGCCAGCAGCCGCTGACCGGCCGTCTGGCCCAGCGGCACGCAGCGCACGGCGGCCTGCATCAGGTTCTCGGCCCAGCCGAAGGCGATGGCCTGCAGCGCGGGCTCGAGCGCTGCACCACGTGAGGCAGCTGCCGCGCCCATGACGACCGGCCAGCTGGGCGCGGGTTGCAGTGCGCGCAGCAACGGCAGCACGCGCGCTTCGGGCACCAGGCCCTGCATCCAAACGAGCAGGCTGCGGCCCATCTGCTGGACCTGCTGCAGGCTCTCGCTGGTCTCGCGGGTCTGCAATACCCAGGCGTTGAGCTGGGTCAGGCGTTCGGCGTCGAGTGCAATCGTGGCCGCATGGGCTGCCGCGGCAACGGGCAGTTCGGCACGTGCCTGCACCAGTGCCAACTGGTTCAGCAGCCAGTCGCCGGCGCTGACCTCGTCGTGGACGATGCCGGCGTCAACCGCGGCCTCCAGGCCTTCGGAGTAGCTGAACCCGCCGACCGGCAGCGCGGGACTGGCCAGCCAGAGCAGGTGCAGCAAAGATGACGAGGCGTCGGCAGACATGCGGCGATTTTCACCGCGATGACTGCCTTGGCCGGCCGCGACGCGTCAGAAATTCAAGGCGATGCCGGCGCCCAGCGTGCGCACCGTGACGGACTGCTTGGAGCCGTTGGGCGTCTCGCGCAGATCGGCGCGCGTCAGGTCGACATTGAAGCTGGTGCTCCAGTGCCGCGCGAACTGCCACGACAGGCCCAGCCCGACATAAGGCTTCACGGACCGCGTGGTGAGGGTGCCGGGGTTGCTCTGCCCGAAAGCGACTGCCGGCTGCAGCTTCAGCTCGTTGGACGCGCCACCGACGCGCACCAGTGCGCCGACGCTGGCCGACAGCGGCAGCGTGTAGGCCGCGCCCACGCTGAAGCCGACGAACTCGGCCGAGTAGTTGTAGCCCAGCACGCCCCAGTCGGCGTCGGTGTGGGCGTAGGCCACCTCGAAGGCCCAAGACTCGTTGAACCGGTGCCCCGCGCGCAGCGTGCGGTTGGTATCGACGGGGCTGCACCGGGTGCCGCTCGGGCAGTTCAGGCCCACCTTGCCGGTGCCGACCACCACGCCGATGTAATTGGCGCCGGCGAGATTGGCCTGGGCGAAACCGCTGGCGGGCAGCCCGATGGCGAGCGCGGCGAGAACGAAACGGATGGTTGTCAAAACAAAGGCTCCCTGGTTGAGCGTCTGATGCCAGCCGCCCTCGTTCAGGGCAGGCATCCAACAAGCGCACCGCATGCTAACGGCCTGGCAGCGCGGCACCGGGAAGCGGCGGTTGCGTGCGGAGGTGCGGATTCCCCGCGACCGCCCCGTCGAGGTCAGTGCTTGTGGTCGTGCCCGCAACCCGGGCCGTGCACGTGGCCGGGTTGGCCATGCGCGGGGGTGTGGTCTTGGCCGTGGTCATGCGCGTGGTTACAGCCGGGGCCGTGCACATGGCCAGCGTCGTGCGCTTTGACAGGAATCGCGAGCGGCTTGCGCACCGGCGCGGGCTCGGTCGCGTGGCGATGATCATGATCGTCGTGCCCGTGGTGAGGGCCGTGGTGGTGGCCGTGTCCAGTCCCCTCGCCGTAGGCCCCGCCCTCGGGCTCGAACGCCGCGTGCGCCTCGGTGACGATGAGATGCTGGCGGCGCAGCATGTCGGCTAGCACGGCGTCGGGCTCGAACTGCAGCAGCGTGGGCTGCAGCTCCAGCGGCACGTGGCGGTTGCCCAGGTGGTAGGCGGCGCGCAGCAGGTCGAACGGCGAGCCGTGCTCGGCGCAATGGCGCACCTGCAGCACCGGCTGCGGCGCGGCGATGACGCGCAGCAGCGTGCCGTCCTCGGCCACCAGCACGTCGCTGCCGCGCAGCGTGGTGCCGCGCGGCAGCACGACGCCAATCTCGCGGCCGGTGGAGTCAGTGGCGGAGAAGCGGCTCTTGCTGCGCGTGTCCCAGTCCAGTTCGAGCGTGGGCGCGCGCTTGACGAGCACGGCGGCGAGGCCGGCGCCGCCGGCAATGCGTTTGGTGGCGTGAATCATGGGCTTGTCAACGGATGAGGCGGCCGATAGTATTACAGAAGTTATAACCATCGGAGGCGGCGGTGAGTGCGCTCAAGATTACCCAGATCGGCAACTCCCTCGGCGTGATTCTGCCCAAGGAGGTGCTGGCGCGCCTGAAGGTGGAGAAAGGTGATGTGCTCTACCTGTCGGAGGCCGTCAACGGCGTGTTGATCTCGCCCTACAGCCCCGAGTTCGAGCAGCAGATGGACGCGGCGCGCAGCATCATGAAGAAGCGCCGCGCCGTGCTGCGAGAACTGGCCAAGTGAATGCTTCCGGGCGCGAATGGCATTGGCTGAACGCCGATGTGTTGCGGGCCATCCATCACGAGCAACTGGCCGAGCACCGTGGCGCCACCGGCATTCGTGACGAGGGGCTGTTCGAGTCTGCCGTGACCCGGCCCCGGAACCTGGTGGCCTACGGACAGCCCGACGTGTTCGAGCTGGCGGCCGCCTATGCCGTCGGCCTGGCCAAGAACCATCCGTTCATCGATGGCAACAGGCGCACAGCCTACGTGGCCATGGAGCTGTTCCTGTCGCTCAACGGCCTGGAACTGCTTGCGAACGACGCCGACTGCGTCATCACCATGCTCGGCGTCGCGGCCAGCGAGATCAGTGAATCCGAGCTGGCCGACTGGCTCCGCCAGCAGGCCGAACCGATTGCCTGAAGCTTCAAGAGGTCTCTATGAGCACCCTGCAACTCGACACCCTCACCCTCTCCATCCACGACCACATCGCCACCGTGCGCCTGAACCGCCCGGACAAGGCCAACGCGATGAATGCGGTGATGTGGCAGGACATCCGCCGCGCGTTCGACTGGATCGACGGCCAGCCCGAGGTGCGCGTCGCGGTGCTGGAAGGCGAAGGCAGACACTTCACCGCCGGCATCGACCTGCAGATGATGATGGGCATCGCGCCGCAGATCGAGGACCCGTGCGACGGCCGCATGCGCGAGAGCCTGCGCCGCATCATCCTGGACATGCAGGACACGCTGACCAGCCTGGAGCGCTGCCGCAAGCCGGTGCTGGCCGCCGTGCATGGCGCCTGCGTGGGCGGCGGCATCGACCTGATCTGCGCCGCCGACATGCGCTACTGCAGCGCCGACGCCTACTTCTCCATCAAGGAAATCGACATCGGCATGGTGGCCGACGTCGGCACGCTGCAGCGGCTACCCAAGCTGATCGGCTCGCAGGGCCTCGTGCGCGAACTGGCCTACACCGGCCGGCGCATGGAGGCTGCCGAGGCGCGCGAGATCGGCCTCGTCAACCGCGTGTTCGACAGCCGCGAGACGCTGCAGGCCGGTGTGCGCGAGATCGCCGCCGCCATTGCCGCCAAGTCGCCGCTGTCCATCCGCGGCACCAAGGAGCAGCTGAACTACGCGCGCGACCACACGGTGGCCGACGGCCTGAACCACATCGCCACATGGAACGCCGCCATGCTGATGAGCGAGGACCTCACCAAGGCCATGATGGCCGGCAAGGGCGCGCCGACCTTCCGCGACTGACTTGCGGCTGAATCGCGGCTGACTTGCTGCCGCCGTTCAGAACTGCAGGAAGCTGAAGCCCGCGCCGACGCTGGTCTGGCGGAAGTTGTAGTCGGTCAGCGTCTCACCGTAGCCATTGAACACCTGCACATACCAGCGCAGGCCGTTAGGCTGGTCCTTGAACACCGGGTAGGTCCATTCGAACTGCAGCGCGCCGTACTTGGCGTCCTTCAGCGTCGTGCGGTAAGTCAGCTGCGCGGTGTGCTTCTGGTGCGCCCAGTTGACCTGGAACTCGCCGCGGCCGCGGTAGCCGACGAGGTCGGGATTGTTGTCGGTGTCGGCGCTCTCCTTGAGCCGCTTCAGGAAGCGCGCCACGAGGGACCAGTCGCCGCGCTCGAAACCGGCGGCCATGTTGATGCGGTTCCAGCTGCGCGACAGCGGGTCGGACTGGCCGTTGGACTGGTGCGCCAGCCCCAGCTGCGCGTAACGCCACTGCCAGCCCAGCGGCAGCTGGCGCCAGCTCTCGGGCGTCGGCACCACGTACATCAGCTCGGGCTCGTAGTCGCTGTTGCGGAAAGGCTTGGAATCCTTGCCGTTCCAGATCTGCCACATGGCCTGCTGCGTGAACGCGGCCCACAGGTCGGCGCCGGGCAGCAGCACGTCCTGCGCGAGCTTAGTCCGCAGCGACAACTGGAACTTGGCCTCCTCGCGCCGGAAGTTGGGCTGCTCCACCACCGCCTGGCTGGGCGACTGCGGCGAGCGGTTGATGCGTGTCGTCCAGTGAATCGGCAGCACGTAGTTGGCTCGGTAGCCGACGAAGTTGAAGACGCCACGCTTGTCTTGCGGCTCCAGCTCCCAGAACTTGGACATCAGGCTGGATGGCTCCTGCCGCTCGGCGGCCACTGCCACCACGTCGCCCTTGGGCGCCAGCAGCGAGGTGGACACGGGCACAGGCACGGCGGCGGCCGTGGGCGCGCCGCCGGCCGGGTTCTCGACGTAGGCCGGTGGAGCTGCGGGCGCGGACGCGCGGCCCATCGCCTTGTCGTAGCAGGCCAGCCGGTCAGCCGGCGCGCCGATCTCCACGCACTTGTCCAGCGCCGCCGGCTCAGCCGGAGCGGGAGCCGTCTGTGCCGCCAGCGGCGGCGCCAGCAACGCGATCAATGTTCCCGCCACGTACGGGCACCAGGGTTGTCCAGCAGACAGCACGCGCATCGTTCCTCCGGATCTTTTCGTCCACGCGGCTGCGGGCGGTATTGACCGCAGCCCGATGGCGCGGAAGTCTAGGGGTGGGCGTGCGTCAGGCCTGACGGCGCACACGCGCCGCGCTTGTAGGCGGGGATGAAGTCCGGCGCGTTGCTACCCTCAGCGGTCGCGGCGCAGCAACGTCAGCCCAATCAGCCGCGACACCACGGCGGCCAGGTACATGACGCCGACGAACATCTCCAGTGCCGTCAGCGCTCGGGCCAGCGGCTTGACGGGGATGACATCGCCGATGCCCGTGCTCGACAGCAGCGCGAAGCTGAGGAACATCAGCTCCGTCCAGGTGCGTGGCTGCTCGGCGTTGACGGCCGCCGAAAAACTGCCCGGCTGCACCGCCTGCAGCGCCACATAGGCGTAGGCGAAGCCCCAGGCCAGCAGCGTGAACGTGGCGCCCGCTGCGAACAGCTCATCCGTCGTCGCCTGCATGTCGCCCATCATGTAGGCCACCAGGCTGCCCGCCGCATAGAAATAGAAAAGCGCCTCCAGCCCGGCCGACCACGGCTGCAGCCAGTGCATGTGCCACACCGCCTGCAGCACCAGCATGACGATGGCAGGCAGCGCCAGGCCAACGCTCAGCCACATCAGCCCCGGCGTGCGCCGCACCATGCGTGTCGTGACCACGAGCACCGCAACGCCGAACCCGCTCAGCGCCAGCGGCCCGATGCGCGTGGACTCCAGCAGCGGGTACAGCAGCAGCCCGGCCAGCTGCACGATCAACAGAATGGCGGACGGATGGCGGCGCGTCAGCGCGAGGAGTCTTCGGTGGCGGACTTGCATGACGGGATTCTCGACGTTGCGCGACCGCCGCGGCCCTGCACGCTCCGCAGCCACGCGTCCTGGGCGAAGAGCCCCCGCCCCTCGGGCGAGGAGGCGCGCCGGCGGGTCACCCGCCTTGCCGGGGCTTGCCTTCGCGGCTACAAGCACGGCCATGTTCCTGAGCCAACGCCCCGCGCCGCCGCTGGCCGCGCATGTCGACTGCCTGTGGTACAGCGCCCGCGGCGAGCTGCCGCACACGCGCGAGCGCAGCCTGCCCACTGGCAGCGCCGACATCGTGGTTCCGCTGCTGCAGGACCACCTCGTGCGCTACGACGACGCGCTAGGGAACGCCGCCCGCCGGCTGCGCGGCGCCGTGGTGCAGGGCGCCCACGACCGTTTCAACGTGCGCGGCACCGAAGGCCCGTCGGCCGTCGTTGGCGTGCACTTCAGGCCGGGCGGCGCCGCCGCGTTCTTCGCCGGCGCGCTGCCGGCGTTGCGCAACCGCACCGAGCTGCTGGAGGACCTGTGGGGGCCGGTGGCCCGCACGCTGCGAGAGCGCATGCAGGCCGCGTCGTCGCCGCAGCAGGCCTTGCAGCTCATGCACGACCACCTGCTGCAGCGGCTGATGACTGCACCGGCGCCCGACCCACTGGCCACGTTCGCCGTCATGGCATTCCGCCGCGAGCCGGCCGGCGCCCGCGTGGCGCCGGTTCAGCATGCCAGCGGCTGCATGCCGGCGCAGTTCATCCGCCGCTTCGAGCAGGCGGTCGGGCTGACGCCCAAGCGTTATGCCCGCGTGCTGCGCCTGGGCGAGTTGCTACCCGCGCTCGCGCGCTGCGGACCGCGCGACTGGGCGCAGGTCGCGGCCGGCGGCGGCTACGCCGACCAGTCGCACCTGATCCGCGAGTTCCGCGCGTTGGCCGGCATGGCGCCCGGCGCCTACCGGCCGGTGCGCACCGACCAGCCGACCCACGTGGCCCTGCCGGACTGAAAAATATCCAATACACCCGTCGCCCGGGCGCCTACGCTGCGCCCACCGCGGCCGGTGCCGCCCTGATAAGGAGCTGTTGCGATGAATGCCATCCACGAAGTGTTTCCCTACCTGATGGTGCGCGACGCCCAGGCCGCCATCGCGTTCTATCAGCAGGCCTTCGGCGCGACCGAGCTGTTCCGGCTGGTCGAACCCTCCGGCCGCATCGGCCACGTCGAGCTGCAGCTGGGCCCGCTCGTGCTGATGGTGTGCGACGAGTTCCCCGAGTACGGCATGGTCGGCCCGCAGGACGGGCAGTTCACCGGCTGCACCCTCCACCTTCACGTCGACAACGCCGATGCGATGGCCGAACGCGCGGTGGCGGCCGGCGCCGTGATGGTCATGCCGCCCACCGACCAGTTCTACGGCGAACGCTCCTGCCGCCTGCGCGACCCGTTCGGCCACGCGTGGCTGCTGGGCCACTCCATCGAGCAGCTGACGCCCCAGGAAATGCAGCGGCGCTACACGGAGCTGATGGCGGGCTGACGCGCGGCACCCCGCACCGTCTGCTGCCTTCGGGCCTGCGAAGCGAACCCGTCTCACGGCGTGTCTGCAGGTGGGCAGCCGGCCGTTGCCGCCAGCACCAGGGAACCAAACCACCGCGGCGGCCCACTCAGAGCGGCCGCCATCCAAATGCCGGGGCCTTGAATTCACCTGGAAGGAAATCCCCGATGACGTTTGACAGCAAGAAAGCCGTGGAAGCCTGGAAGAAGGCCAAGCCATTGACGCTGACCGACACGGGAGTCTCCGACTTCCTGCGCAAGCTGCCGTCAGATCCGAAGTCCAAGACCTATCTCGCCGATCTGCGCAACGAGAAGCCCAAGCTACTGGCCTTCCTGAACAACGCCAAGATCAAGGCGGAGAAGAAGGCGTCGGCCTGCCTGAAGCAGATCCACGACGACATCGACAAGCACCTGGATGATGTCAAGGCCAATCGCAAGCATGTGCTCGGCGACATGGAACGCATCCGCGGCGCGGCCAAGGACTACTTCGCAGAAGCCATCAAGAAGCCGACCGAGCAGGGTCTTGGCGATCAGTGGATCAAGGTCATGCTGGCGGACCGCGGGTCACGCGTGGACGCCCGCTCGCCGGCAGCGCATGAATTCGACCCGCCCCTCAAGGCGCTGATCCACGACTGGCTCGCCGCCACGGCCACGCTGGACACTGCTCACACCGCCCTGCTGGGCCTGCTGCAGTTCCAGGCACAGAAGGTCAAGGCCGGCACGCCCATGCCGAACTTCCAGCCCGAGCTGTTGAAGCGGGTCAAGCAATTCGGCGATGCCGTGGGCAACCTCGACAAGGTCAAGCAAGCGGTCAACGGCATTCAGCTGTGAGGCTTCACCGTTGAGGGTGCCGGCGGGCTCACGCGCTGGCACCCTCACCTGACGATGCCGCGCTCCCGCAGCTGCGCGATCTGCTCGCCCGTCAGCCCCAGCTCCGCCAGCACCGCGTCCGAGTCCTGCCCCAGCGCCGGCGCATTGCGGCGGTGGCCTCCCGGTGTCGCGGACAGCTTGGGGCAGATGCCGGGCACGTCCAGCGCGCGGCCATCGGGAAGTCCGGGCAGCTGCACCTGCTGCACCATGCCGCGCGCCCGGTAGTGCGGGTCGGCTGCGATGTCGGCCACCGTGTAGATGCGCCCGGCCGGCACGTCGGCACCTGCCAGCGCGGCCAGTGCCTCGTCCACCGGCCGCTGCGCCGTCCAGGCGCCTATTGCCGCGTCGATCTCGGTCACCCGGGCTACGCGGCCGGCGTTGTCGGCCAGCGTAGGGTCTTGCCCCAGGTCGTCGCGGCCGATCACTACCATCAGCCGGCGGAAGATGCTGTCGCCATTGCCGGCGACCAGCGCGTAGCCGCCATCGGCGCAGCGGTAAGCGTTGCTGGGTGCGATGCCCGGCATGGCGCTGCCCGCCGGCTCGCGCACCACACCGAACGCGCTGTACTCGGGCAACAGACTCTCCATGCAATTGAAGACCGCCTCGTACAGTGCCACGTCGACAACCTGGCCCTGGCCGGTGGCATGGCGGTGCTGCAGCGCCAGCAAGACACCGATGACGCCGTGCAGCGCGGCGATCGTGTCGCCGATGCTGACGCCCGTGCGCACCGGCACGCGGCCGGGCTCGGCAGTCAGGTGGCGCAGCCCGGCCATGGCCTCGGCCACGGCGGCAAAGCCGGGCCGGTCGCGGTAGGGGCCGGTCTGCCCATAGCCGCTGACGCGCAACATGATGAGCCGCGGGTTGGCGGCCAGCAACTCATCCGGTCCCAGGCCCCAGCCTTCCATCGCGCCGGGTCGGAAGTTCTCTATCAGCACGTCGGCCTCGGCCGCGAGGCGCCGCACGACGTCCTGCCCCTGCGGCGTGCGCAGATCCAGCGCCAGCGAGCGCTTATTGCGCGACTGCACCTGCCACCACACCGACGTGCCATCCAGCAGCAGCCGCCACTTGCGCAGCGGATCGCCCCCGCCGGGTGGCTCGATCTTGATGACCTCGGCGCCGAAGTCGGCCAGCGTCTTGGCCGCAAACGGGCCGGCGATCAGCTGACCCAGTTCGACAACCTTGAGGCCAGCCAGCGCAGCGGGGGTGGCGGAAGAAGCGGCAGCAGTCATGCTGGCGAGTGTCCGGCGGCCCGGCAGCGCGAGCGTGCGGATCTGGCACGCGCAGGCTTGGCTTGCGACGAAGACCGCACCCAAAGACGACCCCGGTTCGCGCTAGGCTTGCACCCGTCGGCACTCACGTGCCCCAGACGATGCCCGCAGCCCCGGCTGCCCCACCCAGTCAGGTCGCACCGTGCCGAACAAGCGCAGCAACAATGCCGTCCGCCTCGAATTCACGGCGGAGTCCCTCGTCAAGACGAATCTCTCCGGTGCCGCCTTCACGGGCGACTGGCTCTGGGTCGCGGGCGACGAAGCCTGCGGCATCGACCGCCTGCGTAGGCTGGACAGCCAGGGGCCGGAGCTGCTGCGCTTCGGCGAGGTGCGCGACTTCCCGCTGGCCGACCTGCTTGACCTGCCCGGTGCCGCCGACGAGGAAGCCGACCTCGAAGGCATGGCTGCGCACGAGGGCATGCTGTGGGTGGTGGGCTCGCACGGCCTCAAGCGCAAGAACGCCAAGGATGGCAAGGACGACGCCGCCAACGCCAAGCGCCTCGCCAAGGTGAGCCTCGACGGCAACCGCCGCTTGCTGGCCTGCCTGCCCATCGAGCTCGACAAAGACGGCGAGCCCCGGCTCGTGCGGGAGGCCCGCGACGGGCGGCGGGCGCTGCGCCTGCGAGGCGATGCCGAGTCCAACCCGCTGACAGATGCCCTGGCCGACGACCCGCACTTCGGGCCCTACATGGCCATTCCCGGCAAGGACAACGGCTTTGACATCGAGGGCCTGGCCATCCACGGGCAGCGCCTGCTGCTGGGCCTGCGTGGGCCGGTGCTGCGCGGCTGGGCAGCGCTGCTGGAGGTGCAGATCGACGCCCGCGCTGATCACCTGCGGCTTGTGCCGCTGGACGACAGCGGCCGGCTGTTCCGCAAGCACTTCCTGCCGCTGGAAGGCATGGGCATCCGCGACCTGCACTTCTCGGGGGACGACCTGTTCATCCTGGCGGGCCCGACGATGGTGCTCGACGGAGAGATCCGGCTGTTCCGCTGGCCGGGCGCGAAGGCGCGGCTGGCAGAGAACCGCGAGCCCGTGCGGTTCGTGTCCAAGCTGGCGCAGTCGGCCACGCTGCCCCACGGGCGCGGCGTCAACCGCGCCGAGGCGGTGTGCGACCTGCCACCCGAACTCGCAGGCGGCGAGCCGGCCTGGCTGGTGCTGTACGACGCGCCAGGCCCTGACCGCCGCGACGGCGAGCACGCCGTGTTCGGCGACCTGGTACGGCACCGCTGAAGACCCGCCGGCGCACTAAAGGCTGAGTGGCTGCAGGGACATCCGTTGCGCCGCCGTGCCGCGCCACGCGGCCACGCAGAATCGGCGGCCATGCGATACCTGCTTGCCGGCCTGCTGGCCCTGCTGATCGGACCCGCCGGCGCGCTGGATCTGCGCGACGGCGACGTGGTGCTCTACCGGCACGCGCTGGCGCCGGGCGGCGGCGACCCGCCGGGCTTTCGCGCCGGAGACTGCAGCACCCAGCGCAACCTAAGCGACGCAGGCCGCGCGCAGGCCCGCCAACTGGGCGACGCGCTGCGCGGCCGGCTGGGTGCGCTGCCCGTGGGCGCCGTGTGGGCGTCGCCCTGGTGCCGCACGCTGGACACCGCGCGGCTCGCCTTCCCCGGACAGAGGGTGCAGCCGCAGGCTGCCTTCGCGTCCTTCTTCCAGCAGCCCGGCGATGAACCGGCCGTGCTGGCCCAGGCCCGTCAGCAACTGGCGAACTGGCGCGGGCCGGGCGTGCTGGTCGTCGTCACGCACCAGGTCAACATCACCGGGCTGACCGGCATCTTCCCGGCGTCGGGCGAGGGCGTCGCGCTGCGCTGGACGGCCGGTAACGGCCAGGTGCTGGGCAGGCTGGACCCGCCGGCCACGCGCTGACCGTAGGCGACTGGCGGCTGGCGGCAACGCCGCACACTGCCTCGCCCCAGCCTTCGGGCAACATCCGGCCGATGAAAGTCTTGCTCTCGCTGTTGCTGGCGCTGCTGGCCACCGACGGTGCGCAGACCCCGGCCCATAGCGTCAAGCAGGGGCTGTGCGAGCCGTCCGAGAGTCAATGCCATGTAAATGGAACAACCAGAAGCCAATTTTGAGCTGAGAGCATGTTGCGACTCTTGGTACCAATGCTTCGAGGTCGTGCCCTGGCACTACAACCACACTCGCATTGACGGTGCCAAGGTGACTACTTCGGCTACTGTGCATTCGAGCCTGCAGCCGTCGCCTTTCTCTACGCTCTGCACGACAGAGCCATTGACCAGATGGTGTTACCCACGTGATCTCGTGACCTGGGTTCGCGCAAACAAGGCCCTGAGCGAAGAAGACACACAGGGGCGAGTACTGCTTCGCTGCGAGGGCGGCCAGCCCTGCCCACAAGCCGGCTTTTGGAGCACCCCGGCTCAGACCACGAGTGCAAGTTCTGGTATCTGGCGGGATCGCGAAATCGCGAAATCGCGAAATCAATTTACACGCAATGCGACGCCATGCGTCGAGCCCAACCCCCGAGGAGCTGAGGACAGACCTCATCAAAACAAGAAATACCTCTGCGCCATCGGCAACTCCTTCGCCGGCTCGCAGGTCAGCAGCACGCCGTCCGCCCGCACCTCGTAGGTCTGCGCGTCGATCTCCATCGTCGGCAGGTAGTTGTTGAGCACCATGTCGGCCTTCCTGACCGAGCGGCAGCCCTTCACCGGCACCAGCGTCTTGGCCAAGCCCAGTTTCTCCACGTTGCTCTGGCCAGACTGGCTGATGAACGTCAGCGAACCCTGCTGCAGCGCGGCGCCGAACGAGCCGAACATCGGTCGGTAGTGCACCGGCTGGGGCGTCGGGATGCTCGCATTCGCATCGCCCATCGCGGCGGCCGCGATGAAGCCGCCTTTCAGAATCAGTGACGGCTTCACGCCGAAGAAGGCGGGCTTCCACAGTACGAGGTCGGCCCATTTGCCGACTTCAATCGAACCGACCTCGTGGCTGATGCCATGAGCTAGCGCGGGGTTGATGGCGAGCTTGGCGAGGTAGCGCTTCACGCGGGCGTTGTCGTTGCCGTCACCGTCGCCGGGCAGCGATCCGCGCTGCACCTTCATCTTGTGCGCGGTCTGCCAGCAGCGCAAGGAGACCTCGCCCACGCGGCCCATGGCCTGCGAGTCGGACGAGAACATGCTGATGGCGCCGAGGTCGTGCAGAATGTCTTCGGCGGCGATGGTTTCGCGACGGATGCGGCTCTCGGCAAAGGCCAGGTCCTCGGCGATGCCGGCGTCCAGGTGGTGGCACACC
The DNA here is from genome assembly GCF_043555865.1 of Pelomonas dachongensis. Lineage (NCBI taxonomy): Bacteria > Pseudomonadati > Pseudomonadota > Betaproteobacteria > Burkholderiales > Sphaerotilaceae > Roseateles > Pelomonas dachongensis. The sequence continues at coordinate 270,534 of NZ_JBIGHY010000005.1, forward strand.
ATCAGCATGTCGAGGTGCTCGTCCAGCGTGTTGACGGTGAAGGGCCGCGTCGGGTTGGTGGAGCTGGGCAGCACGTTGGCTTCGCCCACCACCTTCATGATGTCCGGCGCGTGGCCGCCGCCCGCGCCTTCGGTGTGGAAGCTGTGGATGGTGCGGCCCTTGAAGGCGGCAATCGTGTCTTCGACAAAGCCCGACTCGTTGAGCGTGTCGGTGTGGATGGCGACCTGCGTGTCGGTCGCCTCCGCCACGTTCAGGCAGTTGTCGATGGCGGCGGGCGTGGTGCCCCAGTCCTCGTGCAGCTTCAGGCCGATAGCGCCGGCGTCGATCTGCTGCATCAGGCCCTCGGGCCGGCTCGCATTGCCCTTGCCGAGGAAGCCGAGGTTCATCGGGAAGGCTTCGGCGGCCTTCAGCATCGTGGCGATGTGGTGCGGCCCCGGCGTGCAGGTGGTGGCCAGCGTGCCGGTGGCCGGGCCGGTGCCGCCGCCGATCATCGTCGTCACACCGCTCATCAGCGCCTCTTCGATCTGCTGCGGGCAGATGAAGTGGATGTGCGTGTCGATGGCGCCGGGCGTGACGATGAAGCCCTCGCCCGCGATGATTTCGGTGCCAGGGCCAATGACGATGTCCACGCCGGGCTGCACGTCGGGGTTGCCGGCCTTGCCGATGGCGGCGATGCGGCAGCCGCGCAGGCCGATGTCGGCCTTGACGATGCCCCAGTGGTCGACGATGACGGCGTTGGTGATGACGGTGTCGACCGCATAGCCCGGGCCGGGGCCGTTCATGCGTTGCGACTGGCCCATGCCGTCGCGCACGGTCTTGCCGCCACCGAACTTCACTTCTTCACCGTAGCCGCCAGCGCGCAGCGTCAGGTCTTGCTCAATCTCGATGATGAGGGCGGTGTCTGCCAGGCGCAACTTGTCGCCGACAGTGGGGCCGAGCATCTCGGCATAGGCACGGCGGCTGATCTTCATTTGAGTCTCCGCGCGACCGTCCGGAGGAGACGAGCGCCCCCTCGGGGGCCAGCGAACGCAGTGAGCGTGGGGGCTGTCATAAGTTTCCCTGAACCAAGCCGCGGAAGCCCCAGACCTGCCGGTCGCCGCCGAGATCGACCAGCTCGACAGTGCGCGTCTGCCCGGGCTCGAAGCGCACGGCGGTGCCGCTGCAAATGTTGAGTCGCATGCCGCGCGCGGCTTCGCGGTCGAAGCTCAGCGCGGCATTGGTCTCGGCGAAGTGGTAGTGCGAGCCGACCTGGATGGGCCGCTCGCCCGCGTTGGCGACCTTCAGCGTCAGCGCGCGGCGGCCGGGGTTCAGTTCGTGCTCGCCCTCGGCGGTGATCAGCTCGCCGGGGATCATCAGGCCACCCCGCCCAGGCGCACCACGGCCAGCGCGGCAACGCTGGCACCCAGCAGTGCGCGGGCCAGCACGGGGGCCTTGCGCAGCTTCCAGCCCAGCGCCAGGCCCGCACCGTGCAGCGCCAGCGTGGTGAAGACCATGCCGGCCAGCGCGGCATAACCGTGCAGTTCCAGCCCGTGCGCGGCGCCGTGGCTGAAGGCCAGGATGGCCGCGGTGGCCGCACCGGCTGCCGGCGGCATGGCCAGGCGCAGCGCCACCAGCAGACCCAGCACGGCCAGCGACACGGTGATGGCGGTCTCCATGGCCGGCATGTGCCAGCCGGTGGCCATGGACAGCAGCGCGCCGACCAGCAGCGAGGTAGCGAACGCCAGCGGCGCGCGCAGCGGTGACTTGAGCGCCATCGCGCTCCAGATGCCCACGGCCAGCATGGCAGCGAGGTGGTCGGGGCCGGTCAGCGGGTGCAGCATGCCGTCGACGAAACCGGACATGTGGCTGTGGTCGCCGGTGTGGGCCTGGGCGGCAGAGGCGGCCAGCAGGGGGAGGATCGCAATCCAGCGTTGCAGTTTCATGGGCGGTCTTCAGGCAATGGGTTGGTGGACGGTCACGAGCTTGGTGCCGTCGGGAAAGGTCGCTTCGACCTGGATCTCGGGAATCATCTCGGCGATGCCGTCCATGACGTCGGCGCGCGTCAGCACCTCGCGGCCCTCGCTCATCAGCTGGGCGACGGTCTTGCCGTCGCGGGCGCCTTCGAGGATGGCGGCGCTGATCAGCGCGACCGACTCGGGGTAGTTGAGCTTGAGGCCGCGGGCCTTGCGGCGCTCGGCAAGCAGAGCTGCGGTGAACAGCAACAGCTTGTCTTTCTCTCTAGGCGTGAGTTCCATAGTTCAGTCTCTCTTGCAAGGCAGGTGCCAGTCGATCAGCACCTGACCGGGGTCGGGCTTGCGGGACGGGCCGGCGGGCTTGCGGGACGGGGTGCCCAGCGCGATCCAGCCCGCCAGCGTCTCGCCGGGCTCGCAGAAGGCGGCGGCGACAGCCGCGTTGCGCACCTTGGCGCCGCTGAGCATCTTGCCGCCAAAGCCCAGCAGGTGCGCGGCCATCAGGAAGTTGGCGACCGCGCCGCCCACCGCGGCCCACTGCTCGTGCGCTGGCACCAACGGGTGCCCCAGGTCGATGCGGGCGACGACGGCCACGGTGACCGGTGGGCGCAGCGCGCGCTCGGCGTCCAGCGCGGCGCCCTCCTCGCCCTTGCCGGCCTCGCTGGCGGCGCCCGCAAACAGTGCGGCCATGGCCGTCCTGGCATCGCCACGCACCACCTTGAAGCGAAAAGGCACCAACTCGGCGTGGTCCGGTGCGCGCAGAGCGGCGGCCGTCATCAGCGCGAGTTGCGCATCGTCGGGGCCGGGTTCAGCAAGGTGCTTGGGGCCGACCGAGTAGCGGTCGAGCAGCAGGGGCAGCAGAGCGTTGGGATTCATCGGGTGAGGTGGCGGCGAACGGCCCAGGACAGCGCATCGACCAGGCCCACCAGCGCGATCATGCCGGCCAGCACGGCGCAGGTCTCGCGCATCTGGAACAGCCCCAGGTGGTAGCTCAGCATCTGGCCCAGCCCGCCGGCGCCGACGACGCCCAGCACGCTGGCCGCGCGGATGTTGTTCTCCCAGCGGTACAGCGTGTAGCTGACCAGCTGCGGCAGCGTCTGCGGCAGCGTGGCGAACAGCCACACGCTCAGTGGCCCCGCGCCGCGCTGGCGCAGCGACAGCGCCGCGTCGGCCGGTGCGTTCTCGAAGCTCTCGGCGAACAGCCGCCCCAGCACGCCGCTGGTGTGCAAAGCCAGCGCCAGCGTGCCCGGCAGCGGGCCTAGGCCGGCGAGGATGAGCAGCAGCGCCGCCCACACCAGCTCGGGCACGCTGCGCAGCGCGTTCAGCACCAGACGCGTGAGCGTCCGCGCCGGGCCGCTGCCCGACGCCGGCAGCGCCAGTGCGAGGCCACCCCACACAGCCAGCAGCGTGCCCACCGCCGACATCGCCAGCGTCTCCAGCAGGGCCCAGCCCGTCTTGGCGAGGAATGCCGGCGAGGTCTCGGGCGGGAAGAAACTGACCGCGAAGCGGCCCATGCTGGCCAGCGCGTCGGCGCCCAGGAAGGCGGCCCATTGCAGGTCGAGCGACCAGAAGCTGGCGATGACCAGCGCCACGAGGGCCAGCAGCACGGCGGCGGTGGACCCTCTCATGCGAGCCTTCCGCGCAACCAACGGCTGAACGCATCGCTCAGCATGACCAGCGCGATGAACACCAGCAGGATCGCGCTGACCTCGGCGCCCGCGAACATCTTGGCCGCGTTGTCCAGCTGCTGGCCCAGGCCGCCGGCCCCAACGAATCCCAGCACCACCGACGACCGCACCGCGCACTCCCAGCGGTAGACGGTGTAGCTCAGAAGCTCGGGCAGGCTGCTGGGCAGCGCGCCGAACAGCAGTGCCTGCCAGCGCGAGCTGCCGGCGCGCAGCAGCGCCTGCGTGGGCGCGGGGTCGGCGCTCTCCAGGATCTCCGCGTACACCTTGCCCAGCATGCCCCCGTAGGCGATGGCGATGGCCAGCACGCCGGCCGTCGGCCCCAGGCCCACGACGCGCACGAACACCAGCGCCCACACCAGTTCAGGGACGGAGCGCAGCGCCACCAGCAGCGCCCGCACACCGCGGCGCAGCCAGCGCGCCGGGCCGGGGTGCCCTTCCAGCGTGCTGGCCGACAGCCGCGCCGTGGACAGCAGCGAAAGCGGCACGGCGATGACCAGCGCCAACGTCAACCCGGCCGTGGCGATGGCGACCGTGCGCCAGGTTTCGCGCGCCAGCAGCACGAGGAATTCGGCGTCCATCCTTGGCGGGAAGAACTGCACGAGAAAGCGGCCGGTGGCCGCCAGGCTGCGCTCGTCGAACAACGTCCACGGCTTGAACTCGGCCAGCACCAGCAGCGGCCACAGCAGCACGGCGCCGGCCAGCAGCGCGAGCGAGCGCCGGGCCAGCGCGGGGTCGCGCAGTGCGGGGGCCATCACCGGCATGTCAACGGCACATCGCCTGCGGGAGCGGCAACGGCTGTGCCGGAGGCGCCGCGTCGGCCATTGGCGCCAACTGGCTGCGGTACAGCTCGTCCAGCAGCTCGCCACCAAGGCCGGCCGGTGCGCCGTCGTAGACGACGCGGCCGGCGCTCAGCGCCACGACGCGCGGGAAGCGCGCGAGCGCCAGGTCCACCTGGTGCAGGCTGCACACGAGCGCCGCACCGGCCTCGCGGGCGCCTTTCTGCAGCGCGGCCAGTGACCGCTCGGCGCGGGCGGGGTCCAGTGCCGCCAGCGGCTCGTCGGCCAGCCACAGCCGCGTGTCGGACACCAGCAGCCGCGCCAGGCCCACACGCTGGCGCTCGCCGCCGGAGAGCCGGTCGACGCGCAGCCAGAGCTTGTCGGGCAGGTCCAGCTTCTCCAGCGCGGCGTGCGCCAGCGGCGCATCCGGCGGGCTCCACAGCGTGCGCAGCGCGCGACCGAAAGACATGCGCGGCAGCCGCGCGGCCAGCACAGCGACGGCCACGCGCTGGCGCGGCGGCAGCGGGGGGTGCTGCGGCGCCAGCGCAATGCCCGTGCGCAAGAGCCGCCGCTCGCTGCGGGTCAGCACCCAGGGCTCGCGGCCTTCCAGCGCGAAGCGGCCGGCCAGCGGCTCCTGCATCAGCGCCAGCAGGTTCAACAGCGTCGTCTTGCCGGCACCTGACGCGCCGATGACGGCCACCTGCTCGCCAGCAGCCAGTTCGAGGTCGACCCCGTGCAGCACTGGCGCCGTACCGCCCAGCGCGGCAGCGGCGATGCCGCTCAGCGAGATCACTTCAGCAGACCAGCGTTCTCGGCAGCGGCCTTGATCCCGGTGTAGTTCTCGGGCTTGCTGGGGATGAACTTCGTCGCGCGTTGCAGGCCCAGGATCTCCTTGCCCTGCGGCGTGTTCGGGTCCAGCGCCAGGAAGGCGGCCTTGATCTTGTCCTGCAGCGCCCGCGGCATGTCAGCGTGGACCGACCAGTTGTAGTCGTAGTACGGCGGCGTCGTGTAGAAGACCTTGACCTGGGCCGGGTCCACCTTCTTCTCGGCGACGAACTTCTCCCACACCGAGATGTTCAGTGCGCCGGCGTCGACCTTGCCACTGGCCACCGCGGCGATGGTCGCGTCATGCGCGCCGCTGAAGGCGACGCGCTTCAGGTCGGTGTCGGGGTTGACCTTGGCGCCCAGCAGGAAGCTGCGCGGCATCAGGTGCCCGGAGGTGCTACTTTGCGAGCCGAAGGACAACGTCTTGCCCTTCAGGTCTTCCAGCTTCGCGATGCCGCTTTTCGCGTCGGTGATGAACACGGAGCGGAACTTCTCGTCTTCCTCACGCTGCACCAGCGGCACGATCTTGCCGCCGGAGCGCACGTTGGCCTGCACGAAGGTGAAGCCGCCGAACCAGGCCAGGTCGATCTTCCTGTTGACGACGGTCTCGACGGCTGCGGCGTAGTCGGTCACCGGCGTCCACTCGACCTTCATGCCGAGCTTGCTTTCGAGGTAGGCGCCCAGCGGCGCGAACTTGCGCGCCAGCTCGGTGGGCGACTCGTCGGGGATGGCGGTCACGCGCAGCACGGCTTGTGCGTGGACAGCGGAGGCCACCAGCACAAGGCCGGCGACGAGGAAGCGGCGGGTCAGTCGGGTCATGGCGTGTCCTCAGCTGTTCTTGGAAATGGAGATGGTCGGAAACTTGGACGAATAGTCCTTGCTCTGCGCCGCGATCTTGGACGTGAGCTTGCGCGCCAGCGCCTTGTACAGCGCGGCCACTTCGCCGCCGGGTTCGGCGGCGACTGTGGGAGTGCCGGCGTCGGCCTGGGCGCGGATGCTCATGGCCAGCGGCAGCGAGGCCAGCAGCTCGGTCCCGTACTGCTCCGCCATCTTCTGGCCGCCCTCGGCGCCGAAGATGTGCTCGGCATGGCCGCAATTGCTGCAGATGTGCACGGCCATGTTCTCGACGATGCCCAGGATGGGGATGCCCACCTTCTCGAACATCTTCAGGCCCTTCTTCGCATCGATGAGCGCAATGTCCTGCGGCGTGGTGACGATGACCGCGCCGGTCACGGGTACGCGCTGCGACAGGGTGAGCTGGATGTCGCCGGTGCCGGGCGGCATGTCGATGATGAGGTAGTCCAGGTCTTTCCAGTTGGTCTGGCGCAGCAGCTGCTCCAACGCCTGCGTGGCCATGGGGCCGCGCCAGATCATGGCCTGATCGTCGTCCACCAGGAAACCAATGGAGTTGACCTGCAGGCCATGGGCGATGTGCGGCTCCATGGTCTGGCCGTCGGTGCTCTCGGGCCGGCCGCTGGCGCCCAGCATCAGCGGCTGGCTGGGGCCGTAGACGTCGGCGTCCAGCACGCCCACGCGGGCACCCTCGGCATGCAGCGCCAGCGCCAGGTTGGCGGCCGTGGTGCTCTTGCCGACGCCGCCTTTGCCGGACGCGACGGCGATGATGTTCTTGACCCCCGGCAGCAGCTGTACACCGCGCTGCACGGCGTGGGCGACGACGCTCGTCGTGATGGTGACGTTGACGTTGCGGACACCCGGCAGCGTGCGGGCCGCGGTCTGCAGCGCAGCGCGCAGCGCGTCGTGCTGGCTGGCGGCCGGATAGCCAAGATCGACCTCGACGACGACATCGGCGCCGTCGATGCGCAGCGACTTCAACGCCTTGGACTCGCCGAGGGAGCGGGCGCTGCCGGGGTCGACAACGGCTTGCAGCAGGGGCCGCAGCGCGGCTTCGGAAATGGCGGTCATGGGCGGCAGGGCATCACGGCGAAACGGGCCGGAAGTCTAGCCCTCGCGGGCCGCCGGCCCTGGCACGCGCATTCTTTCTTAACAGAGGAGCCACATCGCGGCATGCCCGGCATGGCAAGCTGGCCACATGCCCTTCAGACGCCTTCGCATCCCTGCTGCCGTGGCGCTGGTCGCCTGCGGCGGCCTGCCTGCCGCCTTCGCCCAGACCAACCCCGTCGCTCCCGCCACCCCGGCCGCCCCTCAGGCCGCCGCCTCGGCCCCCGCCCGCGCTGCCCGGCCGCCTGCACGCCAGGCCGCACCGGACGCCCGCACCAGCGAACAGCTGCAGCGCGTGGAAGTGAGCGGCACGGCCAGCGACAACGCCATCCGCCGCGCGTCGACGGCCAGCAAGATCGTCATCACGCGCGACGAGATCGAGCGCTATGGCGACTCCACCGTCGGCGAGGTGCTGAAGCGCCTGCCGGGCGTGACCACCGGCGGCCGCCCGGGCCGAGGCGGCGACGTGCGCATGCGCGGCATGGGCGGCGGCTTCACGCAGATCCTCGTTGACGGCGAGCGCATGCCGCCCGGCTTCTCGCTGGACCAGCTGCCGCCCGAGCAGGTCGAGCGCATCGAGGTGCTACGCGCGCCCACGGCCGAGTACGGCACGCGCGCCATTGCCGGCACCATCAACGTGGTGCTGCGCGAGCCCATGAAGAAGCGGCTCAACGAGTTCCGCGCCGGCGTTGGCTTCGAGCGCGGCAAGGCCAGCCCCAACATCAGCTGGAGCCGCAACGACAGCTTCGGCGCCGGCCACACCTACAACTTCAGCGTCAACGCGATGAGTGGCGAGCGGCTGGACGATGTCTTCAGCGACATCGTGCGGACGAACCGCATCACTGGGGCGGAGCTGCTGCAATCCACGCGCGGCACCAATGAGGGCACCCGCGAGAGCATCAACCTGAACGGCCGCGTGCAGTTCAAGCTGGGCGGGCAGGACACGCTGTCCATCCAGCCCTTCGTCGTTGTCAACAAGGGCGACAGCCGCTCGGACATCCTGCGCACGGTCACGCCGGCCGCCGTGGACGACTACGACCGCGTGCAGACCGAGGGCGACAACCGCTTCACGATGGCGCGGTTGAACGCGCAGTGGCAGATGCGCCCAGATGCCGACACGCGCTTTGAACTGCGCGGTGGCGTGGGCGGCGCCAGCGGCGACAGCCACAGCCTGCGCCGCGAGAACTACCCGCAGCGCCCCGCCGACGAGCGTGAGCGGCTGCAGGAGGACACGACCAGCAGCCGCGACCGCAGCTGGAACCTGGTGGGCAAGTATTCGCGCAGCCTGCAGAACGACCACAGCCTCGTGTTCGGCTTCGAGGGCGAAGGCAACACCCGGAGCTCGCACCGTGTGACGTTGATCGACGGCGTCTCGCAGGAGGGGCTGGGCGAGTTCGGCGACGACATGGACGCGTCCACCACACGCTTCGCGGCCTATGCCCAGGACGAGTGGACCCTCGGCAAGCAGTGGGACTTCTACGCCGGCCTGCGCTGGGAGGGCATCAAGACCGAGAGCAGTGCGGTGAACTACGTCGTCAGCAACACCTCCAGCGTGTTCACGCCGCTGGCGCACGCGCGATACAAGCTGGACCCGGCCGGCCGCGAGGCCATCCGCATGAGCCTGACGCGCAGCTACCGCAGCCCGCAGCTCAACGACCTGATCGCCCGGCCCAGCATCAACACCGACGTGCGCCACGACATCACGACGCCGGACCGCGCCGGCAACCCGGACCTGAAGCCGGAGCTGGCGACGGGCGTGGAGATCGGCTACGAGAAGTACCTGACCAAGGGCGGCATGCTCAGCGCCAACTTCTTCGCGCGCCGCATCAGCAACGTGATGCGCAACGTGATCGAGCTGGAGACCGTGTCCTGGAGCCCCACGCCGCGCTGGGTCGCCCGGCCGCGCAACCTCGGCAAGGCCAGCACAATGGGGCTGGAGCTGGAGGCCAAGTTCCGGCTGGACGAGTACTTCGACGACGCGCTGCCGATCAACGTGCGCAGCAACCTCAGCTTCTTCACATCCAAGGTGGGTGGACTGCCGGGGCCCAACAACCGCATCGAAGGCCAGCCCAAGGCGACGGCCAACCTGGGCTTCGACTACCGGCTGCGCTCAGTGCCGGTGTCGCTGGGCGCGTCACTCAACTGGACGCCGTCGTCCACCATCCAGCAGACGGCGCTGACCGAGATCACCACCAACCGCAAGCTTGTCTCCGACGCGTTTGCGATGTGGAACATCACGCCCGAGCAGTCGCTACGGCTGTCGGCCAGCAACCTGACGCCGCTGGACTACTACACCGGCAGCATCAGCATGACGGACACGCAGATCGTCACGTCGCGCAGCGGGGGGCCGAGCTATACGCAGTGGCAGTTGCGGTGGGAGATGAAGGTTTGAGGCTAGCTTGCCGGCTTTGAAGGGAGCGGTGCTACGAGCCCGTTTTCTTTGTTTGGGTCGCTTTTGCGGGGATCGCGTTGCCCGGTGCATAGCCGGGGCGGGGCTCACGGCAACCTCTCGATGAGCAGTACGCCTCGCCAAAGCGCCCATTTACTGCGCGCCTGAAGCCGTCACCCACGGCCCCGTCAAACCATCCAGCTCGCAGTCCCACAACGCCTGCGCGTCCATCTCGTCCACGACGCCCTCGCCATAGACCTTCAAGGCCAGGCTGCGCAGCATGATGACCATGCCGCGCACGAAGGCCACGCGGCCCGCCTCGCCAGCCACGCCGAGCAAGACAGAAGCGTCCAGCTTCACGTAGTCCAGCCCGGCCTGGTAGAGCCGCTCCACCTGAGCCAGACCCGCACCGGCATGCTCCAGCCCCAGCTTCACGCCCAGCGGGCGCAATTGGCGGCCCAGCTCCTGCAGGCGGTCGAAGTGCTCGGCGGCGGCCGACTCGGCCAGGTCCAGAAGGAGGCCGCGCGCCGCCTGCGGCAAGTTCGCGGCGAGGTCGCGCAGCTGCGGCAGGAAAGTGGCATCTACCAGCGACGCCGGCGCGATGTTGATGCAGCGCGCCTGGCCGTCGGCCGCGATGGCCTGCAGCGCCAGCGACACCGCCAGCAGATCGATGGACGCTGTCATGCGCGCCCGCACCGCCAGCGGCAGCCACGCTGCGGCCGGCAGCACGTCGGCGTCCAGCTGCAACTGCAGCGGGCACTCCAGGTGCAGCAGGCGGCCACCGCGGTCGCGCACCGCGAACTCCACCAGCCGGCCGCGGCGCTGCGCCACCGCCTGCTGCAGCTGAGCGCGCCACAGGCCTTCGCCCTGCTCGCGGCCCGGGCCCGCCGTCGCCACCACCTGCACCACGCTGCTGCTGCCGCTCACCTGGGCCTCGTGCTCCGCCCGCGCCAGCGCCGCGTCGGCCTCGCCCAGCCAGACGCTGCTGGAGCGTTCCCGCGGCAGCTCCACGGCGCCCAGCGCCACCTGCACGCCGGCGCCGAACGCCGGCAGGCCGGCTCTCAGCGCGTCGGCTAGCGCCTGCGCCGTCTCGGCGGCCACGCCCTCGGCGGGCAGCCACAGCGCGAAGTCGCTACCGTTCAGGCGCCCGGCGCGGCAGCCCGCCACCGAGGAGGGGTAGGCCTTCAGCGCGGCTGCGAGCGTCTGCAGCGCGTCGTCCACGGCGCGGCGGCCCAGCCGCAGGTTCAGGCCGTGCAGGTCGTGCAGCCGCACCATCACCAGGCCGGCGACGACCGGGCCTTCGTCGCGCTGCAGCGCGGCATCCAGCTCGGCCAGGAAATGCTTGCGCGTCATGACACCGGTCTGCGGATCCAGGTAGACCTGCTCGCGCAGCACCAGCAGCTGGCTGGCCTGGGCCTCGAACATGTCCTTGACCCGCTGCACCATCGCGTTCATCGCGCGGGTCAGGCGCTGCAGCTCGGGCACGCGCGGCTCCACCACCTGGCCGAAGCGGCCCGCCAGCACGCCCTCGGCCTGCTCGACCGCGGCGTCCAGCGGCCGGCGGATGCGCCGCAGCCCCGCCCAGGCGGCCACGGCCGCCACGATGCCCACGCCCAGCAGCCAGGCCAGCAGCAGCCGCGAGGCGCGCCACAGCGCGTCGTGGGCATAGGTGGAATGGCTCTTCAACTCGACGACGCCGATCGCGTTCCAGCCGTTGGACAGCTGGGCCACGCCGGGCGCCACGTCCATGGGCACCAGCTCGCGGAACCAGCCCGGCGCCTCGCCGGCGCGCGGCGCGCCCACGCGCTCGAACAGCGTGCGTCCCTTGGCATCGCGCCAACGCACGAACTCGTAGGCACCGGTGTCGAACTGCGCCGACACCAGCAGCTGGATCAGATCGGCATCGCCGCGCTGCTGCGACAGCGCCAGCGCCAGCGCCTGCGCGTTGTCCGCGTTCTTCAACTCCAGCTGCGTGTGCATCAGCCGCTGGGCCGACAGCGTGGACAGGCCCACGGCCCCCACCAACGCCGCCAGCACCACGGCCAGCAGCAACCAGGCCACCTGGCGCATCAACGACATGATCCGTCCCTCATCAAAGGAATCCCTCCGCCCGCACCTTGGCCACCACCTCGCGCCACAGCGACAGCCGCACCAGCGGGTCGCCCTGCGTCACCTGCCCCACGCCCTGCCACAGGCCGTCGGTGTTGAAGCTGAACACCGGCGTCAGGTCGGGCCGTTGCGAAGCGGGCAGCACCTCGGTCCGCAGGTTGTCCAGGATCAGCGGTTCGGCGTCCGGCTGCGCATGGTAGGCCAGCACCATGTGGGCCAGCGAGCGCCCGTCCATGCGGGCCCGCACGTAGACCATGCGCAGCCGCGCCGCCGGCACGCCGCTGGCCACGAGGCTGAAGTACTTGGCGATGGCGTAATCCTCGCAGTCGCCCGCGCGCCGCTCCAGGCTCTCCAGCGGGCTGGCCCAGTAGTCCGGCAGGCCCCAGGTGACGGCGTCGTCGCGGAAGGCAAGGCGGCGGTTGAAGAAGTCGTTGATATCGCGCAGCCGCTGCGGCTCGTCCTGCGCCGCGCTGCGCTCGATCTGCAGCAGCAACGCCTGCGCCTGCTCCGCCACGCGCGGGCCGCGCTGCGCGGCGACCTCCAGCACCCGGGCCGCGTCGTAGGCCGTCGCCAGCATCGCCGGGCTGGCCATCAACGCGGCCAGCCACCAGCGGATCAAGCCCAGACGGAGGGCAACGCGGAATGGGCGGGTGGACAAGGAGGGGCGGCGGGCCGAAAGTGGATTTCACTGTACCCGCGCGCTGGCCGCTGCCGCCCCGCGCGCAGCGGCGCGGTGTGACCTCAGGCCGGGGACGAGCGCAAGCCGTAGGTCTTGTCGCCCACGAAGAGGTACTCCGCCCGCAGAACCGCCTCGCCCTGCTCGCCGGCAAAGGTGAAGCCCAGCACCGCGAGCGCCGTGCCGGGCTTGATCTCGTCGACGCTCCAGGCCTGCATGCGCGTCAGCGGCGCCAGCTCGACCTCCCAATGCCGGTCACGGCGTGTCGGCACTTTGGCCTTGCCCAGCAGTGCGGCGCCGTCGACCTGCGCGGTTTGGCGCGGCAGGCTGCGCCGGGCGAAGTCGGCGGGCAGCGCCAGGTTCTCGGGCACCTCCAGCTGCAGTTCAGCATGGGGATTGCGCCACGACACCTTGACGGCCTTGCCGCTCAGGTAGATGGGGCGATCCTGGTCGAAGCTGCTCCAGCCATGGTGGGCAAGCACGGGCAGGCTGCCCAGCGCGGGCAGTGCGGCAAGCAGGGTGCGTCTTTGCATCATCAACAACTCCTTCAGTTGCATTCCGTGCCCAGCGCCGGGCCGCGCCCAAGCATCGCCGTTCCCTCGCGGGGACCGCCTGGGCACGCCCGTGTTCAGCGGCGCGACCGGGCGAGGGACTTACACATAAGCAATCCAGCGGCCGCAGATGATGACGGCCAGCCAGAATCCTACCGACAGCAGGCCTTGCGCCCGCGCGGCGCGGTCCACCAGCGCCACCCCGCCACGCGCATGGAACCAGGCGGCGTTGATGCCCGCCGCCATCAGCAGCCCCAGCTTGACGCGAAAGGCGGCATTGGCCAGCAGCTCCTGCGGCTGCGTGGCAAACATCGCCAGACCGGTCAACGCACACAGCGCGAAGCCCAGCAGCGCCAGCCGCAGCACCAGCCGGGCCAGCACCGCCAGGTCCAGTGCGCGCGCCAGGCCGAGCAGGCGCAGCTCGAACACCACGAGGCCGCCGAACAACAGCGCCACTCCCACCACGTGGGCCGCTTCCAGCGCCGGGTAGGCCCAGGGGTGCGAGGCAAGGCTGGCGAACATGGCGGACGGCGTCAACGGAATCGCAAAGTCGGCAAGATTGACGCCAGAGGGCGGCGGCGTCACTGTAGCCGCGGCCCTGCCCCCCTATGATTTTCTGGCCATGCAGACCCTCTCTCCCTCCCTCAGCGGCAAGGCCCAGCACATCCGCGACGACCTGGATCAGGCGCGTCGGCGCGGCCCCTTGCAGCACATCCAGATCCCGCCCTGCCCCGAGCTGCTCGCGCAGCTGCAGCAGGCCATGAGCCACCCCGAGCCCGACCTGAACCTGGTGGCGCGCATCGCCTCCAGCGACGTGGCCATGGCCGCCACGCTGCTGCGCATCGCCAACAGCCCGCTGTTCAAGCCGGTGGGCCTGCCCTGCACCACGGTGGGCCAGGCCATGAACCGCATCGGCCTGCGCGAGAGCGTGGCGGTGATGACGGGCTTCCTCGTGCAGCACGCCATTCCCGTCAACGCGCCGCAGCTGGCGCGCTTCTGGCAGCGCAGCACCAAGCGCGCCGTCGCGATGGCCACCATCGCGCAGCAACTGCCGGGTCTGTCGCCCGACCTGGCGCACAGCTTCGGCCTGTTCCTGCACGTGGGTCAGCCGGTGCTGCTGCAGAGCGTGCGCGGCTACGCCGCCACTATGGTGGAGGCCGGCGCGCGCATCGACCGCCCCTACATCGCCACCGAGAACGCCAATCACAAGACCGATCACGCCGTGGTCGGCGCGCTGGTCATCCGCGTGTGGAACCTGGCGCCGCCGCTGATGGCGGCCATCCGGCTGCACCACGACCTGTCGGCGCTGGGCCATGCCGACATCGAGCCCGAAATCCATACGCTGATCGCCGTGGGCCTGATCGCCGAGCACCTGATGCGCCGCCACGAGGGCCTGCCCGAGGATGCCGACTGGGCCGGCCACCACGCGGCCGCGATGGCATGGCTGCAGATTGGCTGGGAGGAGCTGTCACTCTGGGAAGAAGCCGTCAACGCGCAGTTCGACGCGGCCTGAGCGGCTCATGCGCCTGCCTCGCCTGCGGTTCATCGTGCTGATCGCCATGGTGGCAGCGACGCTGGCCACGCTTGGCTGGTGGGTGTGGGGACCGTCCGGCGTGTTCGTGGAGCTGACGCGGCGCAGCTGGCGCATGGAGATCGTCGTCGAGCGCCTGCGCACCGAAACTGGCTCGGACTGGTGCGACGAGATGCCCGAGGGCGCCTACGACGTCAAGCGTCGCGTCATTGCCGACCCGACCGGCGTGCGCACCGAGCCCGGCGAGCACTGCCGCTACGAGCTGCTGGCCTGGCGGCGCAGCTGGATCGTCAAGAGCGAGGGCGGCCCCGGCGACCGCCCCGAGTGGCCGCGCCCGCCGCTGCGCGTGGCGCCCCCTGGCCAGCCCGGCGGCGAGCGCCTGGGCCGGCGCGAGGCCTACTTCGAGATCGAACTGCGCGACCGCGCCGACCACGCCTGGATCTGCCGCGTGGATCCGGCGCGCTGGCGGCAGCTGCGCGAAGGCATGAGCTTTCGCATGCCGGTGGACCGCTTTGGCACAGCCAACTGCCCGGCGATGGTCGAGTCGCGGATCTGAGCCCGCGGCCGGCGGCGGCGCGGCGGTGAGACGGTGCAGAGACGCCCGCGCTGCAGCATGCGGCGCAGCACCCCTCTGCCCGGAAGCCGCACCATGAACAAGCCCCCCCGCCCGACTGCCCTTGCCGCCACGCTGGCCCTGCTGGGCGCCCTGTTGCCGCCGCCGGTTGCAGAGGCGGCGACCTGGTCCTGGAGCGGTGCCGCCAGCGCCAACTGGAGCGACGCGGCCAACTGGCTGCAAGGCCTGCCCCAGCCGGGCGCCGACACCGTGCTGGTGCTGGATGCGGCAACCCGCGCCAGCAGCTTCAACGACATTGCCGGTGGCTTCGCGCTGCACGGCCTGACGCTCGGCGCCAGCGCCCGCGCGCCGCTGCTGGCCGGCCAGCCGCTGATCTTCCAGGGTGACGGCGCCTTCCTGCGCATGCAGTCCGACGGCGGCCATGGCCGCGTGGAGACGGCGCTGCGGCTGGACACCACGCTGCAGGTCCATGGCGGCCCGAGCCTCGACAGCCAGCTGATCTTGCTGGGCGCCATCAGCGGCAGCGGCGGGCTGACGGTGGCGGACGGCACCGTCGTGCTCGGCAACGCCAGCAGCAGCTTCACCGGCGCGACGACGGTGGCCCGCGGCGCCCGGCTGGGCGTTTCCCGGCAGGGACTGGGCAGCACGGCGTCGATCACCGTGCACGACGGCGCCGAGCTGCAACTGGTGGGCGGCGGCACGGCGCTCGTGTCGGCCCCGATGCTGCTGGGCGGCACGCTCAGCAGCAGCGCTCAGAAGGTGACCAACTTCCTGGGCCAGCCGGTGGCAGCGGCCTTTGTCACCGGGCCGGTCACACTCAGTGGCGCGGCACGCATCCACGCGCAGGGGGCGACCGGCACCGGCCTGGAAGCGGCCGAGTTCGTCATCAACGGCACGGTGGACCGCGCCGGCCAGACGCTGACGCTGGACACGGCGGGCCTCAACAACAGCCTGCTGGTGAACGGCGGCGTGCGCGGCGACGGCGTGCTGCGGGTGCGGCCCCAGGGCGGCGCGATCCGCATTGCCGGCGTGCACGGTGATGGCGAGCTGAAGTTCGACGGCAGCGGCGGCAGCGTCACCCTGGGCGCGGTCAGCGGCAACGGCGCGCTGAACGTGGCCTTCGACGGCTTCGGCTCGGTGCTCGCGCAGGGCGCCATCGGCGGCGCGCGGCCGGTGCGCGTCAGCGGCGGCGTTCTGGACCTGGGCCACCTGGCGCACAGCTTCGTCGGCCGCATCGACTTGGTCGGCGCGGGCGAGATCATCGCCAACACCGAGGCCCAGCTGGGCGACGCAGCCAACACGCTGCGCTTCGAGCAGGGCGGCGTGCTGCAGCTGAGCACGCCAGTGGGCACCTTGAACCGCGCGATCACGACGACCGGCGGCAACGGCGCAGTGTTCGTGTCGCCGGGCGCCCGGCTGGACGTCGGCGCCAACATCACAGGCGACGGCGGCCTGGCCTTCGTCAACTTCGGCCTGCGCGCGCACGTCACGCTGAGCGGCAACAACAGCTTTTCCGGCGGGCTGGGCGTAGCGGAGGGCATCTTGCTGAGCTTCGCCAACGACACCAACCTCGGCGCCGCCGGCATGCCGGTGCGGCTCAACGGCGTGCTGGCGCTGCCAGCCGGCTTCGCGCTCGACCGGCCCCTGGAGCTGGGCAGCAACAACGCGCAGCTCAGCGCGTCGACGGCCGGGCGCTACGTCGTCAGCGGTGACCTCAGCGGCGACGGCCGGCTGGGCCTAGGCGGCGCGCAGGCCGAGACGGTGTTCGTGCTGACCGGCCGCAACACCCACACCGGCGGAGTGCAGGTGGCCGGCAACGCGCAACGCGGCACGGCGGTGCTGGAGCTGTCCAGCGACGCCGCGCTGGGCGCCACCAGCGGCGTGCTGGACCTGGGCCGCGCCAATGGCTTCGGCAGCCTGCCCGGCACGCTGCGCGCCACGGGCGACCTGGCCATCGCCGCCACGCGCAGCACCAGCTTCCGCGACATGACGGTGGACACCAACGGCTTCAACGTGGTGTTCAACCAGCCCATCAGCGGGCTGGGCATCACCAAGGCTGGCCTGGGCACGTGGACCCTCAACACCGCCAACAGCAATGCCAGCAACAGCCAGCAGGTCGACGTAACTCAGGGCCGCCTGCTGCTGGGCGTGGCCGAGGCGCTGGGCCGACGCAGCAACGTGAGCGTGGACGACGGCGCGGTGCTGGACCTGGGCGGCCGCTCGCACACCTTCGCGTCGCTGACGACCGCCAGCGGCGCCGAGCTGCAGCTGGGCAGTGGCGCGCGGCTGGACGCGCTGTTCGGCGTGCTGGACGGCAGCGTGAAGGGCCAGGGCACGCTGGTGGTGGGCCGGCCGGGCTTCTCGCCGGGCAATCTGGTGTTGAACGCGGCCAACGGCTTCAGCGGCGGCATCGAGGTGAGCCACGGCAGCCGCCTCGACGTGGGCCACGACCAGGCGCTGGGCGCGGCGGGCAACCTGCTGCGGCTGGACGGCGGCACGCTGGCCACGCGCGGCACGCTGGCGGCACCGCTGGTCATCACGGCCGCGATGAACCTGGAAATCGGCTCGGGTGGCGCGGGCTTTCAGGCCGGCGGGCAATCGTTGGTCGTCGAACGCGCGCTGACCGGCAGCGCACCGCTGGCCTTCATGGGAGGCAGCCGCCCTGGCGACAGCGGTGCGAAGTACGACGTTCGGCTGGCAAACAAGGCCAACAGCTTCGTCGGCGATGTGCAACTGGGCGACGCACGTGGCGTGGGTGACGCGGTGGTGGGCATCACTGCCGACGGCTCGCTGGGTGCGGCCACCAACCGCGTGACGCTGGGCCAGCGCTTCTTCGACGGCGAGAGCACGCGCACGGCCAGGGGCGGCCTGCGCGCCTATGACCACGTGACGCTGGCCGGCAGCCGCGACATCCGCCTGGACGGCGAGAGCGGCAACACCGCCGGCTTCATCGACACGAACGGCTTCACGGTCGTGCTGCAGGGCGGCATCTCCGAGTTGTCGCCCGAGCTCGGCCTGCTGAAGACCGGCACGGGCACGCTGGTGATGAACGGCGTCAGCAGCTACAGGGGCACCACTGTCGTCGACGAAGGCGTGCTGGGCGGCCATGGCGAGCTGGAACGCGTACAGATGGGGGCGGCCGTGCTGGCGCCGGGCGAGAGCGCGGGCCTGCTGACGCTGCGCAGTGGCCTCAGCTTCAGCGGTGGCGGCCAGCTGTGGATGGAGCTGGGCGGCCTGACGCGTGGCAGCGGCTATGACGCGCTGGACGTGGGCGGTGCGGTGGACCTGGGCAGTGACACGCTGCTGACGCTGGACTTCATCGCCGGCTTTGCGGCGCAGGTGCGGCCGGAGCAGCGCTTCCAGCTGCTGAACGCCGGCGGCGGTCTGTTCGGCCAGTTCGCCAACGTGGCGGACGGCGGGCGGCTGCTGACGGCCGACGGCACCGGCAGCTTCATCGTGCACTACGGCGACGGCGAAGGGGTGTACCTGTCGGACTACGCCGCCGCGGCGGCTGTGCCGGAACCTTCGACCTGGCTACTGATGGGGCTGGGGCTGGTGGGCGTGTGGCTGCGCGGGCGACGCCAGACGGCTCGCTGAGGCTAGTGGAACAACTGCCAGGCGGCCACGGCGACGTGGCCCCAGACCAGCAGGTTGAAGCACAGCAGCGTGAACACGCGCAGGAAGTTCCAGAACCCGCGCGCCCGCTGAAGGGCTGCGTCTTCGCCGGTGAAGACATAGATGCCCATGAAGAGCGCCGACGGCAGCAGCGTGGCACCCATCACCAGGGCCATGAGCCAGTAGAAGAAGGTCATGGCGGCATTGTCGCCACGTCCGAAGCCGCTGCAGCCTGCCGTTAGCCCCAGGACCGGGCACAAAAAAGCCCGGACCGTTGCCGGACCGGGCTGCTGGCGGCGGGGCCGCGCGGCTTACTTCTTGCGCACCGGCGGCACGTCCGTGCAGGAGCCGTGCGCCACTTCCGCGGCCATGCCCAGGCTTTCGCCCAGCGTGGGGTGCGGGTGGATGGTCTTGCCGATGTCCACCGCGTCCGCGCCCATCTCGATGGCCAGCGCGATCTCGCCGATCATGTCGCCGGCATGCGTGCCGACAATGCCGCCGCCAATGATGCGGTGGCTTTCCTCGTCGAATAGCAGCTTGGTGAACCCTTCGTCGCGGCCGTTGGCGATCGCGCGGCCCGAAGCCGTCCACGGGAACAGGCCCTTGGTGACCTTGATGCCCTTGGCCTTGGCCTCGTCCTCGGTGATGCCCACCCAGGCCACCTCGGGGTCCGTGTAGGCGACGCTCGGGATCACGCGGGCGTCGAACTGGCTCTTCTTGAGCTTCTCATCACCCAGCAGTTCACCGGCGATGACTTCCGCCGCCACATGGCCTTCGTGCACGGCCTTGTGGGCCAGCATGGGTTGGCCGACGATGTCGCCGATGGCAAAAACGCTGGGCACATTGGTGCGCATCTGCACGTCGACCGGGATGAAACCGCGGTCGGTGATGACGACACCGGCGTTCTCGGCAGCGATCTTCTTGCCGTTGGGCGTGCGGCCCACGGCCTGCAGCACGAGGTCGTAGCGCTGCGGTTCCTTCGGGGCGCCTTCGCCTTCGAAAGTCACCCAGATGCCGTCCGGCTTGGCCTCGGCACCGACCGTCTTCGTGTTCAACATGATGTTGTCGAAGCGGTGCGCGTTGAACTTCTGCCAGACCTTGACGAGGTCGCGATCGGCACCGGTCATCAGCGTGGGCAGCATCTCGACGACGTCCAGGCGCGCGCCGAGCGTGGAGTACACCGTGCCCATTTCCAGGCCGATGATGCCGCCGCCGACGATGAGCATCTTCTCGGCCTCGATGTCCATTTCCAGCGCGCCGGTCGAGTCGACGATGCGCGGGTCGTTGGGCAGGAAGGGCAGACGCACGGCCTGCGAGCCGGCCGCGATGATGAGCCGCTTGAACGCCACGGTCTGCACCGCGCCGGTCTTGGCCTGGCCCGTCGCGCCGTCGGTCGCTTCGACCTTCAGGTGCTGCGCATCCACCAGTGAGCCGACACCGCGCAGCACCGTCACCTTGCGCATTTTGGCCATGGCGTTGAGACCGTTGGTCAGCTTGCCGGTGACCTTGTTCTTGTGCGCTCGCAGCTTGGCGATGTCCACCTCGGGTTCGCCAAACTTCACGCCCAGGTCGGCCATGTGGCTGACCTCGTCCATGACCGCTGCCACGTGCAGCAGCGCCTTGGACGGGATGCAACCTACGTTCAGGCAGACGCCACCCAGCGTCGCGTAGCGCTCGACGAGGGCGACCTTCAGGCCCAGGTCGGCGGCGCGGAAGGCGGCGGAGTAGCCACCGGGGCCGCCGCCGAGGACGACGAGGTCGAAGGCCTGGTCGGCGCTGCCCGAATAGGTCGCGGCGACCGGGGCCGGTGCGGCGGCAACGGGTGCCGGTGCGGCCGCAGCAGGAGCCGGCGCGGAGACAGGTGCCGGTGCGGCCGCGTCGCTGTTTTCCAGCGACACGATGACCGAGCCCTTGGCAACCTTGTCGCCGATCTTGACCTTGACTTCCTTGACGACACCGGCCGACGACGACGGGATCTCCATCGACGCCTTGTCGCTCTCGACGGTGATCAGGCTCTGCTCGACCTTGACGGTGTCGCCGGGCTTGACCAGCAGCTCGATGACGCCGACTTCGTCGAAGTCGCCGATGTCGGGAACTTGAACTTCAATGAGTGCCATTGGTCCTGCTCCCGATCAGAGGGCGATGCGACGGAAGTCCGCCAGCAGCGACGCGAAGTAAACGTTGAAGCGCGCGGCCGCGGCGCCGTCGATGACGCGGTGGTCCCAGCTCAGCGACAGCGGCAGGATCAGGCGCGGCACGAACTGTTTGCCGTCCCACACGGGCTCCGTGCTGCTCTTGCAGACGCCCATGATGGCGACTTCCGGCGCGTTGATGATGGGCGTGAAGTACTTGCCACCGATGCCGCCTAGGCTACTGATCGAGAAGCAGCCGCCGCTCATGTCGGCCGGGCCCAGCTTGCCATCGCGTGCCTTCTTGGCCAGCTCCGACATCTCGGCGCTGATCTGGAAGATGCCCTTCTTGTCGGCGTCCTTGATGACGGGCACGACCAGGCCGTTGGGCGTGTCGGCCGCGAAGCCGATGTGGAAGTACTGCTTCAGGACGAGCGTGTCACCGTCCAGCGAGCTGTTGAACTCGGGGAACTTCTTCAGCGCCGCGACGGCCGCCTTGATCATGAAGGCGAGCATCGTGACTTTGATGCCGGCCTTCTCGTTCTCCTTGTTCAGCTGGACGCGGAAGGCTTCGAGCTCGGTGATGTCCGCGTCGTCATGGTTGGTGACGTGGGGGATGACCACCCAGTTGCGATGCAGGTTGGCGCCCGAGATCTTCTTGATGCGGGACAGTTCCTTGCGCTCGATGGCGCCGAACTTCTCGAAGTCGACCTTCGGCCAGGCCAGGACGTTCAAGCCCGCACCGCCGCCGCTGCCAGCCGCAGGGGCGGCGGCCTTCTGCGCAGCGGTCTGCGTCGTGCCGGCCATGACGGCCTTGACGAAGCCCTGCACGTCACTCTCGGTGATGCGACCCTTGGCGCCCGAGCCTCTCACTTCGCCCAGCGGCACGCCCAGCTCGCGGGCGAGCTTGCGGATGCTGGGCGACGCGTGCGGCAGCTGGCCGGTAGGCGTGGTGGGCTGGTGCGCGGGCAGTGCCGCGGCCGGTGCGGCGCTGACCTGCGCCGGCGCGGCTGCGGGCGCTGCAGCGGCGGGAGCCGGCGCAGCAACGGCAGGCGCCGGGGCGGGCGCTGCGGTGGCGCCACCAGCGGCCTTCACGCGGGCCAGCGGCGAGCCCTTGGCGACCTTGTCGCCGATCTTGACCAGCAGCTCCTCGACGACGCCGGCCGTGGAGGACGGGATCTCCATCGAGGCCTTGTCGCTCTCGACGGTGATCAGGCTCTGCTCGACCTTGACGGTGTCGCCCACCTTGACCAGTAGCTCGATGACGGCGACCTCGTCGAAGTCACCGATGTCCGGCACGACGACGGAGACGCTGCCACCAGCGGCGGCCGGGGCAGCCGCCGGCTCGGCGGCAGGCCCCGGGGCGGGGGCCGCGGTGGCGGGTGCCGGCGCGGGCGCTGCGGCTGCGGCTGCGGGCGCTGGCGCGGCGGCGGCATCGCCCTCCACCACGACGAGCACGCTGCCCTGCTTGACCTTGTCGCCGACGGCGACCTTGATCTCCTTGACCACACCGGCCTGCGACGACGGGATCTCCATCGACGCCTTGTCGCTTTCGACGGTCACCAGGCTCTGCTCGACCTTGACGGTGTCGCCGACCTTGACCAGCAGCTCGATGACGCCGACCTCGTCGAAATCGCCGATGTCGGGAACCTTGACTTCAACCAATGCCATGTCTTGTCTCCCGGGCTCTTAGGCGTACAGCGGGTTGATCTTGTTGGCGTCGATGCCGTACTTGGCGATCGCTTCCGCCACCTTGGTCATCGGAACCAGGCCGTCATCGGCCAGCGCTTTCAGCGCAGCGACGACGATGTAGTGGCGGTTCACCTCGAAGTGCTCGCGCAGCTTGGAGCGGAAGTCCGAGCGGCCGAAACCGTCGGTGCCCAGCACCTTGTACGAACGGCCCTTGGGGATGAAGGCGCGGATCTGCTCCGCGTAGTTCTTCATGTAGTCGGTCGACGCGATGACCGGACCAGTCGTGCGGCCCAGCTGCTGCGTGACGAACGGCACGCAGGCCAGATCGGTCGGGTGCAGCAGGTTCCAGCGCTCGGCGTTCTGGCCGTCGCGGGTCAGCTCGTTGAAGCTCGGGCAGCTCCACACGTTGGCGCCGATGCCCCACTCTTCTTCCAGCAGCATCTTGGCGATCTGGCTCTCGCGCAGGATGGTGCCCGAGCCCAGCAGGTTGACGCTGACGGTCTTGGACGCGTCGGCTTCTTCCAGCAGGTACATGCCCTTCAGGATCTGCTCCTCGGTGCCGGCCTTCAGGCCCGGCATCGGGTAGTTCTCGTTCAGCAGCGTGATGTAGTAGAAGACGTTCTCCTGGTCTTCCACCATGCGCTTCAAGCCGCGCTGCATGATGACCGCCACTTCGTGCGCGAAGGTCGGGTCGTAGGACACGCAGTTCGGGATGGTGTTGGCCAGGATGTGGCTGTGGCCGTCTTCGTGCTGCAGGCCTTCGCCGTTCAGCGTCGTGCGGCCGGACGTGCCGCCCAGCAGGAAGCCGCGCGCCTGCATGTCGCCCGCCGCCCAGGCCAGGTCGCCGATGCGCTGGAAGCCGAACATCGAGTAGTAGACGTAGAACGGGATCATGACCCGGTTGTTCGTCGAGTAGCTCGTGGCGGCAGCGATCCAGCTGGCCATGCCGCCGGCTTCGTTGATGCCTTCCTGGAGGATCTGGCCGGCCTTGTCCTCGCGGTAGTACATGACCTGGTCCTTGTCGACCGGGGTGTACAGCTGGCCCTTGGGGTTGTAGATGCCGATCTGGCGGAACAGGCCTTCCATGCCGAAGGTGCGGGCCTCGTCGACCAGGATGGGCACGACGCGCGGACCGATGTCCTTGTCGCGCAGCAGCTGCGTCAGGAAGCGCACGTAGGCCTGGGTCGTGGAGATCTCGCGGCCTTCGGCGGTCGGGTCCAGCACGGCCTGGAAAGTCGCCAGCGGGGGTGCGGTGAACTGCTCTTCGGCCTTCGCGCGGCGGCTGGGCAGATAACCGCCCAGGGCCTGGCGACGCTCGTGCAGGTAGCGCATTTCCGGCGTGTCGTCGGCTGGCTTGTAGTACGGGATCTTCGCCAGCTCGCTGTCCGGGATCGGAATGCTGAAGCGGTCGCGGATGTACTTGATGTCGTCGTCCGTCAGCTTCTTGGTCTGGTGGACGGTGTTCTTGCCTTCACCGGCCTTGCCCATGCCATAGCCCTTGACGGTCTTGACCAGCAGCACGGTCGGCTGGCCCGTCTTGTTGTTGTGGGCCTTTTCGAAGGCGGCGTACACCTTCTCGGGCTCGTGGCCACCACGGCGCAGGTCAAAGATCTCCTCGTCGCTCATGTGGGCGACGAGCTTGGCGGTTTCGGGGTACTTGCCGAAGAAGTTCTTGCGGACGAAGGCGCCGTCGTTGGCCTTCATGGCCTGGTAGTCGCCGTCCAGCGTTTCCATCATCAGCTGCTTGAGCTTGCCGCTCTTGTCGCGCGCCAGCAACTCGTCCCAGCCCTTGCCCCAGATCAGCTTGATGACGTTCCAGCCACTGCCGCGGAACTCGCCTTCCAGCTCCTGGATGATCTTGCCGTTGCCACGCACAGGGCCGTCCAGGCGCTGCAGATTGCAGTTGACGACGAACACGAGGTTGTCGAGGTTCTCGCGCGCCGCCAGGCTGATGGCGCCCAGACTTTCCGGCTCGTCCATCTCGCCGTCGCCCATGAAGGCCCAGACCTTGCGGTTCTCGGTGTTGGCGATGCCGCGGGCGTGCAGGTACTTCAGGAAGCGCGCCTGGTAGATCGCCATCAGCGGACCCAAGCCCATGCTGACGGTCGGGAACTGCCAGAAGTTGGGCATCAGCTTCGGGTGCGGGTAGCTGGACAGGCCCTTGCCGTCGACTTCCTGGCGGAAGTTGTCCAGCTGCTCTTCGCTCAGACGGCCTTCCAGGTAGGCGCGGGCGTAGATGCCGGGGGCGCTGTGGCCCTGGATGTAGAGGCAGTCGCCGCCGTGGTCGCCGTTGTCGGCGTGCCAGAAGTGGTTGAAGCCGGCGCCGAACATGCTGGCCACCGATGCGAACGAGCCGATGTGGCCGCCCAGGTCACCGCCGTCGGCCGGGTTCAGCCGGTTGGCGCGCACGACCATCGCCATCGCGTTCCAGCGCATGTAGGCGCGCAGGCGCTTCTCAATCTGGATGTTGCCCGGGCAGCGGGCCTCGGCCGAGGGCTCGATGGTGTTGACGTAGCCGGTGGTGGCCGAGAACGGCAGGTCGATGCTGTGCTGGCGCGCATGCTCCAGCATTTCCTCGATCAGGAAGTGCGCGCGCTCGGCACCCTCGCGGTCGATGACGGCGGAGAGGGCATCCAGCCACTCACGGGTTTCCTGCGGGTCTTGGTCGTTCGCGGCGGCGCCGAGAAACTCTTGCGGCTGGGCAGACATGTTGTCTCCTTGATATCGACGCATCCAGGGCGTCACGGTGTTCTGACGGGGCCGAGCACGGGCAGCAGGCCCGAAGGCCGCGGGAGTGTCGCACAAAGCCCGCTCAACTCTCGAATCGTGCGAGGTGTTTTCTCATTGTGAAATTACCAGACGCTCAGCAACGGCCAGGATAATTTCCTCATGCCCGCCGACACCCTCGATCCTCCGCGCCGCAGCCGCGGTCAACGCTTCCTGACGCCGCTGCGCCGTCTGGTGCTGGGCTGGTGGTTCCGACAATCACCGTCGCGCCAGGACCGCCTCGCCACGCTGGGTCCACTGGTCTCGGTGCTGCTGTTTCTGGCCGCCATCATCTCGGCGTTCTGGTACCTGCGGAACGAGGAAATCGAGCGCGAGTCCGAGTCCGTCAAGCGCGACACTGAGATCGCGCAGCAGCAGATCCGGCTGCGGCTGATCGAGAACCAGGAGCAACTGGTTCGCATCGCCCGCGAGGTCGTCACGCGGCAGATCGACGCGCACGAGTTCTCCGCGCAGGCGCAGGCGTTCGCGCGCGAAAGGCCGGAGCTGACGCACGTCACCTGGCTCAGCGCGCGGCGCGACCGCCGCAGCAGCGTGGGCGCGGCCGGCTTCCAGGCCGACGGCATGATGTCGGCGGACGGCAGCGACCCGTCCATGCCCATGCCCAACCAGTCCAACGCACCGGGCGTGGCCTTCGAAGCCGCCAAGGATCGGCGCCAGCCTGTGTACTCGCCGCCGTTCACGGACTCCAACGGCACCACGGTGTTCCAGCTGCACATCCCACTGATCGATCGCGGCGGCTTCGCGGGCGTGCTGATCGCGGAGTACACCGTCGAGGCGCTGCTGCGCTACTACGTGCCCAGCGAGGTTGCCACGCGCCACAGCATTGCCGTGCTGGACGCCACCGACCAGGTCGTCAGTAGCACCGTGACCCCCATGCCTGGCCAGGGCCTGCGCCGCGCGTCGCTGCTGCACGACGTGCCGCTGGCCCCCGCGCTGAACGGCCTGGTGCTGCGCGGCCAGGGCTGGCGCACCTCCATCGGCCTGATCAGCAATGCCCTCTTCTGGCTGGTACTGGCGCTGGCCGGCCTGACGGTGTGGATGCTGCTGGGCACGTGGCGCCACATGCGCCGGCGCACGCAGATCCAGAACGCGCTGACGCTGGAAACCAACTTCCGCCGCGCGATGGAGAACTCCATGCTGACCGGCATGCGCGCCATGGACCTGGACACGCGCATCACCTATGTGAATCCGGCCTTCTGCGCGATGACCGGGTTCACCGAGAACGACCTCGTCGGCCGCACGCCGCCCTACCCCTTCTGGCCCAGCGACCGCCGCGAGGACAACGCACGCGCGCTGCAGCAGGAGTTGCAGGGCAAGAGCCCGTCCGGCGGGGTGGAGGTCAAGATCCAGCGCAAGGACGGCAGCCAGTTCGACGCGCGTGTGTACGTGTCGCCGCTGGTGGACACGCGCGGCAAGCAGACGGGCTGGATGACCTCGATGACCAACATCACCGAGGCCAAGCGGGTGCGCGACCAGCTGTCGGCCTCGCACGAGCGCTTCACCACCGTGCTGGAGGGACTGGACGCCGCCGTGTCCGTGCTGTCCGTGCAGCCCCCGGAGCTGCTGTTCGCCAACCGCAGCTACCGGCTGTGGTTCGGCGCCGACCCGGCGGGCCACGCGCTGCTGGCCGGCGGGCAACTGGGCGCCACGACCAGCCGCCGCGGGGCGCTGGGCGACGGCGAGGACGAGGTGGATGACTACTCCGGCCTGCCTGCCGAAGCACTGACCGAGATCGGCGCCGATCCGCGCGAGGTCTATGTCGAGTCGCTGGCCATGTGGTTCGACGTGCGCGCCCGCTACCTGCAGTGGACCGACGGCCGCCTGGCGCAGATGCTGATCGCCACCGACATCACCGTGCGCCGCCACGCCGAGGCCCAGGCCGCGCTGCAGGCCGAGAAGGCGCAGGTGACGAGCCGGCTGATGACCATGGGCGAGATGGCCTCCAGCGTGGCCCACGAACTGAACCAGCCGCTGACCGCCATCACCAACTACTGCAACGGCATGGTCAGCCGGGTGCGCAACGACGCCATTCAGAAGGACGACCTGCTCGCGGCGCTGGAAAAGACCGCCAAGCAGGCCCAGCGGGCCGGCCAGATCATTCACCGCATCCGCAACTTCGTGAAGCGCAGCGAGCCGCAGCGCCAGCCCGCCAACGCGGCCGACATCGTCGAGGACGCGGTGGAGCTGGCCGGTATCGAGCTGCGCCGGCGCAACGTGGCCATCCACACCTACGTGGCGCAGCGGCTGCCGCAGATGATGGTGGACCCCATCCTCATCGAGCAAGTGCTGATGAACCTGCTGAAGAACGCCGCCGAAGCCATCGACAACGAATCGCTGCCGACCTCTCGCCGCCACATCGAGCTGCGCGTGGTGCCCAAGCACAGCGCCGAGATGGGAGGGCAGATCGAGTTCTCGGTCACTGACATGGGGCCGGGCCTGCCCGACGAAGTGCTGGCGCGCATGTACGAGGCCTTCTTCTCCACCAAGGCCGACGGCATGGGCATCGGCTTAGGGTTATGCCGGTCCATCGTCGAGTCTCACCAGGGCCGGATAAAAGCGGAGAACCTCTACAATGGCTCCTTGGTTGTCGGCTGCCGATTCGCCTTCACGATTCCAGTCACGATCACCTCAGAACACCTGCGTGCGGACGCCTCACAAGGCGGCGCCGGCAGCGCTCAGAGAACCGAACCCACCACACCATGAGCTTGATCCCCAAGAAGGGCAACGTCTACGTTGTCGATGACGACGAAGCGGTCCGCGACTCCCTGCAATGGCTGCTCGAAGGCAAGGACTACCGGGTCAAGTGCTTTGACTCCGCCGAGTCCTTCCTCGCCCGCTACGACCCCCGTGAAGTCGCCTGCCTGATCGCCGACATCCGCATGGACGGCATGACCGGCCTGGAGCTTCAGGACCGCCTCATCGAGCGCAAGAGCCCGCTGCCAATCGTTTTCATCACCGGCCACGGCGACGTACCGATGGCCGTGCAGACGATGAAGAAGGGCGCGATGGACTTCATCGAGAAGCCCTTCAAGGAAGAAGAGCTGCTGGCCCTGGTGGAGCGCATGCTCGACCAAGCGCGCGACGCCTTCTCCAGCCACCAGGAAGCCGCCAGCCGCGACGCGCTGCTGGCCCGCCTGACGACGCGTGAAGCGCAGGTGCTGGAGCGCATCGTCGCTGGCCGCCTGAACAAGCAGATCGCCGACGACCTCGGCATCAGCATCAAGACGGTGGAAGCGCACCGCGCCAACATCATGGAAAAGCTCAACGCCAACACGGTGGCCGATCTGCTGAAGATTGCGCTCGGTGCCACTGCCAAGGCTTGACCCCTGACTGACTTCAAAGGCCGCTGCTCCCCAGCGGCCTTTTGCATTTTCGAAAGCGAATCGACATGACCGCCCAACTGATCGACGGCCTCGCCCTCTCCAAGTCCATCCGCGCCGAAGTGGCAACGCGTGCTGCTGCGCTGACCGCCAAGGGCTGCAAACCCGGTCTCGCCGTCGTCATCGTTGGCGACGACCCGGCCAGCCATGTGTATGTGCGCAACAAGGTCAAGGCCTGCGCCGACGCTGGACTGCACTCGGTGCTGGAGAAGTACGAGGCCACGTTCACCGAGGCAGAGCTGCTGGCCCGTATCGATGCGCTGAACAACGACCCGACCATCCACGGCATCCTGGTGCAGATGCCGCTGCCCAAGCACATCGACCCGCACAAGGTCATCGAGGCCATTACCACCAGCAAGGACGTCGATGGCTACTCCACGCTGAGCGCGGGCGAGTTGATGACGCAGTTGCCGGGCTTTCGCCCCTGCACGCCTTACGGCTGCATGAAGCTCATCGAGAGCACGGGCTTCGACCTGCGCGGCAAGCATGCCGTCGTCATCGGTCGCAGCAACACGGTGGGCAAACCGATGGCGCTGTTGCTGCTGCAAGCCAACGCCACTGTCACCGTCTGCCACAGCGCCACGCCGGACATCGGACAACACACACGTCAGGCCGATGTCGTGGTTGCCGCCGTGGGGCGACGCAACATGCTGACCGCCGACATGGTCAAGCCCGGCGCCGTCGTCATCGACGTGGGCATCAACCGCAACGACGACGGAAAGCTCTGCGGCGACGTCGATTTCGACGGCGTCAAGGAAGTAGCCGGCTGGATCACCCCGGTGCCCGGTGGCGTCGGCCCGATGACGATTGCCATGTTGCTTGTGAATACGCTTGAATCGGCCGAACGCAGCCTCAAGTCCGTCTGATGACCATGTCCAACCCCCTGCTCTCCACCGCCGCCCTGCCCGACTTCGCGGCCATCCGCCCCGAGCATGTGCAGCCCGCCGTCACCGAGCTTCTGGCCGCCGCGCAGGCCGCGCTGGACGAGGCTGTCAAGCCCGAGACAGCGGCCGACTACGACACGCTGTCGCGCGTGCTCGACCACGCGACCGAGCGGCTGGGCGGCGCCTGGGGTGCCGTGGGCCACCTGAACGCCGTCGCCGACACCCCTGCGCTGCGCGAGGCCTACAACGCGATGCTGCCGGTCGTCACCGAATTCAGCACGGCCATGGGCGCCAACGAGGCGCTGTTCGCCAAGTACAAGGCCGTACTGGCGGCGCAAAGTGCGACGCTCAGCGCACCGCGCCGGCAGGTGCTGAAGCACGCGATCCGCAACTTCGTGCTGTCCGGTGCCGAACTGCAGGGCGCCGCCCGCGAGCGCTACGCTGCCATCCAGGAGCGCAGCGCGGAGCTGCAGCAGCAATTCAGCGAGCATGTGCTGGATGCCACCGACGGCTGGAGCTACGTCGCCAGCACCGAAGAGCTGGCCGGCGTGCCGCAGGACGTGCTGGACGCGACCAAGCTGGACGACGGCGGCCACAAGCTGACACTGCACTTTCCGGTCTACCTGCCCGTCATGCAGTACGCGGAGAACCGCGCGCTGCGCGAGAAGCTCTACCGCGCCTACGTGACCCGCGCCAGCGAACAGGGGAAGCCCGAGTGGGACAACACCGCTGCCATGCGCGAGATCGTCGCGCTGCGCCAAGAAGAGGCGCAACTGCTGGGCTACGCCAGCTTTGCCGAGGTGTCGCTGGCGCCCAAGATGGCGTCGTCCACCACGGAAGTGACCACCTTCCTGCGCGACCTCGCCAAACGCGCCCGCCCGTTCGCCGAGAAAGACCTGGCCGAGCTGCGCGAGTTCGCCAACGGCCAGCCGCTGGAAAGCTGGGACGTGTCGTACTGGAGCGAAAAGCTCAAGGAAGCGCGCTACGCCTTCAGCGACCAGACGGTGAAGCAGTACTTCACCGCGCCGAAGGTCGTCGCCGGCCTGTTCAACATCATCGAGCGCTTGTTCGACGTGCAGATCGCCGAAGCGAAGGCCTCGGTCTGGAACGACAACGTCAAGTTCTACGAGCTGCGGCGCGGCGGCAAGCTGATCGCGCAGTTCTACCTGGACCTCTACGCCCGCCCGGGCAAACGCCCCGGTGCGTGGATGGACGAGGTGCGCAGCCGCTGGCTCAAGCCCACCGGTGAGCAGCAGACACCGGTCGCGCAGCTGGTGTGCAACTTCGCCTCGCCCGTGGGCCTGAATGGACAAGAAAGGCCCGCGCTGCTGACGCATGACGACGTCATCACGCTGTTCCACGAGTTCGGCCACGGCCTGCATCACATGCTGACGCAGATCGACGACCTGGGCGTGTCCGGCATCTCCGGCGTGGAGTGGGACGCCGTCGAGCTGCCCAGCCAGTTCATGGAGAACTTCTGCTGGGAGTGGGACGTGCTGCAGCAGCTGAGCGGCCATGTCGACACAGGCGCACCGCTGCCGCGCGAGCTGTTCGACAAGATGATCGCGGCCAAGAACTTCCAGAGCGGCCTGATGACGCTGCGCCAGATCGAGTTCGCGCTGTTCGACATGCGCCTGCACGGCGAGCCGGGCGCTGAGGCCGATGTGCAGCGACTGCTGGACGACGTGCGCGCCGAAGTGGCCGTGCTGATCCCGCCCGCCTTCAACCGCTTCCAGCACAGCTTCTCGCACATCTTCGCGGGCGGCTACGCAGCCGGCTACTACAGCTACAAGTGGGCCGAGCTGCTGAGCGCGGACGCGTGGAGCGCCTTCGAGGAGGAAGGCGTCTTCAACGCGGCCACCGGCAAGCGCTTCCTGACCGAAGTGCTGGAGCGCGGCGGCGCGCGCGATGCCATCGACAACTTCAAGGCCTTCCGCGGCCGCGAGCCGAAGATCGACGCCTTGCTCCGCCACCAAGGCATGTCTTGACGAAATCTTCACGCGCCGCGCCCTAGGCTGCTCTGCCGAGGAGGTGCCCGCGTGAACCGCATCCTGGTCGTCGAGGACCACACCCCCCTGCGCCGCCAGATCGTCGAACTGCTGCAGGGCGTCGGCTGGGCGGTCGACGAGGCCAGCGACGGCCGCTTGGGTCTGCAGCTGGCGCTGGAGCAGCCGCCCGACGTGCTGCTGCTGGACTTGGGTCTGCCGGGCTTGGACGGCATCACGCTGTGCCGGCAGCTGCGCGCACAGGCCGACCGCCATGTGCCGGTGTTGATGCTGACCGCCCGCGACGCGCTGGAGGACAAGCGCGAAGGCTTCGGCGCGGGCGCCGACGACTACCTGCTCAAACCCTTTGCCGGTGAGGAGCTGCTGTGGCGCTGCCAGGCGCTGGCGCGCCGCGGCGAGCTGGGCCGCAGCTGGGTGCTGACGCGCGGCCCGCTGCGCATCGACCGGCGCACGCACACCGTACACGGCAGCGCGGGCCAGGGTCTGGCGTTGCCTCGCCAGGCCTACCGCCTGCTGGTGGCGCTGGCCGAGGCCTGGCCGCGCACCGTCACCCGCAGCGAACTGCAGCAGCAGCTCTGGGCCGACGAGCCGCCCGAGTCCGACGCGTTGCGCAGTCATCTCTACACGCTGCGCCAGGCGATGGGCGCTGACCAGGCGCTGGTCAAGACGGTGCATGGCGTGGGATTGCGGCTCGACGTGCCGGGATGAGCCCCGAACCCGTCTACCGTCCGCGGCTGCAGCGCCGGCTGATGCTGGCCTTCACCGGCTATGCGCTGGGGGTCAGTGCGCTGTTCGGAATGTTCGCGATGCTGTTCGTCTATGCCGTCGAAGATGAATTCTTCACCGGCGCGCTGCGTCAGGAGCTGCGCCGCCAGCACGCGCACCACGCGGCCCATGGCAACTGGAGCGTGCCGGCGCAGGACTTCGTGCGCGTGTACCGGCCGGCCGACGCGCTGCCGGGCGATCTGGCACGCGCCCGCGCCCAGCGCCCCGACGACCGCGAGCTGTCCGGCGACGCGGGCCGTCACTACCACTTGCAGCCGCTGGGCAACGACGGCACGTTGCTCGTCGCCGAGGTGAGCAAGCAGCTCGTGGTACGACCCATGCGCCAGCGACTGCTGATGTGGCTGGCGTTGTGGGGCGGCGCCGTGACGCTGCTGGCGCTGGCCGTGGGCGCCTGGCTGGCCTGGCGCAGCAGCGCGCCGCTGGCGCGGCTGGCGGCCCGCGTCGCGCAGAGCCGGCCCGAGGACCTGCCACTGGACCTGGCCGGCCACGCCCACGCCCACGCCCACGCCCACGCGCACGAGGACGAGGTCGGCCGCCTGGCCCGCCACCTGGACGCACTGAACAGGCGAACGCGCGACTTCATCGCCCGCGAGCAAGCCTTCACGCGTGATGCCAGCCATGAGCTGCGCACACCGCTGGCCGTGCTGGGCATGGCCTGCGAGGACCTGCAGCGCCGCGCCCCGCGCGAGCAGCAGCAGGCGCTGGCGACGATGGATGCGGCGATCTGGCAGCTACAGCAGGCGGTGGACCTGCTGCTCGCGCTGGCCCGAGAAGACGGCATGCCAGACGCCGCGCCCGAGCTGCCGCTGCTGCCTCAGATCGAGCAGCTCGTGCTGGCGCATGCGCCGCTGCTGGACCGGCAGGGCATCGTGCTGGCCGTCGACGTGCCGCCCACGCTGACACGCTCCTGGCCACCCGCGCTGACGCAACTGCTGCTGTCCAACTTACTGGCCAATGCGCTGGCGCACCGCGGCTCGCCGCAGATCAGCATCGAGGCCGACCTGCACCGGGTCAGCCTCGTCAATGCCAGCGCGGCCCCGCCGCCCGAACTCCTGCAGCCTGGCGCCGCCGGCCATGCGGTGGGCGTGAAGGGTGCGGCCAGCGCGGGGCTGGGCCTGGGTCTGTCCATCGTGCGCCGCGTGGCCGAGCGCAACGGCCTGCGGCTGACGCTGACGCACGAGGCCGGCCTGACGCGCGTCAGCCTGCTGTCCTGAACGGGCGCGGCGCTCACGCTTTCTTCACACGCGGCCGCGCAGACTGCGCGGCCATGATGATCAAGACTGCAGGCAGGTACATGACAGCGCTTCTCGGCACCGCCGCGGTCGCGGGCGCACTCTGGTGGGCCGTCTTCAGCCTCAAGCCCTATGACCCCTCGCCCGCCGAGGTGCAGGCGCGCTACGCCCACGCGCCCGTGGCGGCGCTGCAGGTGCGGCTGGGCGACGTGCAGACGCTGCCGGGCGGGCACCGCGCGCAGGCGTTGCGGTTCAGCAGCTTCGACGGCGCCGAGGTCATGGGGCGCATCGTGTACCCGGCCGATGCCAGCGGCGCCACGCCGCTGCTGTTGAGCCTGCACGCGATGGGCCGCGCGCACCAGCGCATGTTGCAGGCTGAGTTCAAGGGCCGGCCCACCGTCGAGCAGACACACCGCATCGCCGAACTGGCGCTGGCCCGCGGCTACGCCGTACTTGCGCTGGATGCCCGCGAGCACGGCGAGCGCAAGAACCCCGCGCACTCAGTGCAGGACATCATGCGCGACCTGCACTGGTGGGGCAGGCGCGCTCCCTATGAACGCATGCTGATCGACACGGTGAAGGACTACCGCGTGCTGCTGGACTGGGCGGTGCAGCAGCCCGGCATCGACGCCCGGCACCTGCGCGTGGCAGGCTACAGCATGGGCGCGCAGATGGCCATGCTGCTGGGCGCGCTGGACCCGCGCATCCAGGCAGTCGCGGCTATCGTGCCGCCGCATGTGGATGACAAGGTCGCCCTGGTCTCGCCGCATCGCCTGCTGCCCGGCCTGGCCGGCAAGAGCGTCTGGCTGCTCAGCGCGGACGACGACGAGTACGCCAGCGGCGCGCAGAACCAGGCGCTGTTCGACGCACTGCCCGGCGCCGACAAGCAGCACCTGCGCTTCCCCGGCGGGCATCTGCTGCCAGACGGCTACGTCGAGCGGCTGCGCCCCTGGTTCCCGCCTGCTACAACCTCGGGCTCGGCAACCCGCGCCGTGCATTCACAGGAGTCCTGACCATGCGCCACATCGCCCTCTGGCGTGGCATCAATGTCGGCAAGGCCAAGCGCCTGGCGATGGCTGACCTCAAGGCGCTGCTCACCGAGCTGGGGGCGACGAATGTGGCCACTTTGCTGAACAGCGGCAACGCCGTATTCGACGCGAAGAAGCCGCTCAGCGCCGACAAGATCCGTACTGCCGTGACCGCGCAGCTCGGTGTCGATGCTGCGGTCATCCTGAAGACCGCCGACGAATGGGCGGCCATTGCGGCGGAGCTGCCGATTCCCGAAGCGGACGACCCCAGCCGCCTGCTCGCCGCCATCCCGGCGAACGCGGCCGCGCTGCAGGCAGTGGCCAGCATCGTGGCGGGCAGCGGCGACCGTTACGTCGTCACGCCCCACGCGGCCTACCTGTGGTGCGGCAACGGCATCCTGGAAAGCAAGACGGCGGTCACGCTGCTGAAGCAGCTCGGCGACGCCGGCACGACACGCAACTGGGCCACCGTGCAGAAGCTCGCCGCGCTGGCCGCCCGCTGAACGCGTCAGCGGCTGCGCTGCTGCGCCAGCGTGTGCACGCGCATGCCCACGTGTTCGGGCATCGGTTCACGCCAGGCAGCGCGCTTGACCACGCGCCGGCCGTCATGCAGGCCAGCCTGCCAGCGAGCGTCCAGCCGTGCGGTCGTGAAGTCGATGTCGCGCCACGAGTCCTCGCCCGGCAGCGCCTGCATGACCACGTGCTCCACGTCGATGCGGGAGTCGCAGCCCTGGGCCAGCAGCGCCTTCACATCGGCGTCGGCCGCCGCCTTCGCGCCGAGCTTCTTGCCCAACTGGCGCAGCGCGCGGCGCAGGTTCTGCAGCCGCTCGTGGTCGTCCAGGTGTTCGCAGATGCGGCTGGCGTACTGAATATCCTTGTAGCGCGTCAGCGCCTGCGCCATCGTTGTCGGCGCGGCCTCGCTGGCGTCCCACAGGTCCACCATGAAGCACAGCGTGTCGCGGCGTTCGCTGTCGTCCAGCACCACGTCCAGCGGCGTGTTGGAGTAAATGCCGCCGTCCCAGTAGGCCTCTTTGCCGATCTGCACCGGCGGGAAGCCAGGCGGCAGCGCCCCGCTGGCCATCACGTGCTCGGGCGCTATGCGGGTCTTGCCATCGCGGTTGTCGAACAGCGCCATCGCGCCGCTGCGCACGTCGCACGCGCACAGTGTCAGCCGCGTCTCGGCGGCGGCGATGCGGTCGAAGTCCACCAGCGCGCGCAGCGTGTCGGCCAGCGGGCTGGTGTCGTAGAACCCCAGCTCCGGCAGCGGCGCGCGGCGGTTCATGTCCCAGGCCAGCGGGCCACGCGGCTTGAAGAAGCCGGGGATGCCGGTCGTCAGCGTCTGCCAGGTCTGCAGGCCGGCCGTGAACGGGTTGGCGGGCAGACTCGGCAGGAAACCGTCGCGTGTCACGCGCGTCCAGAAGCTGCGCAGGGCTGGCAGGCGATCGGCCGGCGCGTTGCCGACGATCAGCGCGGCGTTGATGGCGCCGATGGACGTGCCCACCACCCAGTCGGGCGCGATGCCGCCTGCATCGAGCGCCTCGACCACGCCGGCCTGGTAGGCGCCCAGCGCGCCACCGCCCTGGAACACGTACACGGTCTGCGGCGGGCGCGGGCTGAGGCTCATGTGCGCCGATTCAGGACGCCGTTGACGCACCGACCGTGGGCCGGGTCTTCTCGAAGCCCAGCAGCCCGTCGGCCACGTCCTTGCCATGCTTGCGTTCGATCTCGGCGCGCATGACGCGGTTGTAGGCATCCACGTAGGCCGACGTTTCCGGCGTCACCTGCTCGCTCTTGTTGACCGAGTCGACGCCGTAGCGCTGCTTCATGCGTGCGGCCCGGGCCAGCTCGGCCTTGCCCGGCTTGGGCCCGACGCTCTGCACCTTCAACTCGCCGGCCTCAATGTCGAAGCGGGCCTGCGCCGCGCCGCGCTCGGCAGCCAGCGCCGGCGTGCCCAGGCGCAGGTCGACGGTGGCGACGAGCAGGCGGTCGCCCGACGTGTCGATTTGCACGATGCCGTATCTGACGAACATGGCCAGCACGACACCGACCGCCGCAAAAGCGCACAGCACAGCCACCACATGGATGCGCCGGATGCCGCGCGGCCGCTGCCACTTGGGCTCGACGAACTCAGTCAGCAAGGCCATGGCCACCCACCGGACGTGTTTCGCGATACTCGCCGAAATTCGCAATGAGCGGCCTGGCCCTGGCGATGACTGCCTTGACTCCCGGCAGCTGCAGCGAGGCCTTGTGCGCAGCGGCGTCTTTCCAGACCTCGGTGACCCAGACGGTCAGCTCGTCCGCCGGGTCTTCGGCCACCACATAGCTCAGGCAGCCGGGCA
Source organism: Pelomonas dachongensis (assembly GCF_043555865.1). Classification (NCBI taxonomy): domain Bacteria; kingdom Pseudomonadati; phylum Pseudomonadota; class Betaproteobacteria; order Burkholderiales; family Sphaerotilaceae; genus Roseateles; species Pelomonas dachongensis. Next base: position 307,439 of record NZ_JBIGHY010000005.1, read on the forward strand.
TATCGCCCGACTCGGCCAGCAGCAGCTGGATCAGCTCAGGGCGGCGCCCCTCGGCAGCCTTCAAGCTGCCCATCAATCCGTACATCGCGTCAGTTCCTGGAAGTCGAGACGCGATTTTGTGCCAACGGCACCAGCACCGCCCGCACCCGGCCTTGCCAGGCGGCGTACTCGTCCGCGGCCCAGTCCGCCCAGCGCGGGCTTTCGGCGTCCAGTTCATCGGCCAGCGCCTGCAGCGCCGGCCGGCCGGTCACGCTCGCGGCCAGGGCCAGGCGCGCAAGCCATTCATGGGCTTCGCGCACGCGCGGGTAGGCGGAAAACAGCCAGCGCGCCACGTCGGGCCGCGCGCGCCAGTCGGCGCTGCCGAAGCGCTCCCGCGCCTGCGCCGTCAGCCGCTGGCCCGCGCCCAGGCAGTCGAACGCGACGCAGCCGCTGAAACCCTGCGCGATCAGCCCGTCGTGAATGCCGCAGCGGTGATCGGCACAGAGGTGGTGGCAAGGCGTCTCGGACTGCTTGTCGAAGCCGAAGCCCTGGACGGCATCGAACGGCGGTACCACGCAGCACAACGCCACGCAGGCCGAACAGTCAGCCTTCAGGTACAGCGGCAGCTGCGGCGCCAGGCTCACGCGGCGTCGTCCGACACGCCGACCTGCCAGCTGACACCGAAGCGGTCGGTCACCATGCCGAACAGGGGCGCCCAGAAGGTCTTGCCCAGCGGCATGACCACGTGGCCGCCATCGGCCAGTGCGGCGAAGGCTTCGCGCGCGGCGTCGGCATCGGGGCAGTCCAGCGACAGCGAGAAGCCCTTGAAGCCGCCCCCGCTGCTGTTGAGGTCGTCGGACATCATGACCAGCGCGCCGCCGATGTGCAGCGACGCGTGCATGACTTTCTGCTCCGCGCCGGGCGGCACCATGCCCTCGGGCAGCGGCTCGGGCGACTCGGCATAGCGCATCATGAATTCCACCTTGGCCGCGAGGGCCTGCTCGTAGAACTCGATGGCCTGCTCGCAGTTGCCTTCGAAGAACAGGTAGGGGTCGATCTTCATCGCGGGCTCCAGTGACGGGATGCTGACTCTAGACCTTACGGCGTCTTGAAGTCACCGGCGGTGGAGATGATGAAACCATCTGCACGGATGTACCGGCGCCAGGCGGCATTGGCCTGCTCCACGGTCACCGCCGCCAGCGCCTCGTCGCGCTTGTGCGAGGCCAGCCAGGTTTCGCCGTACTCGGCCAGGTTGCTCAGCACGGACACCAGCGTGCCCGGGTCGGCACGGCCCTGTCGACGGGCCTCGGAGATGTCCTTCTGCGCGCGCGACAGCTCGGCCGCGGTGATGCCGTCTCGGCCCATGCGGGCGATCTCCTCCTGGATGACGGCAATGATGCGATCGCGCTTGTCGGGTGCATAGCTGGCCTGGACGGCGAAGCTGCCGTCATTGCCCCAGTAGCCGGCGCTCAGCGACGCGCCGATGCCGTAGGTCAGCCCCTCCTTCTGGCGCACGCGCTCGGACAGCCGACTCTCCAGCCCGCCGCCGCCGAACACCTGCACCGCCAGCTGCAACGCGACAAAGTCCGGCTGCTCGCTGTTCAGCGCCAGGGGCTGGTGCAGGCGCACGATGGCGTTGGGCTTGTCGCGCGCTATCGCGTCGAAGCGCGCCGGCGGCACGGCCGCGTATTGGGGCACATGGCGAACGAAGCGCGGCGCGGCGGGCTTCTTCCAGTCGCCGAACAGCCGGTCCAGCTCGGCCGCCAGCCCGTCCGGCAACGCGCCCACCACGCTGACCTGTGCATCGTCGGCGCTCCAGTATTCGCCGTAGAAGCGGCGCACGTCGTCCAGCGTGGTCTTCCTGACCTCGGCCAGGCGCTCATCCACGCCCATCACGTAATCGGGATGGCCCAGCGTCACACCGCGGGCGCGGTTGTAGTGGGCGCGGGTAGCCTCCTGGCGCAGCACACCAGGCTCCTGGCGCGAGGCCTCGATGCCGGAGATCGTCGCCTTGATCTCGCGGTCGAACGCATCCTGCGGCAGCAGCGGTCGGCGCAGCACGTCGGCCAGCACGTGCAGCGCGGGCAGCAGGGTATCGCGCTCGGCGCTGAGGTAGAGGGTGGCGCCCTGGTCGTAGCTGGAGACGTTCAGCCCCGCGCGCAGCTTGATCAACGCGTCCTGCAGCTGCTGCTTGCTGTAGCCGGCGCTGCCCTCGTTCATCAGCGAGCCGATCATGCCGGTGCCCTTGCGCACGAAGGTCGCGTCACGCTCGCCCCAGCGCAACTGCATCTGCAGCACGACCGTGTTGCCGCGGGTCTGCTTGCGCAGCGTGTGCAGGTGGATGCCGCTGGGCAGCGTGGTGCGGACCATGCGTGTCTCCAGCACGGTCGGCACCGGCTCCAACTGCTCGCCCTCCTCCACCTTCGGCGGGCCCTGCAGCGTGGCCAGGCGCTGGTCCAGCGCCGGCGCGGCCGGGATCTCCACGCGCTCCACCTGCTCGGCCGGCAGGTAACGGCCCAGCGTGCGGTTGGCGGGCCTGAAGTACGCAGTCCGCACGCGCTCCACATCCGCCAGCGTGACCTTGGGAATGTCCTCCATCAGCTGGAACAGCAGCCGCCAGTCCCCCGCGGCGACGAGGCCGGAGATCTGCTGGATCAGCGCCTCGGGATTCTTCATCTGCTGCCGGTAGCTGTTCAGCGCGATGTCGCGCACGCGCGCCAGCTCGCTCTCTTCGAACGGCTGGACGCTGCGGCCCTCGGCCAGGTCCAGCAGCAGCGCCTGCACCTTGTCGACGTCGGCGCCCGGTGGCAATGCCGCGAACGCGGAGGTCGTGCCGGGGTCCACGCCGCCCAGGCCCGAGATGCCGGCCGCAACGGCCAGCTTGGGCTCCACCAACTGCTTGTACAGCTGGCCGCTGGGCTGCAGGCTCATCAGCAGACCGTACACGAGGATGGCCGGCGTGTCGGGGTGTGTGATGGCCGGCACGTGATAGGCCGCCAGCAGGATGGGCTGGCCACCCACGCGGCGCACCACCACGCTGCGCTCGCCGTCCTGCGCCGGCTCCACCGTGTAGGGCTGCGGCACCGGCTGGGCGGGGCGCGCCAGCGGGCCGAAGTGCCGGCTGATCAGCGCCAGCGTGGCAGCCCGGTCGAACTGGCCGGCGATCAGCAGCGTCGCGTTGTCGGGCCGGTAGAAGCGCTTGTAGAAGCCCTGCAGCTTCTCGATGGGCACGTTCTCGATGTCACTCTTCGGGCCGATGGTCGCGTTGCCATACGGATGCCACGCGAACGCCGCCGCGTTGACGCGCTGCATCAGCACGGCGAACGGCTGGTTCTCGCCGCGCTCGAACTCGTTGCGCACCACGGTCATCTCGGTGTCGAGGTCTGCCTTGGCGACGCGGCTGTTGACCATGCGGTCGGCCTCCAGGTCCAGCAGGAAACCAAGCGTGTCCGCGTTGGCGTTGAACGACGCGAAGTAATTGGTGCGGTCCACTGTCGTCGTGCCGTTGAAGCGCACGCCGCGCTGGGCCATCGCGCCGGGGATGTCCTGCTGGCGCTGCGTTCCCTTGAACAGCAGGTGCTCCAGCAGGTGGGCCATGCCGTACTCGCCCGGCGACTCGTGGCGGCTGCCGACGCGGTAGGTGATGTTGACGGTGGTGGTGGTCTGCGTCGCGTCGGGGAACAGCAGGATCTGCAGACCGTTCGGCAGCCGGTACTCCTCAATGCCGCCCAGCTCGCGCACGCGCTCGGGCGCCGACACCACGGCCGGCGCCGCCGTCGCGCGGGCCGGCGTGGGCTTCTGCTTCGCCACGGCCGGTTGCGCCGACGCACCCAGCGCCAGCGTCAACAGGGCGGTACCCGCGAACAGGGGCATCCACCCGTCCAACTTGCTTCTCATCGTGTCTCTCTCCAACGCCACAGCTGTGGCCTGCGCGGCATTCTGCGTGGTTTTCCGTAGCAGGCCGTTCGTCAATGCGGAACTCCAACTGGCGTGCCCCCACGCGGCGTTCGCGGCGGCAGCTAGCGACCGGCCGACGAGACCTACAGGGTCGCCAGCAGCGCCGACATCGCCGCTTCGCTGGCCGGCTTGGTCAGGTGCGCATCGAATCCCGCCTCGCGGGCGTGCTTCTTGTCGTCTTCTGACCCGCGGCCGGTCAGGGCCACCAGCAGCGTGCCGGCAAAGCGCGCGTCCTGGCGCAGCGCGGTGGCCACCTGGTAGCCGTCCATGCCGGGCATGCCCACGTCGCAGAACACCGCCTGGGGCTGGAAGCGCGCCGCCGCCTGCAGCGCCGCAGCGCCGCTGTGCTCGACCTGCACATCGTGCCCGCCGAGTGACAGCAGCATCCCGAGCGCCGTGGCGGCGTCCTCGTTGTCATCAACCACCAAGACACGCCGCGCCTGCCCGGCTTGGGGCGGCGGCGCGGCCTGCAGCTGCGGCGCGGCCGACTGCTGCACCAGCGGCAGCCGGATGGTGAACGTGCTGCCCTGCCCCACGCCAGGGCTGTTCGCGCTGACGAGGCCGCCATGCAGGGCCACAAGGCTGCGCACCAGCGCCAGTCCGATGCCCAGCCCGCCTTGCGAGCGATCCAGCGAGCGGTTCACCTGCGCAAACATGTCAAACACAAACCCGATCATGTCCGCCGGCAGGCCCACGCCACTGTCCTGCACGCTCAGCACGCCCTGGGCGCCGTCGCGCGCCAGCGTCACATCAATGCGGCCACCGTCGGGCGTGTACTTGGCCGCGTTGTTCACCAGGTTGCTCAGCGCCTGAGCCAGCCGCGCCAGGTCGCCGTCCACCCACAGCACTTCGTCCGGCCAGCTCACGTGCAGGTGATGCCCGGCGCGCGCGACCAGCGGCCCACTGGACTCCAGCGCCGTCTCCACGACGCGTTTCAGGTCCAGCTCTTCCCGCTGCAGGGTGAGCTTGCCGGTGGAGATGCGGGACACCTCCAGCAGGTCGTCGATGAGACGCAGCAACTGGGTCATCTGCCGGTCCATCATCGCCATGACGTGCTGGCGCTGCGCTTCGTCCTCGGGCCCGCGCATCAGCAGCTGCAACCCGCTGCGGATGGGCGCCAGCGGGTTGCGCAGCTCGTGCGCCAGCGTGGCGAGGAACTCGTCCTTGCGCCGGTCAGCCTGGCGCAGCGCCATGTCTGCGCGCTGCAGCGATTCGATCTGGTCGCGGACCTGGTACTGCACGCGCCGGGCGCGCAGTGCCGCCTTCACCGCACTGATCATGACGCCGGCAGACGTCGGTCGATCCAGCACCGTCAGGTTGTCCAGCGCCGCCTGGCGTAGCACCGGAGACTGCAGGCCCCGGCGGCACAGCGCCAGCACAGGCAGGTTGGACCACCGCGGCTGGTGCTGCAAAAGCTTGACCACGCTGCCAAATCCGGGAGCCATCAACGTCGTGTCGGCCAGCATCAGCGCGCCCGCGCCGTCGCGAAGCAGGCCTTCCACATGCGGCCAGTCGCGGCCACTGACGCTCTCCACACCGGCCTGGGCCAGCAACTGGGCCGTGACCTCGGCATCGCGCGCCGTCGGGGCGAGCACGACGACCCGCTCGCTCTTCGAGCGCGCGGCCTCAGCCTGCGGGCCCAGCACTGGCATCGGCTCCGGAGGCGGGCTGGGGCGGCGGCTCCAGTTCGACGGGCACCCCCGTCAGCACGCCGCGCAGGTGCGCCAGCGGCGGGCCGAGATGCACGCCCTGCCCGTCGAACCACAGCTGGCGGATGGTGTCCTCGTGCGTGCCACTGCGCTTCTTGATGACGGAGATGGCCTTTCGCACCGTGCCGGCATGCTCGTACATGCGGAACAGCACCACCGCGTCGGCCAAATAGCTCGCGTCGACGGGATTGCGGGTACCTGCACCCATCATGCCCGACTGCGTCGCCACCAGGAACGTCGCCACACCATGGTTGTTCAGGTAGGTCAGCAGCTCGTGCAGCTGGATGGTCAGCGCGCGCGCCTCGGGCATCGCGTTCATGTAGCCGTTCAGGCTGTCGATGACGATGACGGCGGCGCCATCCCGCTCGACCGACTCGCGCACCAGATTGACAAACTGGCTGGGCAGCACCTCGGCCGGGTCGAGCTGGCGCACCATCAAACGGCCGGGTCCGACACCTTCGTCGACGGGCATGCCGAGCTTTGCCAGCCGGTCCAGCAGCAGCGATCGCGACTCCTCGAACGCGAAGATCGCGGCATGCGCGCCGCGCCGCGCCGCCGCCACGGCGTACTGGGCCGCGATCGTGGACTTGCCCGACCCAGCCGGTCCGAGCAGCAGCGTCGACGTACCCCGCTCGATGCCGCCACCCAGCAGCGTGTCCAGCATCTTCACGCCGCTGGGCACAACTTCGCGCGGGAAGTCCGCGCCATGCTCGTTGGCGGTCAGCCGCGGAAACACCCGCAGCCCGCCCCGACGGATCGTCAGGTCCTGTTGGCCGCTGATGAAATTGCTGCCGCGCAGCTTGGTGACGCGCAACTGCCGCAGCGCTGGGCCGTAGTCAGGCACCGTCCGGTCCAGCTCGATGACACCGTGGGCGATGCTGTGGACCTGCGTATCGATGCCTTCGCCGGAGCGGTCGTCCAGGCACAGCACCGTGCAGTTGCGGCCGATGAAGAACTGCTTCAGCGCCAGGATCTGGCGGCGGTAGCGCAGTGAGCTCTGCGCCAGCAGGCGCAGCTCCGACAGCGAATCCAGCACCATGCGCTGCGGCTTGCAGCGCTCCACGGCGGCCAGCACGCGCCGGGTGGTCTCGCTCAACTCCACCTCGGCCGCGTGATACATCGTCAGCTCGGCGTCGCCCTGCAACTCGCTTTCGTCGACCACCAGCTCGACAATCTCGATGTCGTCCAGTGTCCAACCGTGCGACGCCGCATTGGCCCGCAGTTCGCCTGCCGTTTCACCCAGCGTCACATACAGCGCGCGCTCGCCCTGGCGCACGCCTTCCATCAGGTACTGCAGCGCCAACGTGGTCTTGCCAGCGCCAGGCTCGCCGTCGATGAGGTACAGCCGGCCGGCGATCAAGCCGCCGTGAAGGACCTCGTCCAGCCCGGGAACGCCGCTGGCGGAACGGGGGGTGTCCGCGGACATCGACATCTCCTGTAGACGAAAGTTGCAATGGCTCAAGCCAGTTTAGGCCTCAGAAATGCAAACGCCGGCACATGCCGGCGCTGATACAAATGTCACCCGCGGACGGGTCATTTCGCAGCCTCAGCGGAACACGCCCACCGCCTCCACCAAGCTGGCGGTCTGCTGCTTCAGGCTCATGGACGCCGCGCTGCTCTGCTCCACCAGCGCCGCGTTCTGCTGCGTCACCTGGTCCAGGTGGCTGACAGCCTGGCCGACCTGGCCGATGCCGCTGCTCTGCTCGCGGATGGAGCCGCTGATCTCGCCGATGAGGTGAGACACGCGCTGCACCTTGGCCACGATCTCGCCCATCGCCTGCCCGGCGTCGTCCACCAGTCGCGAGCCCGCATCCACCTGTTCCACGCTGGCGTTGATCAGCGTCTTGATCTCCTTGGCCGCCTCGGCGCTGCGCTGCGCCAGCAGGCGCACCTCGCCCGCCACCACGGCGAAGCCGCGTCCCTGCTCGCCCGCGCGTGCAGCCTCGACCGCTGCGTTCAGCGCCAGGATGTTGGTCTGGAAGGCAATGCCGTCGATGGTGCCAATGATGTCGGCGATCTTGCGCGAGCTGGCACTGATGTCGCCCATGCGAGAGACGACCTGCGACACTGCCTGCCCGCCGTGGGCCGCCGCCTCGCTGGCCTGGCCCGACAGCTCGTTGGCCTGCAGCGCGGTGTCCGCGTTGTTCTTCACGGTGGCCGTCATCTCCTCCATCGACGAGGCCGTCTGCTGCAGGCTGGATGCCGCCTGCTCCGTGCGCGAGCTGAGGTCTTCATTGCCCTTGGCGATCTCGTTGACCGCGGTCTGCACATTCATCACCTGCTCGCTGACGTCGCTGACCAGCCAGCGGAACATCAGACCCAGCTGGCTGATGCAGCGCATGCTCATGCCGATCTCGTCGACGCGGTCCATGCTGGTCACTTCCTGCTGCGCGCCGGTGGCCACGGCCAGCGCCGTCTCGCGCAGTTGCTCCAGCGGCCGGGCGAACGTCTGCTCGAAGACGATGCTGGTGACGACCATCGCGACGCCGACAAGCGCAGCCAGCTTGGCCAGCGCCGTGACGTCGTCGGACAGCGGGATGCCCACCAGCAGCATGGCCAGCCCCATCAGCGCCAGCGTCAGCCGGATGCGCGCGCGCACACCCATCGTCTGGCGCCAGCTCAGCAGCGACGCCAGCCCCGTGCGCACGATCAGGCCCTTGTGCAGCTTGACGCCGCTGGCGCGGCCATCGCGCAGGTCGGCGTACAACTGCTCGGCCGCGGCAGACTCCTCGCGCGTGGCCCGCGTGCGCACTGACATGAAGCCCTGCGTGCGTCCGCCGCGCACGATGGGCACGGCGTTGGCGCGCACCCAGTAGTGATCGCCATCCTTGCGACGGTTCTTCACGAAGCCGGTCCACGGCTCGCCGCCCTTCAGCGTGCCCCACATGTCTTCGAATGCCGCCTCCGGCATGTCAGGGTGCCGCACCAGGTTGTGCGGCTGCCCGATGACTTCGTCGCGGCTGAAACCACTGACCGCGATGAACGCGTCGTTGGCGTACTTCACGTAGCTCTGGGTGTCCGTGGTCGACATCAGCGTGGCGTCGGCTGGGAAGTCGAACTCACGCTGGGTCACAGGCTGATTGACGCGCATAGCACCTCCATTCGTCTGGTTGACGCGGCGCCCGATGCAGAACGCCCACGCACCATGATCGCGCAAGCCTTGCAAAAAGGGGAGACGTTAGGAAAGTGCTGTCGCTGGCGTTGGACAGGTTGGACAGGCCAGCTGTCTCAAAGCTTGCGCGCTGGCCACTGCGCCGCCACCAGCGCGGCCGCCATCACCCACATCGGCGCGGCCAGCGCTGTCGCGGCGGCCAGCATGCCGAAGCCCACCGGCATGCCCACCGTCGCGCCGTTCAGCGTCAGCATGCGCAAGCCCAGCGCCTGGCCGTGGCGGTCCGGCGGCGTCGCGTGGTGCAGCATGGACAGGATCATGGGCTGCACCGAGCCAAGCGCCACGCCCAGCAGCGCCGAGCCGATCACCAGCCCCATCGTGCCAGGCAGCCAGGCATAGGCGATGAAGGTCAGCGTCGCGACCCCCATCGCGCTGCGCAGGGCCTTGGCCTCGTCAATGTTGTCGGCAAAACGCACGATGGCCAGCCGCACGACGGTGGCCGCCAGCGCAAAGCTGCCCAGCACCAGCCCGATGCTGGAGGCCGACAGGCCGCGCGCATGGCCCACCACCGGCACGACGAAGCTGTGCGCGTCCCAGCCGGCCGACAGCGCCAGGTTCACCAGCAGCAGCCGGCGGTAGGCCGGCAGCCTGAAGAGATCCCAGGCGGCGCGCTCACGGAAGCTCTTCGTGTAGACCTTGGGCGGGTTGCGCGGCACCTTGCGCGCCAGCGCCCAGGCCAGCAGCGGCAGCAGGGTCGCGAAGGCGAACGCCGCGGTCATGCTGATGTAGTCGATGAGCAGGCCCGCGATGATGGGCGACAGCGCGTTGGACATGGCCGGCCCCAGCGCCATCCAGCTGAATATCTTCTTCAGCTCGCCGGGCTGTTCGGCCATCAGCCCCGCCTCTCGTTGCAGCGCTACCGCGGCCACGGCCACCGCGCCGCCGCACAACAGACAGCCGGTGGCGATGGCCCACAGCTGCGGAACGAGCAGCGGCAGCAGCGCGCCGACGAACGCCATCGCCACACCCACGCCCACCGGGCGGTGGAAGCCATGCCGGTCTGCCAGCCGACCGGCCCACAGCGACAACACAATGGGCGCGACGGCGAACAGGCTCAGCAGCATGCCGACCGCCGCTTCGCCGTAACCCTGGCCCAGCACCCACAGGCTGGCCGTCACGCGCGTGGTGGCCATGCAGGCATGGACGCAGATGATGGTGGCCACCAGCCACACAAAGGCGTCGCGCAGGCCTTTCCTCGGGGCGGGGGCATCCGCTGTGGGTGGCATCACTCCCCGTCCTCACCCAGGCTGATCTGAAGCAGCTGCTGGGACGCATCGTCGGGCAGGGCCTCCACGCCCTTGAGCTTGCGCGTCATCGCGCGTGTGCGCACCTCGGCGGCGTCAAGCGTGTTGCCGGCCTCCTCCAATTTCTTCTTGGCTTTGGCCAGCACATCGCCGAACTTGCCGAACTCGGTCTTCACGGCGCCCAGCACCTCCCAGACCTCGGCCGACCGCTTCTCCAGCGCCAGCGTGCGAAAGCCCATCTGCAGGCTGGTCAGCGTGGCCAGCAGCGTGGTGGGGCCGCACAGCATGACCTTGTATTCCCGTTGCAGGCTCTCGAGCAGGCCCGGCCGGCGCAGCGCCTCGGCGTACAGGCCCTCGGTCGGCACGAACAGGATGCCGAAGTCGGTCGTGTGCGGCGGCGCCACGTACTTCTCGCGGATGGTCTTGGCCTCCAGCCGCAGCCGGTTCTCGATGGCTTTGCCGGCCGCCTCGGCAGCGGGCGCATCGGCGCGCTCCTGCGCGTCCAGCAGTCGCTCATAGTCCTCGCGCGGGAACTTGGCGTCGATGGGCAGCCACAGCGGCTTGCCATCCTGGCGCTGGCCGGGCAGCGAGATGGCGAACTCCACGCGGTCGTTCGACCCCGGCAGCACCGCCACGTTGGCGGCATACTGCTCCGCCGTGAACACCTGGTCCAGCAGGCCGGCCAGCTGCACCTCACCGAACACGCCGCGCGTCTTGACGTTGGTCAGCACGCGGTTCAACGAGCCGACGTCGCGCGCCAGGTTCTGCATCTCGCCCAGGCCCTTGTGCACCTGCTCCAGCCGCTCGGCCACCTGCTTGAAGCTCTCGCCCAGGCGCTGCTCCAGCGTCGCGTGCAGCTTCTCGTCCACGGTGGCGCGCATCTGCTCCAGCTTCTTTTCGTTGTCCTGCTGGATGGCGGTGAGGCGCTGCTCAACGGTCAGCCGCAGTTCGGCCAGGCGCTGGTCGTTGGTCTTGGACAGCGCCTGCAGCTGCTCGCGCATCGCATCGTTCAGCTTCTGCATCGACTCGGCCTGCGCCTGCGCGTTGCGCACCGCGGCCGCATCCTGCGCCTCGCGGGCGGCCAGCGCCTGGGCGCTGAGCGACTGGTTGCTGCCCTGCAGCCCTTGCGCCAGCACCTGCTGGAATTGAGCCAGCCCCTGCACCAGCTCCTGGCGCGTACCGCTGGCACTGCGGCCCAGCTCATCGCGCAGCTCGCGCTCCAGCCGCTCGTTGCTCTGCAGCAGTGCCTGCGGCACCTCCAGCGGGCTTCGCTGCCGCACCCAGACCCACATCAGAACAATCAGGATCAGGGCCAGCAGCCCCAGCAGCAACACGTCGATCACGCTCATTACCTCATTGTCGCCGCCGGCGGGCGCCGCCGGTTTTCGGCGGGTCGTGCACACTGACTCGATGCGAGCCTTCCTGCGACTTTCCTTCATGGCTGCGCTGGGTGCCCTCAGCGGCTGCGCCACCAGCGGCGACGCGGACTCCCCCTATCGCGCCTCGCCGCAGTTCAAGAACGGCGGCTTCGTCAACCCGCCCAATGCCGATGCGCCCGCCAGCGCCAGCGGCTGGGCCATCTGGTCGCGCTTCCTGTTCTCCGGAAAGGTGGGGACGGTGCCCAAGGACCCCATCCCCGTGCGGCCGCTGACACCGGCGCAGCTCGACGCACTGGCCCCGCAGGCCAACCACATCGTGCGGCTGGGCCACTCTTCGCATCTGCTGAAGCTGCAGGGCCGGTACTGGCTCATCGACCCGGTGTTCGGCGAGCGCGTGTCGCCGTTCAGCTTTGCCGGCCCGAAGCGCTTCCACGCGCCGCCGCTGCAGCTGCAGCAGCTGCCGCCCATCGAAGGCCTGATCCTGTCCCACGACCACTACGACCACCTGGACGTGCCCACCATCGAGTACCTTGCACAGCGCGTGCAGCGCTACTTCGTACCACTGGGCGTGAAGGCTCGGCTGGTGGACATGGGCGTGCCAGCCGAGCGAGTGCAGGAATTCGACTGGTGGCAGGGCGCCACTCATGCCGGCGTGAAGCTCACCGCCACACCGGCCCAGCACTTCTCGGGCCGCACGCTGGCCGACCGCAACCGCACGCTGTGGGCCTCCTGGGCGCTGGAAAGCGGTGGCCAGCGCATCTTCTACAGCGGCGACACGGGCTACTTCGGCGGGTTCAAGCAGATCGGCGATCGCTTCGGCGGCTTCGACATCGCGCTGATGGAGAACGGCGCCTACGACCCCTACTGGCCTGCCGTGCACATGACGCCCGAGCAGAGCGTGCGGGCCTTCACCGACCTGCGCGGCCGGCTGCTGTACTCGGTGCACAACAGCACTTTCGACCTGGCCTTCCACACCTGGCACGACCCGCTGGACCGCATCGCCGACCTCGCCGCGGCGAAGGGCATCGCGTTGGCCACGCCGGAGATCGGCGAGGTACTGACCGTAGGCCAGCCGCGCACCAACCGGCGCTGGTGGGCCGGCTTGAAGTAGATGGTCCGCCGGGGCACGTGGCACCATGCCGCCCATGTCTCTTCACGTTGCCTGCCTCTGCGCCGCCTGGTGCCGCACCTGCGAGTCGTACCAGCAAGTCTTTGAAGCCGCCTGCGCCGAACTGCCGCAGGCCGGCCTGCACACCCGCTGGATCGATATCGAGGACGAGGCCGAGCTGATCGGCGAGCTGGACATCGAGACGTTCCCGACGCTGCTGATCGCCGACGGCGAGCACGTGCGCTTCGCCGGCCCGTTGACGCCGCAACCCGAGACGCTCAAACGTGTGCTGCGGGCCCATCTGGCAGATGCAACGCCTGCACGCGTGGGCCCCGAGTACCTCGAACTCGCGCACCGGCTCCGAAAGCAGCGCTGATCCCGGGCGCCCCGGGGAGCCCCCTAGAAATTCAGGCAAAAACGGTGCGCTTTTCGCATCGTGAGGATGTTTGCTGCATGTAACGCCAGCTGTAGGAATGCGCTGACAAGCGCACGGCACGCGAGCCGCTGTCCCCCATGGACGGGGCCACCGACAGTGCCTGCATGACCGACTCGTCCACAGCTTTGCCACCTGCGCCAGCGCCGCAGGAACTGACGCCTGCCGGCGCCACCACCGCTTTCTTGCGCTTCGCCGCCGGCCCGGAGGCCGCCGCGCCGGCCGTGCGCGCGGTGCAGTTCGGCAGCGAACGCTTTGCCGAACATGGCCGCAGCCTCGCCGCCGCCCAGCGCGTCGAGGATGACCATCAAAAGCCGCGGCCGTTCTCGCCGCGGCTGCGCAGCAACCTGGAGGTGTGGAGCGCCGCGCTGGAGGTGCTGTCCGAGGAAGGCCTGCAGGCCGACACCGATCCCGCGCACGCGTGGCTGCTGGACAACGCCCGCCTGGTCCAGCAACAGCTCGACGAGGTGCTGCACGACCTGCCGCGCAGCTACTTCCAGCGCCTGCCACGCCTGGCCGACGAGCCGCTGCAAGGCCTGCCGCGCATTTACGGCGTCGCCTGGGCCTGGGTGGCGCACGCGGACAGCTCGCTGGACCTGACGGTGATGCGACATTTCCTGGCAGGCCATCACGACGCCCAGGCGCTGAAGCTGCGCGAGCTGTGGGCGCTGCCGTCCACGCTTCGCGTAGTGCTGGTGGAAAACCTGCGCCGGCTCGCCGAACGCGCGGCCTGGCGCCACATCGGCCGGCGCGCCGCGCAGCGGCTGTTCGAGGCGCTGCCGCAGCTCACCCCCGAGGCCGTGCAACACCAACTGGCCGAGTGGCAGCGCGCCTGGCCGCGCGACCCGGCCGTCGACGCGCTGGCGCTGCGCCTGCACGAGCGTCTGGTGGACCGCCAGATCGGCCTGCCCGACCACGCGGACGAGCCCGGCTCGGTCTGGGCCGCCGCGCGGCTGTGGCTGAACGACAACCTGCCCGACGCCGCCCTCGCCCAGGCGCATGAACAGAGCGAAAGCGCCGCCGACCACCAGAGCATCCGTAACGCGATCGGCAGCCTGCGCCGCATGGGCGCGGCCGACTGGGCGGGGCTGTTCCAGACCGTGCATCCGGCGCTGAGGGCGCTGGGCCACATCGACGTCTACCGCCAGGAGCACGAGAGCACGCAGGACCGCACGATGCACGCCATCGAGGCCCTGGCCGCCCGTCATGGCCTGCCCGAGGCCGAAGTGGCGCAGGTGCTGCGCCTGCTGTGTACGGACTCCGACTGGGCCGCAGACGACGCCGAGCGCGCGCCGCTGCACTGGTTGACCGGCCGCGGCCGCCAGCGTCTGTTGCAGGAACTTCGCGTCAAGGAGCGCTGGCCGGAGCGCGCCACGGCCGCACTGCTGCGTCACCGCACCAGCCTCTACCTGGGCTGCCTGCTGCTGCTGGGCGCTGCGGCCATGAGCGTACTGCTGGCCGTGGGCCTGCCCGCCGGCGCCGGTGCTTGGATGATCGCCGCCGCCCTGGTGCTGGCGCTGCTGCCGGTCAGCGAGGCCGTCGTGGCGCTGGCCAACCGGCTCATCAGCGAATGCGCGCCGCCGCTGCGCCTGCCGCGCCTGTCGTGGCCCGGTGGCGTGCCGGCCCAGGCCCGCACGCTGGTGGTCATTCCCTGCATGCTGACCGGGCCCAAGGGCATCGCCACGCTGCTCGCGCAGTTGGAGCGCCACCACCTGGCCAACCTGGAATCGCAAGCACAGTTCGCGCTGCTGAGCGACTTCAGCGATGCCAAGTCCCAGCACCTCCCTCACGACCAGTCCCTCGTCGACCAGGCGCTGGCCGGCGTGCGCGCTCTCAACGAGCGCCACGGCCCCAGCTGCGACGGGCGACCGCGCTTCTTGCTGCTGCACCGCGAGCGGCGCTGGAGCGAGACAGAGCAGCATTGGATCGGCTGGGAGCGCAAGCGCGGCAAGACCGAGGCGCTGGTGGCGCTGCTGGCCGGCCAGCCGGTGGACACATTGCCCGACCGCTTCATGGACCTGGGAGAACTGTCGCAGCCCGCGCCGGACACGCGCCACCTCCTTACGCTGGACAGCGACACTGCCCTGCCCCCCGGCGCGCTGCGCGAGCTGGTCGCCATCGCCGCTCACCCGTTGAACCGCCCGCGCGTGGCCACCACGCCGCAGGGCGGCATCACCGTCGTGCACGGTCACGGCATGCTGCAGCCGCGCATCGCCACACCGCTGGCCACCGCAGCCGGCAGCTCCACCGTTCACGGCACCTGGTTCCACAGCCTGTTCGCGGGCCAGCCGGGACTGGATCCGTACAGCGCAGCCAGCTCCGAGGTCTACCAGGACCTCTTCGACGAGGGCAGCGCGTCCGGCAAGGGTCTGATCGACGTGCAGGCCGCCGCCCAGGTGCTGGCGCACCGCCTGCCCGAGGGCCAAGTCTTGAGTCACGACCTGCTGGAAGGTTCGCTGATGCGCTGCGCCGGCGTCAGCGACGTGACGCTGGTGGAGGCTGCGCCCATGCACGCCGACGTGGCCGCTTCGCGCATCCACCGCTGGACGCGCGGCGACTGGCAGCTGCTGCCCTTCATCGCCAACGCACGTCGCTGGGGCCTGCGCGGCATCCACGTCTGGAAGATGCTGGACAACCTGCGCCGCAGCCTCGTCGCACCTGCGGCGCTGGTGCTGCTGGTGACCTCGTGGCTGGGCGTGGGCCTGACGCCCGGCTGGGCGCTGGCGGCTGTGGCCGCGGCCTTCGGCGCCGGCCCGCTGATGGGGGCGCTGGCCGGCTGCGCGCCCACGCGCGACCGCATCTCGCTGCCGCGCTTCTACCGCCAGGCGCTCATCGAGCTGGGCCGCGCGGCGGGCAGCACGCTGTGGCACCTGGCCATGCTGCCGGCCGCCACGTGGCTGCAGCTGGACGCCATCACGCGCGCGCTGTGGCGGCACTACCGAACGCGCCGCGGCCTGCTGGAATGGACCACCGCCGATGCCGCGGAAGCCGCCGCCCGCACAGACTGGGGGCCGCTGTGGCGCCAGCACCGCAAACTGACGTTGGCCAGTGGCGTGCTGGCAGTCGCGCTGATGGCGGCGGCGTCGCTGGGCGTGCCGCTGGCCTGGGGCGAGGCGCTGCCGCTGCTGGCCGCATGGCTGCTGTCGCCGCTGTGGATTGCGCTGGCGAGCCGGCCACGCGCCCGGCCGCGCCGCGAGGCGCTCAGCGACGACGACCGCCACTACCTGCTGGGCATCGCGCGCGATACCTGGCGCTGGTTCGAGCGCTGGGTGACGAAGGACGACCACGACCTGCCGCCCGACAACGTGCAGTTCGACCCTGACGTCGCGGTGGCGCACCGCACCTCCCCCACCAACATCGGCCTGTACCTGCTGTCCGCCTGCTGCGCGCGCGAGTTCGGCTGGCTGCACGACGTGGGCCTGGCGGAACGCGTCGGCCGCACGCTGGACACGCTGGACCAGCTGCCCAAGCACCGCGGCCACGTCTACAACTGGGTCGACACGCAGCGACTGACCGTGCTGGAACCGTACTACGTGTCGGCCGTGGACAGCGGCAACCTGTGCGCGCACCTGCTGGTGGTGGCTGCCGCCTGCGAGGGCTTCGCGCGCGGTGGCGACGGCTTCCCGCCGCCAGCCGACGTGTCTGACGCGCTGAACCGTGTGGCGGCGCGCGCCCGGGCACTGGCGCTCGCCCACGACTTCTCCTGGCTGTACGACCCGCAGCGCCGCCAGCTGCACATCGGCGCGGTTGCCCCCATGGGCTGTGAGCATGGCACCGAGCGGCTGGACTTGAACCACTACGACCTGCTGGCGTCCGAAGCCCGGCTGGCCAGCCTCGTTGCCATCGCCAAGGGCGACCTGCCGGCGTCTCACTGGGGCGCACTGGGTCGGCCGTTCTTCTCGCGCGGCCAGGTGACCGGGCTGAAAAGCTGGTCGGGGTCGATGTTCGAGATGCTGATGCCGTCGCTGGTGCTGGACGAACCGGCCGGCAGCGCGCTGGAACAGGCGGCGCGCGCCACGGTGCTGGAGCAGATCCGCGAAGGCAAGGCGCGCGGCCTGCCGTGGGGCGTTTCGGAGAGCGCGTATGCCAAGCGCGACGAGAGCCTCGCCTACCAGTACGGCCCGCAGGGCACGGCCGCGCTGGCGCTGCGCGACACGCCGCCGGACGAGATCGTCATCGCGCCCTACGCGACGCTGATGGCCACGATGGTGATGCCGCGTGCGGCTGTCGCCAACCTGCGCCACCTGCAGGCGCTGGGCGCGCGCCACGACACCGGCTTCATGGAGGCGCTGGACTACACCCCGAGCCGGCAGCCCGAGGCCTCGGGAGACCAGCCGGGACCGAAGCTGCAGCGCATCGCCACGACGATGAGCCACCACCATGGCATGAGCCTGATTGCGCTGACCGAGGTGCTGTGCGGCGGCGCGCCGCAGCGCTGGGCCGACGCCGAGCCGCGGCTGTCGGCCGTGCGCTGGTTGCTGCACGAGCGCGCGCCGCACGAGGTCGCGCCGCTGGTGGAGCCGCCGCGCGCGGCGCGCCGTGCCGTGCCGCGGCGCACGCACACGTCGCTGGCGGTGCCCGACGTGCGCGGACGCGCGCTGCCCGCCACCGCCTGGCTGGGTCACGGCAAGCTGACCGCGATGCTGCGCGAACACGGCGGCGGCACGCTGATATGGGGCGAGCCCGGCCAGCAGGTGCTGGTCAACCGCTGGCACGATGACCTCGCGCAAGACCTGCTGGGCCACCACCTCCACCTGCGGGACCTGGACACGCCCTGGCCCGCCAGCACCGAGCAGAGCTGGCGCGGCGGCCCCGAGTCCAGCCCCTGGCGCTCGCTGACGCTGCGGCCCACGCCCGGCCCGCAATGGCGCTATGGCGCACGACTGCATCCGGCCAGCGCGCAGTTCACGGCCGAGGGCGAGCAACTGCATGCGCACACGGAGGTGTGGGTGGCCGTGGAGGACGACGTGGAGCTGCGCCGCGTCACGCTGCGCAACCTGTCGGACCGCGACCGCCGCATCGTGCTGGTGTCCAGCTTCGAGCCGGTGCTGGCGCCGGCGCGCGCAGACCTGGCACACCCGGCCTTCGGCAAGCTGTTCCTGCAGGCCCACTGGCTGCCGGACAAGCGTGCGCTCTGCTGGGAGCGCCTGCCGCGCGGCCACAAGGAACAGGCCGTGCATGCGATGCACGCGCTGTCCGGCCTGGAGCTGGAGGGCGGCGCGCGGCTGGAGCGGCTGCAGGCCGGCGCCGACCGCGCGCACTGGCTGGCGCGCGGCGGCCGGCCCGGCCAGCCGGGCGGCGCCATCGCCCGCGCCGAGGCCAAGGCGCTCATCAACGGCCAGGTCACGGGCCTGGCCAGCGCCGCCGGTGAGCTGGACACCGGCAACGATCCGATCTCGCTGATCCACGTGACGCTGACGCTGCCGCCCGGCAGCCGCGTGATGCTGACTGTGTCCACCGCCGCGGCGGCGGATGCGCAGACGCTGAACCACGTGCTGGACAAGCTCGCGCAGGAGCCGCTGCGGGAGCGCACGCTGACGCTGGCGCACACGATGGCAGGCGTGCGAACGCAGGGCGCGGGCCTGGCCCCGGGCGCCTGGCGTGCCGGGCTGTCGTTGCAGACGCTGCTGACCTCGCAGGCCGCGCGCGAAGGCGTGGCAGCGCTGGAAGGTAGCTTCCAGCGCGACGCCTTGTGGCGGCACGGCATCTCGGGTGACGCGCCCATCATCCTGATCCGCGTGGCCGACACCACCGGCGTGATGATGGTGCGCGAGCTGTGCGCGCTGCTGCAGGCGCAGGGCAGCCCGCTGGCGGTGGACATCGTCGTGCTGGACGCGGAGCCAGCCTCCTACCTGGCGCCGGTGTCGCGCGCGTTGCGCTCGCTGGCCGAGCAGATCCGCGGCCGCGCGAAGCTGCACGTGCTGGCGGACGCCGCCGTGCAGGACGACACGCGCTTTGCGCTGAACCTGCTGGCGCGCGTGCGGTGGTTTGCCGACGGCCGGCCGCTGGCGCAGGCGCTGGAGCGCCTGACCGCCCCGCACGAGCAGGCCGCCAAGGCGCGCCGCGAGGCTGGCGCCATCCATGTGCAGTGGCGCCACGCGGAGCCGGGCGCTCAGCAGCCGGCGTACGACTTCGACACCGCCAGCGGCGCCTGCGGCTTCGAACTGGAACCGCAGGCCCAGCCGCCGCGGCCATGGGTCAACGTCATCGCCAACGAGGGCTTCGGCTGCCAAGTGTCCGAGCGCGGCGCCGGCATGGCCTGGGCCGCCAACAGCCGGCTGCACCAGATCACGCCCTGGTCCAACGACGCGCTGCTGGACTCGCCCGGCGAGTGGCTGATCCTGCATTGCCTGGACAGCGGCTGCGCCTGGCTGCTGGGTCGCGCCAGCGACCACCAGGCCGTGGCCCACCTGCCCGGCGCCACGGCGATGGCCTTCACGCTGCCCGGCATGGTGGTGCGGCTGCGCTGGACCGTGGACGCCGACACCGCGGTGCGCCAGTGCCAGGTGGAGCTGCACGCCGCGCCGGGCAGCGCGCCGCGCCGCCTGAGGCTGCTGGCCGCCGCGCAATGGCAGCTGGGCATGGACAGCGGCGCGCGCCGGAGCGTGGTCACGCGCATCGAGAGTCCTGCAGTCAGCGCTGGCCCCGACGCGCCGGTGCTGGTGCTGGCCACACAGGCCGACGGGCTGAACGGCTTCGGCGGCCAGACGGCGTGGATGGCGCTGCGGCCCACCCGCGGCGGCGACGTGACGGCCGATGCGTTGCCCGAGCTGGCCGAGGACCATGCGCTGTGGCCGTGGCCGAAGCAGGCCGGCTTCGCGGCTGACCTGAACCCACCGCGGCAGTGGCACGCTGCCGTCGAGGCCAGCGGCGACCGCCGGCTGCTGTTCGACGGCGAGGGCCGCCTGGTCATGCCGCAGGCGCTGGACGGCCAGGCCGGCCCCGGCACCGATCCCGCCGCATTGCTGGCTGTGGCGCTGCGCCTGGAGGCCGGCCATGCCTGGCACGCCACCGTGCTGCTGGGCCATGCGCCCTCGCTGGTGGCCGCTCGCGAGCTGGCCCGCAATGCCTGGCAGCAGGACCCATTGCGCCGGCTCGCCGCGCAACGCCAGGTGTGGCGCCGCCTCAGCAACGCCGTGCAGGTGGCCACGCCTGACGCGGGTTTCGACGCGCTGGTCAACCACTGGCTGCCAGCGCAGGTGCTGGGCTGCCGCATCTGGGGCCGCGCAGGCTTCTTCCAGGCCGGCGGCGCCTTCGGCTTTCGCGACCAGCTGCAGGACGCGATGTCGCTGGTGGGCCATGCGCCCGAGCGGCTCGCGGAGCAGATCCGCCGCCACGCGCGCCGCCAGTTCCCGCAGGGCGACGTGCAGCACTGGTGGCACGAACCTGCCGGCGCCGGCGTGCGAACGCATTTCGCCGACGACCGGTTGTGGCTGGCGCTGGCGCTGGCGCTCTACACCGAGCGCACCGGCGACACGGCGCTGGCCGACGAACAGCTGCCCTTCATCCATGGCCGCGAGGTGCCCGAAGGCGCGGAAGACATCTACGAGACGCCCGAGGTCAGCAGCGAGACGGCCAGCCTGTACGAGCACGCTGCACGCAGCATTGACGTGAGCCTGCCCGTGGGCGCGCACGGCCTGCCGCTGTTCGGCACCGGTGACTGGAACGACGGCATGAACCGCGTCGGCGCCGAGGGCCGCGGCGAGTCCGTGTGGATGGGCTTCTTCCTGTGCGGCGTCATCGACGCGCTGCGGCCCATGGCCCTCGCCCGCGGCGAGCAGGCGCGGGCCGAGCGCTGGAAGCAGGCGCGCGACCGACTGTCGGCCGCGCTGGACGCCAAAGCCTGGGACGGCGAGTGGTACCGCCGCGGCTGGTTTGATGACGGCACGCCGCTGGGCACGCACACGGCCAGCGAATGCCGCATCGACCTGATCGTGCAAGCCTGGGCCGTACTGACCGGCGCGGCCGACGCCGCGCGCGCGGCGCAGGCGCTGGACAGTGCCTGGCGCGAGCTGCACGACCGCGACGCCCACCTGCTGCGACTGCTGTGGCCGCCGTTGAAGGACCACCAGCCCGAGGCCGGCTACATCCAGGCCTACCCCGGCGGCGTGCGCGAGAACGGCGGGCAGTACAACCATGCCGCCACCTGGGCCCTGATGGCCAGCGCACGGCTGGGCCAGGCGGACCGGGCCTGGGCGGCCTTCACGGCGATCAGCCCGGCGCATCGCGGCGCGCATGGCGCCGTCTACGGGTTGGAGCCATTCGCCGTGGCGGGTGACATCGAGACCGCGAAACCGCATGCCGGCCGTGGCGGCTGGAGCTGGTACACGGGCGCCGCCGGCTGGCTGCTGCGCGCGGCCGTGGAAAGCATCTGCGGTGTGCAGCTGGCCGCCGGCCACCTCAGCGTGCAGCCCTGCCTGCCGCCCCACTGGTCTCAGGCGCGCGTGCGGCTGGACGTGGAGGGCCGTGTCATCGAGCTGCTGGTGCAGCGCGCCTCGGGGCAGTCACAGGCGCCGGCCGGCTTCCGTGCCCTGCCCCCGGGCAAGGTGCTGGTGCTCGCGGACGAGCCGGGCGAGCTCAAGCTGTGGGTGCCCGTGCCCGAGCTAGCCCAGGTGCCGCGTGCCGAACCGGCGGTGGTGTGATCGGCAAAAAGAAAGCGGCCCCTGCGGGGCCGCTTGTCCGTTCGGCAAAATTTGCCGGTTTTCGCTCAGGCGGAGAAGCTCAGGAACACCGCCATCACGACGCCGCCCAACACGACGGTGGTGAACAGCCGGTGGCCGACGGCAGCGTCCAGAGCCTCCAGCGAGCACAGCGCACGCAAGCTGCGATCCGACAGGCGGCGGCACTGGCGCAGGTGGGCGCCCAGGCTGTCACTGTGCTGGCGAAGCAGAAGATCGGTGGCTCGGGACATGGGGGTACTCCTGGGTTCTGGATGGGACTTCAATTTGGGACCGCAACCGCGCTGTTGCATTCGGAGACGTTCTGCCGTTTGCGTAGGACGAGGACTACCGGCTTTGAGGCAGCATTGCCGCTCATGAACCTGCGTCGCTTCGCCGTGCTGATGGGCCTTGTATGGCTATGCAGCAATTTGCATGCCCAGACCCTCAAGGTCGGCTCCAAGCGGTTCACCGAAAGCTATCTGCTGGGCGAAATCGTCAGCCAGACGTTGCAGTCGCAAGGCGTGGCGGCCGAGCACCGCCAGGGGCTGGGCAACACCGCCATCCTGGCCGCCGCGCTGCGCGAGGGTCAGATCGACCTCTACCCCGAGTACACCGGCACCATCGTGCGCGAGCTGCTGCAGCGCAACGCGCCGGCCGACGCGCAGGCGCCGCTGGCGCAGATCAACGCCTGGCTGCAGCCGCTGGGGTTGAAGGCCGCCGTGCCGCTGGGCTTCAACAACAGTTATGCGCTGGCCATGCGCGAGCCCGACGCGGCGCAGCTGGGCATTGCGACGATCTCGGACCTGGCGGCCCGGGCGCCGGCGTTGAAGCCGGGTCTGTCGCACGAGTTCATCGCCCGCGCCGACGGTTGGCCGGCGCTGCGGCGGGCCTATGCCCTGAAGCTGGCGCCGGGCAACGGGCTGGACCACGGTCTGGCCTACCAGGCACTGGCCAACGGCCAGGTCGACCTCATTGACGTCTACACCACCGATGCGCAGCTCGCCCGCCAGCCGGTGCGCGTGCTGCGCGACGACCGCGGCTTCTTCCCCCGCTACGACGCGGTGCTGCTGATGCGCGAGGGCGTCGACGAGGCGCCGCTGCTTCCGCTTGCCGGCCGGCTGGACGAGGCGCAGATGATCCGCCTCAACGCCGCGGCCGAGTTGCAGGGACAGGATTTCGCGGTCGTGGCGCGCAGCTTCCTCGGCGCCGCGACGGCCACTGGCACCCCGCCCGCGTCGGGGTTGATGCAGCGGTTACTGGCCCCCGACCTGCCGCGGCTGCTCGGCCAGCACCTGCTGCTGGTGCTGGGCTCGCTGGCACTGGCCGCCGCGCTGGCCGTGCCGCTGGGCATTGCCGCACACCGGCTCCCGCGGCTGGCCGCACCGGTGATGGCCGCCGTGGGTCTGCTGCAGACGCTGCCCTCGCTGGCGCTGCTGGCCTTCCTGATCGCCGTGGTCGGGCGCATCGGCTGGCTGCCGGCGCTGCTGGCGCTGTTCGTCTACGCGCTGCTACCCATCGTGCGCAACACGCACGCGGGCCTGCAGGCGGTGCCGGGCGGTCTGGTGCAGGCGGCGCTGGCGCTCGGCTTCACGCGCGGCCAGGCGCTGAGTGTCGTGGAGCTGCCGCTGGCGCTGCCGATGCTGCTGGCCGGTGTGAAGACCGCCGCCGTCACCAACGTCGGCACGGCCACCGTGGCGGCCTTCGTCGGCGCGGGGGGGTTGGGCGAACGCATCGTTGCCGGGCTGGCGGTCAACGACCCCGCGCTGATGCTGGCCGGCGCCCTGCCCGCCGCGGCTCTGGCCATCGCGATGCAGCTCGCGTTCGACGCGGCCGAGCGCCGGGTCGTGCCGCACAATCGGCCCAGCAGGGCTGATGGCAACGGGACATGAACGCGCGGACGCGATCAGGTTGGTGGTTGATGGGCTGGCTGGTCGCCGCCAGCGCCCAGGCCGCCTGCACCCGGGCCGTCAACGTGCCGCTGGCGCCTATCGGGCGCAGCGTCAGCTTCGACGGCGGCAAGGCCCAGGGCATCTATCCGACACTGCTGCGCGAGGTGTCCGCCGCCTCGCAATGCCAGATGGACCTGCGCAAGGTGCCACGCGCGCGGCTGCAGACGATGTTCGACGCCGGCCAGGCCGACATCCTCATTCCGGCCTCCGCCACACCCGCCCGCGATGCGACGGCGGAGTTCGTGCCGCTGATCCAGGTCCGCGTGAGCCTGCTGACGTTGGACGGCGACGCGCCTGTGCCGCGCTCGCTGGCCGAGATGCTGGCCCAGCCGGATTACAAGCTGGCGGTCGTGCGCGGCTTTTCGTTCGGTGCAGCCTATGACGAGGCCATCGCCGCGCTGCGCCAGCGCAATCGCCTGATCGAGGAGCCCGACCCCAGCGGTGTCACGCGCGCGCTGCGCCAGGGCCTGGCACACGGCACGGTGATGGCGGCCTCCATCCTGGTCGGCACGCTGGTCAACGAGCCCGAGCTGACGCCGCTGCTGAAGCGGCTGCGCGTGGAGCCGCTGGACGAAATGGCATGGAGTGCCAGCGGCCTGTACCTGTCGCGCCGCAGCCTGGACGAGGCCGAGCGCCGCACGCTGCGAACGGCGTTCGTGCACGTGGCGCGCAGCGGCCGCGTGTGGCAGCTGTTCAACGACCACCACCCGCCGGGCAGCCTGGGCGTCAGCATCCGACCGCTGCCGCCCTGATCGAGCGCAACGCCGGCCGAGGTCACGGCGGGCTTCAAGGCTGCCCGAGGTACAGGTACACCGCCTGCGCGTTGGCGCTGGCTCGGCCATAGCCGAGGTAGAAGGGGCCCACCGGTGTGTCCACCCCCAGGAAGATCGCGTTGCCGCGCCGGCTGGCTGCCTTGTCCGGCCCACTCACCGCGTCGCCGATGCGGCCGGACTCGGCCGACACACCCACGAAGGCGCCCTCCAGCAGTCCGCCCTGGCGCAGCTGGTAGGTGTAGATCAGGCGCCCGAAGCGCATGCCACGCCCGACGAACTCACCGGTGTGATAACCCGACAACTGCAGGAAGCCGCCCAGCTGCGACAGCTCGTGCGCCGGCAGCTCCTTGTCGGCCCCCACCGCGCCGGCGCCGGTCAGGCTGGCGCGCAGCGTGTGGCGCCCCAGCGAGTAGGCGGCGCGCAGGTCCACGCCGAGCTTGGTGTAGACGCTGGTGGCACCCAGCGCGCCCAGCGAACGCTGCCACTTCACCGACGCGGCATAGCCGAAGCGCGGGAAGCGCACGCTGTCCAGCTCGTCGAACCGCAGTTGCAGCGACAGGCCGCCCACCGAATCGCTGGGCAGGTCGCTGACCAGCAAAGGCGCGACCTCGGTGCCAAAGCTGGCGCGCCCGCGCACCAGGCCAAAGCGCACCTCGCCCGCCGTGCCCAGCGGCGCACCCACGTCCACGCCGACCAGCGACTTCGTGACCTTCAGCCGCGCAAAGCGCCGGCCCTCCTGGTAGAGATCGAACGGGTCGCGCCGGTAGTCGCCCCAGCCGGAGACGAACCAGCGCTGCGCCTCAGACAGCGGCTGGTACCACTCGCTGCGCAGGCGCTCCGTGCGACCGATCTGCACGTCATTGCGCCACTCGCCGCCCAGCCGGTTCAGCCAGGTCCAGCGGTGGCTGAGCAGCGCGTTGAAGTAGGCGTTGCCCTCGAAGTCGGTCGACAGGCCCAACCCGAAGCGCAGGTAGTGCGGGCCCCAGGCTTTCTCGGCGACGTCCACCGTCAGCACGCGGCCGGTGCCCGGCTCGTCGACGACCCGGTAGCTGACATGCTCGAAATCGCCGCGCCCGTAGATGCGCTTCAGGTCACGATCGGCCACCTCGGTGTCGAAGTGCTCGCCGGCACGCGATTCCATCGCCGCGAGCACGACGGCGGGCTCCACGTTGATGGCACCCACCACACGCACCTCGTCAATGCGCCCGACCGCGGCCTGCTCCGCCACTCGTCGGGTATCCACCAGCCGCGCATAGCCACGCTCATCGAGGGCCAGCCTGGACAGCACCTCCGCGGCCTCGCGCGCCGAGCGCTCGCCGGCGGCCACCGCTTCGGGCAGCCGGTCGAAGTCGGCCGTGGCCACGGTGCCCAGGTCGGGCGTCAGCAGCACGTCGCGCGGGGTCAATTCGCTGAGCGACTGGTTGACGTTCTTGGCCGTCAGGATGCGCACCATCTGGTCGGCGACCGACAGCAGCGACACGATCTCCTTGCGCGCAAGCAACGGCGTGCCGATGTTCACAGCGATGATGATGTCCGCACCCAGGCTGCGCGCGACATCCACCGGCAGGTTGCGCACCACGCCGCCATCCACCAGCAGGCGCCCCTCCAGCTGCACCGGGTTGACGGCAGCAGGCAAGGCCATGCTGGCGCGCACCGCGTCACTGAGGCTGCCGTGGTCCAGCACCACCATCTCGGACGTCGACACGTCCGCCGCGATGGCACGGAAGCGGATGGGCAGCTGATCGAAGTTGGCGCTGCGTTGGCGCGCCGTCAGCCGGCGCAGCACCGCCTCCAGCGACACGCCCGAGATGGCGCCCTTGGGCAGCTGCACGCCGTTGGGTCCCAGGCCGACCTCGGGGCCGATGAAATCGACCCCGTCGTCCTCCTTTCGGCGCAGCGGCAGGTCCTCGCGCGCCACGTCGCGGAACAGACTGGCCGTGCGCAGCCCGCTCATTTCCTTCTCGATCGCGCGCAGCGGCATGCCACTCGCATAGGCCGCGCCGACGATGGCGCCGGCGCTGGTGCCCACCACCACGTCCACCGGCACGCGCAACTCCTCCAGCACCTTCAGCACGCCCAGGTGCGCAGCCCCGCGCGCACCGCCGCCCGACAGCACCAGGCCCACCTTCGGCCGCTGCGCACCCGGCGCCGACGGCGTTTGCGCAAACGCCGGCAGCGAAAGCCCCACCGCCGCCAGCAGCGCGACGCAGCGCACGCTGAAGCGGAGATTGCGGGGCAGCGTCGTCATGGCGCGCGATGCTACAGCGGCCCCGTGCGGTTCTGCCCTCCAGCTGACCTCAGGCCGCGTCCGCCGCGCCGTCTTCGAGGGGCGCCAGCAGCCGCTCCAGCTCCGGCAGGCTGAACTTGCTCAGGCTGGCACCGTCGTCCTGCCCCAGCAGGCCATCGGCCAGTGCGCGCTTTCGGGCCTGCAGCTCCAGCATGCGCTCCTCGATGCTGCCCTGCGCGACCAGCTGGTAGACAAACACCGGCTGGTGCTGCCCGATGCGGTGCGCCCGCGCGCTGGCCTGCGCCTGCACGGCTGGGTTCCACCAGGGGTCGACGTGGATGACGGTGTCGGCGGCGGTCAAGTTCAGGCCCACGCCGCCGGCCTTCAGGCTGGCCAGCAGGATGGGCTCCTCGCACGCCTGAAAACGCGCCACGACGGCACCGCGCCGCGCGGCAGGCGTCGCGCCGCTGAGACGCAGGTGCGGCAGGCCCAAACGGTCCAGTTCAGCGGCAATCAGGTCGAGCATCTCGGTGAACTGCGAGAACACCAGCAGGCGCCGGCCCTGCGCGACGAAGTCCGGTAGGTGCTCGTTCAACCATTCGAGCTTGGCGCGCTCGGTGTGCGGCGCCATGTCCACGCCCTTCAGCAGCCGCGGGTCGCAGCACACCTGGCGCAGCTTCAGCATCGCGTCCAGCACGCTGATGAGGCTGGTCGGGCTGAAGCCGTCGCGCTCCAGGATGCGTCGCACCATGTGGTCGGCTGCCACTCTCACGCTTTCGTAAAGCTGCTTCTGCTGGCCGACCAGCGTCACGCGCTTGACGAACTCAGTCAGCGGCGGAAGCTCGGTCGCCACCTCGCTCTTGAGGCGGCGCAGGATGAAGGGCCGCACACGTGCCGCCAGCAGCCGCGCGCGGGCACCGTCTCCGTTGAGCTCGATGGGCTTGCGCCAGTGCCGCGCGAACGTGCGCGAGTCGCCGAGAAAACCGGGCATCAGCAGGTCAAACAGCGACCACAACTCGCCCAAGTGGTTCTCCAGCGGCGTGCCGGTCAGCGCCAGCAGGTGGCGGGCGTTCAGCCGGCGCAGCGCCCGCGCCGCGCGAGCCTGCGCGTTCTTCACCGACTGCGCTTCGTCCAGCATCAGCAGGTGCCAAGGCTGGCTCGACAAGGCGCGCAGGTCGCGCCATACGAGGTTGTAGGTTGTCAGCACGACGTCGGCGTCGCCCAGCGACACGCTGGCCGCGCGGTAGGCGCCGTGCCAGGTCTGAACCCTCAGCCCTGGGGTGATGCGCGCGGCCTCCTGGCGCCAGTTGAACAGCAGCGATGTCGGCACGATGACCAGCGCGGGTCGGTCCAGCCGACCCGCCTGCTTCTCCACCCAGATGTGCGCCAGCGCCTGGGCCGTCTTGCCCAGGCCCATGTCGTCGGCCAGGATGCCGGCGAGGTGCTGCTCGCGCAGGTATTGCAGCCAGGCGAGGCCGTGCAATTGATACGGCCGCAGCTGCAGGCCCAGCCCCGGCGGCTGCGCGAAGGCCGCCGGCGTGCCTGCGGCGATCAGCCGCTGCGCCAGCGCGCGCAGGCCGGCGTCGCCGTGGATCTTCCAGCGGCCGCGCGACTCCTCATCGATGCAGCGCAGCCGCGCCGCGTCCCAGTCGTTCAGGCGCAGCGGTTCGCCCTTTTCCAACTGCGCCGGCTTCAGCAGGTCCAGCAGCGCCAGCATGATGGCCTTCAGCGGTGCGGCGGTGGCGTGGTAGCGGCGCCCGCCCGGCGCTCGCAGGCTGACGATGGCGTCGTCCTCGATGGCGGCGATGGCCCAGGCATCCAGCCAGCGCTTGTCGCGGCGCAGCAGGTTGGCCAGCAACGGCGCCAGGTCGATGCGGGCGCCGTCCACCTCCATGCCGAGGCTCACCAGCCATGCGCCCTGCCGGCGCTCCAGGCCCGTGCCCGGTACGCGACGGCTGGGCTTGAGTGCGGTGTCGTCGGCCTCGCTGACCCCCAGCTGCCAGCCGCTGACCGCTTGGCTGTGATGGGCGAAGCCCGGCTCGGTCGTGACCTGCCAGCCTTGCGCCTGCAACTCGGGTACTTCCTCGACGAGGAAGTCGCCGAAGAATTCTTCCTGGACCAGCGTCCACAGTGATTCGCCACCCAGCGGCGGCGGCGGTCCGCGCCATTGCAGCAGCGCGGGGTCGAGGGCAATGAGACCCATCTTGAGCAGCGTGTGCTCGGCGTCGGCATCCCGCCGCGCCAGCATGGCCACCGTCACCTGCTCGCCGCGCGGGCCGATGGCGCCGCGGGGCCGCAGGCCCAGCAGGCCGTCGCCGCGCGTCAGTGTGCGCAGCGTGAGGTGGGGTGGAGCAACAGACATCGCGACAGTCTCGCAGGGCCGCAGCCCGGCGCGCTCATCGGAGGGTCGCAACCTCGGGCCTGGGCACCTTGACGCGCTCGACGATGTGCTGCGCCGTGAGCTGAGCCTGGCGGCGCATCTCGTACGTCAAGCCGTCGTGGTCGAAGCGGTACCCGAGCTTGCCGACGAAGACACCCGCGAGCGATTCGGCCATCCCCACATACGGCCGGATCAGTGCGCCTACTTCCGGATCGTTCGCGGCAATCTCGAAGGCCAGGCGCAGGCTGCGTTGCTGGTCCAGCGACATGCCAAACAGTGCGGGCTTGTTGGACGTTACGGGTATCAACGAGAACACATGCCCAGCGACTGCGTCCCGCACAAGGCTCTCCAGCACCTCGGGCCGGCGCTGGCCGAGGTTGAAGCTCTCCACCGCCGCGCCGATCACGCCACGCGCCACGGCAACGTCCAGCAGCGCTGATCGCAGTTGCACGGGGTCACCCACGACCGTCTGGCAATTGGCAAGGATGCGGTGGTAGGCCTGGAACTCGGCGTCCCTGACCGCCGACAACGCAGGGTCACCGCCGGCCGCGACCTGCCGCTGGATGGATTCGGGCCGCATCAACCGGGCGGTGATGTCGCATTCCCGGAGCTTGCGCGCCAGGTCCGCCGCCATGACGCCATCGTGCTTCTGCAGGGCCTGCTGGATCTGTGTCTGCAACGTGCCGGGATAGAGGGCCCAGTCGATGGGCACCGAAATGCGCGGCCCGGTCGGGGCGACCAGGCTTTCAGTCGCTGCGGGCGGCGCGGCAACAGGCACGCTGGGGGACGGCCCGGTCGACTGAACAGCGGCGGTGCGCCCCGGAACCAACGGTGCTTGCGCCGCAGCCGCCGCAGGAAGTCCTGCGGCATCAGGCTCGGCCGACATCCCTGCAAATGTGAGAACCAAGCCCACGACCACCACCACCCCGACTGCGATGGTGAGTCTGCGTCTGCTTTGCTTGTTCATGACCCATTCTGGCTGCCGGCTGCCAGGAAGCACAAAGGGCGGGCCACCGTCGCCGGCGACCCGCCCTCGCATTCATTGAACGAAGGCCAGCGCAGCGGCTGGCGCGGAGTTCAGCTCGCCAGCACGCCCTTGATGTGCGCAGCGATGGCGTCGTCCTGGCAATTCGTGAAGAACAGTTCCTGGAACTTCTCGCCCGACACGGCGGCCTTCAGCAGGTCCTGGTCGACGGCCTTCAGCGTCGTCAGCATGTCCTTGCACGAGGCGGCCTTCAGATCCTTCAGGATGCCGCGGTTCTTGGCCATGATGGCGGCGCGCTCCTTCGGATAGCCGGCGCCGCGCTCGTTCTCCAGCAGCTTGCGGTAGCAGTCCTGCAGGTTCAGCTCGGCAGCCCAGCCGAAGCCCTTGGCGTAGGGCATGGACATGGCGTTGCCGTCGTTGATCTGGCCGAACAGGAAGGCGTCGGTCGGGTCGATGACCAGGCCACAGAACACGCCGGGCATGGAGTTGCAGGCGAGCATGGAGCCCATGCCGGTGCCGCAACCGGTGATGACGAAGTCGGCGGCCTTGGAATTCAGCAGGATGCCGGCGAGCAGGCCGTTCATGACGTAGGTCAGCGAGGCCTTGTCTTCCGGCGTGTACATGCCGTAGTGGTGGACCTGGTGGCCCAGCGGCTCGGCGACGGTCTTGAGCGCGTTGTGGACGATCTCGGACTTGGCGGCCTGGCTGTTCTCGATGATGAGGGCGATCTTCATGGCGGGTGCTTTCGGGTGGTGCAGAAGGGGTGCTGGGCCGCTGTACGACAGGCCAGAGGGCCTGCGGCGCGGGCGTCGCCAGGTGCCATCCCGAATCGGGCAGGACCATCAGGGTCCGGATGGGCAGCCTGGCCAACCGCGCGCCTGCCGCAAGGACAGGTGCGGGCGCTGGGCGCCATTGTGCCCGTATCGGAACGACGTTTCAGAAAACGCCAATCAAAGCCGAGCGCGTTGTGGGGGCTCGGCCGCGGGCGCTCAGTCGCCCTCGCCGCCCAGCGGCTTCAGCTGGCGGCCAGCGGGCAGTGCGCGCAGGTACATGAAGGTGCCGGTGGCGTGGGCGCTGAGCTTGCCGTCCTCGCCATACACCGAGCCCTCGCAGAAGGCCATCGTCGTGGAGCGGTGCAGCAGCTTGCCGACCGCCCGCAGCTGACCCTCGCCGGGGCGCATGAAGCTGGTCTTCATCTCCACGGTGACGACCCCGGGGCCGAGGTCGGGGAGGTGTCGGTTCACGCTGCGCGCTGCGTGGGCCATCGCCACATCCAGCAGCGTCATGACGACGCCGCCATGCGCCACGCGCCAAGAGTTCAGGTGCTGCTCAGCGACCGTCAGCCGCAGTTCGGCTTCACCGTCGCCGATGGCATGCAGCTGGAAGCCAAGTTGCTCGACGAAGGGAATGTGAACGGGGAATTCCATCCGGCCATCATCCCCCGTGAACGGCCGACACGCCGCCGTCCACCGCCAGGATCTGGCCGGTGATGTGCTTGCCCGCGCGCGATGCGAACAGCAGCGCCGCGCCCTTCAGGTCGTCGTCGTCGCCGATGCGGTTCAGCGGCGCGTGCGCCGCCATCTTGTCCTCGCCGACAGCCGCCAGCAGGCCTTGGGTCATCTTGCTCGGGAAGAAGCCTGGCGCCAGCGCGTTGACGGTGATGCCGTAGGCGCCCCACTCGCCGGCCAGTGCGCGCGTGAAGTTCACGGCCGCACCCTTGCTGGTGTTGTAGGCGATGGTCTTCATGACGCCCGAATTGCCCGACAGGCCGGCGATGGACGCCACGTTGATGATGCGGCCCGACCTGCGCGGAATCATGCTGGCCTTGGCCACCGCCTGCGCGAACACGAACAGGCTGCGGATGTTCAGGTTCATCACCTTGTCCCAGGCCTCGATGGGATGGTCCTCGGCGGGCGCGCCCCAACTGGCGCCGGCGTTGTTGACAAGGATGTCGATCTGGCCGAGGCGCTCCATCGTCTCGGCGACGACGCGCTGCGCGTCAGCCTCCTTGGCCGCGTCGGCTGCGATCCAGCGCGCATCGATGCCGCGCGCCTGCAAATGGGCCGCGGCCTCTTCCAGGTCGGCCGCCTTGCGCGAGGTCAGCATGATCTTGGCGCCGGCCTCACCCAGCGCCTCGGCGATCTGCAGACCCAGCCCGCGCGAGCCACCGGTGACGAGGGCCACATGCCCGGTCAGGTCGAAGAGGTCTTGGACTTTGGTGCTCATGCTGTTTCCTCAGAAATACTCGGATTTGATGTCTCGGCACAACGACTCGCGCCGTGCAACGACGTCGAGCCACGCCGCGATCTTGGGCAGCTCGTAGGCGAAGAAGTAGCGGGCCGCGGCGCGCTTGCCCTGCGCGAAGTCGCTGTCGCCCTCGACGGCCAACGCCACATCCAGCCACAGCCACGCCAGCACCGTGTGGCCGAAGGCCTGCAGGTAGGGCGTGGCATTGGCCAGCGCCTCCTCGGGCTGGCCGGTGCTCCAGGCCTTCTTCGTCGCGCCGCCGACCTGCGCCAGCGCGCCGGCGAGCTGATTGGCCTGTGGGGCCCAGTCGGTCTGCATGGCGCGCTCGATGGTGGCCTGCACGCGTGCTGCCGTGGCCACCAGCGACGCACCGCCCTGCTGCACCACCTTGCGACCCAGCAGGTCCAGGCCCTGGATGCCATGCGTGCCCTCGTGGATCATGTTCAGGCGGTTGTCGCGCCAGTACTGCTCCACCGGGAAGTCGCGCGTGTAGCCCGCACCACCCAGCACCTGGATGGCCAGCGAGTTGGCCTCCAGGCACCACTCGCTGGGCCAGCTCTTGGCGATGGGGATCAGCACGTCGAGCACGGCCTGCGCTTCGGCGGCGTTGTCACTGGTGTTCAGCTCATCGACGAGGCGCGCGCAGTACAGCTCCAGCGCGAGACCGCCTTCTACATAACTCTTCTGTGCGAGCAGCATGCGGCGCACATCGGCGTGTTCGATGATGGGTCGCTGCGGACTGGCGGCGTCTTTGCCGGCAGCGGTCATCGGCCGACCCTGCGGGCGCTGCTTCGCGTATTCCAGGCTGGCTTCGTAGCCCGCATAGCCCAGCATCACCGCGCCCAGGCCCACGCCAATGCGGGCCTCGTTCATCATGTGGAACATGGCGCGCAGGCCCTCGCCCGGCTTGCCAACAAGGTAGCCGATGGCGCCCTTGCGGCCCTGCGGGGTCCAGCGGCCCTCGCCGAAGTTCAGCAGGCAGTTGGTGGTGCCGCGATAGCCCAGCTTGTGGTTGAGTCCGGCCAACGCCACATCGTTGCGCTCGCCGGTCAGCTCGGCGCGCTCGTTGACCAGCCACTTCGGCACGATGAACAGCGAGATGCCCTTGATGCCGGGAATCTGCTTGCCGTCCGGCCCGGGGATCTTGGCCAGCACCAGGTGGATGATGTTCTCGGTGATCTCGTGCTCGCCGCCGGAGATCCACATCTTGTTGCCGGTCAGCCGGTAGCGCGCGCCCAGCACATCGCCTTCGTCCTCCAGCTCGGCACGGGTCGTGATGTCGGACAGGGACGAGCCGGCCTGCGGCTCGGACAGGCACATGGTGCCGAACCAGCGGCCTGCGAACTCGTTCTTGGCAAACACCTCACGCTGCAGCGGCGTGCCGTGCGCCATCAACAGGCTGGCATTGCCGGAGGTCAGCATTGCGTAGCCGCCCATCGCCACGCTGGCCTTGCTGAAGAAGGCGTTGCCCGCCATCTCGATGACGCAGGGCAGCTGCATGCCGCCCACGTCGTAGTCCTGCGCGGCGGCCAGCATGCCGGACTCGGCGTAGGCCCTTGTCGCGTCGTGCGTGGCCTGCGGCAGGTGCACGCGCTCGCCGCCAGCATCCGAAACTATGTGGGGCTCCTGCGTGTCGGCCAACCGGTTGAACGGCGCGAACTTGTCGCGGGCGATGCGCTCGCAGGTGTCAAGCACCGCGGCAAAAGTCTCGGCCGAATGCTCGGCGAAGCGCTCGCGCGTGGTCAGGTCGCTGATCCGAAGCCAGTCGAACAGCAGGAAGTCCAAGGTCTGGCGCATCACGCCTCCTCCATGAAGAAAAGCGGCGCCGCCAGCCGGTCGCCGCCCTTCAAATCAGCCCTGAGCCTTACAGAACCTCGAACACGCCGGCCGCGCCCATGCCGCCGCCGATGCACATCGTCACGCAGACGCGCTTGGCGCCACGGCGCTTGCCTTCGATGAGGGCATGGCCTGTCAAGCGTTGGCCCGACACACCGTAGGGGTGGCCAACGGCAATCGCGCCGCCGTTGACATTCAGGCGGTCCATTGGGATGCCCAGCGTGTCGGCGCAATACAGCACCTGCACGGCAAAGGCCTCGTTCAACTCCCACAGGTCGATGTCAGCAACCGTCAGGCCCAGCTTCTTCAGCACTTTGGGTACGGCGAACACCGGGCCAATGCCCATTTCGTCGGGCTCGCAACCGGCGACGGCGAACCCGAGGAAGCGTCCCAGCGGCTTCAGGTTGTGCGTGGATGCGTACTGCTCGCTGACCAGCGCACAGGCGCCGGCACCGTCGCTGAACTGGCTGGCGTTGCCGGCCGTCACCAGCCCGCCGGGCACGGCCGAGCGCAGGTCCTTGATGCCTTCGTAGGTCGTGCCCTCGCGCAAGCCCTCGTCGGCACTGACGGTCACTTCCTTGCTCATCAGGCCCATGACCTTGTCGGCTACACCCATCGTGGTCGTCACCGAGATCATCTCGTCGTTGAACAGGCCGGCGGCCTGCGCGGCGCAGGCCTTTTGCTGGCTGGCGGCGCCGTACTGGTCCATGCGCTCGCGCGAGATGCTGTAGCGCTTGGCCACGTTCTCGGCGGTCTGCAGCATGTTCCAGTAGATCTCCGGCTTGATCTTCAAAAGCGCCGGGTCGGCAAGCATGTGCTTGTTCATTTCCTGCTGCACGCAGGAAATGCTTTCCACACCGCCAGCGATATAGACGTCACCCTCGCCCGCGATGATGCGCTGCGCGGCCATCGCGATGGTCTGCAGGCCGCTGGAGCAGAAGCGGTTGATGGTGACGCCGCTCACCGTGACCGGCAGGCCGGCTTTCAGCGCGATCTGGCGCGCGATGTTGGCGCCGGTGGCGCCCTCCGGGTTGGCGCAGCCCATCAGCACGTCTTCGATGGCGCCGCCCTCGATGCCGGCGCGCTCAACGGCGGCCTGGACGGCCCAGCCGCCCAGCGTCGCGCCATGGGTCATGTTGAACGCGCCCTTCCAGCTCTTGGTCAGCGGGGTGCGGGCGGTGGAGACGATCAGTGCGTTGCTCATGTTTTGAATCCTTGTTCGGTGGACCGAGGGCTTAGGTGAAGGACTTGCCTTCAGCCACCAAGCGAGCCAGCAGCGGCGCCGGCGTCCAGAACTCGCCGTCGTCCATGGGGTTCTTGGCAAAGCGGTTCATCGCCTGCACGACGTTGAACAGGCCCACCGTGTCGGCGTAGCACATCGGGCCGCCGCGGAAGATGGGGAAGCCGTAGCCGGTCAGGTAGACCATGTCCACGTCCGACGCGCGCTGGGCGATGCCTTCTTCCAGCAGATGGGCCGCCTCGTTGACCAGCGAGAACACCAGGCGGTGCACGATCTCCTCGTCGCTGATGTCCCGTGTGTTCGCACCGATAGCCTCGCGATGCTTGGCCAGCATCTCATCCACCACCGGCGACGGGATCGCGTCGCGCTTGCCGGGCAGGTAGTCGTACCAGCCGGCGCCGGTCTTCTGGCCGAAGCGGCCCAGCTCGCACAGGCGGTCGGCGCTGGCCGAGTACTTCATGTTGGCGCGCTCGACGGCGCGGCGCTTGCGGATGGCCCAGCCGATGTCGTTGCCCGCCAGGTCGCCCATGCGGAACGGGCCCATAGCGAAGCCGAACTTCTCGACGGCCTTATCCACCTGCTGAGGCGTGCAGCCTTCATCCAGCAGGAAGCCGGCTTGGCGGCTGTACTGCTCGATCATGCGGTTGCCGATGAAGCCATCGCACACACCGGAGACGACGGCCGTTTTCTTGATCTTCTTGCCGATAGCCATCACGGTGGCTAGCACGTCCTTGGCGGTCTCCTTGCCGCGCACGACCTCCAGCAGCTTCATCACGTTGGCCGGGCTGAAGAAGTGCATGCCCACCACGTCCTGCGGGCGCTTCGTGAACGAAGCAATCTTGTCGACATCCAGCGTAGATGTGTTGGAGGCCAGGATTGCGCCGGGCTTGGCCACGGCATCCAACTGCTTGAACACGGCTTCCTTGACGCCGATTTCCTCGAACACCGCCTCGATGATGAGGTCGCAGTCCTTCAGCTCGTCGTAGCTCAGCGTGGTGGACAGCAAGGCCATGCGCTGGGCGTACTTGTCTTCCTTCAGCTTTCCCTTCTTGACCTGCGACTCGTAGTTCTTCTTGATGGTCGCAACGCCGCGGTCCAGCGCTTCCTGCTTGGTTTCCAGGATCGTTACCGGTATGCCGGCGTTCAGGAAGTTCATCGAGATGCCGCCACCCATCGTGCCGGCGCCGATGACGCCGACCTTGGCGATGGTGCGCAGCGGCGTGCCCTCGGGCACGTCGCTGATCTTGCTGGCCACGCGCTCGGCGAAGAACAGGTGGCGCAGCGCCTTCGATTCGGGCGTCAGCATCAGCGCCGCGAACCCCTCGCGCTCGGCGCGCATGCCGTCGTCGAACTTCAGCTTGACCGCGCCAACCACGGCTTCCAGGCAGCGCAGCGGCGCCGGGAAGTTCTTCGACATCCCACCCACCATGTTGCGGGCGAACTGGAAGTAGGCGTCGGCGTTCGGATGGCGGGCCTTCAGGTCACGCACCTTGGGCAGCGGGCGCTTGTCCGACACCTCTTCGGCGAACTTGACGGCGGCATCGATCACGTCGGCATCCACGATCTTGTCGAACAGCTTCTGGCCCGGGACCATGGCCAGCATCTGCGCTTCCACCGGCTCGCCGCTGACGATCATGTTCAGCGCGGGCTCCACGCCCAGCGCGCGCGGCAGGCGCTGCGTGCCGCCAGCCCCAGGCAGCAGGCCCAGCTTCACTTCCGGCAGCGCCACCTTCGTACCGCTCTGCGCGACGCGGTAATGGCAGCCCAGCGACAACTCCAGCCCGCCACCCATGCAGACGCTGTGGATGGCCGCGACGACTGGCTTGCTGCAGTTCTCGACGACGCCGATCAGGCTCAGCAGGTTGGGCTCGGCCAGTGCCTTGGGCGAGCCGAACTCCTTGATGTCCGCACCACCGGAGAAGGCTTTGCCGGCGCCGGTGAGGACGATGGCCTTGATGGCCGGGTCAGCCTCCGCACGTTGCACACCGGCAGCCGTGGCGGCGCGGGTGGCAAAACCCAGCCCATTGACCGGCGGGTTGTCGAGCGTGATCACGGCAACGGCGCCGCGGGCTTCGTAATGGGCTGTCATGGGCACGACCTCGGGTTGGCGGGCAAACCGCGTCTCCAGCAGTCGGCCCAGAAATAGAACGATCGTTCGATTCTAGGCAGCGCGCGTTGCGCGCCCTTGTCCCGGCAGTGACAAGGACTTTCGCGGGCTCAGTCGCCGCTGCCGCGGCTCAGCACGACCGTGTCCTTGAAGGCCTGCGTGCCCGGCTCCGGCGCTGCCGCCGGCTTCAGCAGCGCTTCGGCGTAGCGGCGCGTGGCCTCGGCGGCGTCGGGCACGACCTCGGGGGCGGGCGCCGGCCGCGGCGCGGGACGCACGGCCAGCCGCAGTTCATGGCAGTCGCGCTGCAGCTGCTCGACTTGCTTGCGCGCCTGAGTCAGTTGCTGGCCGCCCTGCTGGCGGGCCAGTTCCGTCTGCTGCAGGCGCTGCTGAAGCAGCTTCGCCTGCCGTGAAAGCCAGATGAAAACGCCGCCGGCTGCCAGCACGGCGCCCAGCACAAAACCCACGATCAGGGACAGGACCTGAAAGTTCTCCATCTTGTTCTCTCCCCGATGAGGTGTGGATGCGGGCAATGTACGGCAAGCAGGCGTTTTCACACGCTGCGGCCCCGAAACGCGGTCACAACGCAGCCACAATGAAGCCCGCCATGCTCCGCCTGTTCCTGTCGTCCCTGGCGCCCGAGCGGCGCCCCCTGTGGCGAGCCCTGCTGCTCGCCCTGCTCCTCGTCATCACCTGGCTGGCGCTCGCGCCCGTGCCGCCCAAGACGGCCGACACCGGCTGGGACAAGGCCAACCACCTGCTCGCGTTTGGCACGCTGGCCTTCGTCGGCGTATGGGCACAGTGGCCGCGTCCGCGGCTGTGGGGCTGGCTGGTGCTGGCGCTGCTGGCCTACGGCGTCGGCATTGAGATCGCGCAGAGCTTCGTGCCGCCGCGCGAGGCCGACTGGCAGGACGTGGTCGCCGACGGCCTGGGTATCGCGCTGGGATTGCTGGCCGCCTGGCCCTTCACGCGGGTCGCCTCGCGGGTCGTCACGCAAGGCCACTGAGATCAACCTGGGGTGGCCTCGTCCTACATCCTGGGCGATCACACTGACATACCGTTGGCACCAGACCGCGTTACGGTTGCCACCCATGTTGACCGAGCTTCTCCGTTTCACCCGCGCCCATTCGCTGGCGCTAGCCGCGCCGCTTTCCGACGAGGACGCGCAGCTGCAATCCATGCCCGACGCCAGCCCTGCCAAATGGCACCTGGCGCATACCACGTGGTTTTTCGAAACGCTGGTGCTGACGCCCCACCTGAACGGCTACGAGATCTTCGACCCGCGCTGGCCACGGCTGTTCAACTCCTACTACGAGAGCCTGGGCCCGCGCCACGCGCGCCCGCAGCGTGGGCTGCTTAGCAGGCCGTCGTTCGCCGAGGTCAAGGCCTATCGTGCGCATGTGGATGCAGCATTGGCCGACCTGCTGCCTCAGTTGCTGCATTCGGCCCCTGCCGACGCGCTGGCGCTGATCGAACTCGGCTGCCACCACGAACAGCAGCACCAGGAGCTGCTGCTGACTGACATCCTGCACGCGTTCTCCTGCAACCCACTGCTGCCGGCCTATGACGCTGCAACGCCTGCCAGGGTCAGCGCTCCCGAGCAGGCCTGGCTGAAGCATCCCGGCGGCATCGTCGATATCGGCCACGCCGGCGGCGGCTTCGCCTTCGACAACGAAGGCCCGCGCCACCCAGCGCTCGTCACGCCGTTCGAAATCAGCAACCGCCTCGTCACCTGCGGCGAGTACGCGGATTTCATCGAGGCCGGCGGCTACCGCGAGCCGCTGCTGTGGCTGTCCGACGGCTGGGCCGCCGTTCAGGCTCAGGGTTGGGAGCGGCCGGCCTATTGGCAGGAGGACGGCCGTGTGTTCGGCCTGCACGGCGTGCAGCCTATGGACCGGGAGGCCCCCGTCACGCAACTGAGCTTCTACGAGGCCTGTGCCTTCGCCGAATGGGCCGGTGCGCGGCTGCCCACCGAGTTCGAGTGGGAGGCGGCATCGGGGCTACCCGGCTTCGCGCAGGCCGCCGACCAGGCGTGGCAGTGGACGCGCTCCAGCTATGCGCCCTACCCCGGCTTCAAGCCGGCGGCGGGCGCGGTCGGCGAATACAACGGCAAGTTCATGGTGGGCCAGCAGGTGCTGCGCGGCGGCAGCCTCGCGACGCCGCCGGGCCACGCACGGCCCAGTTATAGAAATTTCTTCCCGCCGGCGGCGCGCTGGCAGTTCAGTGGAGTGAGGCTCGCACGATGAAACCAGGAATCGAATGGCGCCAGCCCAGGGCTTCGGCGGAACAACGACAGTTCGCCGCCGACCTGCATGCGGCACTGGCCCGTGCGCCCAAGGCGATCTCGCCCAAGTACTTCTACGACGAGACCGGTTCCCGCCTGTTCGAGCAGATCTGCGACCTGCCCGAGTACTACCCGACGCGCACGGAGCTGGCGCTGCTGCAGGCGCACGCCGCCGACATGGCCGCGCAGTTCGGCCCGCAGGTGCAGCTCGTCGAGTACGGCGCGGGCGCGCTGCGCAAGGTGCGGTTGCTGCTGGACGCCATGCCGCATGACGGCGTGCAGTTCGTGCCCATGGACATCTCCGGCCCGCACCTGCTGGCCGCGTGCGACGGGCTCGCCGTCGACTGCCCCGGCCTCGCCATCCAGCCGCTGGTGGCCGACTTCACGCGACCACACACGTTGCCGCCTTGCGCCGATGGCAGTCGCCGCGTGGGCTTCTTTCCGGGCTCCAGCATCGGCAACTTCACGCCTGCCGAGGCCGATGCTTTCCTGCGCCTGGCGGCGGCCGAACTCAAGGGCGGTGGGCTGCTGATCGGCATCGACCTCGTCAAAGATGCCCACGTGCTGCATGCGGCCTACAACGACGCGCGAGGCGTGACGGCAGCGTTCAACATGAACGTGCTGGAACGCGCCCGTGCGGAACTTGGCGCCGAATTCCCGAGTGGCGGCTTCGAGCACCTCGCCTTCTACAACCCGGCGTACCGCCGCATCGAGATGCACCTGCGCGCGACGCAGCCGCTGGTACTGAGGTTGGGCGACCAGAGCTACATGTTCAATGAGGGCGAGACCCTGCACACGGAGCATTCGCACAAGTACACGGTCAGCGGCTTCCAGGCGCTGGCGCAGCGCGCGGGGTTCAAGCCGGGCAAGGTGTGGACGGATGCGAATCAGTGGTTTGCGGTGTTGTGGCTGGAGGCAAGCTAGGCGCGTCGACCGCCAAACCCTGGGCGCTTGCTGTCGTGCTTGACGACGAGGATCTTGATCTCCTCCCCGATCACGCGATAGACGACGGTGTAGGGAAAGACATTCATCGCAAGACCACGCCGCCCCTTTGTCCGCGGCGAACCGATCTCCGGAGGCTCGACCAACAGGGCCGCAAGCGGTTTGAATTCAGCCACGAAACGTGCTGCAACGACCGCCGAACCCTCACGCTCGTAGAACGCAGCGGCTTCGTGAATGCCCTACTCTGCAGCCGGATGCAGAGTGACGTTCATCCGGGGAAGCGAGCTTCCAATCGAGCAATCGCCAAGTCGAAGGCCACGGCAGCCGTGGCGCCGACTGCAAGCTCCTGCTCTCGCTGGTCGGCCAACTCGTCCCACGCAGCTTCAACACCGGCATCCACGTCCAGGCTGGCGATCAACCGATCCAGCAGATTTGCCCGATCAGCAGGCGACAAACGCATCACTTCTGCTTGAAGGGTTTCAAGGGTCATGGACATCTCCTGGGCCTGAGCTTGGGGCACGGTGGATAGCTTGCCACAACCCGTACTCCAACCCGCCGCCGGCTGTCGGCCGTTGGAAACCGAGACCGACACGGTCAGCGTCACGCCATCCCGTCCCGTCAGCAGGCGCGCACTCGGTCATCCGATCCACGTCGACGCAATGGCGGTTTGAACTACTCTCAACCAGAAGTCGTCGTCGCTAGCTCGCCAGGTGCACGCCTCAAGCGGCGTTTTGAAAGCAGCTGTACGGCCACGCCTATGAGCCCTGACGCCGCGAAGGCCAGCGCAATGCCAGCCTCGGGCAAACTGACCGACAACGCAAAGCAGAATGCGACGAACGAATACAGCCCTGCCGCCATGCCGCGCAGCAGATGGGCAACAAACGCGGGGCCATTCGCGCGGTGCGAAAACACAGCCAGCACGCTCCCCAGCAGCGGAAAGACTGCCAACAAGCCACTCCAAGTCGAACCAACCAAGTTGGCCGCGAAGGTGACGGCCAAAGTCAGCAGCGCACCCGCCACCATGCGACCGCCCAATTCGCCGACGCTGAAGACGCGCGCTATCGACGATTCGTCCATGTGGGGAAAGAGGCGTGGCGCGATCGCCAGGACGAGCAGCGATACCGCCAGCGATGTCGTCGCGGACGGCGGAATGAATGAAAGGCACAGCGCCGCTACACCCCAGGCTATCAGCGCCAAAGCAAGGGAAACTCGCCAACCCCAGCGCTGCGCAGCATGCGAGTAGGCGACACTGAAAGACACAGACGCCACCACGGCAGACAACGCGGCGGCTGCAGCGTCTGCGGCAAAACCGGCGCCATGCTCAAGCGACAAGAACAGAAGGATAGGCCCCGCCACTACCGGCAAGCCAGCAAGCCAACCTGCCACCGAAGGTCCCCATCGCCGACCGGCCAATGTCAACAGCAGCAAGAACAGGGGGACTAGGAACAGCTTGAGGAGAAGCACGCAGACACCTGATGCGTTGGCTGCCGTTCGAGAACGACCGCAGCAGGCATTGGAGCATGCGCCGATGCGCCGATGCGCCGAACGCGCTGGTGACGATCAAATCGCCAGCCGCTCCCTCACCCCATCCGCCTTCATATCGGCCCCGCGCCCGCGCATGACGATCTCGCCGCGCTGCATCAGCAGGTACTGATCCGCCAGTTCCTCACAGAAGTCGTAGTACTGCTCCACCAGCACCACGCACAGGCCCTTGTCGTGGGCCAGGTGCTTGATGACGCGGCCGATGTCCTGGATGACGTTGGGCTGGATGCCTTCCGTGGGCTCATCCAGCAGCAGCACCTTCGGGCCCGGCGCGAGCGCGCGGGCGATGGCGAGCTGCTGCTGCTGGCCGCCGGACAGGTCGCCGCCGCGGCGTGAGCGCATCTTGTCGAGCACGGGGAACAGCTGGAACAGCTCGGCCGGCAGCGGCGTGCCGGCCGGCTGACTGGACAGGCCCATCTGCAGGTTCTCCATCACCGTGAGCCGGCCGAAGATCTCGCGGCCCTGCGGCACATAGCCCAGGCCGGCGCGCACGCGCTGGTGGGTCTTGAGCTTGTCGATGTTCTCGCCGGCCAGCGTGATGCTGCCTGACGTGACGGGCACGACGCCCATCAGGCTCTTCAGCAACGTGGTCTTGCCGACGCCGTTGCGGCCCATGACGACTGTGATCTCGCCGGCCTTCAGCTCGAAGCCCAGGCCGCGCAGGATGTGCGAACCGCCGTAGTGCTTGTGAAGGTCTTGAACCCGTAGAAGGTCATCGGCCAAGGTACACCTCGATCACTTTCTCGTCCGATTGAACGGTCGCCATCGTGCCTTCGGCCAGCGTCTTGCCTTCATGAAGGACCGTGACCGTGCGGTTAGTACCAGCCAGCGTGGCGACGAAGCTCATGTCGTGCTCCACCACCACCAGTGAGTGCTTGCCTTCCAGGCTCAAGAACAGCTCGGCCGTGCGCTCGGTCTCCTCGTCGGTCATGCCAGCGACAGGTTCGTCCAGCAGCAGCAGCTTGGGGTCCTGAGCCAGCAGCATGCCGATCTCCAGCCATTGCTTCTGACCGTGGCTCAGAAGACCGGCGACGCGTTCGCGCTCATCGGTCAGGTGAACAGTCTTCAGCAGTTCGCCCAAACGGTCGCGCTGCAAGCCGCTCAGCTTGGCGCGCATCGCGAAGCGCGCACGGCGGTCGCCGGCCAGCGCCAGTTCCAGGTTCTCGGTGACGGTCAGCGCCTCGAAGACGGTGGGCTTCTGGAACTTGCGGCCGATGCCAGCGCGGGCGATCTGCTGCTCGTTCATCGTGCGCAGGTCGAGGTTGCTGCCGAAGTAGACGCGGCCGCTGTCCGGCTTGGTCTTGCCGGTGATGCAGTCCATCGTCGTCGTCTTGCCGGCACCGTTGGGGCCGATGACGCAGCGCAGCTCGCCGACGCCGATGGTGAACGACAACCCGCCCAGCGCCTGGAATCCGTCGAACGCGACCTTCAGGTCTTCGACGTACAGCGCCACGCCTTGATTGAACACGG
Organism: Pelomonas dachongensis; assembly: GCF_043555865.1. NCBI lineage: Bacteria > Pseudomonadati > Pseudomonadota > Betaproteobacteria > Burkholderiales > Sphaerotilaceae > Roseateles > Pelomonas dachongensis. Next base: position 351,059 of record NZ_JBIGHY010000005.1, read on the forward strand.
GCTCGCCGGAGGTGGCGATGCGCGTCAGCGCGCGCGAACGCGCCTCACTGCCTGCTTCGAGAAGCTCCGGCGTCATTTCTTGAACCTCTTCACGAGGCCGACCAGGCCGGCCGGCAGGAACAGCGTCACCGCGATGAACAGCGCGCCCAGCACATACAGCCAGCCCTCAGGCCACCAGACGGTGAAGACGGACTTGGTGCCGTTGACGAAGAAGGCGCCCAGCACCGGGCCGATCAGCGTGCCGCGGCCGCCGACCGCCGCCCAGATGGCCATCTCGATGCTGGCCGCCGGGCTCATCTCGCTGGGGTTGATGATGCCGACCTGCGGCACGTACAGGATGCCGGCCATCGCACACATCAGCGCGGAGATGACGTAGGCGCTGAGTTTGAAGGCGACCGGGTCGTAGCCCAGGAAGCGCACGCGGCCTTCCGCGTCGCGGATGGCTTGCAGCACGCGCCCCCAGCGGCTTTGCGTGAGCCACTTCGCCAGCAGGTAGCAGCCGATCAGCGCGACACCGCTGGCCACGCACAGTCCGACCTTCATGCCCGGCGTGTTCAGCGGCATGCCGGCGATGCGCTTGAAGTCGGTGAAGCCGTTGTTGCCGCCAAAGCCCGTCTCGTTGCGGAAGAACAGCAGCATGGCCGCCACCACCAGCGCTTGCGTGATGATGGAGAAGTAAACGCCTTGGATGCGCGAGCGGAACGCGAAGTAGCCGAACACGGCGGCCACCAGGCCGGGCACGGCCAGCGCCAGGAAGATCTGGCCGATCAGCGAGTCGCTGAGCGCCCAGTGCCAGGGCAGTTCCTTCCAGTTCAGGAAGACCATGAAGTCCGGCAGGTCCGACTGGTACTGCCCGTCACGGCCGATCTGGCGCATCAGGTACATGCCCATGCCGTAGCCGCCCAGCGCGAAGAACAGGCCATGGCCCAGCGAGAGGATGCCGCCGAAGCCCCAGATCAGGTCCAAGGCCAGCGCGCAGATGGCAAAGCACAGGAACTTGCCGAGCAGCCCGACATAGAACTCGCTGAGGTGCAGCGGGTGACCCGCCGGAAAGGCCAAGTGCAGGAAGGGCACCAGCAGCGTCAGCACTGCGATGGCGATGAGGAGCGTCTTTTTCATTCGACCGACCTGCCCTTCAGCGCGAACAGGCCTTGAGGCTTCTTCTGGATGACCAGCACCAGCACCAGCAGCAATGCGATCTTGGCGAGCACCGCGCCCTGCCAGCCTTCCAGCAGCTTGGACAGCACACCCAGGCCGAGGCCCGCGTAGACGGTGCCGGCCAGCTGGCCCACGCCGCCCAGCACGACCACCATGAAGGCGTCGACGATGTAGCTCTGACCCAGGTCGGGGCCCACGTTGCCGATCTGGCTCAACGCGCAGCCGGCGAGACCTGCAATGCCAGAGCCGAGCGCGAAAGCCATCGTGTCGACGCGGGCCGTGTTGACGCCCACGCACGCGGCCATGCGGCGGTTCTGCGTGACGCCGCGCACCATCAGGCCTAGGCGCGTCTTCGCCAGCAGCGCGCCCATGCCCACCAGCACCAGCGCGGCGAACACGAGGATGGCCAGCCGGTTGTACGGCAGCGTCAGGTTGGGCAGAAGCGCCCAGCCACCCGACAGCCAGGCCGGGTTCTCCACGGCCACGTTCTGCGCGCCGAACAGCGTACGCACGGCCTGCATCAGCACCAGGGAAATGCCCCAGGTGGCCAGCAGCGTCTCCAGCGGCCGGCCATAGAGCCAGCGGATCACGCTGCGCTCCATCGCCGCGCCGACAAGTGCCGCGGCCAGGAAGCTGGCCGGCAGCGCCAGCCAGAGGTAGTAGTCGAAAGCGCCGGGCGCCCACGCACGGAAGCCCTGCTGCACCATGTAGGTCGCATAGGCGCCCACCATCAGAAGCTCACCGTGCGCCATGTTGATGACGCCCATCAGGCCGTAGGTGATGGCCAGGCCTAACGCGACTAGCAAGAGCACAGAGCCCAGGCTCAGGCCCGAGAACAGCAGCTGCGCGCGCTCGCCCCAGGCGAGGCGGTCGCCGATGTCGTTGACGGCCTTCTGCATGGCGGACTTGGCGGCCAGGTCGGTCTCGGCGGCCAGCTTTTCCAGCAGCAGTGCGCGCGTGGCGGGGTCGGCGCTGCCAGACAGCTCGGTCGCCGCGGCCTTGCGCTGCGCCGCGTCGACAGACGACAGCTTGGCGCCGGCCACCAGGGAATTCAGCTGCTCGCGCAGGCCGGCGTCGGCCTCGGCCGCGAGCGCCTTTTCCAGCAGCGGCAGCTTGGACGCATCGGCGTCTTCGCGCAGCGTCGCCAGCGCCTTGGCGCGGGTGTCGCGGTCGGTGGAAAGCAGGTCCAGCCCCGCGAGCGCGGAGTCGATCTCGCGGCGCATGCGGTTGTTGAGCATCGGCTCTTCGGCATCGGCCGGCGCCTCGGCGCCCTCGGCGACGACGATGGCCTGGCCAGCCTTGACGCGCACGCGGCCGTCCTGCAGCGCGCGCAGGAAGGGCCCAAGCGAGGCATCGCCCGCAGCCAGCGCCTGCTGCAAGGCCGCGACGCGGTCATCGCTCTCACCTGCGGCGATGCGATTGGCCAGCTCGGGCGACAGCGCCCAGGCCGACAAGCCGCTCAACGCCAGCAGGCATCCCAATAGAAGTCGTTTGATCATCACGATCCAAGCGAACGGAATGGATGGCGCGCACGCCGCGCGCCATCAGGGCAGTGCTGCCGTAGGCCTGGCCTCGCCAGCCCACGGTCAGCGCCGTCAGGCCGCAGCACCACGCTGCGGCACCGGCGGTCTTACTTGGTGGGCTCGTCCTTCTTGCCCTTGTTCTCGGGGATGTAGGGGCTCCACGGCTGGGCCTTGACCGGGCCGGGCGTCTTCCACACCACGTTGAACTGGCCGTCCGCCTTCACTTCGCCGATGAAGACCGACTTGTGCAAGTGGTGGTTCTTCTCGTCCATCTTGGACGTGATGCCCGACGGTGCCGTGAAGGTCTGGCCGGCCATGGCGGCGATGACCTTGTCGGTGTCGGTGCTCTTGGCCTTGGTGACGGCCTGCGCCCACATGTTGATGCCGATGTAGGTGGCTTCCATCGGGTCGTTGGTCAGCGGCTTGTCCTTGTGGCCGGCGATGCCCTTGGCCTTGGCGTAGGCGCTCCACTTCTTGATGAAGGCATCGTTGGCCGGGGCCTTGATGGACATGAAGTAGTTCCACGCGGCCAAGTGGCCTTGCAGCGGCTTGGTGTCCACGCCACGCAGCTCTTCCTCACCGACCGAGAAGGCCACCACCGGCACGTCCGTCGCCTTCAGGCCCTGGTTGCCCAGTTCCTTGTAGAAGGGCACGTTGGAGTCACCGTTGATGGTGGACACGACGGCCGTCTTCTTGCCTTCGGACGAGAACTTCTTGATCTTGGCAATGATGCTTTGATAGTCCGCGTGGCCGAAGGGGGTGTAGTCCTCCATGATGTCCGCGTCGGCGATGCCCTTGCTCTTCAGGAAGGCGCGCAGGATCTTGTTGGTGGTGCGCGGGTAGACGTAGTCGGTGCCCAGCAGCACGAAGCGCTTGGCACCGCCGCCGTCCTTGCTCATCAGGTATTCCACGGCGGGAATGGCCTGCTGGTTGGGCGCGGCACCGGTGTAGAACACGTTCTTGCTCAGCTCTTCACCCTCGTACTGCACGGGGTAGAACAGCAGCGAGTTGGTCTGCTCGAACACCGGCAGCACCGACTTGCGGCTGACTGAAGTCCAGCAGCCGAACACGACGGCGACCTTGTCCTGCGAGATGAGCTGCTTGGCCTTTTCGGCGAACAGGGGCCAGTTGGAAGCCGGGTCCACCACCACCGGCTCCAGCTTCTTGCCAAGCAGGCCGCCCTTGGCGTTGATCTCGTCGATGGCCATCAGCACCGTGTCCTTCAACACGGTCTCGGAGATGGCCATGGTGCCCGACAGCGAGTGCAGCACGCCGACCTTGATGGTGTCGGCCGCGTAGGCAGCGGGGGCGATGAGAGCAGCGGTGGCAGCAGCGGCCAGGGCAAGTGCAGAACGGCGAAGCATCGGTGTAAGCCTCCAGGTTGGATGTGAGGGGTCGAGTAGCCAACCAGGTCTGTGCGCAAGGCGCGTGCCAGCATGTCACCGGCTGTTTTGTCACAGCGATGCCCGACCCTGGTGCGATTGCGCACCATGGGAGTCCAGCTTGGTGCCTGCGAACTATTCCGGGGCGCCGCCCTCACCCCAGCAGCGCAGCGAAGGCCAGAAACGACAGCGCCGCACCCGCGCAAAGCACGGGTGCGGCGCGAGTGCGGCGCAGGTCAGGCGGGCCGGCCCGTCTCAGGGCGGCGGCCCCGTCACTGAGTGAGACCCTTAATTTCGTCGGCCATCGTGCGCCAGTTCTTGACCTGGTCAAGGTACTTCTTGGCCTGAACCTTGGCGCGGTCTTCCCAACCCGGCTTGCTCTTGGCGAACCGGGTTTCCCAGAATTTGACGCCCTTCTGCTGGGCAGCATCGTCGATGTGCGTGAGCAGGTGCACCGGATCGGCGCGCAGGCGCTCGGCGATCTTGGGGTTGGTTTTCAGCACCGTGCCTTTCCAGTGCGTGACCGCCACGGAAATGGACCGCGCCGCCGTGGATGAGCAGAAGGCGTCCTGCAGGTTCTGCTCATTGGGCTTGGCGATGAACTGCTTGAGCGCTGCCTCGAACTCGGCCGAACCCTTCTTGATGCCCAGGTACACCATCTTGAGGTTCTTGTTCAGCACCTCGTCGGCCGAAGCGGTCTTGCCCAGGCTCTTCTGGGCGATGGCGACGACCTGCAGGGCATCGCTCTTCGCGAACTTGCGCAGCGCATCCAGCCTTTGCGCCAGCGTCTCGAACCCCGCCTTCAGGGTGGCGTCCGCAGGACCCAGCACCTTGGCCTGCGCCTCGTACTCGTCCATGTTCTTCTTCAGCGCCTCGTTCATCTTGATCAAGGCCGTGTCCATCGCCTTGAGCAGACCCGGCAAGGCCTTCAGGTTGTCATCCTTGCAGGAGTTGGCCGCCTGCCTGGCGTCGTCGTAGTCCTGGATGCGCTGTTCTAGCGTCTTGCCGCTCTTCATCAGCACCAGCAGCTTCTTGAAGCCGGCCTCCTGGCCCTTGCTCTTCATGGTGGGCGCCACCTTGGCGGTGAGCGCCGTGAAGGCGCGCGTCGCCACCTTGTAGTTGTCCATCACAGGCATGTCAGATCCTTCGCAAAAGTGCACCCGGCTCAACGTTGAGAGGCAGCGCCGGCGTCTGCGCACCAGCGGACGCCGGACGGCATTGAGTACCCAGGCAGCCCTGCAGGTTCCCCACCCGCAGTGACGCCCCGGCGGCAACCACCCCATCCGAGGGGCGCGCTCAGCTAGCGGGCGTGATTGCGCCGTCGCAGGCGCCGAAGCCGATGCGCCGGTACCCGGGCTTCTCGGCGAACGCACGCAGGCCCAGTTGGTCGCCGTCCAGCAAGAAGGTGCGCTGCTCGCCGTTGGGCAGCGTGAGCGGGTGCTTGCCCCCCGCGGTCAACTCCAGCAGCGAGCCGGCCTCCTCCGGGGCCGGGCCGCTGATGGTGCCGGTACCCAGAAGGTCGCCGGGCTGTAGGTTGCAGCCGTTGCTGGCATGGTGGGTCAGCATCTGCGCTAGCGACCAGTAGGCATGGCGCAGGTTGGAGCGCGAGAGGCGCGCAGGCTCGACCATGCCGGGCGTCTTCAGCCACACCTCCATCTCAATGTCGAACGCCGCGTTCGCACGGTGTGCGGCGGAGTCCAGATAGGGCAGCGGCTGCGGATCACCCTCGGGCCGCGCGAACGGGATGCGAAACGGCGCCAGCGCGTCCATCGTGACGATCCACGGCGAGATCGTCGTGCCGAAGTTCTTGGCCAGGAAGGGGCCCAGCGGTTGGTACTCCCAGGGCTGGATGTCGCGGGCCGACCAGTCGTTCAGCAACGTGAGGCCGAAGGCATGCTCGTCCGCCTCGTCAATGGAAAACGGCTCGCCCAGTGCGTTGCCGGGGCCGACGAACAAGCCCAGCTCCAGCTCGCAGTCGATGCGCGCACTGGGCTTGAAGACGGGCCCGTCGGCATCTGGCGGCTTGACCTGGCCCCGCGGGCGGCGCAGCGGCGTGCCGCTGACGACGATGGACGAGCTTCGGCCGTGATAGCCGATGGGCACCCATTGGTAATTGGGCAGCAGCGGGCTGTCAGGCCGGAACAGCTTGCCCACCGCGCGGGCGTGGTGGATGCCGGTGTAGAAGTCCGTGTAGTCGCCGATGCGGCACGGCAGCGTGTACTCGGCCTCGGCCTGCGGCACCAGCTCCACCTCGGGCGCGCCGGCCTTGAAGGTGTCGAACAGCCGGTGGCGCAGCGCGCGGCGCTCGCCACTCGAGCGAGCCATCAGCGCGTTCATGTCGATGATGCCCCAACCGGTCAGGTCCAGGATCTGGTCGCCGATACCGACGCCAACGCGGAACGGCTCCAGCGTGCCGGCGCGGCGGAAGCTGCAGAACGGCAGGTTTTGCAGCGGGAAGTCGGTGGACAGGTCGTTGGCCGAGGCGACCCAGGAGAGGGCCGTGGCGTCGTGGGTGTGGTCGAGCATGCTCATGCCTTGGATGCGTCTTTCAGGTCGCGCCAGCAGTCGGCGTAGTTGCGTTCCAGCGGCGCCTCATCGAGCGCCCAGCGCGTGGGCTTGAGCGGCCAGCGGGTCTCAAACATGAACGCCAGCGTGGCGTCCAGCTTGTGCGGCTTCAGCTCGGCGGCGCTGGCCTTGTCGAAGGCCTCGGCGTCCGGCCCGTGCGGCACGTAGCTGTTGTGCAGGCTGGCCCCGCCGGGCTTGAAGCCCTCGGGCTTGGCGTCATACTGACCCAGCACCAGGCCCATGAACTCGCTCATCACGTTGCGGTGGTACCAGGGCGGGCGGAACGTGTCCTCGGCCACCATCCAGCGCGGCGGGAAGATGACGAAGTCCACGTTGGCCCAGCCGGGCGTGTCGCTGGGGCTGGTGAGCACCGTGAAGATGCTGGGGTCGGGGTGGTCGAAACTGACGGTGTTGATCGTCATGAAGCGTGCCGTGTCGTACCGGTACGGCACCAGGTTGCCGTGCCAAGCGACGACATTGAACGGGCTGTGGCCTTGTGTCGCGCGCCAGAGCTGGCCGCCATAGCGCTTGACGATCTCGTATGCGCCGGCCTCCTGCTCGTGCCAGGCGGTCGGTGCCTCGAAGTCTCGTGCGTTGGCCAGCCCGTTGGAGCCGATGGGGCCCAACTCCGGCAGCCGCAAGCCGGCGCCGTGGTTCTCGCAGACGTAGCCGCGCGCGGGGCCCTGGTCCAGCGGATCGACCTTGAACGCCATGCCGCGCGGCAGCAAGGCGATGGAGCCGGGCGCGACTTCGAGCCGACCCAGCTCCGTCGTGACGAGCAGCCGGCCCTGCTGCGGCACGATGAGCATCTCGGCATCGGCATTGACCAGCGCGCGGCGTTGCATCGGCCGGGTGACGACATAGGCCAATGCGCCCATGCCCCCCACGCCTGCCTCGCCATTCACGGCATAGGTGCGTAAGCCATCGATGAAGTCCCCGTCGCTGGCCAGCGGCGTCGGCCCCCAGCGCAGTGGGTCAGGCGGTGCGCCCTCGCCTTCGGCAGCCCCGCTCTTCCAAAACGCATGCGGCAACGGCTGATACCCCCCGACGACGACAGAGGGCCGGCATCGATACAGCCATGTGCGCTGGTTGTCGGCCCGCGGCGCCGTGAAGGCACTGCCCGACAGCAGTTCGGCGTACAGGCCGTGCGGCGCACGCTGCGGGCTGTTGCGGCCGATGGGCAGCGCGCCGGACCGGGATTCGCTGCTGTGCTGGTTGCCGAAGCCGGTCAGGTATTGCAGGTTGGTCAGTTCAGTCATGGGGTTCGTGAGCCAGGGTGAAGGCCTGCCTGAGCACGTCGCGGTCGCCGATGTGGTTGCACAGGATCAGCGCGAGGCGCGCCAGCCAGTCGGCGGCGGCCTCGTCGGACAGGTCGGCCTGCGCAGCGATGAGTTCGGCATAGAAGGCATCGGCCCCCTCGCGCGGATTCGGCCCGAAATTCGGGGTCAGGTTCAATGGGCTCATGCGGGCCTCCCGTGGACGCGGGCCAGCGCCACGCGCAGCGCGTCGGCGTCGAAGCGGTGCCAGCGTGCGGCGACGACGGCATCGGGGCGGATCAGGTAGACGCTGCCCGGCCCAGCGCCGTAGCGCGTGGCGGCCACGCCCTCGGCCGGCAGCGTGATGACGCTCACGCCCGCGGCCGGCGCGGCCCAGCCGAAGCACAGCAGCAGGAAGTCACCGAAGCGTTCGCTGAGCCAGCCCGCGTCCAGCGGCGCATCGGGCGCCGGCGAGCCGGGCGCGGGGCCGGCACGCCAGGCTTCGCCGTCGAGCGTGCTCAGCGGGGAGTCGACATGCGCGGTCGGCAGCGACAGCCGCCCGCTATTGACCAGCAGCCGGGCGAACTCGGTTCGCCCGGCCAGGTCCAGCGCGGCCCTGCGCAGCCGCAGACTCAACGCACTCCTGGGGCTGATGAAGTCGGTGGCGCGGGTCGAGTGGCCGATGTTGTCGTCCGCCGCCTCCAGGCGCTCGAACTCGTAGCTGTCCAGCAGCACCTCGTCACCCTCGCCCTCCACGACCGCGGCCAGCTTCCAGCCCAGGTTGTCGGCGTCCTGCACGCCGCTGTTGGCGCCGCGCGCGCCGAAGGGCGAGACCTGATGCGCCGCGTCGCCGGCCAGCAGCACGCGGTCCACCCGGAAGCGTTCCGCGCGGCGGCAGCAGAACTGGTAGATGGACGACCACACCAGCTCGAACCCGTCGCTGCCCAGCATGGCCGCCACGCGAGCGCGGATGCGGTCGGGGTCGCGCTCCGCCGCCACATCGGCGTCGCGGCCCAGCTGGAAGTCGATGCGCCACAGCCCGTCCGCCTGCGCATGCAGCAGCACCGACTGGCCGCGGTGGAACGGCGGGTCGAACCAGAACCAGCGCTCAGGCTTCGCCGGGTCGAGACCGCGGGGCAGCACATCGGGCGCCAGCCGCACGTCGGCGATCAGGAAGCGGTCCTCGAACACCTGGCCGGAGAAACCCAGGCCCAGCAGTGTCCGCGTGGCGCTGCGCGCGCCGTCGCAGCCAACCACCCAGTCAGCGCGAAGGTCAAACAGGCCGTCGGGCGTGCGCACGGTCAGCGTGACCGCGTCGGCGTCCTGCTCCAGGCCGATCAACTCGTGCCGGCCGCGCAGCTCGATGCGCGGCTCCAGTTGCACGGCGCGCACCAGTCGCGCCTCGACCTGATCCTGCTGCAGGTTCACCATCGCCGGCATCTTGTGGTGAGCCTCGGGGAGCAGGTCGAAGGCATACGCCTCGCGCTCGCCGTGAAACACGCGGCCACGATGCCAGCGCACGCCTTCGCGCGCGACGGCCTCGCCCACGCCGAGCCGGTCGAACACCTCGAGCGTCTTCTTGGCCCAGCAGACAGCGCGCGAGCCCTCGCCGATACGGTCGCTGTCGTCGATAACGACGACCGGCACGTCGCGCCGCGCCAGGTCCAGCGCCAGCGTCAGCCCCACCGGGCCGGCGCCGACGATGACCACCGGGCGGCGCTGCGGCTGGCCGGAGCGCTGCTCCAGGCTCTGGTGGTAGGGGTAGCGCGGCAGATCCATGCCAGCCTCAAGCGCCTTCGAGGGACTTCCACATTTCAACGTCGCGCTCGGCCGTCCAGATGCGCGGATGTGCCGTGCCGCCGGCCTCGTCATAGGCGCGGGTCACGTCGAAGGGCATGCAGTGATCAAAGATGACCCAGTGGCCGTACTTTGGCCGCAGCACTGCCATCGTGCGCTGGTAGACGGCCTTCAATGCCTCGCCAGCCTTCACGCCCGCCTGCACCGCCGCGTACAACTCGCTGACGAAGGCGCGCGTGCCTTCCAGGCCGGCCTTGACCTGCTCGGCGCCCTTCAGCGCTGGGCCGCGGCCCGGCACCAATGCCGCCGCATCCAGCTTTGCGATGGCATCCAGCGTCGCCGGCCAGTCGGCGAAATGCGCGTCGCCGCAATAGGGCGTGGCATCGAACTCCACCAGATCGCCACTGAACAGCACCCGCTCGTGGGGCAGCCACGCCACCGTGTCGCCCGCCGTGTGGCCGCGGCCGGGCGAGAACATCTCGACCTGCACGCCGCCCAGGTCCAGCGTCAGCCGGCCCGCGAACGTCAGCGTGGGCCAGGTCAGCCCGGCAGGCACCGATTCGACGTTGCGGAACAGCCGCGGGAAGCGGCCGATCTCGCTGGACTTGTCCTGCTCGCCGCGTTCCTTGATGAGGGCCAGCGTGCCTTCGCTGGCGATGACCTGCTCCAGACCCTCGGCCTTGAACGCGCTGGCGCCCAGCACCCGCACCGCGTGGTAGTGGCTCAGCAGCACGTACTTGATGGGTACCGAGGACACCTCGCGGATGCGGCGGATCACGTCGGCCGCCATCACCGGGGTGGCCTGGGTGTCGATGACCATGGCTGCGTCGCGGCCGATGACGATGCCGGTGTTGGGGTCGCCCTCGGCGGTGTAGGCCCAGGCGTGCTCGGACAGGCGCTCGAAAGTGACCTGCTTTTCTTCCAGGTCCGCCTGCGAGGCAAAGGCTTTGGTCGTGGGGGATGTGGTCATGGCATCTCCAGCTGGCAAGCCAGAAATTTAACCTAATCCAAATCAATTCACCAATATAGAATTATTAGCATGAAGGAACCCCGAGGCATCCAAAGCATCGAAGTGGGTGGTCAGCTGCTGCTGGCGCTGGCTCACCACGGCCGGCCGATGGCGCTGAAGGACCTGGCGCGCGAGGCCGGCATGGCGCCGGCCAAGGCTCACCCCTACCTGGTGAGCTTCATCAAGCTGGGGTTGGTGGAGCAGGACGGTGGCAGCGGGCCGTATGGCCTCGGCCCGCTGGCCATGCAGCTGGGCCTCATCAGCCTTCAGCAGTACGACCCGGTACGGCTGGCCACGCCGGTCATCGAGGCGCTGGCGCAGCAGCTGGGCCACACGGTGGCCATCGCCGTCTGGGGAACGCGTGGGCCCACCATCGTGCGCGTCGCCGAGGGGCCAACGCCGGTGCACATCAGCATGCGGCACGGCACGGTCATGAGCCTGTCAGGCACGGCGTCGGGGCGGCTGTTCGCGGCCTGGCGGCCGGACGATGCGCGCGCCCTGGGCGAGGCGCTGCCCGAGATGGCGACGCTGGCTGCCGTGCGCGAGGCCGGCGTGGCCACGTCGAGGGACAGTGTGGTCGCGGGCGTCAGCGCTGCAGCGGCTCCGGTCATGGATGCTGCCGGGCGGCTGGTGCTGGCGCTGACAGTGATCGGGCCCAGCGCCGGCATGGACACCACGCCGGCAGGCCCGCTGGTGGCGTGCCTGCGCGGCGCGGCGCAACAACTGTCACGCCGCCTGGGACACGCCGCCTGAGTTGACCCTCAGCTGATCCTGGCGAGCATGGCAGCCTCGGCCGCCGGGCCCCACACCAGCGGGTAGAGGCAACGCGCCGTCGACATCGTCTCTGGGCGACCACCCCACAGCGCGATCTGGCCGCGGATGGTTTCGAAATCCACGCTCATCAGCACCGACGGCGCATCCACGCGCGGGTTGTGGCGCGCGGTCGTGAACGGGAGCAGACCCAGCCAGCGGCGATAGAACGCCACATGACGCGGGTTGACCTCCACCACCAGGCGCTCGCACCGTGCGCGCTTGTAGGCATGCAGGTAGCCCAGGTGAAAGAGCTGCGCCAGCACGCGCTTGGACTCGGGCGCATCCCGGTCCACCGCCAGACCGCCGAACTCGCACAGCTTGACGCCCGCCGCCCGCCACTCGGCCAGCTCAGCCTCAAACATCAGGTCGGTGTGCAGGCCGCCACGGCCATCGAAGCGCACCGACATCGTGCCGATGACGCGCTCGCCGTCACGCGCCGTGCAGACAATGTCGCCTTCGGCGTCGCGGGCGCTGTTATAGCGCTCCCGCGAAATGACCAGCCCTCGGTCACCATAGCGACGTTCGACCAAGTCCAGCGCATCACCGCCGATGTCGCCGAAATCGCTGTTGAGTTCGAGCGGGGGACCTCCGAACGGATTGTGATCCGGCCGGCGGGTTTCCTTGAAGAGGGACATCATTTGTTGACTGCTTCCTTGCGCCCAACACGCTGTGAGCGGCGAAGTCTAGGGACACCCGGGTGACTTTTCCCACCCTAAAACACACCGATACAACTGCATCCTTGACTAACACGGGTTAACCCGTCGCCCAACCAGGCGACATTCATGCAATTACATGCTGCAGTGCGCAACCAGAGTGAAACAAGGCCACGACCAGCGTGGCCGGGGTCGGCCGTCAGCTATTGGACATCAAACCGCGTAGCGTGCGGCCAGGCGGTTCATGTTGGACAGCGACAGGCGATGCATCTCCAGCAGCGCGATCAGGCCATTGCGGTGCAGTTCCAGCACCTTGTCGTCTGGCAGTTCGCTGTACTTCTTCTCGTCCAGCGCCAGGAAGCCTTCGACGTCCAGCTTCTCGCCGCTGGGCAGGCCGGCCTCGAAGCGCATGTCTTGCAGCAGGTCCATGTCGACGAGCAGGTTGCAGATCAGACGCGTGCGCTCGGTCTCCTGCTCGAAGTTCTCCAGGAACGCGCGGGCGTTCAGCAGAAACTCTGTCGGCTCGCCGTCCTTGAACAGTGGCTCGCCGGTGGACTCATTGAAACCGGTCCACTTGTGGTCGTAGCAGACGGCCAGCGAGTTGGCGGCATCGTCGATGCGGGCCATCGCGAACGGGTAGCGGCGCACGTAGGCAGGCACGTAGTTGCCGGTCCACTTGTCACCGTCGACAAACAGGTTGGAACCCGGCTTCAGGCCCAGCACGGCCAGCGGCGCGACGGCCTGCTTGCCGGCGGCGTCGGGCGTGCCGGCGCGCACGAAGACGATGGGGTACTCCTTGCAGGCGTCGCCGAACTCCACGGCGGCCAGGAACACCGAGTTCTGGTCGGCCACGCGGCCGACGACGGTCTGGGCGGTGTCCAGCTTCAGGTTCTTGTGGACTTCGCGGTCCAGCGGCAGCAGTTCGCCGTACATCGGGGGGTTGCTCATGATCTCTTCTCTCCAGGTTCGGCCAGACGACTGACCAGCACTTTGTCTACACGCTTGCCATCGAGGTCGACGACCTCGAATCTCCACGCGTCCCACTCCACGACATCGGTCGTGCGCGGCAAGCGCCCCAGCAGCAGCATGATCATGCCGGCCAGGGTGTTGTAGCGCCCACGGTCCTCTTCGGGCAGTTCCTTCAGGCCCAGGCGGTCCTTCAGCTCGGGGACCGGGATCAGGCCGTCGATCAGCCAGCTCCCGTCCTCGCGCTGCACCGCCCAAGCATCGCCGTCGCTGGGGGCGTTGAACTCCCCGGCAATGGCTTCCAGCACGTCGCGCACCGCAATCACGCCCTGCACCTCGCCGTACTCGTCGACGACGAAGACCAACGGCGCGTCCGACACGCGGAAATGTTCAAGCAATTCCATGCCCGACAGCGTCTCGGGCACGAACAGCGGCGCCTCCAGGCCCGCCGTCAGGTCCAGCGGCTGGCCCTCCAGCATGCCCGCCAGCAGCGCTGGCGCGTTGGCCACGCCCAGCACGTCGCCCAGGCCGCCGCGGCAGACCGGGTAGCGGCTGAAACCGTGTTCGCGCAGCACCGCCAGCACCTCGGCCGGCGACGCGTCGACCTCCAGCCACGCGATTTCAGCGCGCGGGATCATCATGGAGCCGACTTGGCGTTCGTCCAGACGGAACACGTTGCGCACCATCTGGTGCTCGTGCTGCTCGATGACGCCGGCGTCCAGGCCTTCTTCGAGGCTGGCGGCGATTTCCTCTTCCGTCACGCCGCGCTGGCCGCGGTTGCGCAGGCCCAGCAGGCCCAGCGTCGCTTCGGTGGCGAAGCTCAGCAGCTTGACCAGCGGCCGCGTCGCCATCGAGATCACGTTCATCGGCGGCGCCACCAGGCGAGCCACCGTCTCGGGGTAGATCTGCCCGACACGCTTGGGCACCAGCTCGCCGAACACGATGGTCAGCAGCGTGATGATGACCACCACCAGCGCCGTCGACGCCACCTTGATCGCCTCGCCGTGCAGGTTGAAGGTCTGCGATAGCCAGTCCGACAGCGGGCCGGAGAACGCCGCATCGCCAACGATGCCGTTCAGCACGCCGATGCCGGTGATGCCGATCTGCACCGTGGACAGGAACTTGGTCGGGTTCTCGTGCAGGTCCATCGCCGCCTGCGCGCCACCCTCGCCGCTTTCCACCATCACTTGCAGCCGGGCCTTACGGCTGGCGGTCAATGCCATCTCCGACATGGCGAACAGGCCGTTGAGAAGAATCAGGAAGAGAACGAGAGCGGTGTCCATCGAAGGCGCCAGACACGGGATAACCCGGGGCGGCGCAAGGCAAAAACGAAGCCCGGGAGACTAGCAGAAGCCCATGACACGGCCCACGGGGCCTTCCCTGGGGGCGCGCCCGGGACAATGCCGTCCATGAACTACCTGATCGGCGATGTCCAGGGCTGCTGCGACGCCCTGGAGCGGCTGCTGCAGCGCCTGGACTTCTCCCCGTCGCGCGACCACCTGTGGTTGCTGGGCGACCTCGTCAACCGCGGTCCCGCGTCGCTCGCCACACTCAGACGCCTGATCGGTCTGGGTGATGCCGCCACCTGCCTGCTCGGCAACCACGACCTGCACCTGCTGGCCGCGCACCACGGCGTGCGCCGCCCAAACGGCGGCGACACGCTGGACGACATCCTCGCCGCCCCGGACCGCCACGCGCTGATGGACTGGCTGCGCCACCAGCGCCTGGCCGCGTTCGACGCCGGCTGGCTGATGGTGCACGCCGGCGTCGTGCCGTCGTGGAGCCGCGACGACGTGCTGGGCCTCGCCGCCGAGGTCGAGGCCGTGCTGCGCGGCCCTGCCCTGCCGGATTTCCTGCGCGCCATGTACGGCAACGAACCGGCACGCTGGAGCCCCGACCTGCGCGGCGTCGAGCGGCTGCGCTTCACGGTCAACGCACTCACCCGGCTGCGGTTTTGCACGGCCGACGGCGAGATGGACTTCAAGACCAAGGACGGCGCCGGCGCCGCGCCCGATGGCTTCATGCCGTGGTTCGATGCGCCGGGCCGGCGCACGGCCAACACGCCCATCGCCTTCGGCCACTGGTCCACCCTCGGCCTCGTGAACCGCCCGGGGCTGCTGGCGCTGGACACCGGCTGCGTCTGGGGCGGCCGCCTGACGGCAGCGCGCGTGCAGGACGGCCAGCCACTGGAGATCGTCCAGATCGACTGCGACCAAGCGCAGAAGCCGGGCGCCTGAGCCCCACCCTTAGAATGCGCGTCTCTTTGCGGAGGCTTGGGGGAGTGGTTTAACCCAACGGTCTTGAAAACCGTCGGCCGGCAACGGCCCGTGAGTTCGAATCTCACAGCCTCCGCCAGCGTTTCCCGCCGAACGCATAAGCATCCCCGCTTTCCTTCGTTCCGCGCACAAGCGCTCGTCCCTATCGTGCAAGGCCTGAACACACGCAGGCCACCATGCACATCCTCAGCATTTCCGGCAGTCCCAGCGAACGCTCGCGCTCCGCGTGGCTGACTCAGTTCGCGCTGACTCGACTCGAAGGCGTCGCCTCGCACAGCAACAGCCTCAGCGTGCGCGAGCTGCCCGCCGCCGCGCTGATCGCCGCCGACACCCAGGACGCCACCATCGCGCTGGCCGTCAGCGCCGTCGCCGCAGCTGACGTGGTCGTCATCGGCACCCCCATCTACAAGGCGGCCTATTCGGGCCTGCTGAAGCTGTTTCTGGACCTGCTGCCGCCCGACGCGCTGCGCGGCAAGACCGTGCTGCCGCTGGCCACCGGCGGCAGCGCCGCGCACCTGCTGGCGCTGGACTACGCGCTCAAGCCCGTGCTGTCCGCACTCGGCGCGCGCCATGTGCTGGACGCCGTGTTCGCCACCGACGCCCAGCTGCAGCGCCATGAGGCTGGCGGCTTCGTGCCGGAGGCTGACCTGGTGGCGCGGCTGGACCGTGCCGTCGCACCGCTGGCGCCGCGCCGCGTTGCCGAGCCGCTGGCCAGCTGTTGACGGCTGCGCGACCTGCTCTCCCTCTGACCGTTTGTCTCCTCGCCGCCCGTCGGGTGGGCGACTTCTTCCCGGCGCTCGGGCGCGGATCGGGTGTGACCGAGCGCCGGGATCTTTTTCGACAAGGACTTTTGCGATGACGACCTTCCGTTCCCTGCTGCGCTGGACCGCCCCGTTGGCGCTGGCCGCGTTCGCGTTCAGCGCCGCCGCGCAGACGCCAACACCTACTCTGCGCATCGGTTTTCAGAAATCCGCCAGCCTGCTGACGTTCCAGAAGCACAACGGCTCACTGGAGAAGAAGCTCGCCGCGCTGGGCGCCAACGTGAAGTGGGTGGAGTTCCCGGCCGGCCCCCAGCTGCTGGAGGGCCTCAATGTCGGCGCCGTCGATGTGGGCTTCGTCGGCGAGGCACCGCCCATCTTTGCGCAGGCGGCCGGCGCCCAGTTCGTCTACATCGGCTTCGACCCGGCCGCACCGCAGGCCGAGGCCATCGTGGTGCCCAAGGGCTCGGCGCTGAAGTCGGTGGCCGAGCTGAAGGGCAAGAAGGTCGCGCTGAACAAGGGCAGCAACGTGCACTACCTGCTCGTCAAGGCGCTGGAGAAGCACGGCCTGAAGTTCAGCGAAGTGCAGGCCGTCTACTTGCCGCCGGCCGATGCACGCGCGGCCTTCGAGCGCGGCGCGGTGGACGCCTGGGTGATCTGGGACCCGTTCCTCGCCGCCGTCGAGAAGCAGAGCGGCGCCCGCCTGTTGCAAGACGGCAAGGGCATCGTCAACAACTACGCCTACTACGTGGCCGAGCGCGGCTTCGCCGGCAAGCACCCGCAGCTGGTGCAGGCGCTGTTCGAGGACACGCAGGCGCAGGCCGTCGCGCTGAAGGCCAACATCAAGACCGCCGCCGCCGTCATCGCACCGCTGCAAGGCCTGGCCCCCGACGTCGTCGAGCTGAGCCTGCAGCGCTACGAGTTCGGCGTGAAGCCGCTGACGCCGGCCGTCGCGGCCGAGCAGCAGAAGATCGCCGACACCTTCCATGCGCTGGGCCTGATTCCCAAGCCCATCAAGGTGGCCGACGCCCTGCCAGGTGCAGCGGGCCGTGCCACGGTGGCCGAGGCTGCGCGATGAGCACTGCCATCGCCCACCGCCTCGCCGCCATCCTGGCGACCACGGCCGCAGCCTGGCGCCCCGCCGTCCGCCCCCATCCGAGCGCCCGCCCATGAAGATCTTCTGGTTCATCCCCACCCACGGCGACAGCCGCTACCTCGGCAGCTCGCGCGGCGCGCGCGTCAACGACTTCGCCTACTTCAAGCAGATCGCCATCGCGGCGGACAGCCTGGGCTACGAGGGCGTGCTGCTGCCCACCGGCCGCAGCTGCGAGGACTCCTGGGTCGTCGCCGCCAGCCTCATCGACGCGACGCGCCACCTGAAGTTCCTCGTCGCGCTGCGACCCGGCCTCGTTGCGCCCACGCAGAGCGCCCGCATGGCCGCCACGCTGGACCGGCTGTCCGGCGGCCGGCTGCTGGTGAACCTCGTCACCGGCGGCGACGCCGAGGAGCTGGCCGGCGACGGGCAATTCCTGGACCACAAAGCGCGTTACGAGCAGTCGGCCGAGTTCATCCGCATCTGGCGCGAGGTGCTGGAGCGCTCGCACACCGGCGAGGCGCTGGAGTTTGAGGGCCAGCACCTCAGCGTGAAGGGCGGCAAGATGCTGTACCCGCCCATCAACCGCCCCTACCCTCCGGTGTTCTTCGGCGGCTCGTCGCAGGCCGCACACGAGCTGGCCGCCGAGCAGGTGGACACCTACCTGACCTGGGGCGAGGCGCCCGCCGACGTCGCCAAAAAGCTGGCCGACGTGCGTGCGCGCGCCGCCGCCCGCGGCCGGGAGTTGAACTACGGCATCCGCCTGCACGTCATCGTGCGCGAGACCGAGGACGAGGCCTGGCGTGCCGCGGCCGAGCTGGTGTCGGAGCTGGACGAGGCCACCGTCGCCGCTGCGCAGGCCCGCTTTGCCGGCATGGACTCGGTGGGCCAGCGCCGCATGGCGGAGCTGCACCGCGGCCGCTTCAACAAGGCCAACATCCGCGAAGGCCTGGAGATCTCGCCCAACTTGTGGGCCGGCGTGGGCCTGGTGCGCGGCGGTGCCGGCACGGCGCTGGTCGGCAGCCCGCAGCAAGTGGCGGACCGCATCCAGGCCTACGCCGACCTCGGCCTGGAGAACTTCATCCTCAGCGGCTACCCGCACCTCGACGAGGCGCACCGCTTCGCCGAGCTGGTGTTCCCGCTGCTGCCGCTGTCGCTGCAGCAGAAGCTGACGTCGCCGCAGCTGACCGGCCCGTTCGGCGAAGTCGTCGCCAATAGCTACGCGCCCAAGGCCGTATCGGCGTCGTGACCATGCTGAACCGCTTCGTCCCCTGGCTGCTGCCCGCGAGCATCCTCGTCGCGTGGGAGATCGCGTCGCGCAGCGGCGTGCTGGCCGCACGCATCCTGCCCGAGCCGGCCGCCGTGCTGGCCGCGTTCTGGACGCTGCTGCGCTCCGGCGAGCTGGCGCATCACGTCGGCGTCAGCGCTGCGCGCGCGTTCTCGGCGCTGGCGGTGGGCGGCGGGCTGGGTCTGGCACTGGGCCTGCTGACGGGCACCTGGCGGCGCGCCGAAGCGCTGCTGGACACAACGCTGCAGATGCTGCGCAACATCCCGGCGCTGGCGCTGATCCCGTTGGTCATCCTGTGGTTCGGCATCGACGAAGCCGCCAAGCTGGTGCTGGTCGCGGTGGGCGTGTTCTTCCCGGTCTACCTGAACACCTTCCACGGTATCCGCAACGTCGACCGCGACCTCATCGAGATGGCGCGCAGCTACGGGCTTTCCGGCTGGCAGCTGTACCGCCAGGTCATCCTGCCCGGCGCGCTGCCGTCCATCCTGGTGGGCGTGCGCTTCTCGCTGGGACTGATGTGGGTGCTGCTCATCGTGGCCGAGACGCTGTCGGCGCAGGCCGGCATCGGCTACCTGACGATGAACGCACGCGAGTTCCTGCAGACCGACATCGTGCTGGTCGGCATCCTGCTGTACGCCGTGCTGGGCAAGCTGGCCGATGTCGTCGCCCGCGGTCTGGAGAAGGCCTGGCTGCCTTGGCACCAGGGCTATGCGACCCAAGGACCCTGAGCATGTTCCTGACCGAGATCGACGCACCTGTGCAGGCCCGTCAACACGCGCCCGAACCCGCGCCGCTGACCGCTGAAGCAGATGGCCTGGCGCTGACGCTGACCGGCGTCGGCAAGTCGTTCGGCACGCGCCACGTGCTGCAGGCGCTGGATCTGCACATCGCCCCCGGCGAGTTCGTCGCGCTGGTGGGCCGCAGCGGCTGCGGCAAGAGCACGCTGCTGCGCCTCATCGCCGGGCTGGACCAGCCAGACGCCGGCCACATCGACGCCGGCCGCGCGGAGGAGCGCCGGCTGATGTTCCAGGACGCTCGGCTGCTGCCATGGAAGCGCGTGGCGGACAACGTCGCCCTGGGCCTGACAAGCCGCGAGGCGAAGGACCGCGCGATGGAGGCGCTGGCCCAGGTCGGCCTGGCCGGCCGTGGCGGCGACTGGCCGGCGACGTTGTCGGGCGGCCAGCGTCAACGCGTGGCGCTGGCGCGCGCGCTGGTGCACCGCCCGCGCCTGCTGTTGCTCGACGAGCCGCTGGGCGCGCTGGATGCGCTGACGCGACTGGAGATGCACCGCCTCATCGAGCAGCTGTGGCGCCGCCACGGCTTCACGGCGCTGCTGGTCACCCACGATGTGGCCGAGGCCGTGGCGCTGGCCGACCGCGTGCTGCTGATCGACCACGGCGGCATCGCGCTGGATGCGGCAGTGACGCTGCCGCGCCCGCGCTCACGCGCCGCGGCGGGCTTTGCCGGGCTGGAAGACCACGTGCTGCGGCACATCGTCGGTCAACCGGCCGGCTGACGCTTGCGCAGCTTCCAGAGCCACGGCACTACCAGCACCGCGGCCAGCAGCACCAGCAGGCCCTGCGACAACGGCCGCTCGATGAACACGCTCCAGTGGCCGCTGCCGATGGACAGCGCGTTGCGCCCCTGCGCCTCGGCCAGGGGGCCGAGGATCATGCCGACGACGACCGGTGCGGTCGGGAAGTCGAAACGGCGCATGACGACGCCCATCAGCCCCAGGCCCAGCATCAGGAACAGGTCGAACGCGCTCTGGCGCATGCCGTAGACGCCCACCGTCGCGAAGATCAGGATCCCCGCGTACAACTGCGGCTTCGGGATCTTCAGCAGCTTGACCCACAAACCCACCAGCGGCAGGTTCAGCACCAGCAGCATGACGTTGCCGATGTACAGAGACGCGATCAGCGCCCACACCAGCGTGGACGACGTGGTGAACAGCTGTGGGCCGGCCTGGATGCCGTAGTTCTGCAGCGCGCTGAGCAAAATGGCGGCCGTCACCGACGTCGGGATACCCAGCGTCAGCAGCGGCACCAGCGTGGCCGTCACGGCCGCGTTGTTGGCGGCCTCGGGGCCCGCCACGCCTTCGATGGCGCCGGTCGTGCCGAACTCTGCCTTGTGCGGGCTGAGCTTGCGCTCGACGGCGTAGCTGAGGAACGTCGGTATTTCCGAGCCGCCCGCCGGGATGGTGCCGAACGGAAAGCCGATGACCGTGCCGCGCAGCCAGGCGGGGATGGAGCGCTTCCACTCCTTCTTCGTCATGTGCACGCTGCTGAGCTTGTTGATCTCCTGCTTGCTGCGGCCCTCATACAGCGCCATGTACAGCGTCTCGCCGACGGCGAACAGCCCCACGGCCACCAGCACGGTCTCGATGCCGTCCATGAACTCGGGCACGCCGCCCGTGTAGCGAACCTGGCCGGTGATCTGGTCCAGCCCGATCAGGCCCATGGCGAGCCCGATGAAAAGCGCGGTCATCCCGCGCAGCGTGCTCTTGCCCAGCACCGCGCTGACGGTGGTGAAGGCCAGCAACATCAGCAGGAAGTACTCCGGCGGACCCAGCGTGACGGCGAAGTCCGCCACCACCGGCGCGAACAGCGTGACCAGCACGGTGGCGACGGTGCCCGCCACGAACGAGCCGATGGCCGCGGTGGCCAGCGCGGCGCCGGCACGGCCGCTCTTGGCCATCTTGAAGCCCTCCAGCGCCGTCACCATCGTGCCGGTCTCGCCGGGCGTGTTCAGCAGGATGGACGTCGTCGAGCCGCCGTACATTGCGCCGTAGTAGATGCCGGCGAAGAAGATCATCGACGCCGTCGGTTCGACCTGCGACGTGATGGGCAGCAGCATCGCCACCGTCACCGCCGGGCCCAGGCCCGGCAGCACGCCGATGCCGGTGCCGATGACGCAGCCAAGGAAGGCCCACAGCAGGTTGACGGGCGTGCCGGCAGTAGCGAAGCCACCCATCAGCTGGTTCCAGAGGTCCATCATGATCGGCCGCTCCTCACAGCCAGCCGCTGGCCGTGAGGCCGGGCAGGTTGATGGCCAGCAACTTGCTGAACATCCAGAACACCGGGGACGCGATGGCAACGCCGGTCAGCAGGTCGATGACGCTGCGCTTCGGGCCACCGCCCGCCTTGCCTTCCGCCATGCGCAGGCCGCGCACGGCCAGCGCGAAGCACAGGCCGCAGGACACGATGAAGCCGAGGGTGGTGATGAGACTGGCGTTGGCGACGACACCCGCCACCACCCAGGCCACCGCCCGCCAGTCGCCGCGGGCGGCACCGGACGGTTCGTCCATGTGGCGGTAGCCGCCGCTGCGCGCCTCCCACACCAGCCAGGCGCCGCACACCATCAGCACGACGGACACCAGCCAAGGCAGTGCGTTCGGCCCGACGCCGGCATAGCCGGCATCCGACGAGATGAAGGTGGCGCCCCAGGCCATCACGGCGCCCACGAGGCCGACGCCGATGCCGACCAGTGCCTGGCCAGAGGTGGAAGAGTCGCTGCTCATGACCGGCCTCAGATCATTCCAGACTTGACCATGATGGCCCGCAGGGTCGCAAACTCGCGGTCGACGAAGGCGTCGAACTCGGGCCCGGCCAGCAGCGCCGGCGTCCAGCCGTTCTTCTCCAAAGACTCTGCCCAGCTCTTGCTCTTGGTCGCCTGCACGACCAGGGCCGTCAGCGCCTTGCGCTGTTCGGCGCTGATGCCCGGCGGCGCGTAGATGCCGCGCCAGTTGCCGATCTCGACGTTGATGCCCAGCTCCTTCAGCGTGGGCGCATTCAGACCCTTGATGCGTGTGGGCGCCGTGACAGCCAGCGCGCGCATCTTGCCGCTGTCCAGGTAGGGCTGGAACTCGCTGAAGCCACTGCCACCGATGGTCACGTTGCCGCCCAGGATGGCCGCAGTGGCCTCGCCGCCGCCGCGGAAGGGCACGTAGTTGATCTTGGCCGCATCGACACCGACATCGCGGGCGATCATGGCCGCCGCGACATGCTCGGTGGCGCCGCGCGAGCCGCCGCCCCACTTGACGCTGCCGGGGTCTTTCTTCAGTTGGTCGATGACGTCCTTCATCGTCTTCAGCGGCGACGCGGCATGCACGACATACACGTTGTATTCGCTGATGAGCCGCGCGATGGGCGTGGCCTGCGTCAGGCTCACCGGCGGCCGGCCGCTGATGATGCCGCCCAGCATGACCGCGCCCATGACGAGCAGCGCATGCGGGTCGCCCTTGCTGGCGTTGACGAACTGGGCCAGGCCCAGTGCGCCGGCCGCACCGCCCTTGTTCTCGTACTGCACCGAGGATGCGGCACCCGCGTCCTGCAGCGCCTTGCCGAGCGCGCGTCCGGTGGTGTCCCACCCGCCGCCGGGGTTGGCGGGGATCATCATCTTCATGGGGACGCCCGCAGCTTGCGCCGCCAGGGGCAGACCACCGGTGGCGGCCAGGGCCGCGAGGGACTTCAGGAATGTGTCGCGACGCATGGTTGTCTCCGTGTCGTCTTGAGGATCAGAACGAGTGGTAGATGCCGGCTTCGAGTCCGCGCGAGTCATCTCCGAGGGCGATGGCCGAGCCGCCTGGAATCAGGAAGCGGCCGGTGCGGCTATTGTTGACCTGCGACAGCGTCGTGTAGAGCGACGTGCGCTTGGACAGGTTGTGCACGTAACCCAACGCAAACAGCTTGCCCGTGTAGTCCTCGCCATTGGCGCTGTTGCGCGAACGCGCGTTCACGTAGCTCGCGCGGACGATGCCGCTGCCCACCGCGTAGTGCGCACCAACCACCCAGTTCTTCTGCTCGCGCGTCGTCTGCTTGCTGTTGTGGACCAGGCCCAGCAGCTTCAGAGCACCCACCGTGTAGCTGCCGCCCAGATTGAAGACCTTGAATTTGTCGCCTGCCGCGTTGTTGGTCGTTTCCGACAGGCCCAGCGCAACGTCCAGCCCGCTGCCCGCGTAGCCGACGCGCGCGCCCACGTAGCGTCCCGTGGAGCCCTCGCCGGCCGCCACCATCGCCTGACCGTAGACGCCGCCCAGACCGCCCGGCAGGAAGTAGCCCACCGAGTTGTCGGAGCGGATCACCGTCTTGGAGGTGCCCGACACGCCGTCGAAGCCGTACACCAGGTTGCTGGCCGCGCCCACGCCGTTGGTGCCGAAGGCGTTGAAGCGACTGATGTTCCAGAACGTGGGCGTGTAGTCACGGCCCAGGCGCACTTCGCCAGCATCCTTGCTCGCGAGGCTCACCGTCGCGCGGCGCCGCCAGTCGCCGCCGGACCCGATATCGGGGCCGATGGCGCCCTCCAGGTGGAAGCTGGCGCTCAACCCGCCGCCCAGTTGTTCCTGGCCGCGAAAGCCGATGCGGCTGGTCTGCATGCCATCGATGCTCTCGAGGTTCAGCGTCTTGTTGCCGTTCTTGAGGCGCTGAACGCCGACGTCCAGCACGCCGAACACGGTCACGCTGGAGGTCTGTGCAGCGGCCAGCGCCGATGCGGCCGCCAGTGCAGCCGCCACGCACAGCTTCACTTGGAAGTTCATGGTTTGTCTCCTGTCTCTGTCTTGTTTGGAGCGCCCATGCTCGACAGCCAGGCTGTCAATCCGCTGTCGACGACGTCGGGGTAAACCTCAGCTCGGGACGGGGTGTGCCCCGGTGCTAGCCTGCCGGCCCATGAAGCTCCTCGTCATCGAAGACAACACGGCCATGCAGACCACGCTGCAGCGATCCTTCGAGCGCCGCGGCTTCAAGGTGCAGATCTGCGACGATGGCGCCAAGGCCGTCGGCCGCTGGCAGGCTGCCGTGCCCGACGTGGTGCTGCTGGACCTGACCATGCCGGGCCAGGACGGCCTGGACGTGCTGTCGCAAGCCCGCGCCGTGGGGCTGACCACGCCCGTCATCATCATCACCGCCCGCGGCACGCTGGGCGACAAGATCCTGGGGCTGAACACCGGCGCCGACGACTACCTGCCCAAGCCGTTCGACCTGGACGAACTGGAGGCGCGCATCCGCGCGCTGGTGCGCCGCCAGGGCCAGGCCAGCGAGGCCGGCCCGCGCCCGGCCGAAGCGCCGGGCTTCTGCGGTCTGCGCGCGGATGCACAGAGCGGCGCCGTCTACCACCACGGCCTCCCGCTGGAGCTGCCGCCGCGCGAGGCCGCGCTGTTGCGCGCGCTGCTGGTGCGGCCGGGCCAGGCCGTTGCCAAGGAGAAGCTGTTCGACACGGTATTTGCCGATGCCGCCGACGCGCAGCCCGATGCCATCGAGGTCGTGGCCTACCGGCTGCGCAAGCGCCTCGCGGCTACCGGTGCCAAGCTGGTCACGCTGCGCGGGCTGGGTTACCTGCTGCAAAGCAATGACTGAGCTGGCCCGGCGCCTGGCCGGCCTGTCCATGCGGGCGCGCCTGCTGTGGGGCATCCTTCTGCCGGTGGGCGTGCTGGTGGCCATCAACACCGTGAGCCTGTACCGCGATTCACTGCAGGCCGCCGACACCGCCTACGACCGGACGCTGCTGGCCTCGGCCAAGGCGATCGGCGAGCTGCTGGGCGTGGACGGCAGCGGCGAGCAGGCGCGCCTCGTGGCGGCCGTGCCCTACGCCGCGCTGGAGGCCTTCGAGACCGACAGCCGCAGCCGGTTGTACTTCAAGGTGTTGGGCTTCAAGGGTGAAATGGTGTCGGGCTACGACGACCTGCCCAGCTGGCGAGGCAAGCTGCCGGACCAGAGCGCCTATCCGGCGCTCGTGGACTTCTACGACGACCACTTCCGTGGCGAGCCGGTGCGCGTGGCGGTGCTGCTGCAGCCGGTGTCGGGCCAGACCGGCATGGGGCTGGCCACCATCCAGGTCGCCGAGACGCTGGACCTGCGCCGCAGCCTGGCGCGCCAGGTGCTGCTGCACACGCTGTGGCGGCAGGCGGCGCTGCTGGCGGTCATTGCCATCGTCGTCTGGGCGGTGGTGCAGCGTGCCACGCGGCCGGTGAGCGAGCTGAGCGCGGCGCTGCGCGCCCGCGATGCCGATGACCTCAGCCCGTTGCAGGCGCCCGGCCTGCCCGTGGAGCTGGCGCCGCTGATTGCCGCCACCAACGACGCCCTGGCCCGCCAGGCCCGGCTGCTGGAGCACCAGAAGCGCTTCGTGCGCGATGCGTCGCACCAGCTGCGCACGCCACTGGCCGTGCTGAAGGTGCAGGTGCAGTCGGCCCGCCAGGGTGACGTGGAGCCGCAGCAGGCGCTGGCCGAGATCGACACCACCGTGGCGCGCGCGACGCAGCTGGCCAACCAGATGCTGGCACTGGCGCGCGCCGAGCAGATGCGCCAGCAGGGCGAGACCATGCCTGTGCAGGACTGGGCCGAGATCACGCGCGCGGTCGCGCTGGACCTGGCACCGCTGATCGCCAAGCAGGGACTGGACTTCGACATCCACACCCAGCCGGCGCCCATCGCCAGCCACGAGTGGGCGCTGCGCGAGCTGACGCGCAACCTGCTGCACAACGCCATCCAGCACACACCCGCCGGCGGACGGCTGGCCATCGCACTGACCGTCGACACCGGACGGGCCCGGCTGCTGATCGCCGACGGCGGCCCTGGCCTGACGCCGGCGCAGCAGCAGCGGCTGTTCCTGCCATTCGCGGCCGGCGAGTCTGGCAAGGGGTCGGGCTTGGGCTTGGCCATTTGCCAGGCGCTGGTACAGACCCTCGGCGGTCAGATCACGCTGGACAACCGCATCGGCGACGGCCACGTCATCGGGCTGGACGCGAGGATCGAGTTGCCGCTGAGCGGCTGAGCCCCCGACAGCCGGGCGCAGGTCCGGCGAGATTCGCCGGGGCAGACCTGTCAGCGCGCGACCAGCCCCGCCACAGCCTTCGGCAGTTCCGCCTCGATCAGCTTCTCCAGCGCCTGCACGCGCTGTTCGGCGGTCAACGCGGCCCAGGGGTTGGCGCCGGCTTCGCGGGTGACCGGCAGGCGGCTGCCCACGGCCATGGACTGCTCGCGGCGGATCCTGAAGTCGCCGAGGTCGATCAGCGCCACGCGCAACGACACATAGGGCGCAAACACCGGCAGTCCGCCCTGGCCGTCGAATCCGATTTGCCCGCCGGGTCGCTGGTCCAGCACGAAGCCAGGCCCCTCCAGGCTGGCGAGCAGCCGCGCCGGCAAGGTGGCCACCAGGCCGGGCTCCTGCGTGCTGCGCGTCACCAGCAGCAGCATGCCGGCGCCGCCCGAGCGCACGGCCGTGGCCAGGTTGCCCGGCAGGTTGAGCTTGCCGTCGACGAACAGCTTGGCCGGGTCGCCGAACAGGCTGCGCGTGGACGAGGTGTAGAGCTTGACCTCGCGCTTGTCGTCCCCGGCCTTGACGGCCTCGTTCAGCGCCTGCAGCACGGCGTTGTCGATGCCGCCCGCCGGTACGGCGCGCCATTCACCGACCTGCACGGTATCGCCACGCGCGGGGGTCAGGTTCAACAGCTGCACGTTGTCGCCCAGCAGGGACAGCGCGGCGAACTTGTTGGGATCGCGCGGCAGCTTGTCGTCGGCCGCTGCCGGTGCGGGAGCCGACGCCGGCGCGGCAGGCGGCGGCTTGGGTTGAGGAGACTGGGCCAGCGCAAGCGCCGGTGCCAGCGCGAAGGCGAGCAGGAAGGCTTTCATCACAGGGGCAGGACTTCGGGATTCAACGGGGTGGGAGGCGTCGCGCCGGTCAGCGCGGCAACGAGGTTGTCGGCGGCCAGGCCGGCCATGGCCAGCCGGGTGGGGATGGTGGCGCTGCCGACATGCGGCGTCAGCACCACGTTGGACAGCGTCAGCAGCGCGGGGTTGACCTGTGGCTCGCCCTCGAACACGTCCAGGCCCGCCGCGCCGAGCCGGCCTTCGCGCAGCGCCGCGGCCAGCGCGTCCTCGTCGACGATGCCGCCACGCGCGATGTTGACTAGCGTGGCCGTGCGCTTCATGCGCGCCAGCTCCGGCGCGGCGATGCAGTGGTGCGACTCGGCCGAGTACGGCAGCACCAGCACGAGGTGGTCGGCTACGGCCAGCAACTCGTCCTTGGACAGGTAGCGCGCGGCCAGTTCGGTCTCGACCTGCGCCGGCAGCCGGCTGCGGTTGTGATAGACCACCCGCATGCCGAAGCCGAAGCGGCCGCGCCGTGCGATGGCCTGCCCGATGCGACCCATGCCCAGGATGCCCAGCGTGCTGCCATGCACGTCGGCGCCGGCCATGAAATCCCACGACCAGCGCTGCCAGCCGCCGGCGCGAAGCAGGCGTTCGCCCTCGCCCATGCGGCGCGCGGCGGCCATCAGCAGCGCGAAGCCCAGGTCGGCGGTCGTCTCGGTCAGCACGTCGGGCGTGTTGGTGACGAGCACGCCTCGCGCCGTGCAGGCGGCCACGTCGATGTGGTTGTAGCCTACGCTCATCGTGCTGACGACGCGCAGGTCGGGGCAGGCGTCGAGCAGCTCGGCGGTGATGCGCTCGCTGCCGAAGATGTACGCGCCGGCCTTGCCCCGCAGCCGCTCGCGCAGCGCGGCGGGCGCCAGCACCTCGTCCCCCTCGACCGCGTCGACCTCGAAGTGCGCGGACAGCTTCTCGATGACTTCCGCCGGCGTGCGACGGGCAACCAGGATGTGCTTGCGGCTCATGGTTTCAGGGTCTCCAGGGCTTGCAGATAGGCGAGCGGAAGCTGCGCCACCGGGCGGCGGCTGTCGCGGTCCACGTAGACATGCACGAAATGACCGCGTGCGGCACAGCGGGCGGCGCCTTCGGCGAACAGGCCGATCTCGTAGCGCACGCTGGAGCGGCCCTGCTGGGCCACGCGCACGCCGGCCTCGATGCGCTGCGGGAACGCCAGCGACTCGAAGAAGTTGCAGTGCGTCTCGACCACCAGCCCGATGACCGCGCCGCCATGGATGTCCAGCGCGCCGGCCTCGATCAGCAGCGAGTTCACCGCCGTGTCGAACAGGCTGTAGTAGACGACGTTGTTCAGGTGGCCATAGGCGTCGTTGTCCATCCAGCGGGTCGTCAGCGGCACGAAGCGGGCATAGGCCTCGCGGGCGTCGGGCTGGGGGCGTGCGGTCATGACGTCATTCTTCCACGCGCCCCGCCACGGCGCTGCCGGGGGGACTCCGTGCAGCTTTCATGCGGCATATGCACTTGCTGAACCGCTTTTCGAAGAGAGACACTGGCCCGCACCGCCTCCCTCACTGCTCGAAAGGAGCACTCCATGAAGCGCAATCCCGTTCCAGGTCTTGCCCTCGCTCTGGCCGCCCTCCTCGCCGGCCCGACCGCACAGGCGCAGAACGCCACCAAGGACGATGCCGTTGCGATGGTCAAGAAGGGTGTTGCCTTCATCAAGGCCAGCGGCGCAGCCAAGGGCTACGCGGCCATCACGGCCAAGGACCCGCAGTTCGTCAAGAGCGACCTCTACCTGGTGGTCTACGGCATGGACGGCAAGTGTCTGGCCCACGGCGCCAACGAGAAGCAGGTGGGGCGTGACCTCATCGAACTGAAGGACATCGACGGCAAGCCGTTCGTGAAGGAGCGCGTCGAGCTGGGCAAGAGCAAGCCCAATGGCTTCTGGCAGGACTACAAGTTCACCAACCCCGCCACGAAGAAGATCGAACCCAAGCAGATGTATTGCGAACGGCTGGCCGAAACGCTGGTCTGCGGCGGCATTTACAAGTAAGGCCACGGCCCCGGAGGCCGCGCTGTCGTCCCTGGCGCCGCAAGGTGTCCGCGAAAGGTTGCAACGATGAAGCTGGCTGCAAAGATGCTGCTGCCGCCCCTGGCGGCACTGGGCGTGGTACTCGCCATCGGGCTGGGCAGCAATGCCTACTCGCTGCGCGAGGTGGTGGCCGCCAACGAGGCCGGCCAGCAGCGCAACGAGGTCTTCATGACCATGGTGGCGGTGCAGACCCAGGTCGGCGAGATGCACGGGGGCGTGTTCCGCACCATCGCGCTGATCGCGTCGCTGGACGATGCCAAGGTCAAGGCACTGCGCGCGCAGCTGAAGCAGCAGGTGGAGGCGCTGTCCCGCACGCTGGCCACGCTGCACGACATGCCGGGCACGCCGGCCGATACCGAGGCGCTGGTCAAGTCGGCGCAACCGCTGCTGCAGGCCTACCTGGCCAAGGCCGACGGCGCCATCGACCTGGCCTCGGTGGACCCCAACACGGGCATCGCGGCCATGCAGGACGCCGAGGCACGGTACAAGGAACTGGCCACGCTGATCGGTCAGGTCGTGCAGGGCATGGGCGTGCAGCAGCAGGAGGCGGCTCAGGCCCAGCAGGCCAGCGCACGCCAGCGCGCCTGGCTGTTCGCGCTGGTGTCGCTGCTGGCGGCGGGCGCGGCGATGGGCGTGCTGCTGGCCATCCAGCGCAAGATCGCGGCGGACGTGAACGCGTCGCTCTCGCTGGCCGAGTCCGTTGCCGCCGGCGACCTGACCCGCCGCGCCACGCCCAGCGGGGAGGACGAGCTGGCCGGCCTGATGCGCGCGCTGAACCAGATGTGCGAGCAACTCGGCCAGTCGCTGGGCGACGTGATGCTGGTGGCCGACTCCATCCGCACCGCGTCCGCCGAGATCGCGTCAGGCAACCAGGACCTGAGCCAGCGCACCGAGCAGACGGCCTCCAGCCTGGAGATCACCAGCTCGTCCATGGGCCAGTTGACCGGCACCGTGCGGCAGAGCGCCGACAACGCCCAGACCGCCAATCAGCTCGCGTCGTCGGCCGCCGATGTAGCGCACCGCGGCGGCAGCGTGGTTCAGCAGGTGGTGGACACGATGAATGACATCGCCGCCTCGTCCAACCGCATCGCCGACATCATCGGCGTCATCGACGACATCGCGTTCCAGACCAACATCCTGGCGCTCAACGCCGCGGTCGAGGCCGCGCGCGCCGGCGAGCAGGGGCGCGGCTTCGCGGTCGTGGCCGGCGAGGTGCGCAGCCTGGCGGGGCGCAGCGCCGCCGCGGCCAAGGAGATCAAGACGCTGATCGTCGCCAGCGTGGAGCGCGTGGAGTCCGGCGCGCGGCTGGTGCAGGACGCCGGCGCGACGATGGGCGAGATCGTCGGCGCCGTGCAGCGCGTGACCGACATCATGGGCGAGATCAGTGCCGGCGCCGCCGCGCAGAGCCGGGGCATCGACAACATGAACCAGGCTGTCACCCAGGTCGACGATATGACGCAGCAGAACGCCGCACTGGTCGAACAGAGCGCCGCGGCAGCCGAGTCGCTGCGCGAGCAGGCGCAGCGGCTGGCCCAGGTGGTCAGCCAGTTCCGCGTGCGCTGAGCTGCCAGGCGCGCCACGATTCGGCGGCCAGGTTCAGCGTGGTCACCTGCACGGCGACCGTCGTCGCCAGGTCATGCCCGTAACCGCCCGCCATGCTGAGCGCGACCGGCACGCCGCGCTGGCGCAGCGCTTCCAGCACACGCCGGTCGCGCTCGGCCAGGCCGGCATACGTCAGCTTCAGCCGCCCCAGCCGGTCGCCTTCGTGCGGATCGGCGCCGGCCACGTAGAAGGCCAGTCGCGGCTCGCAACGGCGCCACACCTCGGCCAGCGCCGTGTCCAGTGCAGCGAGGTAGTCGGCGTCGGCGCAGCCGTCGGGCAGGTCGACGTCCAGGTCGCTGGCCTCCTTGCGGAACGGGAAGTTGCGCGCGCCGTGCATGGAAAACGTGAACACGCTGTCGTCGCCACGAAAGATGGCCGCCGTGCCGTTGCCCTGGTGCACGTCCAGATCGATGACGAGCACCGGCAGCCCGGTCTGCTCGGCCTGCA
Source organism: Pelomonas dachongensis (assembly GCF_043555865.1). NCBI lineage: Bacteria > Pseudomonadati > Pseudomonadota > Betaproteobacteria > Burkholderiales > Sphaerotilaceae > Roseateles > Pelomonas dachongensis. The sequence goes on from NZ_JBIGHY010000005.1 coordinate 382,334, forward strand.
TCAGCCGCGCGGCCACGGCCACGTCGTTGAACACGCAGAAGCCCGACCCCTTGCCCGCATAGGCATGGTGGGTGCCGCCCGCCATGTTGGCCGCCACGCCCTCGGCCAGCGCGGCGCGCGCCGCGGCGACGCTGGCGCCCACCGAGCGCCGCGAGCGCTCGGCCATCGACGGGCTCCACGGGAAACCGATCTCGCGCTGCTGCGCAGCGCTCAGCGTGCCCCGCAGCACGGCGTCGATGTAGTCCGGCGTGTGCGCCAGCGCCAGCTCAACCTCGCTGGCGGCGGGTGCCGGCTGCATGCGCAGCAGGCCCGGCTCACGCTCGAAATGCTCGCGCAGCATCCGGTACTTGGACTGCGGGAAGCGGTGCCCGGGCGGCAGCGCAAGGCTGTGGGCGTCGGAATGGAAGGCCAGCATGTGCCCGCACCATATCGGACCTGGTGCACTTTTTGACCACGCGCAACACCGCGTTCTGCGCCCAGCGTCCTGCGCTGTGTATGGGAAGCTGGCCGCAGACCCGCTGAGGACGGATCCGCGCCAACTAAGTCGCAGATGGCAGCGCCTGGCCCCAGCGCCGGCCTCGCCTTTCGTTTATGCTGCAGCGCAACAAACTTCGGTTTGACCGCTTGTCTCCTCCACCTGCAACGGTGGATTTGGCCCTCCCCGCATTGCTGCAGGAGGGCCTTTTTCTTGGCCGAAGCGTCACTCGCCGGAGAGAGCGGCGACTGCCACGCGTGCGCGGTGGACTCCTACACGCGCTGGCATGCGCAGGTTGGAACATGCGCTTGCGCAAGTAGCGCACGAGGTGACCATGACCATGCACAAGCTCATCGTTGTCGCGATGCTCATCGTGAGCATGGTGGCAGCACTGTTCTACGTGTCCACGTTCCCCGCAGAGGGCGCCGGCGTTGAGGACGCGCCGCCAACGCTGATGCTGGAGTCGGAACAGCCGTCGACGGGTCCAGCCGGAGGAATGGCGGTGCCCGTGCAGCAGCGCCTAGATACGCAAACGCTGCGGCACCTGGCTTGAGCGCGTCTGGCGGGACGGGCGTCAGCTCCATGGCCATCGAATTTGCTGCGCTGCACAAAAACTTCTTGCAATCTCCGGATCAACCCTTATCATTGGACTCATGTTGCAGTGCAGCAAAGCACCGCAAACTGTTCGTCAACCAGGATAGGAGTCCAACATGCTGACCGCTGAACAAGTCCTCGCTGCTCACAAGGCCAACGTCGAAACCCTCTTCGGCCTGACGAACAAGGCGTTCGAAGGCGTTGAGAAGCTCGTCGAGCTGAACCTGCAGGTCGCCAAGACCGCGCTGACCGAAGTGGCCGACACGACCGCCGCCGCGATGTCCGTCAAGGACGCCCAGGAGCTGCTGGCCCTGCAGGCCGCGCTGCTGCAGCCCACCGCCGAGAAGGCCGCCTCGTACAGCCGCCACGTCTACGACATCGCCTCCACCACGGGCGCTGAAGTGGCCAAGGTCGCCGAAGGCCAGTTCGCCGACGCGCAGAAGACCTTCTCCACGATGGTGGACACCGCCGCGAAGAACGCGCCCGCCGGCACCGAGAACGCCGTCGCACTGGTGAAGTCGGCCGTGGCCGCCGCCAACAACGCGTTCGAGTCCGTCCAGAAGGCGACCAAGCAGGCTGTCGAAGTGGCCGAAGCCAACTTCCAGGCTGCCACGTCGCAGGCCGTCAAGGCCACGCAGACGGCCACCCGCTCCGCCAAGCGCGCCGCGGCCTGATCGACCGTCAGCCCCCACTAGAAAGCCCGGTGCTCGCGCACCGGGCTTTTTTCATTCGCGCGCTCCGCTGACGGTTCATCGCCCCTGCCGTCGATCCGGCGCGGCGGGCTCGCGGTCCCGCAACGAGCGGGGCTCAATGGCGACATTCATCCAAGGAGCCCGCCATGCCAAGCCCCCACACCCGCTTCCACAACACCGACGCCACCAGCGCCCCTGACGCGCCTCCCGCCCGCCATGTTTTCATGGGCCTGAGCATCGCCGCGGTCGGCACGCTGGCGTTGCTGGACAACCTGCGCCTCTTCGACATCGCGCTGCTGCGCACCTTCTGGCCGCTGGGCCTGGTGATGCTCGGCCTGGCGCGGCTGGTCCTGCGAGGTCGCCAGCGCATGGCCGGCGCCGCCCTGGTGCTGGTGGGCGCGATGCTGACCGCCAGCAACCTCGGCAGCGACCTCTTCGCGCTGCGTCACTGGTGGCCGGTCTTCATCATCGGAGCCGGCCTGTCCATGCTGCGCCGCCGCTGAACCGCCACAGGGTCGTCGACTCGCGGCGTCGATTCGCCGGTGCAGCCCCGCGCGAGCCTGCGAATCGCGGTCTGCTGCCGGCACGCGCGCAACCCAGGAACCGCCGGTGACACGCGGGACAGCGCGCCTGTTCGGCCTTGCCGTGACTTCGTCCGCTTCCACTTCGCGGACCGCAGCAACGCGCCCTGACGCGAAGGGCTTCGTCCTACAAGCGCGTGAGGCAGCTGCGGCCAGACTGCGGCCATGCAATGGCTGGAACCGATTCGCCCGCTGGGCCGCGTGCTGCAACTGACTTTTGACGGCTTCCTCGACGACCGCGGTCCACGCATGGGCGCGGCACTGGCCTACTACACGCTCTTCTCGCTAGCGCCGCTGCTGCTGATCGTCGTGTCGGTGGCTGGCCTGGTGTGGGGCGGCGAGGCGGTGCGCGGCGAGCTGTTCGCGCAGCTGGAGTCGCTGCTCGGCGCATCGGCCGCGGCGACGATCCAGGCCATGCTCAAGAGCGTGGCCTGGCCGGTGGGCGGCTGGCTCAGCACGGCGCTGGGCCTGGGCCTGATGCTGGTGGGCGCGACCACCGTCTTCGCCGAGCTGCAGGACGCGCTGGACACCATCTGGCGCGTGCCGCGGCGCCCGGTGCAGGGCTGGCTGGCGTGGCTGCATGCGCGCCTGCTGAGCTTCGGGCTGATCCTGGGGCTGTCCTTCCTGCTGCTGGTGTCGCTGCTGCTGGGCGCTGCGATGACGGCCGCCCAGGTGTGGTGGAAGCCGTGGTTCGGCGAGTGGCTGACCATCGCCACCATCGCCAACATGGTCATCAGCCAGGGCCTGGTGGTGGCGGTGTTCGCGTTGATCTTCAAGTGGATGCCGCGCGCCCGCGTGGCCTGGCGCGATGTGCTGCTGGGCGCGCTCGTCACCGCGGGGCTGTTCGAGCTGGGCCGCACGGTCATCGGCTTCTACCTGCGCAGCAGCGGCATCGCGTCGGGCTTCGGCGCGGCGGCATCGGTGGTTGCGCTGCTGGTGTGGGTGTACTTCTCCGCGCAGATCCTGCTGATCGGCGCCGAGTTCACCTGGGCCTACGCGCGCGTACTCGGCTCGAGGCGGGAGGCGGAAGTCGGCCCCGAGGAAGCTCGGGCAAACTTGACGTCCCACCCTGCGACTCTGCCCCCGAAGCCATGACGATCACAACCGACGACGGCCTGCAGCTGCACACGCGCCACTGGCCAGCCACGGCGGCCGAGCGCGGCCAGCTGATCGTCGTGCACGGCCTGGGCGAGCACAGTGGGCGCTACGCCCCCGTCGCCACCCTGCTGGCCGCGCAGGGCTGGGACGTGCACGGCTGGGACCAGCGCGGCCACGGCCGCAGCGAGGGCAAACGGGGTGACATTCCCGACCCCGAGGCACTGCTGCGCGACCTGGCACGCGTCATCGACACCGTGCGCAAGCCCGACAGCCGACTCGCGCTGCTGGGTCACAGCATGGGAGGCCTGGTGGCCGCGCGTTTCGCCGCCGAGGCGCTGAGCCCGCAACCGGCCGCCTGGAGCCGACCGCTGAACGGCTTGGTGCTGTCGTCGCCGGCGCTGGACGCGGGCCTGTCCGGAGCGCAGAAGCTGGCGCTGGCGCTGACCGAGAACCTGGCGCCCGGCCTGGCGGTGGGCAACGGACTGAAGCCCGACTGGATCTGCCGCGACCCCGCGGTCGTGCAGGCCTACGTGGCCGACCCGCTGGTGCACGACCGCATCACCGCGCGGCTGACGCGCTTCATCGTCGAGGCCGGCGAGCGCGTCATCGCGGACGCGCCGCGCTGGGCGCTCCCCACGCTGTTGATGTGGGCCGGCGCGGACCGCTGCGTAGCGCCGCGCGGCAGCGAAGCGTTCGCTGCAAATGCCCCGGCGCAGGTGCTCGCCACGCGGCCGTGGCCTGGCCTGTTCCACGAGATCTTCAACGAACCCGAGAAAGCCGAGGTGCTGGGCGTGCTGACCGCCTGGCTGGGCCGCTGACTCAGCCGCGCGGATCGTCCAGCGCGTCCAGCCGGTCCACCACCAGCTCCAAACGCAGCAGCGGGTTGTCCATCGCCATGAGCCGCTGCCGGTCCGCCAGCGGCATGGGCAGGAGTTCGGCCCAGCGGTTGGCCAGCCAGCCAGCATCGTCCCAGCGACAAGGCGGCTGGATGGGCAACTCGTGCGCCGCGAGGCGCTCCCGCCACTGCGCCAGCAGGGCCTGCAGTCGCTGCGCCGCCGGCGCCAGGTCGGCCGGCACCGCCACGGCGGCATCGTCGGGCAGCAGGTCCGCCTCGCCCACCCGCAGGCCGTGGCTGAGACAGCGCGATGACCGCAGCCGAAAGCGCTGCGCGCCACGGGCGCGGATCTCGAACAGGCCTGGCTGCACCGGCTCGACATGCTCGATGCGCGCCAGCGTGCCGACCGCGTGGAAGGCCTCGCGCCGAAAGCCCTCGCCGTCGCGCTGCCGCACCTCCTGGCCCTCGGTCAGGGTGACGACGCCGAAGGGCTGCCCTTGGGCATGGCAGCGCTGGATCATGTCCAGGTAGCGCGGCTCGAAGATGCGCAGCGGCAGGTGGCCGCCGGGGAAGAGCACCGAGCCGAGCGGGAACAGCGGCGTCTCGGTGGACATGGCTAGCGCGTCTTCTCGGCGATGCGCTGCTTGAGCAGCGGCAGCACGGCCTGCGCAGCCTCGCGGCCGGCCTGGATGGCGCGGCGGCGGGCGGTGAAGTCGGCGCTGCCGATCCCCTCCAGCCGCGGGCGGATGACGACATCGGCGTCGCGCAGTTCGAAGCTGTTGATGCTGCGGCCCATGATGGCGAAGGTCTGCAGCAGCATGCGGAAGGCATCGTTGAGCGGATCGCTGGCCGGTGGTGACGTGATGTCCACGGCGACGATGAACTGCGCGCCCATCTCGCGCGCAAAGCGCACCGGCACCGGCGACACCAGGCCACCATCCACGTACTCGCGCTGGCCGATCTTGACCGGCTGGAAAACGGCCGGCACGGCGCTGGACGCTCGCACGGCAGTGCCGGTGTCGCCGCTGCGAAACAGCGTGGCGGAGCCGTCGGACAGGTCGGTCGCGACGATGCCCAGCGGCAGCACCATCTGCTCGATGCCCTTGCCACCGGTCTTGTCGCGCACGTAGCGCGCCAGCGCCTCGCCGCGGATGAGTCCCCGCAACGGGAATGACCAGTCGGTGATGGCGCCCTCGTCCATACCCTCAGCCAGCGCCTGCAGTTCCTTGCCGCCCTTGCCCGATGCATACAGCGCCGCGAGCAGGCTGCCGGCCGACGTGCCGGCGACCAGGTCGACTTTGATGCCGTTCTCCTCCAGCACCTGAATGACGCCAATGTGCGCGAAGCCGCGCGCAGCGCCGCCGCCCAGCGCCAGGCCCAGCCGCGGTGGCTTGGGCACCGGCTTGATGACGGGGATGGGGTCGGGCGTCGGCGCAATGACCGGGGGCAACGACGGCGGCTGCGTGGACATCACCGAACAGCCGGTCAGGAAGACCAGCAAGGACGCCAGCGCGGCGCGGCGAAGGGGAGCAAAAATCATGTTGAGGGGCCAGGTGGCCAGGAGCGCGCTGCGGACGATACCCGAGCGGTGGTGTCAGCCAAGTTTGTAGCTCTGCAGGTGAATGCTGGTCTCTGTCCCGGCGATGCCCTTGATGAGCCGCACGCGCTCCAGCACGTCGGCCAGCTCCTGCAGGCTGGAGCTGCGGATCTCGGCCAGGAGGTCCCAGCGGCCGTTGGTGTCGAACAGCCCCGTGATGCCGGGCTCGCCCAGCAGCATGGCCACCACCTCGCGCGTGCGGTTGCCTTCCACGGTGATGCTCATCCATGCGGTGATCTGGTCCGGCACGGTGTCGGGCCGCAACCGCACCGTGTAGCCGGTGATGACGCCGCCGTCCTCCAGTTTGGCGATGCGGTTGGTCACCGTGCCGCGCGACACCTTGAGCCGGGCCGCGAGCGTGGCCACACTGGCGCGGGCGTCGGTGCGCAGCAGCGCGAGCAGTTGCTGATCCAAAGCGTCCATGCCGATCGATCCGTCAATTTCTCTTGCCATTTTGTCAAATGGCAATCAGTTATTCATCAGAGTTTGCGCTTCTGCTTGGCGAGCGGGCTCGGAAGAATCGGCTGAAACACCAGCCGGAGATCCCATGCCCACCGTCCTCACCACCCAAGACGTTGCCCGCCTCGTGCAGCGCGTGGGACTGCCCGATTTACTGAGCCGCCTGGTCGGCTACCTGGAAGCCGACTACGGCCGCTGGGCCGAGTTCGACAAGACGCCGCGCGTGGCAGCGCATTCGCGCGACGGCGTCATCGAGCTGATGCCCATTGCCGACGCCCACCTGTACAGCTTCAAGTACGTCAACGGTCACCCCCAAAACCACCGCGTCGGCCTGCCGACGGTGATGGCTTTCGGCGTGCTCGCCGACGTGGCCACCGGCGCGCCGGTGCTGCTGTCCGAACTGACGCTGACCACCGCCATGCGCACCGCTGCCACGTCCGTCATGGTTGCCAGGCGCCTGGCCCGGCCGGACAGCCGCGTGATGGCGCTGATCGGCAACGGCGCACAGAGCGAATTCCAGGCCCTGGCCTTCCACCACCTGCTGGGCATCCGCGAGCTGCGCTTGTACGACATCGACCCGGCCGCCACGGCCAAGCTGGTGCGCCACCTCAGCGGCATGCCAGGCGTGACGCTGGTGCGCTGCGCCTCTGTCGTCGACGCCGTGCGGGGCGCCGACATCGTCACCACCGCCACGGCCGACAAGACCAACGCGACCATCCTGACCCCGGACATGGTCGAGCCGGGCCAGCACATCAATGGCGTCGGTGGCGACTGCCCCGGCAAGACCGAGTTGCATCCCGGCGTGCTGCAGCGGGCGCGTGTGGTGGTCGAGTACGAGCCGCAGTCGCGCATCGAAGGCGACGTGCAGCAGATGCCGGCGGACTTCCCGGTCACCGAGTTCTGGCGGGTGCTGGCCGGCCAAGTGCCGGGCCGCGAATCGCCGGCGCAGATCACCGTGTTCGACTCGGTGGGCTTCGCGCTGGAGGACTTCTCCGCGCTGCGGCTGCTGCGTGACCTCGGCGCGCAACTGGGCCTGGGCTCGCCACTCGACCTGGTGCCGCAAATGGCCAACCCCAAGGACTTGTTCGGCGAGCTGCGGCTGGCCGTCCAGCTGCGCGCGGCCTGATCCCCGCGCTCAGGGCAGGTAGGCCTGGACGTCGGGCACGTCCAGCGCGGCCGGCGCCATGAAGCGCTGCGCATACGCGGTACAGACGCCCGAGCGCAGGAACAGCTCATACACCTGCGCGTCCAGGTGGCCGTCACGCGCCATGCGCTGCATCAGCGCCAGCGACTCAGACAGCTTCTTGCCGGGCTTGTACGGCCGGTCGCTGGCCGTCAGCGCCTCGAACACGTCGGCCACCGCCATCATGCGGGCCTGCGGGCTCATGTCGGCGCCCTTCAGGCCGCGCGGATAGCCCTTGCCGTCCATGCGCTCGTGGTGGCCGCCGGCCATCTCCGGCACCGCCTTGAGATGACGCGGGAACGGTAGCGATTCCAGCATCTTGATCGTCTGCACCATGTGCTCGTTGATCTTGTAGCGCTCCTCCTCGTTCAGCGTGCCGCGTGCGATGGCCAGGTTGTGCAGTTCGCCGTGGTTGTAGAGGTGCTCCGGCTGCTTCAGGCTGAAGCCCCACCGATTGCCTGCGGCCAGCCGCTCGCCGTCCGGGCGCGGCACGATGTGTTCGGGGCGGTCGCGCAGCAGCGTCTCGGTTGCCGGCAGCGCGGGGCGTGCGCGCGGCAGCTTGGCGGCTTCGGCAATCGACAGCCCCAGCCCATCGTCCAGCGTGCGCTGCCAGCGCCGCGCGCCGATCTCGCGCAGCCGGGCCACGGCGGCGGGGTCCAGCGTCTCGCCGCCCACGTTGCACTGCGCAACGAACTCGAAATCTGCATCCAGTGCGGCCAGCGTCTGCGCTGCAGCCGCCTGCGCCTGCCCGGTGCCCGCTTCGCCCAGCTCGGCTTGCAGGCGCTCGATCAGCGCGTCACGCTTGAGCACCTCGAAGCGCGTGCGGATTTCGTGGATGCGGTTGTAGATGGTCTCGAGCTTGGTGGCCTTGTCGACGACGTACTCAGGCGTCGTGACCTTGCCGCAGTCGTGCAGCCACGCAGCGATGTGCAAGGCTTCCCAGGCGTCAGCGTCCATCGAGAAGCCCGCATAAGGGCCTTCGGTGGCGTCGCAGGCGGCGCGCGCCAGCATCTTGGTCAACTCAGGCACGCGCTGGCAGTGCGCGCCGGTGTAGGGGCTCTTGGCATCGATGGCGCCAGCCACCAGCCGGATGAAGCTCTCCAGCAATTCCTTGCGCGCGCGCAGCAGCAGCTGGTTGTCGATGGCCACGGCAGCCGTGCCCGACAGCGCGCGCACGAAGGCCACACGCGCCTCGCCCAGCGGCAGGGCCGGTCCGGTGTCCGGCAGCCGAAAACTCAGCGTCAACGTGCCGACCGTCTCGCGCTGGCGGTTGCGCAGCGGCACCGACAGCAGCCGCATGCGCGACACGCCCAGGCTGGCGAACATCTGCTCATAGGCCTTCAGCTGCGCCGGGTTGTTCCAGGTCAGCTCCACGTCCACGGGCTCGCCGGCGCGCAGTGCCTGCACGGGCACGGCCACATCGTCGGCGTCCGCCACCGCCCAGCTCAGCCCGGTGTGCGCGGCGGTCTGGCCGTGCGAATTTGAAGCCGCCGGCAGCAGCTGCTCGCCGTCCTCGCTGAGCAGATGCACGGTGCCACCGGCTGCGCCCGTCACCGCGATGGTCTCGCGCAGGATGCGGTCCAGCAGCCGGTCGAAGTCGCGCTCGGCGCTGAGCGCGCCACCGATGTCGAGGAAGCGCCGCAGCGAGTGCTTCATGGCCGTCATCGCCACGGCAAGCCGGTCCACCTCGCGGATCAGGCTGCGCTTGGGGTCCGGTCCGTCGAACTCGAAGCGCTCGATCGCCTCGGCTTCCCGTGCCAGCTGCCGCAGCGGCCGCGACACCCGGTCGGCCAGCAGGTGCACCACCGGCAGCAACAGCAGCATCAGCACCAGTGAGATGTAGAAGCCGTCGCGACGGCTCTGGATCTGGTAGGCCTGCAGCTCGTCGCGCGGCGCTGCCATCAACAGGACCAGCGGCGCCTCGGCGTCGGCCGTGCCGTTCAGCGGCACAGCCTGGCTGACCCAGTCGCGGCCATCAATCGTCTGCACCGCTGCCAGCGCGCCGCTGGCATCGCGGCGCTGCCACAGCGTGCGCATCAGGGGTGACGCAGCCTCCGTGACGAGCGCCAGCGGCTGCACCGGCGTGCCGGCAACCCCTCCCGCCTGCGCCAGCACCTCGCCCTTCGCGGTCACGATCAGCAATTCCGCCGAACGGCTGATCTTCGGCCGTTTCAGCATCTCGCCCAGCGCGCGCAGGTTCACGTCCGCGCCCAGCACCGCGGCGTCGGCCGCCTGCGCCAGCGTGACGCCGGCCTCGTCAGTCGTGTAGAAGCGGTACGGCGCGGACTGCAACACGCGCGCGCCACCCACCTGCTGGGCCTGCCGGAACCAGGGGCGCGTGCGGGGGTCGTAGTCGTAGTCGATGCGGTCGCTGCGCTGCAGCTCCGCCAGCGCGCCGTCATAGAAGCGATAGGTGCCGCGCAGCGCATCGGCCTCGCGGTCCACCGTCTGCAGCGCGAACACGGCGCCTGCCGGCGCATCCATGCGCCGGCGCGTGAGTTCGTCTTCCAGCCGGCGCAGCAGCACGAAAGAGCCGCCGTGCGTGCCCGCGTAGACGGCAGACAGCGACACGTTGTCGCGCAGCGCCGCCGCCAGCTGCGGCAGCGCCGCCAGGCGATCCGTGGGCTGCGTCGGCCGGCCCAACGCCCCCGCTGCCAGCAACGCCACCGTGACACGCGCGGGGCGCAGGTCGGCCTCCACGGTGGCCGCCACCTCGCGGCCGATGCGCTGCGCGGCGCCGGCCGCCTGCTGCAGCATCAGCGCCTCGCTGCGCGAACGCTCATGCAGCAGCAGCACGCCGTAGACCAGCACCACCAACCCGACCATCAGCAGGCTGAGCGTCATGTACAGCGTCTTGGGCTTGAGGGGCGTCATGGCAGCCTGGCAGCGGGGGTGGCTGCAGTATCAGGCGGCTGCATGACGTCGAGCTTGCTTTCACTTACGCCCGTCACCAGCAGCGGCGCCACCGTCCGTCCATGGCGCAAGGCGTTTTCCTACAGGCCGCACCCCGCCGGTGCGCCGACGATGCGTCCACGCGGCAACCGCCGCTGTTGAAGCAACGCCACCTCCCACATCGGTGGCGTGCATCCGATGAACGACGCAGTCAAGAGAAAGCAGTACCCGATGAAAAAGATCGCCCTCACCCTCGCCGCCCTCGCCCTGGCCGCAGGTGCTCACGCACAAACCAACACCAACAGCAACCAACCCCACACCTACGCGCTGCTGTCGGCAGGCCAGAGCCGGCTGAACGTCGACTGCGACGGCCTGCTGGCCTGCGACAAGAGCGGCACCGGCGGCAAGGCCATGCTGGGCTACGCCTTCGGCAACGGCTTCGCGCTGGAAGCCGGCTACGCCAACTTCGGCAAGTTCCGCGCATCCAGCGGCCCGCTGTCGATCAGCGCCAAGCCGGAAGCGGCGGTGCTGGGCGGCGCCTTCACTGCGGCGCTGTCGCCCGACTGGGGCCTGACCGGCCGCGTGGGCGCGGCTTACGTGCGCACCAAGCTGCGCGCCGAGGCCGGTGTGCTGACGGACTCCGACAAGGAAAGCAAGACGCAGCCCATCGTGGGCCTGGCCGTGAACTACGCGCTGACGCCGTCCACCCGCCTCGAACTGGGCATCGACGCGACCCGAGCCGAGTACCAGGGTGAGCGCACCAACATGCGCATGGTGTCGCTGGGCGCCCGCATGGCGTTCTGAAGCTGACGCTTCTAGAAGAAGGCCGCCTCGCGCGGCCTTCTTCGTTTCTACACTGTCGGCATGGACTACGCCCCGTTGATCAAGGAAGTGGGCCGCGGCGCCCGCGGTGCTCGCGACCTCACCCGCGCCCAGGCGGAGGAGCTGTTCGGCGAGATGCTGGACGGCGCCGTGCCCGACATGGAGCTGGGCGCCCTGCTCATCGCGATGCGCATCAAGGGCGAGAGCGCCGACGAGGTGGCCGGCTTCCTGGCGGCGATGCACGCACGCACCGCGTCGCTGGCCGCACCCGCAGGCCCGCGCACGGTGCTGCTGCCCAGCTTCAATGGCGCCCGCAAGCAGGCCAACCTGATGCCGCTGGTGGCGTTGCTGCTGGCGCGCGAGGGCGTGCCGGTGCTGATCTTCGGCCGCCACGACTTCGACAGCCGTCACAGCCCCTTCGAGCTGCTGGACGCGCTGCAACTGGCCGCCAGCCCCACGCTGGCCGATGCCCAAACGCAGCTGACCGCCCGCCGCCTGGCCGTGCTGCCTTTGCAGATGCTGAACCCAGGCTTGAACACATTGATGGCCTTGCGCCCCCGGCTGGGCCTGCGCAACAGCTCGCACAGCCTGGCCAAGCTGCTGGACCCCTTCCCCGCCGGACGCGGGGTGCGGGTGGTGGCGGTGACCCACCCCGAGTACCTGGACAGCATGGGCCAGGCGCTGCCGGGCCTGACGGCGGAGGGTGGCCGCGCCCTGTTGATGCGCGCCAGCGAGGGCGAGGCCTACGCCCACCTGCGCCGCAAGGCCCATCTGATCGGCTTCCAGGACGGCGCCACCGCGCCGCTCCATCCGGCCGACACCGTCGACCTGGACTGGCCGCTGTCTCCCGCCTGCCTGCCCGCCGACAACGCCGCGCTGATCAGCGCCATGCTCGACGGCACCGAGCCGGTACCGCCGCGCATCGTCGAACAGGTCGCCGCCCTGCGCGAACTGGCCACAAACTGAGGTTGCTTATTCGCGTCGGGCATATGGGCCGAAGAATTCTGTAGTTCTGCTGCAGCGCAACATTCCCTAGAGTCGCGGCCTCGATGAAAGTCCGCGACCTCGACCTCAGCAACAACCCGGTCAACGCCGAGCACGCCGAACTCGGCCTGCCGCCGCTGGAGAACGCGGTGACCCACGCCAACGACCCCGGCCACCCGGTGCTGCGGGTCGCCATGTGGTCGGTGATCGGCCTGTTGATGGCCCTGTCAATCGCGCTGGCGTCGCGGCTGTTCACGCAGCCGGCCGGCGGCTACAGCGGCTTGCAGCTGGTCTCGCAGGCCCTGTCCAGCCAGGAGTTCTGGGCCGCGGTCGCCGTGGGCCTGCTGGCGCAGACGGTGGACGGCGCTCTTGGGATGGCCTATGGCATCACCAGCACGTCCTTCCTGCTCGCCACGGGCAGCAGCCCGGCCGTGGCGAGTGCCTCGGTGCACATCGCCGAGGTGTTCACGACCGGCGTGTCGGGCCTCGCCCACCTGAAGCTGGGCAACGTCAACCGCGACCTGTTCCTGCGCCTGCTGGTGCCCGGCATGCTGGGCGCGGCCTCGGGTGCCTGGGTGCTGTCCAGCATCGATGGCGACGTCATCAAGCCCTTCGTCTCCGCCTACCTGCTGCTGATGGGCCTGTACGTCATCTGCAAGATCTTCCGCAAGATCAAGGCCCGCGGCGGCGCGCCGCGCCACGTCGCCAAGCTGGGCCTGTTCGGCGGATTCGTCGACGCGGTGGGCGGTGGCGGCTGGGGTCCTGTGGTCACGACGACGCTGGTCGGCACCGGGCACGACCCGCGCACCACCATCGGTTCGGTCAACCTGGCCGAGTTTTTCCTGACCTTCATCAGCGCCGGCGTGTTCGCGCTGCTGATCGGCGACGAAAATCCCTGGGTCACCGTGGCCGGGCTGGTGCTGGGCGGCCTGTTCGCCGCCCCCATCGCCGCGCTGCTCACCAAGCGTCTGCACACCAAGGCCCTGCTGGCCCTCGTGGGGACGACCATCGTCCTCGTCAGCGCGTTCAACCTCTACCGATCCTTCCTGGCCTGAGCATGTATCAGTACACCGACTTCGACCGCCGCTTCATCCGCGCCCGCGCCGCGCAGTTCCGCGACCAGCTGGAGCGCAACCTCGCCGGCACGCTGGGTGACGACGAGTTCCGCGCGCTGCGCTTGCAGAACGGCTGGTACATCCAGCGCCACGCGCCCATGCTCCGCGTGGCCGTGCCGTACGGCGAACTGAGCAGCCGCCAGCTGCGCCAGCTCGCCAAGATCGCCCGCGAGTACGACCGCCAGCCCGACGGCCCGTTCGCCGGTCAGGGCGGCTACGCCCACTTCACGACGCGCCAGAACGTCCAGTACAACTGGATTCCGCTGAAGGACAGCGCCACCGTCATGGAGCTGCTGGCCGAGGTCGACATGCACGGCATCCAGACCAGCGGCAACTGCATCCGCAACATCACCAGCGACGCCTTCGTGGGCATCGCGCCCGACGACATCGTCGACGCGCGCCCCTACGCCGAGGTGCTGCGCCAGTGGAGCACGCTGCACCCCGAGTTCGCCCACCTGCCGCGCAAGTTCAAGATCGCCGTGTCGGGCGCCGCCGAGGACCGTGCCGCTATCGGCTGGCATGACATCGGCTTGCAGCTGAAGAAGAATGCGGCCGGCGAGATCGGCTTCCAGGTCTTCGTGGGCGGCGGCATGGGCCGCACGCCCATCCCGGGCGTGGAGATCAACGCCTTCGTGCCGTGGCAGCAGATCCTCGTCTACATCGAGGCCATCGTGCGCTGCTACAACCTGGCCGGCCGGCGCGACAACCTCTACAAGGCGCGCATCAAGATCCTCGTGAAGGCCGAAGGCCAGAAGTTCTTCGACGCGGTCAACGAGGAGTTCGCCCGCATCCTGGCCGACGACAACGGCGGCCACGAGCACATCATTCCGCAGGCCGAGCTGGACCGCGTGGCGGCCTGCTTCGTCGACCCGGCCGGCGTGGTGCCGAGTGCCGAGCCCGCGCTGGACACCAGTGACCCGGCCTTCGCGCGCTGGCTGAAGCGCAACGTGCACGGCCACCGTGTCGCCGGCTACCGCGCCGTCACGCTGAGCCTGAAGCGCGTGGGCATCGCACCGGGCGACACCACGGCCGACGTGATGGACACCGCCGCCGCGCTGGCCGACCAGTTCTCGCTGGGCGAACTGCGCGCTACGCACCGCCAGAACCTCGTGCTGCCGTGGGTCAAGGCTGCCGACCTGCCCGAGCTGTTCCAGGCCGCGCGCGCCGCCGGCTTTGCGACACCCAACGCCGGCCTGCTCACCGACCAGATCGCCTGCCCTGGCGGCGACTTCTGCGCGCTGGCCAATGCCCGCTCGCTGCCGCTGGCCGCCGAGATTGCCGAGCGCTACCAGGACATCGATGAACTGGAAGACCTGGGCGAGATCGACCTGCACATCAGCGGCTGCATCAACTCGTGCGGCCACCACCACAGCGGCCACATCGGCATCCTCGGCGTCGACAAGGACGGCACCGAGTGGTACCAGTTGACGCTGGGCGGCGGGGACGGCACCAAGCTTGCCGGCGGCACCGTGGCTGGCAAGGTCATCGGCCCGAGCTTTGCTGCCGACGAGATCGCCGATGCCATCGACGCCGTCATCGAGACCTTCACGCGCGAGCGCTTGAGTGGCGAGCACTTCATCGATGCGGTGAAGCGCCTGGGGCTCGACCCGTTCAAGACCGCGGCCAACGCCGTCCGTGTGTCCACAGCCAAGGCTTGATCGATATGAAATTCATCAACCCCAACACCTGCACCTGGAAGCACGCCATCGGCGAAGACGGCCCCAAGCCCGATCCCGATCCTGCCGCCAACCGCCTGCTGACGCTGGAGCAGTGGCACGCGATCAAAGGCCACTGGCCGACCGATCTCAAGGTCGCCATCGAGTTTCCGAACGATGCCGACATCAACGAGCTGGCGCGTGACCTGGACCGCATTGCCCTCGTCGTGCTGGAGTTCCCCAAGTGGACCGACGGCCGTGCCTACAGCCAAGCCCACATCCTGCGCAGCCGCCTCAAGTTCACCGGCGCCATCCGCGCGCGCGGCGAAGTGCTGGTAGACATGATGCAGCTGCTGGCCCGTACCGGCTTCGACGAAGTCATCCTGCGGGGCGACCAGAACCCCGCCTTCGCGCAGAAGGCGCTGGACCTGTTCGCGCCGGTGGGCTTCTACCAGGGCGACGTGGCCGAGACGCGGCCGTGGTTCCAGCGGAGCGCCGCGTGAGTGGCGTATCCGCCCTGCCCTGGGCCGCAGCGCCCGCGGCGGGCAATGCCATCGGCCTCTACGCCAAGTGGACGCCCGCGCTCGAAGCCAAGATCGAGGCCGCGCTGCAGCGCCTGCGCGACGCCAGCATCGCGCACGGCGACGGCCTGGTGCAGAGCAGCAGCCTGGGCGTGGAAGACATGGTCATCACCGACCTGATCTCGCGCACCGGCCTGCCGGTGCACATCTCGACGCTGGACACCGGCAAGCTGCACGCCGAGACGCTGGGCCTGCTGCTGCAGATCAAGGACCGCTATGGCTTCGAGGTCGAAGTCTTCAAGCCGGTGGCAGACGCCGTCATCCAGTTCGTTGCCCGCGAGGGCGAGGACGCGATGTACAAGAGCATCGAGCTGCGCAAGGCGTGCTGCGGCGTGCGCAAGATGGAGCCGCTGGGCCGCATGCTGGCGGGTCGCTCGGCCTGGATCACCGGCCTGCGACGCGAGCAATCGGGCGCACGCGGTGACGTGGCCTTCGACGAAGACGACGGCAACCACCGCCGCAAGATCAGCCCCATTGCCGATTGGACCTGGGCGGAGGTGTGGGCCTATGTCGAACGGTACGCCGTCCCCTACAACCCGCTGCATGACCAGTTCATGCCCAGCATCGGCTGCGCGCCCTGCACGCGCGCCATCGCGGTGGGAGAAGACTTCCGCGCCGGTCGCTGGTGGTGGGAGGACTCAACGAAAGAGTGCGGTCTGCACGCGAAGTCATGAATGCTGCTGTGAAACCTGAACAACTCATCGCCGACGTCGACCACGCGCACCTGGATGCGCTGGAAGAGGAAGCCATCTTCATCCTGCGCGAGGTGGCTGCCAGCTTCGAGCGCCCCGCCCTGCTGTTCTCCGGCGGCAAGGACAGCTGCGTCGTGCTGCGCCTGGCGGAGAAGGCCTTCAAGATGAAGAACGCCGCGCACGCCAGCGGCTATTCGGGCCAGTTGCCCTTCCCGATGGTGCACATCGACACGGGCCACAACTTCCCCGAAGTCATCACGTTCCGTGACCAGCGCGTCGCTGACATGGGCGAGCGCCTGATCGTCGGCCACCTCGAAGACAGCATGGCCAAGGGGACCATCCGCCTGTCGCACCCGCTGGAAAGCCGCAACGGCCACCAGACGGTGACGCTGCTGGAGACCATCGAGGAGCACAAGTTCGACTGCCTGATCGGCGGTGCCCGCCGCGACGAGGAGAAGGCGCGCGCCAAAGAGCGCATCTTCAGCCACCGCGACAGCTTCGGCCAATGGCAGCCCAAGGAGCAGCGACCCGAGCTGTGGACGCTGTTCAACACGCGCATCCGCCCGGGCGAGCACTTCCGCTGCTTCCCCATCAGCAACTGGACCGAGCTGGACGTGTGGCTCTACATCGCCCGCGAGAACATCCCTCTGCCGCCCATGTACTTCGCGCACGAACGCCAGGTCATCCGCCGCAAGGGCCTGCTGGTGCCGCTCACCGACGTGACGCCGCCGGAAGCCGGCGAGACGGTGGAGACCGTGCAGGTGCGCTTCCGCACCGTGGGCGACATGACCTGCACCTGCCCGGTCGAGAGCCCGGCCGCGAATGCAAGCGAGGTCGTGGCCGAGACGCTGACCGTGACGGTGAGCGAACGCGGTGCCACCCGCATGGACGACCGCACCAGTGAAGCTTCCATGGAGAAGCGCAAGAAGGAAGGGTATTTCTGATGAAGGCGCTGCGATTCCTGACCGCGGGTTCCGTTGACGACGGCAAATCCACGCTGATCGGCCGCCTGCTGTTCGACGGCCAGGCCATCCTGGCCGACCAGCTCGACACGCTGGAGCGCCGCGCCGCTGGGAGGCCCATTGACCTGAGCCTGCTCACCGACGGCCTGGAGGCCGAGCGCGAGCAAGGCATCACCATCGACGTGGCCTATCGCTACTTCGCCACCAAGACGCGCAAGTTCATCATTGCCGACGCCCCCGGACATGAGCAGTACACGCGCAACATGGTCACGGCCGCAGCGGGTTCCGACGCCGCCGTCGTGCTGGTGGACATCACCAAGCTGGACCTGACCGAAGCCGAAGTCACGCTGCTGCCGCAGACACGTCGCCACTCGCTGCTGGCCCAGTTGCTGCGCGTGCCCAGCATCGTGTTCGCCATCAACAAGATCGACGCGCTGGACGACGCAGGCGCCGGCTTCGCCAAGGTCAAGACGGCGCTCGACAAGTTCGCTGCCGCGGCCGGCTTGAACGTGGCCGCCACCGTGCCGGTCAGCGCGCTGCGTGGCGACAACGTGACCCAGCCGTTGGACGCACCCTGGTGGAACGGCGAGAGCCTGCTGCAAGTGCTGGAGCGCCTGCCCACGCTGAGCGAGCGTGCCGACGCGCCGCTGAGCCTGCCGGTGCAGTACGTGCAGAAGGATGCCTACCAGTCCAACGGCACCGGCGTGCAGCCGCGCGTGCTGTGGGGCCGCATCGCCCACGGCGCGGTGAAGGCGGGCGACACCATCGAGGTCCTGCCATCCAAGCAGACCGCCGTCGTGTCCGAAGTGCGCCTGTCCGGCGAGACCGTCGGCAGCGCGCAAGCTGGCGACTCCGCCGGCCTCGTGCTGGACCGCCAGCTCGACGTCAGCCGGGGCGACTGGATCGTCACGCCCGGCTCGGCCACGCAGACCAAGACCTTCCCCGCCACGCTGGCCTGGCTGGACACCGAAGCCGCCAAGCCCGGCCGCAAGTACTGGGTGCGCCACGGCAACCGCTGGGTGCAGGCGCGCATCTCGGCCATCGACTCGGTGCTGGACATCAACACGCTGCAACCACAGGACGCGCACGAACTGCCCGTCAACACCATCGGCCGCGTGCAGATGGAAGTGCAGCACGAGCTCCCTGTCGAGCCTTTCGTGGACAACCGCGTCGGCGGCGCGCTGATCGTCGTCGACCCGGCCAGCCACCGCACCAGCGGCGCGTTGCTGGTGGACGCGCCGCCGGCGGCTGCGGCAGAAGAGGCCTGGTAATGCCCGCTGGCCGTGTGATCTTCGTCAGCGCCGGCCCCGGCGCGGCGGACCTCATCACGGTGCGCGGCGCGCGCGCGCTGGCGACGGCCGACATCGTGCTGGCCGACGCCCTCGCCGATCCGGCGCTGCAAGACCTGGCACCGAACGCGCGCTGGACCTACGTCGGCAAACGCGGCTTCGAGCACTCGGCCAAGCAGGCGGAGATCAACTCGCTGCTCGTCCAGGCCGCGCGGGACCACGCCGTCGTCGTGCGGCTGAAGGGTGGCGACGCCAGCATCTTCGGCCGCCTGGAAGAAGAACTGCAGGCGCTGGCTGCTGCCGGCATCGACAGCGAAGTCGTCCCCGGCGTCACGGCGGCGTCCGCCGCCGCCGCGCTGACGCAACGCCCGCTGACCCGCCGCGGCCGCGGCCGCAACGTGAGCCTGACGACGGCCATGACGGCCGATGGCGAGCTGCGTGCGGCGCTGTCGGCCGACACCGAGGTCTTCTACATGGCCGGCCGCCAGCTCGACACGCTGGGCCCCAAGCTGCAGGCCGCCGGCTGGGCGTCGGACACGCCCGCGCTGGTCGTCAGCCGCGCCGGTTGCCCCGACGCACGGGCCAGCGACCACCGGCTCGCCGACCTCGCCGACGCCGCCCCGCTGCACGGCGGCCGACCGGCTGTTCTCATCGTTGGCACGGGCGCACTGCCCGCCTCCAATAAAATTGCTGTTTCGCCCGAAATTCCGCCGCTGAAGGCGCCCCTTACTTCCCAGAGCCGCTCATGACCCACGTCGTCACCGAAGCCTGCATCCGCTGCAAATACACCGACTGCGTCGACGTCTGCCCGGTGGACTGCTTCCGCGAAGGCCCCAACTTCCTGACCATCGACCCCGACGAGTGCATCGACTGCGCCGTGTGCATTCCCGAGTGCCCGGTCAACGCGATCATGCCGGAGGAGGATGTGCCGGGCGATCAGATCCACATGATCAAGATCAACGCCGATCTGGCCAAGGGCTGGCCCAGCATCACCAAGCGCAAGCCGGCGCTGCCCGATGCCGACGACTGGAAGGACAAGACGGGCAAGCTGCCCGAGCTGATCCGCTGAACTCGCTGCCCATGCAGGCCCCAGCGTCGCCCCCCGAACTGATCGAGACCGACGCCGTCATCGTCGGCGCCGGGCCAGTCGGCCTGTTCCAGGTCTTCGAGCTGGGCCTGCTGGAGATCAAGGCCCACGTCGTCGACAGCCTGGCCTACCCCGGCGGCCAGTGCATCGAGCTGTACCCCGACAAGCCCATCTACGACATCCCAGCCGTGCCCGTGTGCACCGGCAAGGAGCTGACCGACAACCTGCTCAGGCAGATCGAGCCTTTCAGTGCGACCTTCCACCTGGGCCAGGAGGTCACGGTGGTCGACAAGCAACAGGACGGCCGCTTCCGCGTCGAGACGAGCAAGGGCACTCGCTTCCTCACCAAGACCGTCTTCGTCGCCGGCGGCGTGGGCAGCTTCCAGCCGCGCACGCTGAAGGTTGAGGGCGTG
The DNA here is from genome assembly GCF_043555865.1 of Pelomonas dachongensis. Classification (NCBI taxonomy): domain Bacteria; kingdom Pseudomonadati; phylum Pseudomonadota; class Betaproteobacteria; order Burkholderiales; family Sphaerotilaceae; genus Roseateles; species Pelomonas dachongensis. The sequence goes on from NZ_JBIGHY010000005.1 coordinate 402,340, forward strand.
GAGCCGTTCGAGGGCACGCAGGTCCACTACCGCGTGAAGACGCCGGCCGATTTCGCCGGCAAGAACCTCCTCATCATCGGCGGCGGCGACTCGGCGCTGGACTGGGCTTTGAACTTCTGCGCCGCGTACGCTGACGGCAATCCTCACAAGGCCCAGAGCGTCATGCTGATGCACCGGCGTGACGACTTCCGCGCCGCGCCCGCCAGCGTTGCGAAGATGCGCGAGCTGTGCGACGCGCAGGAGATGCAGCTCATCATCGGCCAGGCCGTGGGCATTGCCGAACACGAGGGCCGGCTGACCGGCCTGAAGGTCGCCGGCAACGACGGCGTCACCCGCGTCGTGCCCTGCGACCAGGTGCTGACCTTCTTCGGCCTCAGCCCCAAGCTCGGCCCCATCGCCGACTGGGGTCTGGCGCTGGAGCGCAAGCAGGTCGTCGTCGACACCGAGAAGTTCGAGACCAGCGTGCCGGGCATCTTTGCCGTCGGCGACGTGAACACCTACCCGGGGAAGAAGAAGCTCATCCTCAGCGGCTTCCACGAAGCCGCACTGGCCGCGTTCGGCGCAGCACCCTACGTGTACCCGGACAAGCGCGTGCACCTGCAGTACACGACGACCAGCCCCAAGCTGCACAAGGTGCTCGGCGTGGAGTCGCCGGTGTTCGACTGAGTGGCCGCCGCTGGCGTGCAAAGCCGCCCCCGGGCGGCTTGTTTGCGTCAGGCGCGTTGACGATCACGCCTCGCTGCGAAGCCCCCGGATGACCGGTTGCGCGCAGAACTTGCCGCACGTCGGGGCGGCGGGTCAGCCGTCCGAACGGCCAACCGCTGGGACGGTCAGCCGCCCCGACCCAGATGGCCGCGGACTTCGTCGGCATCATCACCCACGGCAGCCACGGCCACGCGCAGCTCGGCCTCGGTCACACCGAGGGCCTGACACCAGCCGTGCACTTCATGCTCCTCGGCCAGGCCGATGCGCGACGCTTGTGAGGTGCTGGAATCAAAGGTGAGGTCGGACATGGGGTGCTCCTGTGGGAATCGTTGCTGCGACGCAGCAAAAACCGTTCCCAGCAAAGCCTGCCGACAGCCGCGCCCATAGAATGCGCTCCGCCGGCGGCATGTCCGCCGGTCTTCGCTAGGGGTGTTGCGCCAGCCACGGCAGGCGCGACTGAGACAGTCCCTTTGAACCTGATTGAGGTAATCCTCGCGCAGGGAAGCAGCCGAACCGCAGGCCTCCGTTTTTCCGTTTCGTCTCCCGGGGCCCGGCGTCTTCAGTGTTTGCCGACCTGCCATCGCTCCGAGCTTCGATGGCAACGCCTTTCTTTTCCGTTTCCGTTCTTGCCGCCGCCGCGGCACTGCTTGCCGCCGGCCTGGCGGATGCGCAGTCCCTGCCCCAGGTCAGCGTGACCGGCAAGGCCGTCGAGGCCGCTCCCGGCCTTGCCGGCTTCACCGAACCGCCCGCCAGGCTGCCCATGCAGGTGCTGAGCCTGTCGTCCGAACGCCTGGCCGACCTCGGCGTCAGCCAGTTGTCCGGCCTGACCAAGCTGGACGCGTCTGTGTCCGACGCCTACCAGGCCGCCGGTTACTGGTCGCAGCTGAAGGTGCGCGGCTTCGACCTCGACAACCGCTTCAACCTGCGCCGGGACGGCCTGCCCATCAGCGGCGAGACCGCGCTGTCGCTGGCCAACAAGGCGGCCGTGGAGGTGCTGAAGGGCAGCTCCGGCTTGCAGGCCGGCACCAGCGCGCCTGCCGGCCTGGTGAACCTCGTCGTCAAGCGCCCGCTGGCCGACGACGCGACGACGCTGATGCTGGGCGCGATCGAAGGTGGCACGCTGGAGGCCAGCCTGGACCACTCCCAGCGCTTTGGCGCCAACCGCGAGTTCGGCCTGCGCGTGAACCTGGCAGTGGCCCGGCTGGACCCGCAGGTGCGCAACACCAAAGGCAACGCACACACGGCGGCGCTGGCGGCCGAGTGGCGCCCCCGTGTGGACACGCTCGTGGAGGCCGAGGTGGAGTTGAACCGCCAGAGCCAACCCAGCCAGGACGGCTTCAGCCTGCTGGGCAATCAACTGCCCGATGCGAGCCGCATCGACCCCAATCTGAACCTCAACAACCAGCCCTGGACGCTGCCCGTCGTCTTCGACAACACGCATGCCTCGTTGCGCGTGCAGCACAAGCTGGCTGGCGGCTGGCGCGCCCAGGCCGCGCTGGGCGCGCAACGCCTGCGCACCGACGATCGCAACGCGTTCGCCTTCGGCCTGGACTGCAACGAGAACAGCACGTTCGACGGCGTCTACTACTGCGACCGCTTCGGCCCCGACGGCCGCTTCGACCTGTACGACTTCCGCAGCGAGAACGAGCACCGCGACACCACGTCGCTGGACATCTCGGCCAGCGGCCCCGTGCAGCTCGCCGGCATGCGTCACGAACTCACGGTCGGCGGCCTGACCAGCCAGTTCAAGAGCCGCTTCCAGCAGCAGGCCTACAACTTCACCGGTATCGGCCACATCGACGGCAGCGTCGTCACCGCACCCAAGCCTGCCCTGACCGGCGAGAACACCCACCGCGACGAACGCAGCAACGAGCTCTATCTGCGCGACCGCGTGGTGCTCGGCAGCGACACCAGCCTTTGGATGGGTCTGCGTCACACGCGGCTGGATCGCAAGAGCGTGCGCACCGACGGTTCGCGCCCGACCGACTACGCGCAGAGCGTCACGACACCATGGCTCGCGTTGAGCCACGCCATCGCCAGCGAGTGGCTGATCTACGCGAGCTGGGGACAGGGCGTGGAGAGCGAGGTTGCACCCAACCGTGCGCGCTACAGGAACGCCGGCGAGGCCTTGCCCGCCTTGAAGAGCCGCCAGATCGAGGCTGGGCTGAAGACCGGCACGCAACGCGTCGAAGGCGCGCTGACCGTCTTCGACATCCGCCGCCCGCTGTGGCGCGACGTCTTGTTGCCCGGCTTTGCCGAATGCAGTGCCGACGACAGCTGCGAACGCCGCGCGGATGGTGTCGCCCGCCACCGAGGCGTGGAGGCCAGCGCCGACCTGAAGTGGAGCGGCGGTGGCCTGTTCGCCAGCGCCATGCACCTGCGCGCACGCCGCCAGGGCAGTGCTGACGCCAGCCTCAACGGCCTGACGCCACCGAACGTCCCCAAGACCACGCTGAAGGCGCAGCTGCGCCAGGACCTGCTGCCGGGCCTGCAGGTGCAGCTGGGCCTGCGCCATGAAGGACGACGCTTTGCGACACCCGACAACAGCGTCGCTGTGCCGGCCTGGACCGTCGCCGATGCGGGCCTGCGCTACACGGCGGGCACCGGCTCGCAAACCTGGATCTGGCGTGCTGCCATCGACAACGTCACCAACCGCCGCGCCTGGCGCGAATCGCCTTGGCAGTTCGAGCACAGCTACCTCTACCCGCTGGCGCCGCGGACTTTCCGCACGAGTCTCGAAGTCCGTCTCTGATGCCCTTGAAAAAACTGCTATAGTCACGGGCTCTGTTCCTCGATAGCTCAGTCGGTAGAGCGCCGGACTGTTAATCCGTAGGTCCCTGGTTCGAGCCCAGGTCGGGGAGCCAGAAATTCAAGCCTGATGCGCAAGCGTCAGAAAACCCAAGACGCGTGGTGCAACCGCTTGCCACGCCGACATCAAAGCACTTTTCCTCGATAGCTCAGTCGGTAGAGCGCCGGACTGTTAATCCGTAGGTCCCTGGTTCGAGCCCAGGTCGGGGAGCCACTTCAGAAGCCCTGCATGTCTAAGCGTGCGGGGCTTCTTTCTTTGTGGTGAACAGCGCTGTGCCGCTCCAGCGCGACTGGGGAAGTCTCCCAAGTTTTGGGGATGCCGCGTCCTCAGGTCACGCCGATAGTCGATCGCTCCGCAATCCCAGGGCAAAAAAACGATGGACGACTATTGCGTCAACAAGGCAGCGCAGTCCAACGGAGACCACGAGGTGCACAAGAAGGGCTGCATGTATTGGCCGTCGACTGCGAACGTGCAACTGCTGGGCCAGTTCAACAACTGTGCTGATGCCGTACGCGCAGCAAGGCGCTACTACACCCAGGTGAACGGCTGTCGAACTTGCTCCTTACCCTGCCACACACAGTGACTTGGCCAGTCTCGGACATCCGGACTTCTGAGCAAGCCATAGACCTGTTGATCCGTAGGTCCCTGGTTCGAGCCCAGGTCGGGGAGCCAAATCGAAAGCCTCACACGCGCAAGCATGTGAGGCATTTTTCTGGGCACGTCCAGCCCGCGAGGGCGAGCTGTCTGCCTATCTTGCTTGAAACGCCCGGCGGTGCGGATGTGTCAAACGCGCCCCACGCCGTCAAACGCCGTCTTCCGCAGTTCATCCATGACCTCGGCGAGGCTGGGCGCCAGCTCTTTCCACGCAGCGGCGTCGAAGTGGCGGGGGCGGCGTAACTGCGAGGTCTGGGCGCGCTGCAGACGGCAGCCGGCGCAGCCGAAGACGATGCTGTTGCCGCAGTCCTGATCACGCAGGACAAGGATGCGACCGTCGAATGCGCGGCGGATCCGCTCGACGTGCACGGCGTAGTCGCAGTGACCCATGTGCAGGTTGACGACCAGCAGGCCCTCCGGCTGCAGTGATTCCCTGCAGTCGTCGTAGAAGGCCTGCGAGCACAAGGCAGGCGGGATGCCATCGGGGTCGTAGCCGTCGACCATCAACACGTCCATGCGATGCGGCGGCGAGCGCACGAAGTCTGCGCCGTCGCCCCGGCGCACCGCGAAGAGGCTGTCATCCGGCGGCACGTGGAACACGTCTCGCAGCGCGATGACGTGCGGATTGATCTCGACGACGTCGATGCGCGCCTTCGGCAGGTAGCTGCGGCAGAACTTGGCCAGCGAACCACCGCCCAGACCGATCATGCCCATGGTGTCCGGACTGTCGTTGAACAGCAGGAATCCCATCATCGTGCGCGTGTAGTCCAGGTCCAGAGCCAACGGCTTGAGCACCTGCATGCGGCTCTGGATCTCGCTGATCGAGAAGTGCAGCGCCTTAGTCGTCAGCGTCTCGTAGACGAACGGCTTGACGTGGTCCTCGGCATGGGCGGTATGAGGCATGGTCGGCAAAGTTGTCAGCGATGGGCGTCGGCTGCGTCGGCCCGCACGCCAGCAATGCTGAGGTGAGCCGATCGGGCAGACAGCCAATTCAATTGGCATTAGATATGTTCGCAATTATCATGCGATTTACATAGGAGACGCTCAATGGAGCAGAAAACCGCACGACTCACGGTCCTGATCGACCCGGACAAAAAGAAGGCCTTCGAGACGCTTTGTGCGCAGCAGGACGTCACCCCGTCGCAGGTGGTGCGGCGCCTCATCCGCGACTACCTGGCGACCCACGGCGTCGGCTTCGGTGCTGGCGGCGACAAAGAGCGAGAGGCCGGCTGACCTGTTGCCGCACCTCCATTCGACCCACTGAATCTCTCCCGAACCCCATGAGCACCCTGCCCGCCTGCCCCCAGTGCCAATCCGCCTACGCCTATGAGGACGGCACCCAGCTCGTCTGCCCCGAATGCGGCCACGAATGGTCGGCGCAGGGCTCCGAGGCGGTGGCGGCCGAAGCGGCCCGCGTCATCAGGGACGCCGTCGGCAACGTACTTCAGGACGGCGACACGGTCACCGTCATCAAGGACCTCAAGGTCAAGGGCTCGTCGCTGGTCGTCAAGGTCGGCACGAAGGTCAAGAACATCCGCCTGGCCGACGGCGACCACGACATCGACTGCAAGATCGACGGCGTCGGCGCGATGGGGCTGAAGTCGGAGTTCGTGAAGAAGGCCTGAGCGGCCGGGCTCGAGCCCACGCCGGGGAGCCACGAGGACAGACAGCCTGGGCGCTACAGCGTCGCCAGGCGGTCGTCGCCGTCAGGAAAAGTCGCGCGCCTCGTCGTCCGGCGTCCACGCGATGACGTCGTCGCCACGCAGCCGCTCCGCATCGGCCAGGCCGATGGCCTGTGCGACGTCGCCGGGAAACGCGTCGGCCAGCGCCTCGCCCTCGATGTCGAGTTCGTGCGCGCGGGCACTCCAGATGGACAGGTGCAGCAGGCTTGCCAGCGTCTTGTCTCGCGCGTCCTGCGGGTCGCACTGGTGGCGAATCGCCTCGACGATGCTGTCCGGGAACAGCCAGCGCGCGGCAAATGCGGCGCCGACCTCCGGGTAGGCATAGCCCAGGTCGGCGCGCTGGGTCTCGTGGCGGTCATCATCGGTCGGGAACGGCGGCTGCAGGCTCTCACGCCCGGGCATCGCCATCTTCAGCACCAGGTCGCCGGTGCCGTGCAACAGGCCGGCGGTGAAGGCGAGGCCCTTGTCCAGCCTCAGCTCTTCAGCCAGCGACTGCGCGATCTTGGCCACGTCCAGGCTGTAACGCCAGAAGCTGGTCATGTCCGCCCCGGGCACGCCTTTGAAGGCGCCGCCCACGGCCGCCGCCTGGACGAGCTGACGTGTCGCCACCAGCCCCAGCCGGGCTGTGGCGGCCTCAATGGTGCCGATGCGCTGGTCGCCCGCGCTGTAGCGCGCCGAGTTCACCAGGCGCAGCAGCCGCACGGCCAGACCGATCTCGCCGGACAACAGTTCGTTGATGCGGCGCAGGTCGGGTTCTTCCTTCTGCAGTTCGGCAAGCACCCGGCTGACGCCTTCCGGCAGCGACGGGATCAAGGTCTCGGTGGCGAGCAGGGCTTCGAGTTTCACGGGGCACCTCGCGTTGAATGGCCCAATGCTACTGGGCTTCGCTGGGGAAGTGCGACCGGCCGCCGCCGTGCTGCGCGGACAATGCCGCGCCGCTGTACCGCGAAGACCCTCCCCGCTTCGGCCCAGGCCACGCGAAGACCGAGCCACGCCCCTTGAACACCCTGGAACAACTCCGCGCCGGCGCCCTGTCCGGCGCCCGACGACTGACACTGCGCGCCGACCTGCGCGAACTGCCCGAGGAGGTCTACACGCTGGCCGACTCGCTGGAAGAGCTGGACCTGTCCGGCAATGCGCTGGACGACCTGCCCGCCGATCTGCCGCGGCTGCACCGGCTGCGCGTCATCTTCTGCTCCAACAACCGCTTCGCGCGCCTGCCCGAGGTGCTGGGCCGTTGCAAGTCACTGGAGATGGTGGGCTTCAAGGCCAACCACATCAGCGACGTGCCGGCCGCGGCGTTGCCGCCGCGGCTGCGCTGGCTGATCCTGACCGACAACCGCATCGAGGCGCTGCCCGACGAACTGGGCCGCCGCGCCCGTCTGCAGAAGGTCGCGCTGGCCGGCAACCGGCTGACCGCCCTGCCCGCCACGATGGCCGGCTGCGAGCGGCTGGAGCTGCTGCGGATCTCTGCGAACCAATTCGAAGGTCTGCCGGACTGGCTGCTGACGCTGCCACGTCTGACGTGGCTGGCGCACGGCGGCAACCCGTTCAGCGCCGCGCAGGAAGCCGAAGCGCTCGACAACGCGCCCATGCCGCGCGTGAACTGGGCGGATCTGCAGGTGCAGGCGCTGCTGGGCGAAGGCGCGTCGGGCCACATCCACCGGGCTGCGCGCGCAGACGGCACGGCCGTGGCGCTGAAGGTGTTCAAGGGCGAAGTCACCAGCGACGGCCTGCCCGGCACCGAACTGGCGGCCTGTCTGCAGGCCGGCGCGCATCCGCACCTGATTCCCGCCACCGGCCGGCTCAGCGGGCACCCTGGCGGCGCCGACGGCCTGCTGATGCCGCTGATACCGCCGCGCTTTCGAACGCTGGCCGGCCCGCCCAGCCTGGCGTCCTGCACGCGCGATGTCTACGACCCGGCGCTGCAGATGGCGCCCGGCGCGGCACTGCGGCTGGCCACGGGCATGGCCGACGCGCTGGCGCACCTGCACGCACGCGCGCTGACGCATGGCGACTTCTACGCCCACAACATGCTGCACGACGGCGACGGAGAAGGCCGCCTGGGTGACTTCGGCGCGGCCTCGTTCCTTGCCAGCGTGCCGCCGCAGCAGGCCGCCCGGCTGAAGGCGCTGGACGTGCGCGCGCTCGGCTGCCTGCTGGAGGAGCTGGGCCCGCGCTGCGCACAGCACGCCGACGCGGTGCAGGTGCTGGCCGATGCATGTCTGGCCGCTGCGGTCGACACCCGCCCGGCCGCGCACGACGTCGCACAGCGCCTGCGCCGGCTGGCACTGCCGTGCGGCTGACGCATGGCGTGCTAGCGTGCGCGCCATGAGCGACGCTGGCGCCCTGTCCCCGCCCGACCTGCCAGAGCCCCCCGGCCCGGCAGGTGCGTGGGCACCCGCCGCGCCGCTTGACGCCGAGCCGAAGCTGCAGGCCGGCAGCGCGCAGGAATGGCGCATCAGCGGCGACTGGACGCTTCTGGCGCTGCGTGGCCGCTACGAGGAGTTCCGCGCGCGCATCGCCGACGCGGTGGCCGCCGGGGGCGACACGCTGTGGGACCTGCGGGCGGTCGGCCGGCTGGACACCGCTGGCGCGCTGACGCTGTGGCAGGGCTGGGGCCAGCAGCGGCCCGCGCGGCTGCTGTGGCTGCCCGAGCAGGCGCTGCTGTTCGCGCAGTTCATGCAGCCCACCACGGCGCCGCAACGCCGGCCGCGGCTGGGACCAGGTCTTGCGCTGCTGCGTGCGAGGCTGCTGGGGTTCGCGGGCCATGCGGTCGACCTCACCGCGCTGACCGGGCGGCTGCTGCTGGATTTCGCGCAGGGCCTGCGCCACCCGTCGCTGATCGCGTGGCGCGAGATCTCCGCCAACGTGTTCCGCACCGGCGCACAGGCGCTGCCCATCACGGCGCTGGTGGGCTTCCTGGTCGGGTTGACACTGTCCTACCTGATCTCGCGCCAGCTGAAGACCTACGGCGCTGACATCTTCGTCATCAACATCCTGGGCCTGGCCGTGCTGCGCGAGCTGGGCCCGCTGCTGGCGGCCATCATCGTGGCGGGCCGCTCGGGCTCGGCGATGACGGCGCAGATCGGCGTCATGCGCGTCACGCAGGAGCTGGACGCGCTGTCCGTCATGGGCATCTCGCACACCGTGCGGCTGGTGCTCCCCAAGGTGCTGGCGCTGGCCGTGTCGTTGCCGCTGGTGGCGCTGTGGACCAGCGCATTGATGCTGCTGGGCGGCATGGCCGCGGCCAGCGCGCAGCTCAAGCTGGACCCGACGCAGTTCCTGCAGGCGCTGCCGGGCGTGGTGGAGCCGGTCAATTTGTGGCTGGGCTGGATCAAGTCCATGCTGTTCGGCGGCCTCATCGCACTGCTGGCTTCGCACTTCGGGCTGCGCGTGCGGCCCAACACCGAGAGCCTGGGCCAGGCCGTCACACAGTCCGTGGTCACGGCGATCACGCTTGTCATCGTGGTGGACGCCATCTTCGCCGTGCTGTTCTCGGACGTGGGCCTGTGACATGAACGACACCATCGTCGAAGTCGATAACGTCACCACGGTGCTGGGCGGCCACGTCATCCACCGCGGCCTGAACCTCACCGTGAACCGGGGCGAGGTCGTCGCGCTGATCGGCGGCTCGGGTTCCGGCAAGACCACGCTGCTGCGCCTGCTGCTGGGGCTGGACGTGCCGCGCGAAGGCACGGTGAGGATCTTTGGCCACCCGCTGGGCGGCTGCGCCGCGCGCGACCTGGAGTGCGTGCGCTACCGCTGGGGCGCGCTGTTCCAGCACGGTGCGCTGTTCTCGGCGCTGAGCGTGTTCGACAACATCGCGCTGCCGCTGCGCGAGCTCAAGAGCGTGCCGCCCGACCTGCTCAAACCGCTGGTGATGCTGAAGCTGGCGCAGGTGGGCCTGAAGCCCGAGGACGCAACCAAGCAGCCGTCGGAGCTGTCAGGCGGCATGGTCAAGCGCGTGTCGCTGGCGCGCGCGCTGATCCTGGACCCGCAGCTGTTGTTCCTGGACGAACCCACCGCCGGGCTGGACCCCGACAGCGCCAAGCAGTTCGTCAAGCTGCTGCGCCGGCTGCGGCAGGAGCTGGGGCTCACCGTCGTCATGGTCACGCACGACGTCGACACGCTGTTCGCCGTCGCCGACCGCGTGGCGGTACTGGCAGACCAGCACATCATTGCCAGCGGCCCGCTGGCCGACGTGGCCCGGCTGCCCCACCCCTTCGTGCGCAACTTCTTCCTGGGTCATGTGCAGCGCTGCGCGGAAGAAGACCTGCAGCGCTTTCGCCTCAGTCTCGATGACACCAGCGACGATGGCGGCGTGCCCGCCGTGCTGCGTGACGAAGCCAACGTTTGAACACCATGGAAAACAAAGCTCACGCCATCGCCGCCGGCCTGTTCCTGCTGCTGCTGGGCCTGGCCCTGGCGGCCAGCGTCGCCTGGTTCCAGGGCGACCGCACGGCGCGCGTGCACTACACCGTCGTGTCGCGCAGCGGTGTCTCCGGCCTGAACCTGAAGGCACCCGTCAAGCTGCGCGGCGTGGAGGTCGGCTTCGTGGACAGCATCGGATTCGACCCGCAGGACCCCCGGCAGATCCTCGTGGGCATCGCAGTGGACGCCGCCGCGCCGGTGTCGGCCGCAACGCACGCGCAGCTGGGCCTGCAAGGCGTCACGGGCCTGTCCTTTATCGGTCTGGAAGAAACCGCCACCAACGCCCCGCTGCAGCGTGCGGCGCCGGGTGCGCGCATTCCACTGCAGCCCGCACTGCTGGACCGCCTGGCGACCAGCGGCCCGCTGCTGATCGCCCGGTTCTCCGAGGCTGCGGAACGGCTGAACCTGCTGCTCAGCGACGACAACCGCACGCAGTTGGGCCGGTCGCTGCAGAAGCTGGAGCAGGCCGCCACCGACACCAGCCAGCTGATGACCGCACTGCAGCCCGGCGCCCGCGCGCTGCCCGGCCTGCTGAAAGACGCCGATGCCACGGCGCAGCGCGCCACCGCCGCGCTGCGCGAGATCGAGGCGCTGGCCGCCGACGGCCGCGCGCTGACACAGGACTTGAAGACGCGGGTCGCCGTGCTGGACCAACTGGGCGGCGCCGCCGCCCAGCTGCAGGCCAGCACGCGCAACCTGGAACTGGCGCTGGTGGGCGACACCCCGCCGCGCACGCGCCCCCTGGTGACGGACCTCTCCGCCGCCAGCCGCAGCGTGGAGCGCGCCGCCCAGGGCCTCGGCGACCAGCCGCAGAGCCTGCTGTTCGGCCGCAGCCCGCCACCACCCGGCCCCGGCGAGCCGGGCTTTGCCGAACGGCTGAAGGAAGGTGGCCGATGAAGCACGTTGCCACGCTGCTCGCCACGCTGGCGCTGACCGCCTGTTCGCTGGCCCCCACCGCCCTGCCCCAGGCCGTCTATGACCTCGGCCCCGGCGCGGGCACCGGTGCAGTGGTGACGACCACCGGCGGCCCGCTGGCCTGGCGCATCGCCGACGTGACCGCACCGCCCTGGCTGTCCAGCGACGGCATCGCCTACCGGCTGAACTTCCAGCAGGCGCAGCGGCTGGCGCACTACCGCGACAGCGCCTGGGCGGCCCCGCCAGCCGCGCTGCTGACCCAGCGCCTGCGCGAGCAGCTCGCCGCCATGCCCGGCTGCGCGAGCAGCTCGCCCGCCCTCCTGGCCGTGCACCTGGACCAGTTCGAGCAGCAGTTCAACAGCCCTACCGACAGCCATGTACAGCTGCGTCTGACCGCCACGCTGTGGCCGGCCGGTGGCGAGGCCGCGCGGCAGCAGACCTGGTCGCTGGACCGGTCCTCCACGCCCGACGCAAGCGGCGCCGTGCGCGGGCTGGCGCAGGCGGTGGACGCCTGGCTGCCGCAGCTGGCGGGCTGGCTGGCGTCGAGCTGTCAGAACCCTTGAGACCGTCCCACTAACGGCGCGCTGCCAGCCAGCGCAGGAAGGCGTCCACCGCCATCGGCCGGGCGCGCAGCCAGCCCTGCGCGGCATCGCAGCCGAGCTGGCGCAGCAGGTCCCACTCTTGCTGCGTCTCCGCGCCTTCCGCCACCGTGCTCAGTCCCAGGTTGGCGCCCAGGTCGATGGCAGCCTTCAGCAAGGTGATGGTGGCCTTGGAGTCGCCGGCATTGCGCACGAAGCTGCGGTCGATCTTCAGTTCGTGCAGCGGCAGCCGGTGCAGGTAGGACAGCGAGGACTGGCCGGTGCCGAAGTCGTCGATGGACCACTCGAAGCCCATCGCGCTGATGTCGCGCATGCGGCCGGCCACCTGCTGCGGATCGTTCATCACGACGCTTTCGGTCAGCTCCAGCCGGATGTCGGTGGCGCGGGCACCGGTCTCGGCCAGCAGCCGCTGCAGCGTCTCGCCGAAGCCGGCGGCGGCGATGTCATGGGCCGACACGTTGACCGCGATCTGGCAGGCCAGGCGCGCCTGCTGCAGCTCGCGCGTGATCTGCATCGCGCGGCGCAGCACCCAGTCGGTGATGCCGCGGATGGCGCCGATGTCCTCGGCGAACGGGATGAACTCCACCGGCGGCACGGTGCCGCGCGCCGGATGGTTCCAGCGGATCAAGGCCTCGGCGCCAGTCACGCGGTCGTCCGCGAGTGCGAACTTGGGCTGTAGCAGCAGCTCGAACTCGTCCTCCTGCGCCGCGCGCCGCAGCTCTGACACCAGCGACAGCTGGCGCGCGCTGGCCTTGCGCAGCTGCGGCGAGAACAGCGTCCAGCCGGTGCCGCTCTGGCGGTCCTGGTGCAGCGCAATCTCGGCGTTGGACATCAGCTGCTGCATGGCCGTGCCGTGCGCCGGCGCCATGGCCACGCCCCAGGCGGCGCTGATGTCCACCAGATGGCCGCGCACGCTCAACGGAGCGGCAAAGATCGTCGCGGCGAGCTGCCGGATGGACGCGTCGCCGTCGTCGCGCGGCACGGCCAGCGCGAACTGGTCGGCGTACACGCGCGCCACCAGCGCCAGCCCGAACACGGCCGTGGCGGCGCGCAGCCGGTCGGCCACGGCCACCAGCACCGCGTCGCCCACTTCATGGCCCAGCGCTTCGTTGATCGCGTTGAAGCGGCGCAGGTTCAACATCAGCACCACCGGCTCGGCCCGCTGGCGCGCCAGCCATTCGTCGCCCAGCACGCGCATCTGCTCGCGGTTGGCCAGCCCGGTCAGCGGGTCCCGGCGGAACTCGTCCAGCATGGCGATGTCGGCCGCGCCGCTTTCCAGCTGCACCATGCGCCGCGCCTCCGAGGCGAGGGTCTTCTTCTGCTGCTCCAGCTCCCGGTAGCGGTCCAGGTGGCCGTACGCTGCCTGCCAGTCGCCCAGGTCGCGTGCCAGCTGCGCGAAGGAGCGCCAGTAGTGCGAGTCCAGCACGCGGTGGCTGGCGGAGAAGAACGCGGACAACTGCACCGCCTCATCCAGCGCCAGCCGCGCCTGCGCCGGTTGGCCCAGCGCCTGCAGGTACATCGCCCTCGACAGCGCCAGCTGGCAACGCACGTCGTAGCTGCGCTGCGGCGGCGGCACCTGCTCCACGAACGCCAGGCAGCGGCGTGCGTCGTCCAGCCGTCCCAGCCGGGCATGAACCTCCGCACCCAGCGCATGGAACTGGTTGACTGCTTCCGGGTCCAGTCCGGCCTGCCGGCTCGGGAAGGCCCAGGCCGACAGCAGCGGCAGCACCTTGTCGAAGTTGCCCAGCGCGTGGTGGATACCGGCCAGGCAGGCCACGGCGCTGAAGCGGATCCAGCCGCCGACGCCACCGCTGCTGTCCAGCACGCCCTTCAGCACGCGCAGCGCAGCCAGCTCGTCACCGGCCAGGTAAAGCGCGATGCCCAGGTTGGCCGACGCAGCCTCGCACATGCCCTTGTGGCCCATGGACCGGGCCAGCACCAGCAGCTGGTTGGCATGGCGCAGGTAGGCGGCGGGATTGCCCAGTGTCTGGTACAGGTACAGCGCCGGCCACAGTGCCACGCTGCGTTCCAGCGGGTCGGCCAGCTTGTCGATTTCGGGGAGCAACTGCTCGAAGGTCGCCACCGCCTTGAGCACATCGCCGCCATAGGCCGCGGTGCCCATCGCGAGGCTGGAAGCGATGACGGCGCCGTCGCGGTCGCCGCTGGCCTGCAGCCGGGCGGCCAGTTCGAGGTAGCGCGGGCTCGCCTGCACGCCCTGCGGCGCCAGCCGCACGGTCATCAGGTCCAGGCGCAGTGCCAGCAGACTGCCGGGGTCATCGCCCTGGGCCGCGCGCCAGCGCTCCAGCTCACGCTGGGCCTGGTCCATGCCGATCAGCCGGGCCTGCCAGATCTCGCGGAACGCGACCGCATGCCACGCGGCGTCGGCCGCAGCCGGCGCGCTACCGCGCGCCATGCGAGCGGGGCGGGACAAGGCGGCTCCTGTGGTGTCCAAGGCTGGCGCCCCCACCGCCTGCGCCGTCGGGATGCCTTCTGCGTCCCGACTGTGCTTGTGCATGGCAAACCGGTCTCGGCCGAAAAAGGGCGGCATGCTAGGGGTGATTCCCAGGATCGTCGATACCGCCTGGCAGGAGTTCCCGGGTCACGCACCGCTTTCGTGGGTTATTTCACGGCGCGGCGTTGCAGTGCGTGGGTCGGGGCCGTTAGACGTCCAGCTCGTAGACCGTGGCCGCCGCGCGCTGGGCTGGCGTGTGGCCGGCCAGCGCGCGGTCCCATTCCGGCCCGGTGGCGCCGGTGCTGGCGCGCGCCGTCTTGATCAGCTCGGTCACCTCCTCGGTGCCCGCGTCGAACTCGGCCACCGGCGTCCGGTCAGCCAGCAGCAGCCGCGCCCGCGGGCCGTCGGCGGCGTCGATGACGACACAGTAGCGCGACACCTGGCGGTGGGTCTGCTGCGCATGCCGGGGCGGCACCTCGTGTCCAAAACCGTCGTTCATGGGTCCTCCTCAAGAATTTTTCAAAATTGCAGTGGCAGCGGCTCGGTGGCCGACCAACCGGGGTGTTGCTCCAGCTCCACCTTGCGCGCCACCAGCCGCGCGCACTGGCGCAGGCAGGCCAGCGCGTTGTCGTGCAACTCCGGTTGCGGCGCGCTGCTGAAGCAGCACACCGTGCCGTACACGCGACCATCGGGCAGCACGACCGGCGTGCTCAGGTGGGCGCCCACCGGGATGCCCGCGTCGGGCAGGCTGGCGTCGGCGACGAAGGGCGCGGCGTCAGTGACGAGTTCAGGCAGCCGGCCCTGCACGACGGCCTGGCAATAGCTTTGCTCCAGCGGCGCCGAGTCGCCGGTGTGCAGGCCCAGCGGGTCGCCGCCGTCGACGAAGCGGAACACCCGCCGGCCATCGACGAACTCGGACACGAACACCACGTCCATGCGCAACTGCCGGCGCAGCGTCAACAGCACGTCGGTGATGCGCTTGTCCAGCGCCGGGTCGTGGCCGTCGGCGGTGGCCACCATCAATTCCGAGATCGTGACCTCCAGGTCCTGCAGGTCCAGCGGTTCCAACGGCGGCATGGGCGTTTCTCCGGGCGATGAGGCCCATCATCCGCGCGTCCGGCGGCAGCGGCCGAGTAACCCTAGGTTTCTCTGGGGAGCCCCTCCAAACGCGCAGGCGGCTGACTCAAATGCGGCGGCCGGGGTAAACCCACGTGCGGAGAAGGAACAGGTACGATATGTTTATTGAACCGCTGTTTCATTTTTCCATCGTGACTTCATCTTCCACGGCCACTGGCCGGCCGGTGTCCATCGCCGCTCTCGGCGAATGCATGCTGGAACTGCAGGGCCAGGCCTTCGGCCAGCTGCGCCAGACCTTCGGCGGCGACACACTGAACACCGCCGTCTACTTGTCCCGCTGCGGCGGCCCGCAGCTGCGCGTGCACTACGCGACGGCGCTTGGCGACGACAGTCTCAGCACCGGCCTGCTGGAGCGCTGGACCGCCGAGGGCGTGCAGACCGGCCTGGTGCAGCGCCTGCCCGGCCGGGTGCCGGGGCTGTACCTGATCGAGCTGGACGGCAACGGCGAGCGCCGCTTCCACTACTGGCGTGGCCAGGCGGCGGCCCGGTCCTACTTCGAATCGGCAGCGACGGCCCTGGAGGAGCAGGCCGACGCGCTGGACGCGCTGTACCTGTCCGGCATCAGCCTGGCCATCCTGCCCCAGGCCGGCCGCGAACGCGTGCTGGCGCTGATGAACCGCATGCGTGCCGCCGGCAAGGTGGTCGCATTCGACAACAACTACCGCCCGCGCCTGTGGGACTCGGTGGCCGACGCCCGCTACTGGTACGGCCGCGCGTTCGCCGCCGCCAGCGTCGCGCTGATCACCGCCGACGACCACCAGGCGCTGCATGGCCTGCCCACGCTGGAAGCCGCCGTCAGTGCGGCCCAGGCGCTGCCGGTGGCCGAAATCGCGATCAAGCGTGGCGCGCTGCCCACGCTGGTGGGCGGCGACGGGCAGTGGCAGGAAGTGGCCGCCGAGAAGGTGGAGCGCGTGGTGGACACCACCGCCGCCGGCGACAGCTTCGCTGCGGGCTATCTGAGCCAGCGTCTGCGCGGCGTGGGCGCGGCCGAGGCCGCTGCCTTCGGCAACCGGCTGGCGGCACGCGTCATCCAGCACCCCGGCGCGCTGATCCCGCGCGACGCGATGCAAGACCTGATGGCGGGCTGATGCGGGTGCTGTGGGCGCTGACCCTGATGGCCGGCGTGGCCCAGGCCCAGCCTGAATCGACGACGACGACGGCGCCGCTGCACCCGGCCACCTACCTGCACGCCGGCTGGGCGCAGACCCACGGCGGCCAGGGCGGCCCGATCATCCGCGTGACGACACTGGCGGCCGAGGGCCCTGGCAGCTTGAAGGCGGCATTGGACACACCGGGGCCGCGCATCGTCGTGTTCGAGGTCGGCGGCGTCATCGACATGGGCGGTGCCGGCTACAGACTGCGCGAGGGCCGCGTCACCATCGCAGGCCAGACCGCGCCCGACCCCGGCATCACGCTGGTGCGTGGCGAGTTCGACATCGCTGCAGCCGACGTCATCCTGCAGCACGTCAGCATCCGCCCCGGCGCCTATGGCCGCGCCAAGCGCAGCGGCCGCGATCAAGATGGCATCACCACGTCCGAGGGCGCACGCCGCGTCATCGTGGACCACTGCAGCTTCTCGTGGGCCACCGACGAGAACCTGTCGGTGGGTGGGCCGCGCTTCAAGGGCGCGACGCCCGACGACTGGCGCGAGACCACGTCGCACGAGATCACCTACAGCCACAACCTCGTCTACGAGGGGCTGGGCGAGGCGGTGCACACCAAGGGCGAGCACAGCAAGGGCACGCTGATCCACGACAACGCCAACCGCATCCTGCTGCTGGGCAACGTCTACGCCTCGAACCGCGAACGCAACGCGCTGTTCAAGGGCGGCGCGTGGGGGGCGATGGTCAACAACCTGATCTACAACCCCGGCGCCAGGGCGGTGCACTACAACCTCATCGCGCACGAGTGGCTGGGCCGCCCCTACCAGGTCGGCAAGATCACGCTGGCCGGCAATGTCATGCGTGCAGGCCCTGGCACGGTCGAGCGGCTGCCGCTGTTCACGCTGGGCGGCGTAGGGGATGTCGAGCTGTTCGAGCAGGACAACCTCGCCCAGGACCGCCACGGCCAGCCGCTGCCGCTGACCGGTCGCTACACCAGCAGCACCGCGCAGATCGTGCCGGTGCGCCAGCCCTACCTGCCCGCCGGCCTGAACTGGCTGCCGGCGCGCGAGCTGGAAAAGCTGCTGCCGCTGGTGGTGGGCTCGCGGCCCTGGGCACGCGACCCGCTGGACTTCAAGCAGCTGTCCGACATCGCCGAGGACCGCGGCACGCTCATCGACGACGAGACTCAGAACAACCCCGACGGCCTGCCCAAGCGCAAGCCGACGCAGCGCGCCTTCGTCGAGGCCGACTGGAACCTCGCCGACATGAGCCCCAAGGCCGGCTGGCCGTCGCTGTTCAAGCAGGTGAACAAGTGACGTTGCTGCGCCGCGAACTGCTGGCCCTGCTGGCGGCGCCGTCCACGGCGCTGGCGGCCGCCGACTGCAGCGACGCGCCCGGCCTGCCCTACCTGCCGCCGTGCCGGCCCTGGCCGAAAGGCACCGAGGGCCAGCGCAAGGCGGACATGGGCGACGGCAGGTTCATGAACCCAGTGCTGGCCGGCGACCGGCCCGACCCCTCGGTGCTGAAGGACGGCGACGACTACTACCTGACGCACTCCAGCTTCGAGGCGCTGCCGGGCCTGCTGATCTGGCACTCGCGCGACCTCGTCAACTGGCGGCCCATCGCGAACGCGCTGCTGCAACCGGTGGGCAGCGTGTGGGCGCCGGACCTGTGCAAGCACGGCAGGCGCTACTACCTCTACCTGCCCGTTAAGGCCCAGCCCAACGACATCCTCGTGACCTGGGCCGACCGCATCGAGGGGCCGTGGTCACAACCGCAGCCGCTGGGCCTGCACCGGCACATCGACCCCACGCACGTGGTCGGCGAGAACGGCCAGCGCTGGCTGTTCCTGTCCGGCGGCGACCGCGTGAAGCTCAGCGCCGACGGCCTCAAGGTTGCTGGCCCCATCGAGCACGTCTACGACCCCTGGCGCTATCCCGACGACTGGGATGTCGAGAGCTTCTCGCCCGAGGGACCCAAGATGCTGTTCCACGGCGGCTGGTGGCACATGGTGCTGGCCGTGGGCGGCACGGCCGGGCCGCCAACCGGCCACATGGTCATTGCGGCCCGCGCGCGCAGCCTGGACGGCCCGTGGGAGCAGGCGCCGCACAACCCGCTGATGCGCACGACCTCGTCGCGCGAGCGCTGGTGGTCGCGCGGCCACGGCAGCCTCGTGCAGGGGCCGCGCGGCGACTGGTGGATGCTGTACCACGGCTACGAGAACGGCTTTCACACCCTGGGCCGGCAGATGCTGCTGGCGCCAGCACGCTTCAGCGCTGACGGCTGGTTCCATGTCGAGGCCGACGACGGCGTGCCGATGACGAAGCCGCAAGGCGGCCAGGAGGTCGCCCACGGCCTGCCGCTGTCCGACGACTTCGCCGGGACTGCCCTCAAGTCGCACTGGCAGTTCCTCAGCGGCGGGACAGGCCAACTGGCGCGCGCCCGCGTGGCCCGCGGCCGGCTGCACCTGCGCGCCACCGGCAAGGACCCAGGCGACAGCCCGCCGCTGGGCTTCATCCAGGGCGACCCGGCCTTCGAGGTCGACGTGGACGTGGACTTCGACGAGGGGGTGCAGATCGGCCTGATGATGTTCTACAGCCCCAAGCTGTACGCCGGCATGGGCGCCAACGCCCAGGGCTTCCGGCTGCTGCGCTACGGCCAGGACCTGCGCGCCGCGCCCCGGCCCGCCGGCATCGCCCGCACGATGCAGTTGAAGCTGAAGTGCGCCCGCCATGTGCTGACGCTCTACAGCCGCGCCGACGCCAGCCAGCCCTGGACCAAGTTCCCGGTGCAGATGGACGTGACCGGCTACCACCACAACGTGGGCGGCGGCTTCGCCAGCCTGCGCCCTGCGATCTACGCGGCTGGCAGCGGCGAAGCGCGCTTTGCGAACCTGCGCTACCGCGCCCTCGACTAGGCCGCGGCACCCATGCCGCCCCGCCCACCGTCAGTAGCCCGGGTAGCGCGCCAGTACGTGCGCCCACTCCGGCTGCCGGCGTGCCGCCTGCAGCCCCTGGTTGAGGCGCTGGATCAGCGTCGGCCGCTGCGCCAGCAGGGGTCGGCCGACCAGCAGGTGCACGGGGCTGACGGCCAGCTCCAGCACCACCTGCACCGCGGCACCGGGTTCGCGTGCGACGCGCCAGTTCATCGTGCTGGGGTCGTCGATGACGTAGTCCACGCGCCTCGACCGCAGCGCCGACAGCGTCAGGTCGTTGGCGTGCAGCGGCACCACCAGGCGCGCCAGCTCGGGGTCCTCCAGCGCGCGGCGCACCGCAGCGGGAAAGGCCACGCCGCGGATGGCGCCGATGCGCACCGCGCGCCCCTTCAGGTCGGACAGCCCGCGCAGCGCCTGCGGCTCGCCGGCCAGCGCCAGCAGTGCCACGCGCTCCTGCCGGTAGGGCTGCGTGAAGTCGCCGAACACCAGCCGGTCGGGCGACGGCGTCGCCCCGGGCACGAGATCCAGCTCGCCGCGAGCCACATCCGCCATCTGCCGCGCCCACGGGCGACGCATCCACTGCAGCCGCTCACCACTGGCGCGCGCCAGCATTTCCAGCAAGTCCACGTCCAGCCCTTGCGGCGGCTCACCGGCGGTGCCGTGCTGGAACGGCGGATAGTCGCTCCAGCCGATGCGCAGCGGCGCGATCTCAGTGCCCGCGCCCCAGGCCCGCGCCGACGCCAACGGCAGCAGGCAAACGGAACGGCGGGGCAGGCTCACGGGGTGGTCTCGCGATGGTGTGGCCCGACTCTCTCACAGCACGCTGCCACTGGCAGCCCTGACGAACCATGAGCCTGAAACGCCGTCAACTGCTCGCCTCGCTCGCCCTGCTGGCGCCACTGACTGGCCGCGCCGAGCCGCTGGACGACACGCTGGCGGCGCTGCAGCGCCGCTGGCGCCCGCGGCTGGCGTGGCGGCCCGATGCCGACTGGCGTGCCCAGGCGCTGGCCACCGCGCAGCGCCTGGTGCTGCTACCCGGCGACGACAGCAGCGACTTCGCCACCGAGTGGCGCGCGGAGCAGGACCGCGACGACCACGTGGCGCGCGCGCTGACGCTGCGCGGCGCCCTGGGCGACCGGGTGCCAGCGCTGTTCCTGCAGCCGCGGGGCCCAGGCCCGCATCCGGCCGTGCTGCTGCTGCACGACCACGGCGCGCGTTTCGACATCGGCAAGGAGAAGCTGATCCGCCCGCTCGCTCCCAGCGCCGCAGCGGACGGCTGGGTGCAGCGCTACTTCGGCGGCAGTTTCGTCGGCGACACGCTGGTGCGTGCCGGCTTCGCGGTGCTGGCCATCGACGCGCTGGGCTGGGGCGAACGCGGCCGGCCCGGCTTCGCGCGGGACGACCAGCAGGCGCTGGCCAGCCACCTGCTGCAGCTGGGCCACAGCTGGGGCGGCGTCATCGCCAGCGACGACCTGCGCAGCCACCGCTGGCTGCGCGAGCAGCCGGGCATCGCGCCCGACCGCGTGGCCGTGCTGGGCTTCTCGATGGGTGCCTTCCGCGCCTGGCAGCTGGCCGCTGTCGCGCCGCAGGTCAGCGCCTGCGTCGCGGCGCACTGGATGTGCACGCGCGAGGGCCTGCTGCGGCCCGGCGAACACACGCTGGTGGGGCAGTCGGCGTTCAGCATGACCCACCCCGGCCTGGCCGCCGAGCTGGACCACCCCGACGTCGCCGCGCTGATCGCCCCCCGGCCGCTGCTGCTGATGGGATCGCCCGAAGACAAGCTGTTCCCGTGGGACGCCCAGCAGGCCGCGTGGCGCCAGCTGGCGCGCGCCTGGCCGCGAGGGACAGGCTTCTCGACACTGACCACGCCCGGCGGCCATCGCTTCGACGCCGAGCAGCAGCAGGCCGCCACTGCCTGGCTGGCCCGTTTGTTGGCATAGTCAGCGCGCGCGGCCGGCGTTGCCGCATGCCGGGGAGTGCCATGAACGAACTGCTTGCCGCCTACCGCTACACCACCAACAACTTCGCGCAGATCGGTGCCAGCCAGGTCTGCGGTTGCTGCCACTGCGTGGCCCTCTTCAAGCCCGACGAGATCGTCGGCTGGACCGGGCTGACGATGCAGAACATGGACGACCCGAAGGCCATCGATGACCAGACCGCGATGTGCCCGCGCTGCGGCAGCGAGGCCGTGCTGGGCGACCGCTGCGGCTTTCCCATCAACGCCGCGTTCCTGTCGCGCATGAACGAGGCCTGGTTCCAGCGCACGCTGATACGGCCCAAGCGCAAGACTGCGCCTTGACGCCGGTACGCCAGCCGCGGGCGCATGAATGCCGCTGACCAGGCGGCCGATGCATTGCTAGCCGTCTGACTTCAGGTTCGACTTGAGCAGGCCGAGACCCTGCCAGAACTCTTTCGGGTAGACGAGCGTGGGCTTGCCCACCCAGCCGCGCGTCACGTTGAGTGCATACCCGGAATCCAGCTTGGCGTACTCAACAGACGCGAGTGCAATCTCGTCCCAGTCACCCTTGAACTGGAGGTCGTCGAGCGTTGCCGGATACGAGCCATGCCGAACCTTGTGCAGCTCGATAAGGGAGATCGCTGTCTTGAAGTGCTGATCGCCAAACTTGGCATCGGCCTCCTTCTGGAAGTCGCACCCGACCAGCGCAATCGCAAGGAAGAGAGCGGCCGAGGTTCGAATGAGCTTCATGAGTCCGCAGCATCTAACGCTCGAATAGAGCGGGCCATTCAGCATAGCTGACGCAGGCTCGCCGGCACCCTCGTACCGGAGGAGCTTGCGATAGGTGCCAGCGACCGCCGCGCTGGGATGGTTATCCTGCCGCCCCATGTACGCGACCTTCTTCGGCTTGAAACAAGCGCCGTTCTCGATCGCGCCGGACCCGCATTACCTGTTCATGAGCGAACGCCACCGCGAGGCGCTGGCGCACCTGCTGTACGGGCTGGACAGCGGCGGCGGCTTCGTGCTGCTGACCGGCGAGATCGGGGCCGGCAAGACCACCGTCTGCCGCTGCTTCCTCGAGCAGATCCCGGCGAACTGCAACGTCGCCTACATCTTCAACCCGAAGCTGACCGTCACCGAGCTGCTACAGGCCGTTTGCGACGAGTTCCACGTGCAGGTGCCGCCTGGCGCCGAGACGATCAAGGACTACATCGATCCGCTGAACGCCTTCCTGCTGGCGCAGCACGCGGCTGGGCGCAACAACGTGCTCATCATCGACGAGGCGCAGAACCTGTCGAGCAGCGTGCTGGAGCAGTTGCGCCTGCTGACCAACCTGGAGACCAGCGAACGCAAGCTGCTGCAGGTGGTGCTGATCGGCCAGCCCGAGCTGCGCGACCTGCTCGCCCGTCCCAAGCTGGAGCAGCTGGCACAACGCGTCATCGCCCGCTTCCACCTGGGCGCGCTGTCCGAAGCCGAGACGACGCAGTACATCCGCCACCGCCTGAAGGTGGCCGGACTCACCGGCGCTCTGCCCTTCGACCGCAAGAGCCTGCGCCTGATCCACCAGCTGACACGCGGCGTGCCGCGCCGCATCAACCTGCTCTGCGACCGCGCACTGCTGGGCGGCTATGCCAGCGGCCAGGCCCAGGTCACGACGGCCATCGTGCGCCGCGCGGCGGCCGAGGTGTTCGGTACGTCGCCGTTGCCATCGCGGCGCCGGCGCGCACCGTCACCGGCCGTCGCCGGCGTGGCGGTGCTGACCGCGGCCGTCGCCGCTGCGGGGTTGACCTGGTGGCTGCAACAGGCCCCGCGAGCGGCGCAGCGCGACGACATTGCCGGGGCGGTGGCTGCGACGTCGGCGCCCACCGGCGCAGCGTCGACCGGGCGGCCGGGCGCGAGCGCTGCGGGCACCGCTTCGCCCGCAGCGCTCGCAGCGCCGTCCGCCAGCGCCGCCCCGCCGGCGCCCGCGCCTTTGCGCCTGGCCGACTGGCGTGCCGACGACGGCGGCGCCTGGGCCGCGCTGGCCGGCCGCTGGGGCCTGCCGCTGCCGCCGCAGGCAGACCCCTGCGCCACCGCCTCGCAGCGGGGCCTGCAGTGTTACCGCAGCAGCACGGGCAGCCCCGCGCTGATCCGGCTGATCGACCGCCCGGTGTTGCTGACGCTGCGGCGCCCGGGCCAGCCGGCCGCGCTGGCTGCGCTGGTGGCGCTGGACGCCCAGCACGCCACGCTGCTGGTGGACGGCACGCCGCGCCGCGTCGCGCTGACCGAGCTGGCCGGCGTCTGGCGCGGCGAGTTCACGACGTTCTGGCGCGTGCCGCCGGGCTATGCGCAGCGGGTCGAGAACCCCGGCACGCTGCGCACCTGGCTGGCCACGCAGCTCGCGCGCGCGCCAGGCGGCGTCGCTTCCGCGCCCGCTGCGGTGCCCGGCGTGGGCGAGCTGACGCGCCAGGTGCAGGCCTTCCAGGCCGGCCAGGGCCTGCAGCCGGACGGCCGCATCGGTCCCATCACGCTGATGTTGATCAACCGCACCACCGGCGTGGCCGAGCCGCGCATGGACGCGGCCACCGATTCGACCGACTGAACCGCCATGTCCTACATCCTCGATGCCTTGCGCCGGGCCGAAGCCGACCGCGAACGCGAGCGCGGCCAGGTGCCCGGCCTGCATGCCCAGCCGCTGCCCGTCCCTGCGAGCGCAGCCGGCGCCAGCCCGCGCCGCTGGCTGCCCTGGGCCGGTGGCGGCCTGTTGCTGCTGGCCGGCATTGGCGCCGGCAGCTGGTGGGCGGGCGAAACGCCACCAGCCGTCCCGCAGACGCAGACAGCCCCCATGCCAGCCTCGGCACCGGCGACGCTGCCAGCGCCGCCAGCACCACCCGCTGCGACCGTCGCAGCGGCGCCTGCGCCTGTGCCCACCACGGTCAGCGCGCCGGTACCGACGCCGGCGGTGTCGGAGTCACCCTATTTGGCGCCCGTGCCACCGCCGGCTGCGACGCCCGCCCCGGCACCGGCCCCCGTCGCGGCTGCAGCGCCTGCACCCGAGGACCGCATTCCGCGACTGGCCGAACTGCCGGAGGGCACGCGCCGCGAGCTGCCTCGGCTGACCATCAGCGGCTCGGTCTATTCGGACGACCCGGCCAGCCGCTTCGTGATGATCAACGGCGAGGTGCAGCGCGAAGGCGCGCGGCTGGGCGCCGAGCTGGTGCTGGAGCAGATCCGCCCGCGCGAGCTGGTGCTGCGCTTCAAGGGCCAGCGCTTCCGGCAACCGGTCTGAACTGACTGCGGCAGCGCCTCGCGCCGCTCAAGTGGCAGGTGCCGCC
Source organism: Pelomonas dachongensis (assembly GCF_043555865.1). NCBI lineage: Bacteria > Pseudomonadati > Pseudomonadota > Betaproteobacteria > Burkholderiales > Sphaerotilaceae > Roseateles > Pelomonas dachongensis. The sequence continues at coordinate 427,036 of NZ_JBIGHY010000005.1, forward strand.
CGCATCGGCACGAAGCCGCCAGCGATGAGGCGCGCGCCGTCGAACACCGGGGCCTGCCCCTCGAACTGCACGCGCGGGTCGGCGGTGAAGGCGGCCATGCCGGCATCCCGCGCGGCCCGGTCGGGCCACTCCACCCAGGACATCACGACGGTCTCGCCGTCACGCGTGCCGGCCGCCGCCAGAAAGCCGCCGTACGTCGCGCCCGGCTGGCGCGCCGTGTCGCCGTGGTAGCTCTGGGCGTCGGGGCCGGCCTCGTCGAGCCACGCGTCCATGACGCGCAGCGCACCATGCATCCTGATCACCTCGGCGGACAGTCGGGCGAGCGCCTCGTAGGCGGCCTTGTTGGCGCGCGCCACGGGCACCATGTAGCAGTCGACGTAGGCCATGGGCATCTCCGGTTGAAGTCACCCGAGACTCTATGCCCGCGACGCGCGCGGCGCCCCTGACTCAGGGCGTCAGGGTCCTGGCCGTCGCCAGTTCAGGCTTCAGCTTCAGCAGCTCGTCCAGCACCTGGCCGGAGAACAGCGTCGCGCCCTTGGGGCCGAGGTGGGTGCGGTCGAACCGCGGCGGGGCTTCGGCCAGCGTGTCGGCAGCGGCCTGGCCCATTGCGGCGACGGCGGCGTGGCTGATGGCGTTCAGGTCCAGCACGGGTACGCCCTGCTCAGCGCCGACCTTCAGGATGGACTCGGCCCAGGGGCGCAGGTCGTTGGGCAGTACGCCCTCCTTGAAGGTGCGTCGTGTCAGCGGCGTCACCAGCACGACCTCGCCGCCCGCGGCCTTCACGTCCTTCACGTAGCCGGCCATGTTGGGGCTGAACTCGGTCGCGAAATCGGTGGAGCGGCCGGGCTTGCCGGGCTGGTCGTTGTGGCCGAACTGGATCAGCACCAGCGTCTTCTGCTTCACGCCGCTTTGATCCTTGCCTTCGTTCAGCAGCGCCAGCACCGTGTCCCACAGGCCCTCGGCCCGGAAACTCTTGCTGGCGCGGCCGCCACGCGCGAGGTTGACGCAGGCGACCTGCTGGACGCGCGCGCACAGCGCGTTGCCATAGCCGCTGCGCGGCGCCATCGTGGAGTCGCCCACGAGGATGAGGCGCGGGCCGGTGGCGACGTTGGCGGTGGTCTCGCCGCGCGGCGCCGAGGCTGCCGGCGCGTTCTTGGCGGAGGCCGTCAGGCACAGGCCTGCGGCGATGAGGGAGAGCAGTTGCTTCATCATTTTGCGAGGGCCGGCCAGCCGGCTTTCGGGGTCATGTCATCGAGGTTCCAGTCCTCGGCCTTGAACGCGCGGCGCGTCTGTGCGGCGCGCGGATAGCCCAGCGCGTTCTCGACCTCGGAGTCGATCAGCTTGCCCTGGCCCTGGGCCATGTCAGCCAGCACCTTGGCGTCGCGCGGGTCGCGGGCCCAGGGACGCGCGCCCACCAGGGGCGGCAGCTCGCGCGCCAGATCAGCAGCGGGGCGGATGGCCAGTCCCGCCGGCAGTTCGGGCTTGGGTGCAACGATGATCTTGCCGGTGGTCTGAGCGTTGTTGCCCAGCAGCGGCACGGCGCGACCCTGGCTGTCGTGCGCGAGGTTGTCGGTCATGTGCAGCTCCAGGTCGCCCTGGCCCAGCATCATGAAGAAAGGCGTGCCGGGCACCGTGCTGGGGCCGTGGCGCATCGCGTTGCCGACCAGCGTCAGCCTGCCGTTCTGCCACGGCTGGCCGGCCCACTCGTTGGCGAGCAGGTTGTAGTGCACCGCGCGGTCGCCAGGGTTGAAGATGTAGTTGTTGACCATCGCGCCCTGCGCGCCGCCCTTGAACAGCGCGTTGCGCTGGCGGTTGGACACGTACACGTTGCCGTACAGCAGCACCTGGCTGGTGTTGTCGTGGATGAGGCTGCCCTTGCTGTGCTCGCCCTTGACGTGCACCGAGTTGCCCAGGCCCTCGTACAGCAGGTTGTGGCTGTAGGTGATGCGGTGCGAGGTGGCCTGGCGCCATGCCTCGGGCGTCTTGCCCTCGAAGCGCGGGCCGGACGCGGACAGGTTCTCGTCGGTGGCCCAGGAGAGGCTGCAGTGGTCCACGATGACGTCGCGCGCGCCACCGATGCCGGAGATGCCGTCCTGGTCGCCGCCGCCCTTCTTGGGCCGGCCGAACTCGCCGGGGCGGAAGGTCAGGTGCTGGATGACCACGTCGTGCGTGGAGACGGTGGTCTCGGCCTTGATGATGGTGATGCCCGGGTCGGGCGCGGTCTGGCCCGCCAGCGTCAGGAAGGGTTCCTGGATCTTCAGCGGCTGGCCGGCCATGTCGATGACGCCGCCCACCTCGAAGACGACGATGCGCGGGCCGGTCGCGGCAATGGCCTCGGCCAGGCTGCCGGGGCCGGACGCCGCGAGCGTCGTGACCTTGATGAGGCGCCCGCCGCGCCCGCCGGCGGTCTGGGTCCAGCCCTTGTGGACGATGGCGGCGTGGGCGGCTGGCGCGGCGGTGGCGGCCGGCTCGGCGGCGCCGGTGTTGAACGCGAGCAGGGCGCTGGCGATCGCCAGCAGCGGAATGGCACAGGTGCGAAGGGACATGGTCGTGAGGCTTGAAATGAAAAGGCGCGCAAAGCCCGGTGGGACCTTGCGCGCCATGAAGCGAGGCAACCGCCTGAGACTTAGAAGAACGTGTACTCGGCCGAGAACCGATAGGCGCGGCCCAGGATGTCCGCGTTGCTGGTCAGGTAGCCGTTGTAGGTCGTGTTGGCCGTCAACACCGGGTACGCGTTGGTGAGGTTGTTGATGCCGAAGTTCAGCTTCAGGTTCTTGATGCCGTTGTAGACCAGGCTCAGGTTGTACTGCTTGTAGGCCTTGACGTCCGTGTAGTTGGAGCCTGCACGCGGCGTCAGGTCGTTCAGCCCGCTGCTGTAGCGCTGCGACAGCTGCGTCGACACGTTGCCCAGGCGCCAGCCGACCGACGCGGTGTGCTTCCAGCGGTAGACGATCTGCTGCATGGTGGCCAGCCCGGCATTGGGGCCGGTGAACTTGGCGTCGCCAGTCAGGATGCCGACGTTGTCCAGCATCTCGCCGCCCTTCTCCACCGAGAACGCGTACTTGTCGTAGTAGGTGCCGTCCAGCTTGAAGTTGAACGTGCCCCAGTTGCCGGCCTTCAGCTGGTAGGTGGCAGCGAGGTCCAGGCCCCGCATGTCCATGTCGCCACGGTTGGCCTGGCTGGCCAGGATGTGGTCGATGGTGCCGTCGGCCTTGCGCAGGATGTTGGCGCTGTACTTGGCAGGCTGCTGCTGCACCTCGGCCAGCGTCAGCGCGCCCAGCACGTCGGTGATCTTGATGCCCCAGTAGTCCGCCGTCACCAGCAGTCCGGGCAGCGGCTCGAAGGCGCCGCCGAAGCTCCAGCCCTTGGACTTCTCGGGCTTCAGGTGGCTGTTGTCGGGCGACTTGGTCCAGTAGTCGGTCTGGACGTCGCAGACCTGGGAACGCCTGTCAGCCCACGAGGCCACCGGCACACCGGTGTTGGTGGTCGTCGGCGTCGTGCTGGGGCACAGCACCGGGTCGTCCATCGCCACGGTGCGCACTTCCGGCGTGGGGTTCTGAATGTCCATGATGGACGGCGCGCGGAAGCCCGTGTTGGCCGAGGCGCGCAGCATGACCTGCGTGGTGGGCTGGAAGCGCACCGACAGCTTGGGGTTGACCGTGGTGGTCTTCAGGTCGCTGTAGCTGTCCGAGCGCACGGCACCGTTGATGCTCCAGACCTTGGTCAGCGGTGCGTCCAACTCGATGACGGCCGACTTGATGTTGCGGCTCAGCTTGGCGGCGACGCCGGTGGGGTTCTCACCCACGATGTCGTCCTTGGTCACGACACCGGCGCTGCTGACCACACTCACGTAGTCCATCGGCGCAGCGCTGACCTTGGCTTCGTCGCGGCGCAGCTCACCCGTGATGGCGAGCGTCAGCGGGCCGCCACCCAACTCCATCAGCTCGCGCGTCAGCGTGGCGTCGACGGACTTGTTGTAGGCCTCGTTCTTGCGGTAGACGTAGTCGCGCAGCTCGATGCTCTTCAGGTACTCCAGGCCCGCTGCGTCCTGCGCGCCGAACGGGTTCAGGATGCCCTTGGTGAAGCCTTCCTGCGCCTTGCTGTACAGGATGTAGCCGCCGCCGGTGGCGGTGTTGCGGGTCGAGTGGCCGTAGTTCAGGCCCACGCGGTAGTCCCAGTTGAAGGCCGAGCCTTCGGCGCTCAGCACCAGGCGGTCGTTGAGCTGCTCGTCGTTGCGGTAGGCGTTGCCCAGTTCGCCCGGCCCCCATTGGAAGAAGATCTGGCGGTTGTTCATGGCCAGGGGCACCGGCGTGAAGGGGGTCCTCACGGGATCGATGTACATGTTGCCGCTGGTGGCGTTGCCGTACACCGTGGGCAACGGCGTGATGCCCTTGCCGGGGTAGAACTTGCTGGTCGACGGCATCGTGTACGTCGTGGCCGGCTCATTGCCGCTGGGCAGTTGCAGGCCGCGGTACTTCTCGATGGTGAACTCGGCGTGAGCGAGTTCCAGGCTCACCCGGTGGCCCTTGCCGAGATTCATCGTGCCTTTGCCGTACAGATTGCTGATGCGGCTGCCATCGCTGACGGCGGTGAAGAAGTTCGGATCGCGGTAGCAGCCGGCGTTGCTGTAGCTGACCGGCGTCGCGACGCTGCCGGCGCCCAGCGTGGGCAGTGTCCAAGGCGACACGCAACCCGTCGCGAAGTTCGGGTTGTAGTTGCTGTTGGCGCTGGCGCTGAAGCCGAAGTTGGCCAACGGGCTCTGGTTCTTGTTGCTGGGCGCGACCAGCAGGCCCAGCTGGTTCAGTGCCGAGCCGTCGTACAACTCGGGACGGTCGCCCTGCATCAGCCCCGATTTGGTCTGGTAGTCCATGGAGCCATAGACGTTCCAACCGTCGCTGCCCAGATCGCCGATACCGGCGATGAAGCCGACGGCATTGGTCTGGCCACGCGAAGACCGGTCCGGCGCGTTCAGCTCGACCTTGATCTTGGCGCCCTTGAAGCTGGGCTTGGTGACGTAGTTCTGCACGCCGCCGATGGCGTCGGAGCCATAGATGGACGAGGCGCCGTCACGCAGCGTCTCGACGCGGTCCAGCGCCATGCGCGGGATGACGTTGGCCGACACGTACTGGTCCTGCAGCGGCTCGTTGGCCAGACGGCGGCCGTTCATCAGCGTCAGCGTGCGCATCGGGCCCAGGCCGCGCAGGTTCAGCACCGGGCCGGCCGCGCCCGAGTTCTGCCCCAGCGACAGCGACTGCGGCAGCTCCAGGATCAGGTCCTTCAGCTCGGTGTGGCCGCGCGCGTCCAGTTCCTCGGTCTTGTTGACCGACACCGGCAACGCCGTCTCGCCAGCCAGTCGCTTGATGGAGGAGCCGGTGATCTGGATGCGCTCCATCGTGACCGGGGCGGCAGCCTCCTGGGCGTGGGCGGCGCCGGTCAGCGCGAGCACAGCGGCAGCGCACAGGCTCAGTTGCGGCCGGAAGGACGTGCGGTTCTTGTTCATGAAGTCTCCGTGATTGTTTGTAGACATGGCCGCGCGCTCGCGGCGAGGCCGCCGCCGGACCTGCGTCCGGCGTCGTGCCTGGGGGGCCCCATGGCCCGACGCGAGGTCGGGCGGCGGGCGGGCTCTGGAACCGGTGGTGCCAGGCCGTCGGTGCCGGCCACCGGCACCCCGCGCCTAGCTCGCGACGGGGGCGGTGGCCGTGCAACGGCCTGCGACTGAAGCGGCCGGGGCAAAGCGCCCGGTGGCGTCAGAACTTGTAGCGACCGCCGATGATGAACTCGCGACCGGTGTAGTGGTTCACCACCACGTTGTCCATCGAACGCGAGATGAACTGATCGTTCGGCTGGTTGGTCAGGTTGGCGGCCTCGAAGGTGACTTCGAGCTGCTTGTTGATCTTGTAGCCCATCGACAGGTCGACGTTGAAGGTCTTCTTCTTGCCCGCCACGTCCTGGTTGTTGCCAGCCGGGACGGTGGTCAGGAAGTCGGAACGCGCCGAGGTCGAGACGCGGCCGCTGAAGGTGCCGTCGTCGTAGTAGAACGACAGGTTCCAGGAGCGCGGCGACAGGTTGATGAGGTCTTCGGTGACCGTGGCTGCGCCGACGCCGGTGGTCGACAGCACGTACTCCATCTTCGACTTGACCTGGGTGTAGTTGGCCAGGATGCCGAAGTTCTTGCCCCAGCTCGGCAGGAAGCTGAAGGGCTGCTGCACGTTGATCTCGAAGCCGCTCAGGTTGCCGCCGGGCGAGTTGACCGGTGCGCTGAAGCGGAAGACCTCGTCGCCGGTGAAGTTGCTGGGCAGCAGCGACAGCGGCAGGCCGCTGTCCTTGTAGGGCTGGTCGAAGCCCTTGGTCAGCACGTAGCTCTTGATCTTCTTGTGGAACAGACCCAGGCCCACGAAGGCGTTCTTCGAGTGGTACCACTCGAGGCTGCCGTCCAGCGTGGTGGCGCGGAACGGATCCAGCTGCGGGTTGCCGCCGGTGTAGCTCAGCGTGCCGGTGGTGGACAGCGTGCCGCCGGGGTTCAGGTTCTGCAGCGGCGGGCGCGACATGACCTTGGCGGCCGCCACGCGCAGCATCAGCTCGCGGGTGAGGTTGACGGACACGTTGGCCGAGGGCAGCCAGTCCTTGTACTGACGGTCGGCCGTCACCAGGCTGCCGCCGCCGGTGGCGAGGTAGCCGGAGGCCATGATGTCCGTCTTCACATAGCGCGTGCCGACGTTGCCGCGCACCGGCAGGCCGCCCAGGCGCGTGTCGAAGTCGGCCATGAACCAGGCGCCGGTGTCGGTCTCGGTGATGGCGCGGTTGCCACCGCGGGCATTGCCGTTGGTGATGGACGTCAGGCGGAAGTCGCCCGGGCCACCAGCGGCGCCGGTCTTCAGGCAGTTGCAGTAGATGTCGTAGGCCGCGGCGATGGCGTCCAGGTTGGGAATGACCCAGGACGTCACGGAGCCAGCCGGCAGGCTCTGGCCCTTGCCGAAGTCGTTGACGCTCGTCACCAGGCTGGCCGGGAGGACATTGGCCGGCAGCGTGTTCATCGTCTCGACGGTGCGCCGGCGGTCATAGCTGTCGAAGCTGAACTTCTTGTAGCTGACGCCGCCCTTCAGCGTCAGGCCGTCCATCACGTCCCACGCGATGTCGGCGGTGGCCACGTCCTGCTTGTTGGTCACGCCGTTGGGGCGGATGCGGATCTCGCTGGGCGTGAAGTTGGCAATGCTGCTGGCGCCAACCGGCACACCGTAGATCTGGAAGCCGCCGTTGGCGGTGGCAGGGTTCAGGTTGCCGTAGGTGATCAGCGGCGCGCGGTCGTCGCCACGGGCGTCGTACACATAGCCGTCGACGTTCGGCGCATCCAGCGTGGTGGTGGTCTGGATGGGATTGTCGAAGCGCGACTTGGCACGGCCGCCGCGCACCGTCAGCTTGATGGAGTCGCCGATGTCCTGCTCGAACGTCAGCGTGGGCTGCGAGAACTCGGTGCTCAGTTCGTCAAAGCGGGACTCGGAGCGGATGTCCACGCCGTTGAACTTGCCGTAGACCAGCTGACCGGCGGCGTTGTACTGGGCCTCCACCACGCTGGTCTGCTGCTTGCCGCCCTGCGACAGGTTGCGGCTGAAGGAGATGGCCTCCAGGAAGTCTTCCTGGCGGGTGGCATCCAGCTTGCTGTACAGCATGTCGGCCGTCAGCAGCGTGGTGTCCGACAGGCGCAGCTGGATGGAGCCGGTCAGGCCCAGGCGTTCCTGGTCATGCGTCAGGCGGCCGTAGCGCGGCAGACGCGGGTGGAAGTTGGTGGCCTTGCTGGCCTCGGTGTAGGCCGCGACATTGGCCGCCGTGTTGGGCAGGCGGGTCGCGGTGGTCGAAGCGCCGCAGAAGTTGGTTGCGGGCGTTGTCGACGGGCTGGCCGGCGTCACACCCACGGGCGAGCACCAGCCGCCGCTGGAGGGACCGTTGTCCCAGCGCACCGTGCTGAAGCCCTCTTCGTAGACCTGCCGCTTGGAGTAGGCGCCGGACAAAAGCGCACCGATCTTGCCGTCCGCGAAGGTGTTGGAGATCAGGAACGAGGTCTTGGGCGTGACCTTGCCGCGCAGGTCGTTGTACGTGCCCTTCACCGACACCGCCGCCACGAACTTCTTCATGTCGAAGGGGCGCGCGGTCTGCAGGTCGATGGTGGCGCCCAGCGAACCCTCGTCCACGTCGGCAGAGCTGCTCTTGCGCACCGTCAGCGAGTTGAACAGGTCGGCCGCAAACACGTTGAAGTCGAACGCGCGGGTGCGGTTGGCGCCGCCAGAGCTGTCGGTGCCGCCGGTGGTGGCCAGAGCCTCGATGCCGTTGATGCGCGTGCGGGTGAAGTCACCGCCCAGACCGCGCACCGTGATGTTGCGGCCCTCGCCGGCGTCACGGTCGATCACCACGCCCGGGATGCGCTGCAGCGACTCGGCCAGGTTGGTGTCCGGGAACTTGCCCATGTCCTCGGCCTTGATGACATCGACGATGCCCTTTTCCTGGCGCTTGGCGTTCAGCGCACTCTCCAGCGAGGCGCGGATGCCGGTGACCGTGACGGTCTCCAGCTGCGCCGCCGGTGCCGTCTGAGCCCAGGCGGGCGCGGCGATCAGGCCGACAGCCAGGGCAACCGGGCAGAGGGCCAGGCGGCGGGAAGGACGAGATGCGGACATGAAGGGTCTCCTGGTGCGAGGCCGCCTGTGAAATGCTGGCGGCTCTGTGGTCTGGACGTTGTCTTGCCAGGCGCTCGAAGGGCGCCCGTCTGTTGGAACCGGCGTCGCTGCAGTGCGAGCACCGGGTTGCAACGGCTCAGTGGAGCCGCCGCCGGCTAGAAACGTCAGTTGCGACGACCTGCCTCGAAAGCGTAAGGAAAGGTGTCTTGGGCTGATTTGTGGACGATGATAGGGGGAAGCTGGCAAAATCGGAACATCGGTTCACTAATTAGAAACCATGATTCCGCAACACCCGCGACTCCCTTTAGAGTCCGGTGGACCGATTTTTTGAAACCGCGTTTCAACAGTACCGGCACCGTCGTTTCAAGCGGGAACGACGCGCATCTTCAACAAGAGACGCGCAGATGTGAACCGGGTGACTCACAAGACGGGCGCCGCGCCCGTGACTTAATTGCCTTGATCGGATAACAACACCATGGTGCTTCAGAACTTCAGCCTGGCCGGCAAGACGGCCATCGTCACTGGCTGCAATACCGGCCTCGGTCAGGGCATGGCCCTGGCGCTGGCGCAGGCCGGTGCCGACATCGTCGGCGTCAACGTGTCCGAGCCGGACGAGACCAAGGTCGCCGTCGAAGCCCTGGGCCGCAAGTTCCTGGACCTGCGTGCCAACCTGGGTGACATCAGCTGCATCCCCGACCTGGTCGCCCAGGCCAAGGCGCTGAATGGCGCCGTGCACATCCTGGTCAACAACGCCGGCATCATCCGCCGCGAGGACGCCATCAAGTTCTCGGAAGCCGACTGGGACGACGTGATGGACCTGAACCTGAAGTCGGTCTTCTTCCTGTCGCAAGCCGTCGCCAAGCAGTTCATGGCCCAGGGCACCGGCGGCAAGATCGTCAATATCGCCTCCATGCTGAGCTTCCAGGGCGGCATCCGCGTGCCCTCGTACACCGCCAGCAAGAGCGGCGTCATGGGCATCACGCGCCTGATGGCCAACGAGTGGGCCTCGCACGGCATCAACGTGAACGCCATCGCCCCCGGCTACATGGCCACCAACAACACCGCCGCTCTGCGCGCCGACGAGCAGCGCAACAGCGCCATCCTGGAGCGCATCCCCGCTGGTCGCTGGGGCAAGCCCGAGGATCTGGGCGGCCCGGTCGTGTTCCTGTCGTCCACGGCGTCCGACTACATCAACGGCTACACCGTCGCGGTCGACGGCGGCTGGCTCGCACGCTGACCCTCAACCCGGCGCCAGCCGGGAGGCCCCGCCGGCGTCGCCGCGGGGCCACAGAAAATCCACCGACGGAGACACGGTGAGAGCACGACAAGCCGGAATTCAACAGCGCCCTGCCCCGCGCGGGCGTGCTGTCGTTCCGGCTTTTTTCGTTGACCGTGTCGATGGCAGGCCCTGCTGCAGAGGATCCATCCCATGAAATCCACCGAACGCAAGTTTGAATTCCTCACCCGCGAGGACCCCGACACCGGCGCCCGCGTCACCCGCCTGACGCCGCCGGACGTGACCTGCCATCGCAACTACTTCTATCAGAAGTGCTTCACGAACGATGGCCGCAAGCTGATCTTCGGTGGCGAGTTCGGCCCGCACCCGAGCCCCAACTGGAACTACCACCTGCTGGATCTGGACACGCAGACAGCCATCCAGCTGACCGACGGCGCCGGCGAGAACACCTTCGGCGGCTTCCTGAGCCCCGATGACAAATACCTCTTCTTCGTGCGCGACAAGCGCCAGTTCATCCGCCTGGACCTGGCCACGCTGAAGGAAGAAGTGCTGTACGTCGTGCCCGACGCCTGGGTCGGCTACGGCACCTGGGTCAGCAACAGCGCCTGCACCAAGATCGTCGGCATCGAGATCGCCGCCGAGGACTGGTTCCCGCTGAACACCTGGCAGAAGTTCAACGAGATGTTCCACAAGAAGCCGCTGTGCCGGCTGTTCTCGGTGGACCTGTCCACGGGCCAGCGCACCCTCATCCTGGAGCAGCGCGGCTGGCTGGGCCATCCGCAGTACCGCCCCTTCGACGACAACACCGTCGCCTACTGCCACGAAGGCCCGCACGACCTCATCGACGCGCGCATGTGGTTCATCGACGAGGACGGCACCAACCGCCGCTGCGGCAAGGAGCACAGCGAAGGCGAGAGCTGCACGCACGAGTTCTGGGTGCCGGACGGCAGCGCGATGATCTATGTGTCGTACAACACCAACTCGCCCGAGCGCTGGATCTGCAGCCTGGACCCGGTCACGCTGCAGAACAAGGTGCTGACCACGATGCCGCAGTGCTCGCACCTGATGAGCAACTACGACGGCACGCTGATCGTCGGCGACGGCGTCGGCAAGGTCAGCCACGACAGCACGGCCAGCAACGCGATGCTGGTGGGCGACCCTTACCTGCACCTGTTCGACCTGAAGGCCGGCACGACGCGCGCCATCGCCCGCCACGACAGCGGCTGGGACGTCTACAAGGACGACCGCCAGGTCACGCACCCGCACCCGAGCTTCACGCCTGACAACAAGCAGGTGCTGTTCAGCTGCGACAAGGAGCGCGCCAACGGCGTGGAGCCGGCCCTTTACCTGGCCGACCTGTGAAGCTGCTCGCACTCACCCTGGCTGCGCTGGCGACGACTGCGCAAGCGCAGGCACAGCGCCCGCAGTTGACCGCCGAGCAGGCCGCCGCGCACACGACGGCGGCCTACCTGGCCGACTGGACGCCCGCACCGCTGGCTGACCTGGCAATGGCCACACCCGACTTGGTCGTCAAGCCGGGCGACTCGTTGCAGGCTGCCATCGACAAGGTGCCCGAGGCCGGCAAGGGCGATGGCAGGCGCTGGGTCATCCAGATCCAGCCCGGCACCTACCGCGGCCCGCTGTGCATCAAGGACAAGGTGCCGCTGGCGCTGCTCGGCACGCCACTCGACGCCGCTGCCGTGGTGCTGGTGGACAACCGCTTCTCCGGCAAGCCCAAGGCCGAGAACGAACCTTCTCACCCCTGCTGGCCCGAGGCGGGCAAGACCACCATCGGCACCAGCGGCAGCACCAGCATGCTGGTGCAAAGCGACGACGTGCAGCTGCTGCACCTGACCGTCGCCAACGACGCGATGGACGCCGGCCGTCGCGGCGAGGCCTTCCCCGCGGCGCTGGGCGAGAACGTCGGCGCCCAAGCCGTCGCGCTGACGCTGACCGGCGACCGCATCCAGCTGGAGAACGTGCGCCTGCTGGGCCACCAGGACACGCTGTACGTCAAGCGGCGCGCACCCGACGCGCCAGCCCGCCAGCTGATCCGCCACAGCCTCATCGCCGGCGACGTGGACTTCATCTTCGGCGCTGCCACGCTGGTCATCGAGCACTCCACTCTGCTCACGCGTGCCCACCTTCGCAAGCCCGGCCAGGGCGGCATCGTCCTCGCGCCCAGCACGCCGCCGGGGCTGAAGCAGGGCTTTCTCGTCACGCACAGCCGCTTCGTCGGCGAGCCGGGCATCAACCCGGGTGCCACGGCGCTGGGCCGCGCCTGGGATGCCGGTGTGAAGGCCGGCACCTGGGTAGCGGGCACCAGCCCCAGCGGCATGGCCGTCGTGCGCGACAGCGAGATCGGCGCGCACGTGGGCCCCTGGACCGCCAGCACCTCGCGCCGCGCGCCCGACGCCAGCCGCATGACCGAGTTCAACAACCGCACGCCATGACCCTGAACCGCCGCAGTCTCCTCGTCCTCGCCGCGCTGCCGGCGCTGGGCGCCTGCGCCACCACCGCCACGCCGGTCACCGCGGACGCCCCGCTCGGCTGGGCCGGCGTCGGCAAGACCACCGGCGGCGCCGGCGCCCGGCCCGAGCACGTGTTCGACGTGCGCGACCGCGCCGGCCTGGATGCCGCGCTGCGTGCCGGCGACGCCCCCAAGATCATCCGCGTGCACACGCTGATCGACCTGGGCCCCGGCGGTGTCGAATCCTTCCGCGACCCGGCCTTCACCTTCGACGCCTTCGACCGCGCCTACGACCCCGCCACCTGGGGCCGCGCCGACCCCACCGGCCCGCTGGAAGAGGCCCGTGAGCGCTCTGCCAAGCGCCAGGCCGCCGCCATCGTCGTGCGCGTGCCGTCCAACACCACGCTGATCGGCGTGGCGCCTGGCGCCGGTTTCCAGCACGGCACGCTGCTGCTGGGCAAGGTGGAGAACGTCATCGTGCGCCACCTGGACCTGTCCGACGCCTACGACCACTTCCCCGCCTGGGAGCCGCGCGACAACGGCCATGGCGAGTGGAACTCCGAGTACGACCCGCTGAGCATCACCGGCGCCCGGCGCGTGTGGGTGGACCACTGCAGCCTGAGCGACGGCAACCGCCCCGACCACCTCGAACCCGTGCGCCTGGGTCGGCGCGTGCAGCATCACGACGGGCTGCTGGACATCACCCACGGCAGCGACCTCATCACCATCTCCTGGTGCCGTTTCAGCAGCCACGACAAGACCATGCTGATCGGCGGCGACGAGAAGCACACCGAGGACATCGGCAAGCTGCGCGTCACGCTGCACCACAACCACTTCCACGGCTGCAAGGAACGCACGCCGCGCGTGCGCTACGGCCGCGTGCACGTGGCCTGCAACCTGTTCAGTGCCGACCGCGCCGACGACTTCGGCTACTCGCTGGGCGTGGGCTACCAGTCGCAGATCGTCAGCGACTTCAACCACTGGCAGCTGCCGGCAGGCGTCGCGCCCGACCAGCTGATCCGCCGCCTCAAAGGTACTGCGTTGAGCGAACAGGGCAACCGGCTCAACGGCCGGCCGGTGGACCTGAAGGCCGCCTGGAACGCCAGCCACCCGGCCGAGGCGCTGTCCGGCGACGTCGGCTGGCGCCCGGCCGAGGTCTATGACACGAGCGGCCTGCAGCCCGCCGACCCCAATCGTCTTGTTGAGCAAATCCGCGCTGGCGCGGGTGCGCGCCCGGCCTGAGTCAGAATCCGCCACCTGGAACAAGCGCCCGAAAGAATCAAAACGATGGACGAAGACATTGGCGATTCGAAGCAGCCGGAGTCGGTTGCCGCGGTACTCAAGGTGTTCGCCATCCTGAACGCCCTGGGTGAACGCAGCGACATCGGCATCACCGACCTGTCGGTGCGCCTGGCCATGCCCAAGGCGACGGTCTACCGTTTCCTGCAGACCATGAAGGGCCTGGGCTACGTGCGCCAGGAGGCCGACAGCGAGCGCTATGGCCTGGCCATGCGCATGTTCGAGATCGGCGCCAAGGCCCTGCCCTCGCCCGACCTCGTGGACCTGGCCAAGCACCACATGCAGATGCTGGCCGACGCCACCGGCGAGACGGTCCACCTGGGCAACCTGATCGACAGCGAGATCATCTACATCCACAAGGTGGACTCGCGCCACATGTTGGGCATGTACTCGCGCGTCGGCCGCCGCGCGCCGCTGCACTGCACCGCCATCGGCAAGGTGCTGCTGGCCTGGGAGAACCCCGAGCGCCGCGACCGCATCCTGGATGGCGCCGTGTTCACGCGCTTTCGCGACAAGACCATCACCGAGCGCGCCGCGTTCCTGGCGGAGCTGGCCATCGTCAAGGCGCAAGGCTTCGGCGAGGACCGCGAGGAGTTCGACGACCACATCCGCTGCCTGGGCGTGCCCATCTTCGACCGCCTCGGCCAGCCGATTGCCGGCATGAGCGTGTCCTTCCCGACCTTCCGCTTCGACGAGCAGAAGGCTCCGGACGTCGTGAAGATGCTGCAGACCGCCAGCCGCGAGATCTCCGAGAAGCTGGGCTGCACGAACTACCCGATCCAGACGTCGGCCTGAAGCTGTCGCCCCTGGGACGCGACGCGCCCCGCCCGGGGTGATTCAATGGCGGCTGTTTCCTGAACAGGCCGCCCTATGAACACCACCAACCGCCAGATCGTCCTCGCCTCCCGCCCGAAGGGCGAGGTCAGCCCCGACAACTTCCGCCTCGTGGAGGCAGCCCTGGCCCCGCTGGCCGATGGCCAGGTGCGCGTGCGCAACCACTTTCTGAGCCTGGACCCGTACATGCGCGGCCGCATGAACGACAGCAAGAGCTATGCCGCGTCGCAGGCCATTGACGAAGTCATGATCGGCGGCACCGTCGGCGAGGTCGTCGAGTCGAAGAACGAGCATTTCAAGGTCGGCGACAAGGTCGTCGGCATGGGCGGCTGGCAGGAATACCAGACCGTTGACGCCACACAGCGCGGCGTGCTGCAGAAGGTGGACACGACGCACATCCCGCTGTCCGCCTACCTCGGCGCCGTCGGCATGCCCGGCGTGACGGCCTGGTACGGCCTCGTGAAGATCATCAACCCCAAGGCCGGCGAGACGGTCGTCGTCAGCGCCGCCAGCGGCGCGGTCGGCTCGGCCGTGGGCCAGCTCGCCAAGGCGCGAGGCGCGCGCGCGGTGGGCATTGCCGGTGGCGCCGACAAGTGCCGCTACGTGGTCGAGGAACTGGGCTTCGACGCCTGCATCGACTACAAGCAGGCGGGTGACGTGAAGGCGCTGTCCGCCGCGCTGAAGGCCGAGTGCCCGAACGGCATCGACGGCTATTTCGAGAACGTCGGTGGCTACATCCTCGACGCCGTGCTGCTGCGCGCCAACGCGTTCAGCCGCGTGGCCATGTGCGGCATGATTTCCGGCTACGACGGCCAGCCCATCCCGATGGCCGCGCCGCAGCTCATTCTCGTGAACCGCATGAAGGTCGAGGGCTTCATCGTGTCCGAGCACATGGACGTCTGGCCCGAGGCACTGAAGGAGCTGGGCGGCCTCGTGGCTACGGGCAAGCTGAAGTACCGCGAGTCGGTCGCCGAAGGCCTGACCGCCGCGCCCGAGGCCTTCATGGGCCTGCTGAAGGGCAAGAACTTCGGCAAGCAGCTCGTCAAGCTGGTCTGATGCGCTGGACCTGCGTTCCGTTCGCGGAGCTGGGCACGCAACCGCTGTACGACCTGCTGGCACTGCGTTCGCAGGTCTTCGTCGTCGAGCAGCAGTGCGTGTTCCTCGACATCGACGGGCTCGACCCCAAGACCTGGCACCTGCTGGGCCATGACGACGACGGCCTGCTGAAGGCCTACGCACGGCTGATTCCGCCCGAGCTGAAGGGGCCCGACGCGCTGATCGGCCGCGTCGTCACGGCGCCTGCGGCACGCAGCGGCGGTGTCGGCCGCGCGCTGATGGCAGAGGCGGTCGCGCAGTGCGCGCTGCTGTGGCCCGGCCACGCCATCACGCTGCATGCACAGGCGCACCTGGAACGCTTCTACGGCAGCTTTGGCTTTGTGCCCAACGGTGAGCCCTACATCGAAGACGGCATCCCCCACATCGAGATGAGAAAGCCATGACAAAGAAGACCGCAGTCATCACCGGCGCCGGTTCCGGCTTCGGCCTCGAAACCGCGCGCCTGGCCGCCGCACGCGGCATGAACCTCGTGCTCGTGGATGTGCAGGCCGATGCGCTGGACCAGGCCGCTGCCGAGTTCAAGCAGGTCGAGGTGCTGTCCCGCGTCGTCGATGTCGCCAAGGCCGACCAGATGGAGGCGCTTGCAGCGGCGGTGCAGCAGCGCTTCGGCGCCCCGCACTTTGTCTTCAACAACGCCGGCGTCGGCTCGGGCGGGCTGATCTGGGAGAACGCGCTCAGCGACTGGGAGTGGGTGCTGGGCGTCAACCTGATGGGCGTCGTGCACGGCGTGCGCCTGTTCACGCCCATGATGCTGGCGGCCGCCAAGGCCGACCCGGGCTACGCGGGCCACATCGTCAACACCGCGTCCATGGCCGGCATGCTGAACCCGCCCAACATGGGCGTCTACAACGTGTCCAAGCACGCGGTCGTGTCGCTGTCGGAGACGCTGTACCAGGATCTGTCGCTGGTGACGGACCAGGTGCATGCCTCGGTCCTGTGCCCGTTCTTCGTGCCCACCGGCATCAGCCAGAGCCACCGCAACCGCCCCGGCGAGTTCGCAGCGCCCAAGCCGACCAAGAGCCAGCTGATCTCGCAGGCGCAGACCGACAAGGCGGTGTCCTCCGGCAAGCTGACCGCAGCCGACGTGGCGGCGCTGGTGTTCGACGCCATCGACCACCACAAGTTCTACATCTTCAGCCACCCGCAAGCGCTGGCCGGCGTGCAGACGCGGCTGGAGGACGTGATGCTGCAGCGCAATCCGAGCGATCCGTTCAAGGACCGGCCCGAGATCGGCGCGGGGCTGCGGGCGAAGCTGCGCGCGGACTAGCGCCCTGGGACAATCGGGGCATGAGTTCCCCGATTTCCATCGCCATCATCGGTGGCGGCCCTGCCGGCCTGATGGCCGCCGAGGTGCTGGCCGCGGCCGGTCACGCCGTCACCGTCTACGACGCCAAGCCCAGCGTCGGGCGCAAGTTCCTGCTGGCCGGCAAGGGCGGCCTGAACCTCACGCACTCTGAGCCCCCGGAGCCCTTCCTGGGCCGCTTCGGCGCGCGGGCGACGCAGATCGCACCGCTGCTGCAGGGCTTCGACGCGGACGCGCTGCGCACCTGGGCTGCCGGCCTGGGCGTGCAGACCTTCGTCGGCACGTCCGGCCGTGTCTTCCCCACCGACCTGAAGGCCGCGCCGCTGCTGCGCGCCTGGCTGCACCGGCTGCGCGCCAGCGGCGTGAAGTTCGCCATGCGCCACCGCTGGACCGGCTGGAGCGACGACGGCGCGCTGCGCTTCGACACGCCTGACGGCGAGCGTCTCGCGAGGCCCAGCGCCACGCTGCTCGCGCTGGGCGGCGCCTCCTGGCCGCAGCTTGGCTCGGACGGCGCCTGGGCGCCGTGGCTGGCGGCGCGCGGCGTGGACGTGGCGCCGCTGCGGCCGGCCAACTGCGGCTTCGACGTCGGCGCCACGGCGGCGCACCCAGCCGGCCCCGGCTGGAGCGAGCGCTTCGCCACCGAGTTCGCCGGCCAGCCAGTCAAGCCGGTGGCGCTGGCGACCGCAGGCTTCACCAGCCGCCCCGGCGAGTTTGTCATCACGGCCACCGGCATCGAGGGCTCGCTGGTCTACGCCGCCAGCGCCGCGCTGCGCGACCAGATCGCGAGCAAAGGCTCGGCGACGCTGCACCTCGACCTGCTGCCCCAGCTGACACCCGAGCGCGTGCTGGCCGAGGTGAAGCACCCGCGCGGCAGCCGGTCGCTGTCGTCGCATCTGAAAAGCCGGCTGAACCTCGGTCCGCTGAAGATGGGCCTGCTGCACGAGCTGCTGACGCGCGAGCAGATGCTCGACCCGACCCAACTCGCCGTCGCGCTGAAGCACCTGCCGCTGGCGCTGCACGCCACGCGACCCGTGGCCGAGGCCATCAGCACCGCCGGCGGCGTGCGCTTCGAGGCGCTGAGCGACGACCTGATGCTGCAGGCGCTGCCCGGTGTGTTCGTGGCCGGCGAGATGCTGGACTGGGAAGCCCCCACCGGCGGCTACCTGCTGACCGCCTGCTTCGCCAGCGGCCGGCGCGCGGCGCAAGGCCTGGCGCGCTGGCTGGGCGCGGCAGGCTGAGCAACGCTCACAGTCTGTTGCACTTCGGCCGGGCCGCCTCCCTAGGACGCACATCGGCACTGCGGCTGCGGGCCTGGCGGGCTGCCTAGACTGCGCCGTCTTTTTTACCGTCCCCGTCCCATGCCCCTGCTGCGACCCACCCTGCTGACTTTGAGCCTGGCTGCCGCCCTGCTGCCCCGCCCCGCTGCGGCGGACATCGCGCCACCCGCACTGCCCATCGGCCTGCCGGATCCGTCCAACCTGTGGGGGCTGGAACTCAACCAGTGGTACGTGGGCGCCAATGCGTCGGTTGCCGGCAGCGTCATCGACGGCCAGCTCAGCCAGGATGGCGCCTGGCGCTACCTGCCCTCTGCTGCCGACCTGACGCGCAGCGCGCAGGACTCGCAGATGTCCGGCAGCAAGCTGGGCTCCGCCTTCGCACAGATCTCGCCCACCCGCCTGGGCGCCAGCGCCATGGCACGTGACCCGCTCGATGCGTCCAGCAGCGGCACCCTGGCCGTCGGCTACTCGGTGGTGTCGTACTGGGCGGTGCTGGAGCAGAACACGTCCTTCCAGTTCCAGCTCCAGCTGGACGGCCAGCTGCGCACGCTGGGCCAGCGCGCGGCCGGCGCAGACGGCTCGGGCTCGGGCGCCGCCGTCGCCGCGCTGGCGGTGGGCTCGCCGGCCGGGCTGACCAGCGAGAAGCAGTACGCCCTCTTCGACGCGGCCGGCCTGGGCGCCGTGGCCGAGGGCGGCGATGCGCTGCTGCGCCAGTTGGGCAGCCTGCAGCCAAGCACCCAGACCCACCTCGACGCCTTTGGTGCGCAGACGGACACGGTGACCGGCGCGCTCGACGTCGACACGACGCTGCAGGTGACGGCCGAAGGCACGCAGCTGCACTGCGACACGCCGGTCTCCCCCGCCTGCGGCCGCTACTTCTACATGGTGAGCGTGATGCTGTTCACCGGCGCCCAGGATGGCGGGCTGTCCGACTTTTCGCGCACGCTGTCGGTCGACAGCTTCAGCGTCGGCGGCGGGGCGGCGCAGCCTTTCGCGCCGCTGTCGCCCGTGCCGGAGCCTGCCTGCGCGGCGATGCTGGCGCTGGGGCTGGCCGCGCTGACAGGCCTGGCCCGGCGCCGCGCCGGCCGGATCACGGGCCCCCGAGCAGGGACTTGACCCGCAGCAGCCAGTCGCGCCGATCGGCGATGCCGATCTGGCCGCCGTTGATGCGCTGCGTGACCTGGGTGATCTGATCTGCATCGGCCAGCGGGTTGCAGCCCTTGGCGTCCCACTCCGCGGCGGCGATGGGCAGCGCCCAGGCGGCGCTGAAGACCAGGTCCGGCTCGGCCTCGAAGTCAGGCGCATCGGGCGTGAAGCCGCGCACGAAGCGCGTGGCCTCGCGGTAGCTGTCGCGGCCGGTCAGCTGCATCAGCCCGCGCCCGCGGTAGCGAAAACCGTCGCCCGGCTGCGTGTTGCCCATGCGTTTGCCGTACACCTCGTTGCCCAGCTTCTCAGGGTTGTTGGCGAAGGCGGCAGGGTCCAGCGGTCCCTTGGGCTGGAAGCGGCTGGGCCACACCACCGGCAGCCGCGGCGCGCTGTAGTTCATGTTCTCGACCTGCAAGGTCAGCGCGCCGCTCTCGTGCAGGATCTGGGCGAGAAAGTGCGCCAGACGCAGCTTGTTCTGCGTGATGCCGTGGCGGTCCAGCACCGGCTGCGCAGTCGCTGCGGCCTCGCGGTAGCTGGAGCGGGCGTTGGGTGCGAGCTGAGTCAGTATCGGCAGCGACAAGGCGACGGGCATGGCAGGCCTCCAGCGAAACAGGCCGCAGCCTAGAGGCGCCCCGCAGCGGGCGCCTCCCCGCAATTGAGGATGCCGCCGCCCGCTTTGGCAAAATGCGCGCCTCACGTATCAGCCAGGGCGCCCCACGGCGCCCGTTGTCTTTGTGGACCCCATCGTTTCCCAGATTGCCGCCGAACTGAAGGTTCGGCCCGCCCAGGTTCAGGCCGCCGTCGAGCTGCTGGATGGCGGGGCCACCGTGCCCTTCATCGCCCGCTACCGCAAGGAGGCCACCGACGGCCTGGACGACATCCAGCTGCGCGAGCTGGACGCCCGCCTGGCCTACCTGCGCGAACTGGCCGACCGCCGCGAGGCGGTGCTGAAGTCCATCGCCGAGCAGGGCAAGCTGACGCCCGAGCTGGAGGCCGCCATCCGCACCGCGCCGACGAAGCAGGAGCTGGAAGACCTCTACCTGCCCTACAAGGTCAAGCGCCGCACCAAGGGCCTGATCGCCCGCGAGGCCGGGCTGGAGCCGCTGGCGGACCAGCTGTTCGCCGACCCGTCGCTGGAGCCGCTGGCGGAAGCGGCGAAGTTCGTCAACGCCGAGGCCGGTTTTGCCGACGCCCACGCCGTGCTGGACGGTGTGCGCGACCTGCTCAGCGAGCGCTGGGCCGAGGACGCCGTGCTGGTGGGCAAGCTGCGCGAGTGGCTGTGGGCCGAAGGTCTGTTCCAGAGCAAGCTGATGGACGGCAAGAACGGCGAGCTGCCGGACAACGCCAAGTTCCGCGACTACTTCGACTACGCCGAGCCCATCCGCACCGTGCCGTCTCACCGTGCGCTGGCCGTGTTCAGAGGCCGCACCCAGGAGCTGCTGGACGCCAAGCTGGTGCTGGACGAGGAGCCCCTCGCCGGCCAGCCCAAGGACCCGAAAGCGTCCTCTCCGATGCCCTTGGCCGAAGGCCGCATCGCCTCGCACCTGGGCTGGCGCCACGCCAACCGCCCCGGCGACGCGCTGATCCGCAAGACCATTGGCTGGACCTGGAAGGTCAAGCTGAGCCTGAGCCTGGAGCGAGACTTGTTTGCGCGTCTTCGGGAGTCTGCCGAGGCCACCGCCATCAAAGTCTTCGCCGAGAACCTGCGCGACCTGCTGCTGGCCGCGCCGGCCGGCAAGCGCGTCGTCATGGGTCTGGACCCGGGCATCCGCACCGGCGTGAAGGTGGCTGTCGTCTCAGACACCGGCCGCGTGCTGGACACGGCCACCGTCTACCCGCACGAGCCCCGCCGCGACTGGGACGGCGCGCTGCACACGCTGGCCAAGCTGTGCGCCACGCACGGCGTCAACCTGATCGCCATCGGCAACGGCACCGCCAGCCGCGAAACCGACAAGCTGGCCGGCGAGCTCATCAAGAAGCTGCAGGCGCTGGACGCCACCGTGCAGATCGAGCGCGTCGTCGTCAGCGAGGCCGGCGCATCGGTCTACTCCGCCAGCGAGTTCGCCTCCAAGGAACTGCCCGACCTGGACGTGTCGCTGCGCGGCGCCGTCTCCATCGCCCGCCGCCTGCAGGACCCGCTGGCCGAGCTGGTCAAGATCGACCCCAAGAGCATCGGCGTGGGCCAGTACCAACACGACGTGAACCAGACCGAAATGGCGCGCGCGCTGGACGCCGTCGTCGAGGACTGCGTGAACAAGGTCGGCGTGGACCTGAACACCGCGTCCCAAGCCCTTTTGGCACGGGTGTCCGGCCTGTCGGCATCGGTGGCCAGCAGCATCGTGCGCTGGCGCGATGCCAACGGCGCCTTCCGCAACCGCCAGCAGCTGCTGGACGTGACCGGCCTGGGGCCCAAGACATTCGAGCAGTCGGCGGGTTTCCTGCGCATCCGCGGTGGCGACAACCCGCTGGATTTCAGCGGCGTGCATCCCGAGACCTACCCCATCGTCGAGAAGGCGCTGGCCCAGCTCAAGCGCACGGCCGACGAGATCGTGGGCCGCAGCGAGGTGCTGCGCACGCTGAAGCCTGAGCTGCTGGCCGACGACCGCTTCGGCGTCATCACGGTCAAGGACGTGCTGGCCGAGCTCGAAAAGCCTGGCCGCGACCCGCGCCCGGACTTCAAGGTGGCGCGCTTCAACGACGGCGTCGAGGACGTGAAGGACTTGCAGCCGGGCATGCTGCTCGAAGGCACCGTCAGCAACGTCGCGCAGTTCGGTGCCTTCGTCGACCTGGGCGTGCACCAGGACGGGCTGATCCACGTCAGCCAGCTGAGCAACAAGTTCGTCTCCGACGCGCGCGAGGTGGTCAAGACCGGCGACATCGTCAAGGTCAAGGTACTCGAGGTGGACCTGGCCCGCCAGCGCATCTCGCTGACGATGAAGCTGGACGCCCAGGCGCCACGCGGCCCGAAGACCGACAACGCGTTCCGCCCCGCGGCCCGCAACGAGCGGTCTGGCGGCGGCCAGCGCGACGCGCAGCCGGTCGGCGGCAACGCCATGGCGGCGGCCTTCGCCAAGCTCAAGCGCTGACCTTCGTCACCGTCGCACGGGGCTGACATGATGTCGGCCACCCACGCCGGGCGTCAATTGACGCCCCTGAAATTGCAACCGGTCGCAGCGCGGCGGCGCCCCCTGCCCCGCCCGGCTATGGTCCGCGCCGCCCCATACCGCCCCTCGGAGTCCGCCTTGAGAACCCTGTCCCTCGCCACCCTGCTGCTGCTCAGTCCCGCCCTGGTCCTGGCTCAGCAGGAGGTCGACCGCGCCTCCACGTCGCCCACACAGAACAGCAACCAGCTCGAACGCGTGTCCATCACGCGCCAGCAGACCGACACCGACCTGCGTCGGCGAGAACCCGTGGCCAAGCAGCTCTACGGCCGCGAAGAGCTGGACAAGTACGGCGACTCGCAGCTGAGCGACGTGCTGAAGCGCCTGCCCGGCATCAACGTCACCGGCGGCCAGCTGCGCATGCGCGGCCTGGGCGGCGCCTACACGCAGATCCTCGTCAACGGCGAGCCGGCGCCCCCGGGCTTCAGCCTGGACAACCTGAACCCCGCCCAGGTCGAGCGCCTGGAAGTGACCAAGGCGCCGACGGCCGACCAGAGCGCCCAGGCCATCGCCGGCACGCTGAACATCATCCTGAAGGATGCCCCGCGCGTCGTGCAAAAGGACCTGCGCCTGGGCCTGGCCTATGCCAGCGAGAAGCCGGTCGTCAACGCGGGCTTCACGTATGGCGACCGCATCGTCGGCGGCCTGGGCTTCGTGCTGCCGATCTCGGTCTACCAGTGGAACAACGTCAACGAGACGCGGGGCGAGCGGCTGACCAACGCCGAGCCCACGGTGGGCCAGTTGCGTCAGCACCTGAGCAGTGAAGGCAGCGACCGCTCCCACGGCCGCGGCGTGAACGTGTCGCCGCGACTGAACTGGAAACTGGGCGACGACGAGACGCTGGCGCTGCAGGGCTTCTTCGTCAGCAACCGCTTCCGCAACGAGGGCGGCAGCAGCGTCACCCTGCTGCCAGACAACGACCAAGGCTACAAGCCTCGTGCGCTCGAGGACGAGACTCGCAACCGCGGCACGTTCTCGGCCCATCGCCTCAACCTGCAGTACAACAACCGCTTCAACGAGGACAAGCGCATCGAGCTGCGCGCGGGTGCCGGCTCCGGCGGCGCGGACTTCAACTTCGAATACGACGGCCGCGGCGGCGTGGTGCCCATCCAGCGCGTGACATCGGGCGAGAACCGCAACGGCAACCGGTCGCTGGCCGGCAAGTACAGCCAGTACGCCGGCGAGGCCCACACCATCACCGTTGGCGGCGAGTGGGAGCGCCGCACCCGCGACGAGACGCGCCGCACCGTGGAGAACGGCGTCGACCTGCTGCCCGGCATCGAAGGCCAGCCTTTCGACGCGACGATCACGCGCACGGCCGTCTACGCGCAAGACGAGTGGGAGATCAGCAAGCAGTGGTCGGCCTACTTCGGCGTGCGCCATGAGCAGCTGAAGTTCCAGAGTGAAGGCAATCGCGACGTGGCGGGCAGCAGCGACTTTCAGAGCACCAGCAAGGTCACGACGCCCCTGCTGCACCTGAACTTCAAGCCCGACCCCAAGGGCCGCGACATGGTGCGCGCCAGCCTGACGCGCAGCTACAAGGCGCCTGATGTTCAACAGCTCATCAGCCGGCCCTCCATCAACACGACCGAGCCGCTGGTGAACGGCAACACCGATACGACGCCGGACCGCAGCGGCAACCCCGCGCTGAAGCCGGAACTGGCCACCGGCCTGGACGTCGCTTACGAAAGCTACCTGCCGGCCGGCGGCCTGTTCTCGATCGGCGTGTTCCACCGCCGCATCACCAACCTCATCCGCACCGACGAGGCCCGCCTGATGACCGTGCCCTGGGCGCCGACGCAGCGCTGGGTCGTCACGCAGGTCAACCTCAGCAAGGCCACCACGCAAGGCCTGGAGCTGGAGCTCAAGGGCCGTGCGAATGAACTTTTCCCCACGCTGTTCGAACCCACGACGGCGCTGAGCCTGCGGGCATCGCTGAACCTGTACCGTTCTTCGGTGGGCGACATTCCCGGCCCCAACAACCGGCTCGAAGGGCAGCAACCCTGGCAGTTCAACTTCGGCGCCGACTACCGCATGAAGAGCCTGCCCATCAGCATGGGCTTCAGCGCCCAGATCGCGCCGGACTACGAAGTGCGGCAGAACGACAAGCAGAGCCAGGAGAGCTTTGCCTCGCGCTCGCTGGACGCCTTCGCCATGATGCAGGTCGGCAAGCAGGACAACGTGCGCGTCAGCGTCAACGGCCTGTTCCAGCCCAAGCAGGGCGCGCGCGTGTTTTATACGGCCAAGTCGGACTTCAGCTTCAACGAGCGGCAGCCGGTGGCGTGGTGGGCCGTGAACTGGGAACACAAGTTCTGATCAAGGCTATCTTCAGGGCATGAGCTCGCCCGCCCTGCAGATCTGCGCCGGGCCGGCCGCTGCGGCGCGGCTGGCCGAGCGTGGCCTGAGCGCTGCGGATGTCGGCCTGATTCCTGCCGCCGCCGGCGGTCCCAAGGGCCTGATCCTCAACGGCCTGGACCGCTTCCTCTTCGGCGACTGGCTGCCGCAGAGCAGCCACCCGGTGCATCTCGTCGGCGCCAGCATCGGCGCCTGGCGCATGGCGACGGCGGCCCTCGCCCACCGCGACGTCGCCACCGCCTTCGAGACGATGGCCGAGGCCTACGTGACGCAGGAGTACGACGTGCTGCCTGGTGAGAAGCGCCCGCGACCGGAGGGCGTGAGCCGGCGCTTCGGGGAAATCCTGGCCCAGATCTTCGAAGGCCGTGAGGCCGACGTACTCGCGCATCCGCGCTTTCGGCTGCACGTCGTCACCTCGCGCGGCCAGCACAAGGGGCTGGGCCTGCTGGCGCGCGAAGGCCGGCTGCGCACACCGCTGGGCTATCTGGGCGCCTTCGCGGCCAACGCCGTCTCGCGCCCGCTGCTGGGGCGCTTCCTGGAGCGCGTCGTCTTCTCCGACCCCCGCGACCGCCTGCCGCTGAAGCTGAACGACTTCACGACGCGGGAGGTCCACCTGTCGCGCGCCAATCTGCGCGGGGCGCTGCTGGCGAGTTGCTCCATCCCGTTCTGGCTGCAGGCCCAGCAGGACCTGCCCGGGGCGCCACGTGGCGCCTACTGGGACGGCGGCATCACGGACTACCACCTGCACCTGGACTACCGCGCCCTCCAAGCCGCCACCGCGCCGCTGGTGCTCTACCCGCACTTCCAGCGCCAAGTCGTGCCCGGCTGGCTGGACAAGGCGCTGAAACACCGTCATCGCTCGACGGCCTTCCTCGACAACGTCGTGCTGCTGTGTCCGTCGCCCCAGTGGATCGCCACGCTGCCTGGCGCCAAACTGCCGGACCGCAGCGACTTCATGACGCTGGACGCCAAGGAGCGCCGCCGCCGCTGGCGCATGGCGGTCAGCGAGAGCCAGCGGCTCGCCGATGATTTCGCCGCGTTGACCGCACGCGACACCATCCAGGCGCTGCCGCTTTAGAATCACGCTTCACTCCCCTCACAAGAGCGAGAAAGGCACCCTGGTTATGACACCGCGAACTACGACCACCTTCACCGGCAACACCGGTAATTAGTCGGCCGCGGCACGTCACGTCTTCTCGCCCCTTCCCACCGTTTGGGGCAACGAACAAAGCGCGGCACCTGGCCGCGCTTTTTCATTTCTGCCCTGTTCCAAGGGATTCGGAGCACCCCATGATTTCGATTCAACTCCCCGACGGCTCCCGCCGTGAGTACCCCGCCGCGCTGACGGTGGGCGACGTTGCCGCCAGCATCGGCGCCGGCCTGGCCAAGGCCGCCCTCGGCGGCAAGGTCGACGGCAAGGTGGTCGACCTGAGCCACGTCATCGACCACGACGCGCAGGTCGCCATCGTCACCGACAAGGACGCCGACGGCCTGGAGCTGATCCGCCACTCGACGGCACACCTGCTGGCCTACGCCGTCAAGTCGCTGTACCCCGATGCCCAGGTCACCATCGGCCCCGTGATCGAGAACGGCTTCTATTACGACTTCGCGTACAAGCGTCCGTTCACGCCCGAAGAC
This sequence comes from Pelomonas dachongensis, assembly GCF_043555865.1. Classification (NCBI taxonomy): domain Bacteria; kingdom Pseudomonadati; phylum Pseudomonadota; class Betaproteobacteria; order Burkholderiales; family Sphaerotilaceae; genus Roseateles; species Pelomonas dachongensis. The sequence goes on from NZ_JBIGHY010000005.1 coordinate 453,538, forward strand.
CTGGCCGCCATCGAGTCCAAGATGACGGAGCTGGCCAGGAAGGACGAGAAGGTCTCGCGCCGCGTGCTGCCGCGCGATGAGGCTGTGCAGCACTTCAAGGCCATGGGCGAGGCCTACAAGGCCGAGATCATCGAGAGCATCCCGGCCGACCAGGACGTGTCGCTGTACGCCGAAGGCGCCTTCGAAGACCTGTGCCGCGGCCCGCACGTACCCTCCACGGGCAAGCTCAAGCACTTCAAGCTGATGAAGGTGGCTGGCGCCTATTGGCGCGGCGATCACCGCAACGAGCAGCTGCAGCGCATCTACGGCACGGCCTGGGCCACCAAGGATGACCTGCAGAAGTACCTCGTCATGCTGGAGGAAGCCGAGAAGCGCGACCACCGCAAGCTCGGCAAGGAACTGGACCTGTTCCACATCGACGAGCATGCGCCCGGCGTCGTCTTCTGGCACCCCAAGGGCTGGACGGTCTGGCAGGAGGTGGAGCAGTACATGCGCCGCGTCTACCGCGACAACGGCTACCAGGAAGTCAAGGGTCCGCAGCTGCTGGACAAGACGCTGTGGGAAGCCTCCGGCCACTGGGAGAAGTACAAGGACAACATGTTCACGACGGAGTCGGAGAAGCGCGATTACGCGCTCAAGCCGATGAACTGTCCCGGACACATCCTGATCTTCAAGCACGGCGTCAAGAGCTACCGCGACCTGCCGCTGCGCTTCGGCGAGTTCGGCCAGTGCCACCGCAACGAGCCCACCGGCGGCCTGCACGGCATCATGCGCGTGCGCGGCTTCACGCAGGACGACGGCCACATCTTCTGCACGGAAGACCAGATCCTGCCGGAATGCGTGGCCTACACGGCGCTGCTGCAGAAGGTCTACAAGGACTTCGGCTTCACGGACATCATCTACAAGGTCGCGACGCGCCCCGACGCGCGCATCGGCTCCGATGAGGTGTGGGACAAGGCCGAGCACGCGCTGATGGAGTCCCTGCGCGCCTCCGGCGTCGAGTTCATCATCGCGCCGGGCGACGGCGCCTTCTACGGCCCCAAGATCGAATACACGCTGAAGGACGCGCTGGGCCGCCAGTGGCAGTGCGGCACGATGCAGGTCGATTTCTCGATGCCAGGCCGCCTGGGCGCCGAGTTTGTCGACGAGGACGGCCAGCACAAGAACCCCGTCATGCTGCACCGCGCCATCGTCGGCAGCCTGGAGCGTTTCATCGGCATCCTGATCGAACAGCACGCCGGCGCGCTGCCCGTCTGGCTGGCTCCGACGCAGGTCGTGGTGGCCAATATCACCGACGCGCAGGCCGATTACGTGGCGGAAATTGTGAAATCGCTGCAAAAACAAGGGCTTAGGGCCTCGGCCGATTTGCGCAACGAGAAGATCACCTATAAAATCCGCCAGCATTCCATGCAAAAGCTGCCGTACATCCTTGTCGTAGGCGACAAGGAAAAGGCGAATGGCAGCGTTGCGGTACGCGCCCGTGGCAACCAGGACCTCGGCGTGATGCCCCTGCAGGACTTCCTAGCCAGGATCTCCGCAGACATCACCAACAAGGTCTGAACGAGCCGTCCGGGCGCGATTTGTTTTGTTTGGCCCCTCGCCTTGGGGGCCGTTGAAAGGTCCACACCATCGCTACGTTTGCCGACCGTCGCGCGATTCCGGAGCGCAAGCACCGCCTGAACCGCGAAATCATGGCTCCCGAAGTCCGCCTGAACGGCCCCGAGAATGAACCCATCGGGGTCGTCAGCATCCAGGAAGCCCTGCGCATGGCGGGCGACATGGATGTGGACCTGGTCGAGATCTCCCCTACCGCCAATCCGCCGGTCTGCCGGCTGATGGACTACGGGAAGTTCAAATACATCGAGCAAAAGCGCGCTGCCGAGGCCAAGTCCAAGCAGAAGGTCATCGAAATCAAGGAAGTCAAGTTCCGTCCGGGCACGGACGAAGGCGACTACCAGATCAAGATGCGCAATCTGCGCCGCTTCATCGCTGAAGACGGTGACAAGGGCAAGGTCACGCTGCGCTACCGGGGCCGCGAGATCACGCACCAGGACATCGGCATGCGCCTGCTGGAGCGGATTCGCGACGAACTGGCCGACGTGGCGATCGTCGAGAACATGCCGAAGCTCGAAGGTCGGCAGATGATCATGGTCCTGGCGCCCAAAAAGCGCTGAGATCAACCAGGTTTGACTGGTCGGTTTGGTCGCCGGCCGGTTCACAAGTCTCCTGAGGCCAACAAGCATGCCGGGCTCACCGGCATCGCCCCAGGGACATACTTAAAAGGAGCATTCACATGCCCAAGATGAAGACCAAGAGCAGCGCGAAAAAGCGTTTTCGCGTTCGTCCGGGTGGCACCGTCAAGCGCGGTCAGGCGTTCAAGCGCCACATCCTGACCAAGAAGACCACGAAGAACAAGCGTCAGCTGCGCGGCGCTGTGAACGTGCACGAAACCAACATGGGTCACATCGCTCAGATGCTGCCCTTTGCTGGTCTGTAATCCCACCAACGACTCAAGGAGAAACACATGCCTCGCGTCAAACGTGGTGTAACCGCTCGTGCCCGTCACAAGAAGGTCCTGGCTCTGGCCAAGGGCTTCCGCGGTCGTCGTAAGAACGTCTTCCGCATCGCCAAGCAGGCGGTGATGAAGGCGGGCCAGTACGCCTACCGTGACCGCCGCACCAAGAAGCGCGTCTTCCGTCAGCTCTGGATTGCCCGTATCAACGCCGCTTCGCGTGGCCTGGGCCTGTCCTACAGCAAGTTCGTGGCGGGTCTGAAGAAGGCCCAGATCGAGATCGACCGCAAGGTCCTCGCCGACCTGGCCGTCAACGACCCGGCTGGCTTCGCCAGCATCTTCGCCAAGGTGAAGGCCGCGCTCGCCTGATTGCGATCCGTCCCGGCTCACGTCGGGGCACGCAACTTTTGAGGGCCGGCCCACCAGGGTCGGCCCTTTCTCATTCCGAATTCCCGATGTCCGATCTCGACGCTTTGCTGCAAGCGGCCCAGGCCGACTTTGCCGCCGCTCCCACGCCCGCCGAACTGGAAAACGCCAAGGCGCGCTTTCTCGGCAAGTCCGGCCGCGTGACTGAACTGATGAAGGGCCTGGGCGCCCTCAGCATCGAGGAAAAGAAGACCCGAGGCGCCGAGATCAACCAGCTCAAGGTCGGCATCGAGGCCGCCCTGACTGCCCGCCGCGACGCGCTGGCCGCCGCCGAACTGGAGAAGCAGCTCAAGGCCGAGGCACTGGACGTCACCCTGCCGGGCCGCAGCCGCGGCACCGGCGGCCTGCACCCGATCACGCGCGCGATGGAGCGCATTGAGGCGATCTTCGGTTCCATGGGCTTCGACGTCGCCGATGGCCCCGAGATCGAGACCGACTGGTACAGCTTCTCGGCGCTGAACAACCCCGAGAATCACCCGGCCCGCTCCATGCAGGACACGTTCTACGTCGACATGAAAGACGAGAACGGGTCGTGGCTGAACCTGCGCCCGCACACCAGCCCGATGCAGATCCGCTACGCCCAGGCCCACGCCAAGCGCTACGCCGGACAAGACACGATGCCGGAAATCCGCGTCATTGCGCCGGGCCGCACCTACCGCGTCGACAGCGACGCCACCCACTCGCCGATGTTCCACCAGGTCGAAGGCCTGTGGGTGGGCGAGAACATCTCGTTCAAGGACCTGAAGGCGGTCTACCTGAACTTCATCACCGCCTTCTTCGAGACCGACCAGCTGCAGCTGCGCTTCCGCCCCAGCTACTTCCCGTTCACGGAACCCAGCGCCGAGATCGACATCATGTTCGAGAGTGGCCCGCTGAAGGGCCGCTGGTTGGAGGTGTCGGGCTCCGGCCAGGTGCATCCGCAGGTGATCCGCAACATGGGGCTGGACCCCGAGCGCTACATCGGCTTCGCCTTCGGCTCCGGCATCGACCGGCTGGCCATGCTGCGCTACGGCGTCAACGACCTGCGCGCCTTCTTCGACGGCGACCTCCGCTTCCTCTCGCAGTTCAAGTAATCCCGAAGAGCTATGCAATTCCCTGAGTCCTGGCTGCGCGAGTTCTGCAATCCGCCGCTCAACACCCAGCAGCTCGCCGAGCTGTTGACGATGTCTGGCATGGAAGTCGAAGAGCTGCGCCCCGTCGCACCGCCCTTCCACGGCATCGTCGTCGCGGAGATCCTCGAAGCCGAGCAGCACCCCAACGCCGACAAGCTGCGCGTCTGCAAGGTCAACGCTGGCGGCCCCGAACCGCTGCAGATCGTCTGCGGCGCGCCCAATGCCCGCGTCGGCATCAAGGTGCCACTCGCCACCGTCGGTGCAGAGCTGCCGCCCGGTGAAGACGGCAAGGCCTTCAAGATCGGCGTCGGCAAGCTGCGCGGCGTCGAGAGCTTCGGCATGCTGTGCTCCGCCCGCGAGCTCAAGCTCAGCGAAGACCACGGAGGCCTGCTGGAGCTGGCCGCGGACGCCGTTATCGGCGAAGACATCCGCCTGCACCTGAACCTCGACGACACGCTGTTCACGCTGAAGCTGACGCCCAACCTCGGCCACGGCCTGAGCGTGTTCGGCGTCGCGCGTGAAGTGGCTGCGTTGACCGGCGCACCGCTGCTGAAGGCCGAGTTCCCAGCCATCAAGCCGACGCTGGATGACAAGCTGCCGGTGCGCGTCGAAGCCACCGACCTCTGCGGCCGCTTCTCGGGCCGTATCGTCAAGGGCATCGACACCAAAGCCAAGACGCCCGCGTGGATGGTCCAGCGCCTGGAGCGCTGCGGCCAGCGTTCGGTGACGGCGCTCGTCGACATCTCGAATTACGTGATGTTCGAGTACGGCCGCCCGTCCCATATCTTCGACCTGGACAAGATCAGCGGTGAGCTGGTCGTGCGCTGGGGCCGGGCCGGCGAGCAGTTGAAGCTGTTGAACGGCAACACCATCACGGTCGACGAGAAGGTCGGCGTCATCAGCGATGCACGCGAGGTCGAGTCCCTCGCCGGCATCATGGGCGGCGACCACACCGCCGTGTCCGACGACACGAAGAACATCTACGTCGAAGCCGCCTTCTGGTGGCCCGAGGCCGTCATGGGCCGCGGGCGACGCTACAACTTCTCGACCGATGCCGGCCACCGCTTCGAGCGTGGCGTCGATCCGTCGCAGACCGTCGAGCACATCGAGCGCATCACGCAGCTCATCATCGACATCTGCGGCACGGCCGACACGCAGGTCGGCCCGATGGACGACCAGTCGCCCAACGTGCCCGTGCGCAAGCCAGTTGCGCTGCGCGTCGCCCGCGCCGCCAAGGTGATCGGCATGGAGGTCACGCAGGCCGATTGCGAGCGGGTCTTTGAGCGCCTGGGCCTGCCCTTCACGGCTGCCGACGGCATCATCACGGTGACCCCGCCCAGCTGGCGCTTTGACATCCTCATCGAGGAAGACCTCATCGAGGAAGTCATCCGCGTGATGGGCTACCCGACGCTGCCATCCACGGCACCGCTGGCGCCCATCGTCGGCCGCACAGGTTCGGAGTCACGCCGCGCCAAGCACGCGCTGCGCCGCGCCGTCGCCGAGCGCGACTACTTCGAGACCATCAACTTCAGCTTCGTCGAGGAACGCTGGGAGCGCGATCTGGCCGGCGTCACGGACCCCATCAAGCTGCTCAACCCCATCGCCGCGCCGCTGTCGGTGATGCGCACCAGCCTCATCGGCAGCCTCGTGCAGGTGCTTCGCCACAACCAGACCCGCCGCGCGACGCGCGTGCGCGTGTTCGAAATGGGTCGCGTGTTCAAGCGTGACGCGCGCGTGGCCAGTGGCCCGCTGTCGGTCGCTGGCATCGAGCAGCCGCTGCGCCTGGGTGGCCTGGCCTGGGGCCCCGCCGACCAACAGCAGTGGAGCCAGAAGGATCGCGCCGTCGACTTCTTCGACGTGAAGGGCGACCTGGAAGCGCTGTTCGCCCCGCAGATGCTGACCTTCGAAGCCGCCGAGCACCCGGCGCTGCACCCGGGCCGCAGCGCTCGCGTGAGCCTGAATGGCAACATCATCGGTGTCGTCGGCGAACTGCACCCGCGGTGGCGCCAGGCCTACGAGATCAGCGGTGGCGCGCCCGTGGTGTTCGAGCTGGATCTAGACGCTGCACTGACCCGCACCCTGCCCCACGGCCAGCCGCTACCGCGGCAGCAGGCCGTGCAGCGTGACCTCGCGCTGGTCGTCAAGGACAGCGTCAGCCATGACGCACTGATGACCACCATCACGACGGCCGGCGGCGCATTGCTGCGCTCTGCGAGGCTGTTCGACGTCTTCAAGCCCGTAGCAGGTGTCACCACCGACCTGCAGCCCGACGAACGCAGCCTGGCCGTGCGACTGGAGCTGCTGGACGACGAGGCCACGCTCACCGACGAACGCATCGACGCGGCCGTGGCCGCCGTCGTGGCCGCCACCGGCAGCGAGCTCAGCGCTCGCCTGCGCGGCTGAGCCCAGAAGGAAGACAGGACATGGACGCCAACGACGCCAAGAAGCCCGAATCCGCCGTGGTCATCGGCAGCCTGGAAACGCCCACCCTGACGAAAGCCGAGCTGGCCGAACTGCTGTTCGACAAGCTGGGGCTGAACAAGCGTGAGTCCAAGGACATGGTCGAGGCATTCTTCGACATCCTGCACGACAGCCTCGTCAAGGGTCAGGACGTGAAGCTGTCCGGCTTCGGCAACTTCAACATCCGCCGCAAGGCGCCTCGCCCGGGCCGCAACCCGCGCACCGGGGAATCCATCCCCATCAAGGCACGCAACGTCGTCACCTTCCACGCCAGCCACAAACTCAAGGGGGCGGTGCAAGGGGATACGCCTGCTGGGGAAGACTTCGAGTAGAGTCTGCCCTCCCCCCGCGAACTTGTTGATTTGCAATGAGAATTTGCAATGGATAGGGCGCTTCCCGCCATCCCCGCCAAACGCTACTTCACCATCGGTGAGGTCAGCGAACTGTGCGGCGTGAAGCCCTACGTGCTGCGTTACTGGGAGCAGGAGTTCACGCAGCTCAAGCCCATGAAGCGGCGCGGCAACCGGCGTTACTACCAGCACCACGAGGTGCTGCTGATCCGCCGCATTCGGGATCTGCTCTACGACCAGGGCTTCACGATCAGCGGGGCACGCAACCAGCTCAACGAAGGTCTGCCCCCCACGGCGGCGCAGAGCTTCCGCGATGAGGCGGAGGCCGCACAAGCGGCTGATTTGGTCCCCTCGCGAGACGATGAAGAGGATGTCGACGTCGTCGACATGCCGCCGGCGGAGCTGGCCGCCGTTGTTGCCAGTCGCCACGTGGCGCACCATGTGTCAGCCCAGCCACTGAAGGCAGCAGGCGCCTCGCTCACGCTGCCTGTGCTGGGCATCGAGACCATCACGTCGCTTGAACAGGTGCGTGCAGAACTGTTGGCCATCAGAGCCAGCCTTCTCGGCTGAAAAGGATCCGAAGTTGTCGGGGCAACTGTAAAACTCAGCTATACTTATTGGCTCAGTCGGGGCGTAGCGCAGCCTGGTAGCGCACTTGCATGGGGTGCAAGGGGTCGCGAGTTCGAATCCCGCCGTCCCGACCATTTTATTGAAGTAGATCAACGGGTTAGCAGCTCAGGCCGCTAACCCGTTTTTCGTTTGCGCCCTCGCATACCCGCTGAGGGGTAAACGGAGGGGTAAACGGCGCTGCGGCTGGCGGCGGACCTTTGCGAACGTGTACGGAGCAAAAGTCACCGGCGTTGCTCTTTCTGGTGCGTCTATGCATGCAGTCGAAAGCCCAACGCTCCTATGTCCAGCCGCACGACGTCGCGTTCGCGAACTGGCGTGGTCACCGACTGAAACTAGACCGCGTCACAGGCGATGAGCTGGAGGAGGCGTAGGTACGCGAACGTCAGGCGCTGCTAGACCATGCCCCTGCCGCGCAGGCCCGCCCTTCGCTCAGCTGCCCGCCGGGCGCAGCCGGCGCGACGGCGCCAGGTCGTTCTGCGCCGCCCTTGCTTGCGTACCAGCCACCTTGCGCGATAGGTACTGCCACAGGCTCGCCAGTGCCGTCAGGCCACGTTCAGATGAAGCCTGCGTCGGCTAGACAACTATGTATTGACGAACGTCATCTGTCATCTAACCCGGCTTGGCCGCGTCAGCGCCTCGACCACCTGAATCGACTTGCCTGAAAGTGGCCCCAATCCCGCTTAAACCTTTTGCTTCCGTAAGTCCCCCCCAACCCGCCGATCAAGGTGGGCTTCTAGTAGTCCATATTGAAGGCGGGGCTGCTGCACGCGAGCCTCCTGTCCACCGTATTCTGAGGACGTCCCACACGCCTCGCAGCTTCAGTTTGGAGGCTTTTGCTACCAATGCCGGCATCCAATGCCGGCATCCGATACCAGCATCCAATGCCGGCATCCGATACCAGCATCCAATGCCGGCATTCGATGCCGGTATTCGATGCCAGCATTGGATGCTGGCATTGAGCGCCGAGGTACCGAGCGGCTACCGCTCCAACTGAGTCGCTCCACGCCGCTGGCGTAACGGCTCCAGCCCACGGAAGCCGTCAAAAGCCACTCCCTACCTTGTTGCTATGCTCTGCAAAACAGCATGCGGCGCAGCAGCACGGAGGAGCCCTCACGGGTGGCTGATGGACAAGCAAAGCAACTTTGGCTTCCTGGCCGAACACTCGCCGTTGCTGTCCGATTTGGGCGCCACGGCAGAACGGCTGTTCCCGTTCGACCCGGCCAGCGCGGTACTGAAGCTCCGCCTTCTGGCGGAGGCAATCGCGCAAGACATCGCTGCTCGTATCGGCGTCCAACTCCAGCAGCCCACGCAAGCCGAACTGCTGCGCGCAGTTGATTCACGCTTAGGTCTCGACCAGCAGGTTCGGCAGATGTTCCATCTGCTGCGCCAACGAGGCAACGCCGCAGCGCACAACATCGACCATGACATCGGCTATCGCGAGGGGCTGGAAGCGCTCAAAGTTGCCCGTGAACTGGCCGTCTGGTTCCACCGCACATTCGGTAGTTCGCCCAACTTCAAGCCCGGCCCCTTCGTCTTGCCCGACGACCCCAGCCAACGGCTGGTGGAGCTGCAACGCCAAGCTGCGGACCTAGCCGCTCAGCTCCAAGACGCCCAACGCCAGCAAGCTGCACAGGCGGAACTTGTCCAGCTTCGCGAAGCGCAGACCGCGCAAGAGCGTGAGCTGACCGTTCGCGCAGCGGAGGAACGCGACATCTACCAATCCTTGGCCGAAGAGGCCAGCCAGCGCTACGCGTCCCTCAAGGCCGATTTCGACAAGGCAATGAGCCAGCGCTCGGGCCCGACGGAAGATTTGGCCAACTTCGCTCAGCGCGCCTCCGCGGCTGCTCAGCTGGTACAGATTGACGAAGCCACAACCCGGCTGCTCATCGATCAGCAGTTGATCGACGCCGGCTGGACGGCAGACACCGTCAACCTCACCTATGCCAAGGGCGCCCGCCCTGAGCGCAACAAGAATCTCGCCATTGCCGAGTGGCCGACACAAGGCCAGCAAAGTGCCGACTATGTGCTGTTTGCGGGGCTGACCCCCATCGCCACTGTCGAGGCCAAGCGCCTCAACACCAACGTCGCCGGCAAGATAGATCAGGCCGAGCGCTACGCGCGCGGGCTGCGTGTTGATGGAGATCTCCAAGGGGCCTGGGCCCAGGATGGCGGCACCGGCCCGTGGCCTGACGGTCAAGGCGGTCATTTCGCGGTCCCGTTTGTCTACTCCTGCAACGGTCGCCCGTTGGTCAAGCAAAGTGCCGAAGCCAGCGGGACGTGGTTCCGCGACCTGCGCCACCCATCTCGCCTTCGCAAGCCGCTGCCCGGATTTCATTCCCCAGACGGACTGATCGACCTGCTGAAGCGCAGCCGGGTCGACGCCGAGGCGCGCTTGCGCGTCGAAGGCTTCGACTACCTCCACCTGCGTGACTATCAGAAGCTCGCCATCCAGGCCGTAGAAGGTGTCCTGGAAGCGGACCAAGTCAACTGCCTGCTCGCCATGGCCACGGGCACGGGCAAGACCCGCACCATCATCGGTCTCATCTACCGGATGCTGAAGACGGAACGCTTCCGGCGCATCCTGTTCCTTGTGGATCGGTCGGCACTGGGCACCCAGGCGCTCGATGTGTTCAACGAAGCGCCGTTAGAACAGAACCAGCCCCTCTCCAAGATCTACAACATCGCCCAGTTGGGCGACATGGCTGCGGAAGCCGAGACCCGCGTGCAGGTGGCGACCGTTCAGGCGATGGTGAAACGCATCTTTGCCAGCGATACGCCGCCACCCATCGATGCCTACGACTGCATCATCGTGGACGAAGCGCACCGCGGATACGCGCTCGACCAGGAAATGACTGAGGGAGAGCTGGCGCTGCGAGACCAGGCGCAGTACCTGTCCACCTATCGCCGGGTCATCGAGTATTTCGACGCCGTCAAGGTCGGCCTGACCGCCACGCCGGCACGCCATACCAGCGAGATTTTCGGCAAGCCGGTCTACACGTATAGCTACCGCGAGGCCGTCGCGGACGATTGGCTCATCGACCACGAGCCCCCGATCAGGTACGAAACCGTGCTGTCCCGTGCCGGCATCCACTTCGACAAGGGCGAGAAGGTCGAGGCGCTGGACACGACGACGGGCGAGATCCAGGCCGCGGTTCTTGACGACGAATTGGACTTCGAGCTGGAGGCCTTCAACCGCCGCGTCATCAACGAGGACTTCAACCGCGTCATCTGCGAACAGCTGGCCCAGGAGCTGGATCCCAGCGGTGAAGAGAAGACCATGATCTTCTGCGCCACCGACCAGCACGCTGACATGGTGAAGCGCCTCCTGGACGCCGAGTTCAGCAAGGTCCACGGCGAGCACTACAACGAAGCGGCAGTGCGCAAGATCACTGGCGCATCCGACAAGGTGGACCAGCTCATCCGCCGCTACAAGAACGAGCGCTTCCCGACCATCGCCATCACCGTAGACCTGTTGACCACGGGTATCGACGTGCCGGCCATCTGCCACCTGGTCTTCATGCGTCGGGTCAAGTCGCGAATCCTCTACGAACAGATGATCGGCCGTGCCACCCGCCGCTGCGACGAGATCGGCAAGACCGTCTTCAAGATCTACGACCCGGTGGACCTCTACGCTGCGCTGCAGTCGGTCAACACCATGCAGCCGCTGGTGAAGGACCCCAAGGTCAGCATCGAACAACTGCTCGACGAGCTGAACAACCCGGCCAGCTACGACGCCCCAGGCTCCAGCAACGGCCGCAGCCATGCGCACGACGTGCTGGACCAGCTCAATCAGAAGCTCATGCGCGTGCTGCGTAAGGCCAAGCATGAAGCCGAGAAGCGGCCCGCGGTGCGCGACAAGCTGCAGCAGTTGGAGCAGCAATGGGGCGTCCCGCCCGAGAAGCTGCATCAGCATTTGCACAAGCTCGGCGAGGAGCAGGGCGCTCGGGGGGCCGCGGACTTCTTGCGCGACAACACGCGCCTGCTCGTGCAGCTGACCGAAGTGCAGCGAGTGCTGGGCACCGCCTACATGCCGGTGATCTCCACCCACACCGACCAGCTGGCGGAACGAGTCCAGAGCTGGGGCAGCTACACGCGCCCCGAGGACTACCTCGACAGCTTCGGCACTTTCGTGCGCGAGCAGATCAACCAGTCGGCCGCGCTGGCCGTCGTCGTGCAGCGCCCCCGGGACCTGACCCGCGAGCAGCTCAAGGAGGTCAAGCTGCTGCTCGACCAGCACGGCTATTCCGAGGCCAACCTAAAGGCCGCCTGGCGCAACAAGAGCAACCAGGACATCGCTGCCAGCATCGTGGGCTACATCCGCCAGGCCGCCATCGGCGAGGCGCTGGTGCCCTTCGAACAGCGTGTGGCCCAGGCAATGCAAGCCATCTATGCGATGCGCAACTGGACGCCCGTACAGCGCAAGTGGCTGGATCGCCTGGGCAAACAACTCGCACTCGAGGTCGTCGTGGACCTAGGTTTTGTCAACCGCGCCTTCGCGCAGGACGGCGGTTTCAAACAGGTGGACAAGCTACTCAGCGGCCAGCTCGAGCAAGTTATGAGCACACTGATCGGCGGCCTTTGGGCACAGTCGGCCTAGCCATTTTGTTCAAGCCAAGCCCCCTGACTGTCAGCCCAAAGCCCCCTCCCCCAGAAACTGATCCCATGGAAGTCAAAGCCCAAGTCCACACCATCGCCAAGCTCAAGGACTATCACTTCCTCGTGCCCGACTACCAGCGCGAGTATGTGTGGAAGGCGGACGACCAGGTCGAGCAGTTCCTCGCCGATATCGCCAGCGAATTCGAGCCAGAAGCAAAAGACCAGAGCAGCTATTTCATCGGCTCGATCATCATCGTCAGGAACGGCAGCAAGTACGACGTCATCGACGGCCAGCAGCGGCTGACGACTACCGTGCTCACCATGTGCGCCCTGCGCGACCTGCTCAAGGGCAAGCCGCTGGACCCGCGGCAGCTGCAGTACTTCCAGACCATTGAGAGCTGGCTGTCCAGCTTCGACATGGATGCCAACGAGGTGCAGGTCCGCCTGGAACTGCAGTACGAAGAAAGCAAGGACTTCCTGCTGCAGTTGATCCAGGGCCAACCCACCCCGCCCGAGGACACCGTCTCCATCCAGCGCATGCGTGAAGCCTATGAGCGCATCACGCTGCACCTTCAACAACATCTGACCGTCAGCCTGGAAGCGCTGGCCGAATACGCCCGCTACTTCCTGACCAAGATCGACCTGGTGGTCATCGAGTCAGAGAACCTGAGCAGCGCGCTCAAAATCTTCGAGACCATCAACCAGCGCGGGGCCGGCCTCAACGCCATGGACCTCGTCAAGAACCTGCTGTTCAGCAAGGCCAAGGGTCAAGACTTCTCGCGCATCAAGGACAAGTGGAAAGATCTCACCAGCCACCTGCAACGCGCTGGCGAGGGCGACAGCCCCTTGCGGTTCCTGCGGTACTTCCTCATGGCCCGGTACTACCAGGGCATCCTGCGCGAAGACGAGCTGTACAAATGGGTCATCTCAGGCGAAGGCAAGCGCAGCCTGCGCTATGAGGAGTCACCCTACGAACTCGCCGTCGAGCTGGAAAAGGGCGCTCGCCGCTATGCAGACTTGGTCTGCGCCACCGAGCTGCAAAACGACGGCGGCGACTATCCGGCAGTCACGCGCATCGGCTTCATCAACAAGGTCAAGTCCCGGCAGCACCTGATCTTGTTGCTGGCCCTAGACAACCGCTGCCCGCCTGATGCCGTCAACTACCTGGCCCAGCAGATCGAAAGCTTCTTCTTCTACAGCAACACCCTGGGCATCCAGACCAAGAACTACGAACGTCAGTTCTCGCAATGGGCGGCCCATCTGCGCGGCCTCCAGACGGAGTCCGATATCGCAACAATCGTCGATGCGACGCTGCGTCCCTTCCTCGTAGAAAAGCTGGACGAGTTCCGTCGGCGGTTCCTGGCTCTTCGAGACAACGACTACGCCCCCCTCTACCGCCTGCGCTACGTGCTCGGTCGCATGGAAAACACCTTGCTCGCCCAGTGCAACACGCCACAGAAGGGGCTGCGCTACATAGATGGGCTGCAGATCGAGCACATCCTGCCTCAGACCCCGCGTGACGGCATCATCCCGCCAGCGCTCGCCAGCAACCAGCCCGAGTACGAGGCCCACGTCTACCGCCTGGGCAACGTCACCCTGCTCGAAAGCGTCATCAACCAGGCCGTCAACAACTTCAACGACCTCAACGGCACCTGGTTCACCGACAAACAGGGCCAGTACGCCAAATCGGGCCTGCTCAGCACCCAGTTGCTCGATCACAGCTTCGCCATCGGCGTGAACACCGCTGTCAACCGCCTGTCGGCGCAACCCAGCGTCAACTTCCGTACAGCCCATTGGGACGGTCAGGCCATCCAGCAGCGGCAGACCGCGTTGCTCGAGCTCGCCCTGGATACCTGGACCCTCAACAGTCGTCGCCTCGACGCATGAGAAGTCCTCAATCCGTCGATGCGCTGGAGAACCTGGGACGTGCGCGCCTGTCCACGTCCTTCTTCATGCGCGACTTTCTCTACAGCGAGATCGCCAACCACCACGGGCTGCGCAATGTGCCGAATGATCCCGATCTGGCGATCAAGGCTGGCACGCAGCTCTGCGAGCAGCTCCTGGAGCCATTGCAGGACGTCTGGGGCCGCTTGGCCATCCGCTCAGCGTACCGATCACAGGAGATCAACGCTTTGGGCAACGAGAAGGGCTACAACTGCGGTAGCAACGAGCGCAACGCGGCCCGGCACATTTGGGACATGCGTGACGGCAGCGGTGGCATGGGCGCCATGGCGTGCGTCGTCGTGCCCCGGTTCACGGACCTATACGAGCAAGGCGCCGACTGGCGCGCCATGGCGTACTGGATTCACAACCACCTGCCCTACAGCGAGCTGCAGTTCTTCCCGAAGCTCTGCGCGTTCAACATCGGCTGGCAAGAGCGTCCGCGACGCGCCATCCACAGCTACATCGAGCCGGCGGGAAACTTGATCGAGCCGGGGCTGCCGCCCAACGGAGAATTCGCGTCCCACTACACAGACCTGCAGCCCTGACACCGCGCTGCCGGCGCGTCGCTCCAGCACAGGCTCTTGCCATCCAAGAAGAATTGATACCAGCTCGATGACCACCTCCGACATCGTCCAGAAACTCTGGAATCTCTGCGACGTCCTCCGCGACGACGGCATCAACTACACGAACTACGTCACCGAACTGGTCCTGCTGCTCTTCATCAAGATGGAGCACGAGAACACCGAGAGCGGCCTGCTGCAAGCCCATAAGCTCCCGGAGTACGCACGCTGGCCCGAGTTCACCAGCCGCTCTGGCCTGAACCTGCTGAACCACTACAAGAGCAGCCTGCTCAAGCTGTCGCAGAGCACCGACTCCCTCATCGCAGCCGTCTACGCCGACGCGCAGACCAGCTTGAAGGAGCCGCGCCACCTGGAGCAGCTCATCAAGAGCCTGGACAGCATCGACTGGTTCAGCGCCAAGCAGGACGGCCTGGGCGACCTCTACGAAGGCCTGCTGGAGAAGAACGCCAGCGAGACCAAGAGCGGCGCCGGCCAGTACTTCACACCCCGCCCGCTGATCGACGCCATCGTCGAACTAATCCAGCCCCAGGCCGGCGAAACCATCCAGGACCCTGCCGCCGGCACGGCCGGCTTCCTGATCGCAGCCGATACCTTCATCCGCGGCAAGACCGACAACCTCTACGACCTGCCGGAGGCCAAGCGCCGCTTCCAGATCAACAAAGCCTACCTGGGGATGGAGCTGGTCTCCAGCACCCGCCGCCTGGCGCTCATGAACTGCCTTCTGCACGGTATGGAGGGCGATGACGAAGGCGTGGTCCACATAGGCAACACGCTGGGCTCGGCCGGCAGCAGCTTGCCCAAGAGCGACATCATCCTCAGCAACCCGCCCTTCGGCACCGCCAAGGGCGGCGGCGGCCCCACCCGGGACGACCTCACCTTCGCCACCAGCAACAAGCAACTGGCCTTCCTGCAACACATCGTGCGCCACCTGAAGGACGGTGGCCGCGCCGCCGTCGTTCTGCCCGACAACGTTCTGTTCGAGAGCGGCGTGGGCGCCGACATCCGCCGCGACCTGATGGACAAGTGCCGCGTGCACACAATCCTCCGCTTGCCCACCGGCATCTTCTACGCCCAAGGTGTGAAGACCAATGTCCTGTTCTTCCAGAAGGTCAGCCAGGCTGCCACGAAGAGCACGCAGGAGGTCTGGGTCTACGACATGCGCGCCAACGCGCCCAAGTTCGGCAAGCGCACGCCGCTGACGCGCGGGCACTTTGATGATTTCAAATTGTGCTTTGGCGAGGACGCCAACGGCCGCAGCGCGCGGCAGGACCAGGGCGAGGCCGGACGCTTCCGCCGCTTTAGTCGCGACTGGATCACCAGCGAGAAGGGCGACAGCCTGGACATCGCATGGCTCAAGGACGAGAACGCCGAGGATGCGGCCGACTTGCCGGAGCCGTCGGTGCTGGCGCGGGAGGCAGTCGAGGAGCTCAATGCGGCCGTCGAGGAGTTGGAAGCCATCCTTGCTGAGCTGGGCGGCGAACCGGCATGACGGAGGAACGACCAAACAGCCACTGGGCAAGCGTGAGCCTTGGCGACGTAGTCACGCTCATCAATGGACGAGCCTACAAGCAACCAGAGATGCTGCCAGAGGGCACTCCAATCCTGCGTATTCAAAACCTCAACGGTGGCTCTCGATGGTTCTACTCGAACCTCGCATTGCCGGCAGAGAAGTACTGCCACCCAGGCGACCTGTTGTATGCGTGGTCCGCCACCTTTGGTCCGTACATCTACTCTGGTCCGAAAGCCATCTTTCACTATCACATCTGGAACGTCCTTCCCTCGGTGGCGATCGACAAGCGCTTCGCCTTCTACGAGTTGCTGCGCGTGACCGATCAGATCAAGAGTGCAGCGCACGGCGTTGCCATGCCGCACATCACCAAGGCGGGAATGGAAGCATGGCCGTTGCTACTTCCGCCACTTGCAGAGCAACGCCGCATCGCCGACAAGCTCGACTCCGTACTGGCCCGCGTTGATGCGGTGAACACCCGCCTCGCTCGCGTCGCCTCCATGCTCAAGCGCTTCCGCCAGTCGGTGCTGGCGGCGGCTTCGTCGGGGAAGTTGACAGAGGAGTGGCGCGGCTCAAATGAGCCACCGCTGTGGGAGGCAACCACTGTGGGCGAAGTCGCGGCTGTTGGAACGGGGTCAACTCCTCTTCGTTCGAATTCAGAGTTCTTTGCCGCAACCGGCACCCCGTGGGTCACGAGCGCAGCGACGGGGCAGCCCGTCATCAACAGTGCCGGCGAATACGTCACCAAAGCCGCCATCGCTGCACACCGACTCAAGCGCTACCCCATCGGCACGCTAGTGGTCGCGATGTACGGCGAGGGAAAGACGCGGGGTCAAGTTTCTGAATTGGGAATTGAAGCTACTGTCAATCAGGCATGTGCTGCTGTCGTTGTTAACGAAAGCCTGATGGTCCGCACCTTCGTAAAGCGCGCCTTGCAAGCCAACTACATGGAAATGCGCGAGATGGCGGAAGGCGGCAACCAACCGAATCTAAATATGGCCAAGGTGAAGGGGTTTACTCTGCCTAAACCGCCCCTTGAAGAACAGGCTGAAATCGTCCGCCGTGTCGATCTCCTCTTCGGCTACGCCGAGCGCCTAGAAGCCCGCCTGCAGGCTGCTCAGACCACAGCCGAGCGCCTGACACCCGCGCTGCTGGCCAAGGCGTTTCGCGGCGAGTTGGTGCCACAGGACCCCAACGACGAGCCGGCCAGCGCTCTGCTGAAGCGCCTGGCAGCGTCGTGTGACGCGACTACCGCCCCGGTTGGCGGGCGACGACGAAAGAGCAGCGCCGAGGCGGGTTGAAGTAGCCCACAGCGACCGGCGACGAAACAGGCTGCCAACCCGTGCAAAGGCCCGCCGAAGAGCCAGCACAGAACGAAATCAGGGAGGGAAACATGGAATCGATGCTCAAGCACCTTGGGGCGCTGCAGCCGGAGGTGATGGCCATCTGCGTGGGCATTCTGCTCGCTGGCTTGCTGGGCTACTTCGGCTGGGCGAGACCGAAGTTGTCCCGCGCCTGGCGAGAGCTCGAGAGGTTCGCCGCCTTGGTCGAGGCCAGTGACCCTGCAGGCGATGACGCCGCCGCGCTGAGTGAAGCTGCGGAGGGCGCCCCTTGGCTGCGGCAAGCCTGGAAGATGACCAGCAGCAGGATGCTGCTGGTTGGTCGGGGCGAAAAGCAGCGGCGAGTGCTGCTGGGCTCGGTGCATGACGTCTGGCAACCCGAGCGGATGCTGCACAAGCACTTCAACCTGCCTTTGTTTGAGGCCGTGCCCAACATCGCCGTGGGCGTGGGCCTGTTCTTCACCTTCCTCTTTCTCACGCTGGCGCTCACCGACGCCACCACGGCACTCAGCGGTGCCGGTGCGGCCAACCCAGTTGGCGCGACCAAGAGCCTGCTGAGTTCCGCGGGTGGCAAGTTCGTGTCGTCGCTTGCTGGTCTGGCGGTGTCGCTAGCCTGGACGGTCGGCGGCAAACGCGCCTGGGCGCGTGTGCGGCGAGCAAGTGACCATGTCGTGATGGCTATCGAGGCCTGGTGGCCGCCAGTCGGCGCCGAGGCTGCCGTTGTTGAGCAACTGACGCACCTGGGTGCTGTCGGAGACAAGCTGAGCGAGCATCACGAAACGGCGCAAGAACACACGGGCGTTGCTACTGATCTGCTGATGGAAGCGCGAGAGCAAACCGGCGTGCTGAAACGCTTCGAGACCGATCTCGCCATGAGCATCGGCAAGGCAGTAGCGGCCGGATTCAGCCCGCAGATGGAACAGATGACCGCGCGCCTTGAGAAGGCGATCTCCGACCTCAGCGAGCGCATGAGTTCGATGAACGAGGACGCCCTGCGCACCATGATGAAGGACTTCTCGCAGGCCATCAGCGCGAACACGGCCGACGAGATGAAGCAGTTCAAGGAGACGCTGAGCGCGCTTTCGGGCAAGCTTGATTCGTCGGCCGAATTGCTGAAAACAGGCATCGAGGGGGCCGCCTCACAACTGGGCGAAGCCGCGCAGGGGATGACAAGCGGCATCCATGCAGCGACGGAGAAGATGAGCAGCGACATCGCTACCGCCGCGCAGGGCCTGGCCGCCAGCGTGGGTGGCATGGAGAAGGTGATCTCTCAGGCGGCCGACGCCGTACAGGAAATCGACGCCACCGTGAGACGCGCTGCGGCGATTGGCGCCAGGGGTGTCGAGCAGATGGATCGGTCCATCGAGGCGGCACATGTGCTGGTGGGCGACCTCGGCGATGTGGGCGAGACCTGGGCGAAGGTCAGTGGTGGCGTTTCCGGGCTGGCAGCCAATCTCGCCGAAGCCAGTGACGCGGTCGAAGAACTTGCAGAAGGCCAGCGTGCGGTCGTCCGCACGATGCAGGCCGCCGGGCCTGAGGTGCTGGGCGCGGTGTCGCAGATGCGGTCGCAGATGGAAGGCACGTCGCGAGCCGTGGCCGATGCGATGCAGCAGGTTCAGGGCGCCATGGGGCGTACCAGCCAGGATCTCAGCGGCGTAGTCAGCGCCATCAAGGACGGGGTGACGGAGTACTCGCGTCAGTTGGCATCGCTGCATCTGGAAATGGACGCGGCGATGGCCAAAGCAGTGAGCAAGCTTGGCGGCGCGATCCACAACCTGAACGAGTCCATCGATGAATTGAATGATGGCCTCGAAGCCGTTCACACCAAGGGTTGAGCCATGTTGATGCTCAAACCACGCCCCCTCCAGCCCGCCGGCAAGGAAGACGGCGAAGGCAGCTATCTGGCCTCGGCCAGCGACCTGATGATTGGGCTGCTGTTCATCTTCATCATCCTGGTGGTGGTGCTGGCGCTGGAGCAACGGCGCCAGGAAGCCGAGCTGGAAACTGTGAAGGGCGCGGCGGACCCACGCGCGTCGGTCACCGAGGTGATCGGCCAGGCGCTCAAGGACGCTAAGCTGGACGTGCGTGTGGACCCGGCCAGCGGTGTCATCTCTCTACCGTCGGACACGCTGTTTGCTTTGGGGTCGTCGGCGCTTAGCGTGCCGGCAACACAGGCCATCCGCGACGCGCGAGAGCGGCTAGCCGTGGTGCTTCCCTGCTATGTATCCAGCGAGCGACAGCACGTCACCGACAAACGATGCGCCCACAACCGAGGTTGGCACGAGATCGACACCATCTTCCTGGAGGGGCATACCGACAGCGTGGCCAACACGAATCCCGGCGGCAACCTGGGGCTGTCGTTTGACCGTGCGCGAGCCATCCAGGGGGTGCTGCTTGGCGATGGGTCGCCACTGGCGCCTTTCCGCAACTCGGCGCAGCAGCCGATCTTCTCTTACAGCGCCTATGGCGCAGACCGCCTGCTACCTGGCATCAACGGCGCGGCCGCAGAGAACAGGCGTGTGGACATGCGCATCGTGCTGAAGTACCAGTCCATCAACGAGACGCTGGAGAACGTGAAGCGCGCTGGGAGCGGGGGCTGAAATGTTCGCCGCTCTGCCCTCCGGCTTCCCAGCCCTGGATGCTGCTGTTGAAGCGTTGGGCCGGTTCTCCATCGCGGCGCCGCCCGCGCTGGACCCCATTGGCCTGCGCATGCGCAAGCTGTATGCGGCGGCGCGGGCAGACGGCTATCAGCACCTTGGCCGAGGCGCGCTGCGGCGGCTACCGTATGCGCTGTGGGTTGAGGGCGAGCCGCCTTTGAGCAGCACGGACCCGGAGCTGATTCGGGCGTACTGGGATCAACACCTGCCGGAAGCCGTGCGCGATGCGAGGGCCGCAAAGCGCTGGCTGGTGCCGTTGTTCTACGTGTACTGCCACACCTTCCGGAAACCGGACACCGACTTCCAGGACTTTGCGCATCGCATCCGTCTGGCCCTCACCGCCGCGAGCGGCCCTGCCGCTGAAAGGTTCTCCAGGCTGCATGCCGAACAGCGTTGGTTCTCTCCCAACGAGGTGGGCATCTACCTGGGCAAGACGATTGCGCAAGGGCCTGGCCAGGTGCGGGACGTGCTGGCCACACTGGAGCTGTGGCCGGGCTTTGTTGAGGAGCCGATCTGCAGCGAGGCATTTGCCGGCGCGCTGAGGGCGCCGAACGACGTGCTGTCGCAGGAGCGAGTGATCGAGCGCATGAAGTCCTGGGCCAGGGCGGACAGTGGCCCAAAAAGCGCGCCGATGCTGCGCTATGGCGAGCATCGGGTCGCGCTGGCGGATGGGCTCGTTAAACCCTGGCTGCAGCAGAAGCCCGCAGACGGCATCCGGCATGGACTCGCCTCGTTCCTGATCAAGCACTACGGCGACCCACGCATGCTCACCGAAGTGCATGCCGGGCATCGTTGGCAAGGCGTCGCACCGGCGACCATCGCGACCGTGCGCCGGTGGCTGGTGGGCGACACGCTGCAAGGCTTTATGCGGCTGTTGCAGCTCACGGCGGACGAGATCTGGCGACACCGTGAACGCTTCTGGATGGCGTACTACGACCATGGCGCCATCGAGGAGGCCTGGCTGGCTCTTGGTTCCCAGGCAGCCTGGCACGCGCAGCGCGCGTTCAGCAAGGCGGACTGGGCGCAGTACGGCGCGCTGGTGTCCGGGGCGACCTCGGATCAGTCGGTGCTGTTCCTTCGGATCGGGCAGATGATCTTCATGGAATGGAGCCACAACGGCGCACTTCGAGCCTGTGCCTACACGGATGCGGACGTGCCCGCCATGTACCTGCCGGAGTACCGCGGCGAAGAGCTGAGGAACGTGGAGTCCTACGACTTCCACAACGGGCAAAACCAGCGCCCGCAATTGATGCACATGAATTCCGAAGGCGGCACCTGGCAGCGCAAGGCCAGGGACTTCATCGCACAGCACACGGGAGTGAGACTCAGTGACAAAGCCATCATTGGTTGACGGCGGCGCCAGCTGGCGCGTGGGGCAGAACCTCTCGCAGTGGCTCGACACGCTGTCGGTTGGCGCGGCCACGGCTGTGAGCCAGGCGCTTGAAGAGGGTGCTGCGCATCGCGGCGATCAACTGGTCGTGCCGACTGGCCTTCTCTCGCGCTGGCCCGAGGCGGTCGCCCTTGAGCTAAGTCTGCCGCCCAACTGCCCTTTGGCACTGGACCTGAGGCTGAGTGGCGCGCTTGGCCGCGACGGCGCCAAGCTCGCCGGCCGATGGCTGCAGCCGGGCAAGACGATTCCGGCCCGAGATGCGGAGGTCCGCGACGGCTGGCTCTATCGCGGCGACAAGGTATTCCGGCTGCAGGCGCCGCTGTTCGAGATTGCACGGCAGGTTGAAGCGTTCAACCAACTGCAGTCAGATGATCGAGATGGGCAGTTCCGTGTCTGGGCCCGCATTCGTGCCAGCCTGGGTGACGAGGCCGCAGACCAGCTGACGGACGGATTCCTGAAGAGCCTGAGGGTGGTCACCGCGTCGGCCTTCACATGGCTCATCCGGACGGACAAGCATGGCCAGATCGAGCTGGTGCCAAGCCTGTTGACCGAACAGCAGTCGGAGGATGGGCAGACCACGGAGTTGGTCGCTGCATTGCCGCCAGTCGATGGCGAGGTGTTCGCCAATCGGTTGGACCAGATGCAGGAGGGAGCCTCGGCGTTCCCGGTCAACCAGGGGCTCTATGTCGTCGCGGAGGAAGGACTGCGCAAGGCGCTGACCGCCGTGCGCAAGCTGCGCCAGGCACCCGCTGAGCAACGAAAACGGGCGGCGCTCCATCCAGAGGCGGTTATCCGCGAGCTACTCGACCAGCCCGACGACGCGCCTTCTGTTTTCGTTGAAACCGAGCGCTTTGCTGACCGCGTGGTTGACGTCGCCGAGTGGGCCACCCCGATCCTGCCGTGGATCAAGATCCAGCCGCAGTCATGGGCTCCGCCGACGCAGATGGGCATCAGGCTCAATGGCGTGGATGTTCCGCTGGAGCCAGAGGAGTTGGCGCCGCTCTGCGTCACCATGACTGAGGCATTGGAAGCGGGCCTGCCGAGCATTGATGTGAAGGGCGTCAAGGTGCCGGTGACAAAGGCCAACGTCGACGCGCTCACCCGGCTTCAGGCGACGGTCGAAGCCAGGCAGCAGGCCTGGCCGGAGCCGGTGGACACGGTCGAAGAGGAGCGCAGCGGCCCGAAGGTGCTGGTCATCGAAAGCAACTTCGATGCAGTTGGCTTCAGCCGCACCAGTGATCGGCAGCGGCTAGGTTCACTGGACTGGCCAACGACCGTCCGCACCTCGCCCAAGCCCCATCAGGAGGTCGGCTTGGCTTGGCTTCAGCGGCATTGGATGTCCGGGAGCAGTGGAGCCATGCTTTGCGACGACATGGGCCTGGGCAAAACCTTCCAGGCGCTCGCCTTTTGCGCATGGCTTCGCGAGCTGATGATCGCTGGTCGCATCGAACGCAAACCGCTGCTGTTGGTGGCGCCGGTGGGCTTGTTGCGCAACTGGGAGAAGGAGCACGAAGAGCACCTGTGGAGTCCCGGCCTCGGCGACATCGTGCGCGTCTATGGCGAGCACGTGAAGCACCTCAAGCGTGGTCGGCACAGCGACGGCACGGCAACCCTCGACACGACCCGAATCAGTCAAGCAGATGTTGTGCTGGCCAACTACGAAGCGGTGTCGGACTATCAACTGAGCTTCGGCGCCATCCGATTTGCCGCGGTTGTGCTCGATGAAGCGCAGAAGATCAAGGCGCCGGGTATTCGCGTGACCACGGCCGTGAAGGCCTTGAACGTGGACTTCTTCGTGGCGATGACAGGGACACCAGTGGAGAACCGCCTCGCTGACTTGTGGTGCATTGCGGATGCGGTTCAGCCGAGCGCTCTGGGAGATCTGAAGACCTTCAGCGCCCGATACGAGGCCGACAGCACCAGCGTGGCGGCATTGCGCGACCAGGTTTGGCAGGAGGAAGAGGAAACCACGGGCACGCCCAAGCTCATGTTGCGCCGGCTGAAGTCCGAGAAGCTCAAGGGATTGCCGCGCAAGATCGAACATCCCATTCAGCGCACTATGCCGCCCAGACAACTGGACGCATACATGCGTGCAGTTCAGCAGAAAAACATGTCGGGCGACGGCGCGATGTTGGAGCTCATCCACAACATGCGCAGGGTATCGCTGCACCCCATCCTCATGGACGGTGGCCTGGACCGCGGCGAGATCCTTGATCCGGCTGAGTCGGCCCGCATGGCGGCGTCCATCGATGTGTTGGACGAGATTGCACGCAAGGGGGAGAAGGCGCTCGTCTTCCTGGAGTCTCTTGATCTGCAGGATGCCACTCAACTTCCCACGATCCTTGCGCGCCGCTACGGTCTCAAGCGCCTGCCAATGATCATCAACGGCGAGGTTGGCACCGATGTGCGTCAGCAGCGGGTGGATCTGTTCCAGCAAGAAGCAGGGTTCGACGTGATGCTCCTTTCGCCCAAGGCCGGCGGCGTCGGACTGACGCTGACGGCAGCGAATCACGTGATCCACCTTTCACGGTGGTGGAATCCAGCGGTTGAAGATCAATGTTCCGACCGCGTTTACCGCATCGGGCAGACTAAGGACGTGCACATCTACTACCCGATGGCGGTCCTACCAGAGAGCCCCGAGCACAGCTTCGATCTTCAGTTGCAGAAGCTGATGGAGCGAAAACGGGATCTCGCCCGCAACCTGCTTGCGCCTCCGGCCTTTAGCAAGGACGATTATGCGCAATTGAGGGCGGGCATGTTCGCCGGTGAATGACACGGCGCGTTGTTTGCGTTAACGAGCAAGCCCCCGGGCGGGCGAGTTCTAAGCCTGCCAGCGACGTTGACCGCCTCAAGCAGCTGCGGCCTCCTGGCCCTCGGCCGGCGGCTGGCCGCTGCTGAGTTCCAGGGCCGCTGCCGCAGGTGCACCGGGACCCGGGAGTTCGTGCACCTCGTTGAGGTTGCGCTCGATGGCCCGGGTGCGGCGCCCCAGCTCGTCGAACTTGTTCGCGGCCTGGTCGATGGTCCGTTTGGTCGCGTCCACGACTTCCCCGAACTTCCTGAACTCGGCCTTGGCGGCGCCCAGAACCTTCCAGACTTCCGACGTGCGCTTCTCGATGGCCAGCGTGCGAAATCCGAGGCGCACGCTGTTCAGCAGCGCCGAAAGCGTGGTCGGGCCGGTGAGGATCACACGCTGTTCCGTCGTCAGCTGCTCTTGCAGCCCGGGGAACCGCATCGCCTCGGCGAAGAGGCCCTCGGTCGGCAGAAACATGATCGCGAAGTCCGTGGTCAGCGGTTGACGGATGTACTTCGTCGAGATCTTCTTGGCTTCGGCCTTGAGCGACGACTCAAAGGCGGCTGACGCCTGCTGGATCACGAGGCGGTCACCATCCTCGTGGGCGGCGACGAGCTTTTGGTAATGCTCGACGGGGTACTTGGAGTCGATGGGGAGCCAGACGGGCTCTTCATCGGCGGGGCTCGGGATCCGCACGGCGAACTCAACCATCTCGTTGCTGTTGTTGCCGCCGGTCTTCAGATTCCGCTGGAACTGGTCCGCCGTGAACAGGCTCTCGATGATGTTGCCCAGCTGGACTTCACCCCAGGTGCCGCGCGTCCTGACATTGGTCATTACCTTCTTGAGGTCGCCCACGCTGCCGGCGAGCGTCTTCATCTCGCCCAGGCCGGCGTGGACCAGCTCCAGGCGTTCGCTGACCAACTTGAAGGAGTCGCCCAGCCGCTGCTCGAGCGTGGCATGCAGCTTCTCGTCGACCGTGCGGCGCATCTCTTCAAGCCGCTTGCCGTTGTCGTCCTGGATGGCCGTCAGGCGCTCGTTGAGCGTCACCCGCATCTGGTCTGAGCTCTGCTGGTTCGCTGCAGCGACTGCCAGCAGCTTCTGGCTGACCGACTCCTGCAGCGTCGAGAACTGGTTGCGCATCTGCGTCCCGTTGCCCTCCAGCTGGTCCTTCATCGCCGACGACATCGTCTTGAGCTGCTCGAGCACGTCGGCCTTCAGCGACTCCAGCGTCTGGCGTGCCACCAGGCTCAACGCGTCGAAGCGCTCCTGGATGCGAGTTTCAAAGGCGGTGGCGTTCTCGGCCGAGGCCTGGCGGGACTTGGCGGTCTCTTCGGCCAGCGTGCGCAGCAGACCGGAGAGTTCCTCGCGGAAGGCTGCGAGCGTCTGCGTCGCTTCGGCACGGCCGGCCGCGGCTTCCTGGTTGGCCTGTCCCAGATGGGTGAGCAGCGCCTGCGATGACTCCTGCAGCCGCGTGGACAGCCCCGTCTGCAACGCTTCGAACCGCGCCGTCATCGACCCGTCCAGGCTGGTCAGGCGCTGCTCGACCTTGGTCTCGAACTGTCCAAAGCCCTCCTTCAGCTCGGCACGCGAGCTGCGCGACTCTTCAAGGGCGTTGTTGAGCTGCTCGTTGACGGCGGTCCGGTTCGCTGCGAGACCTTGCGAAATGGATTCCTGGAACTCGGTGAACCGGCTGCCCAGCTTCTGGTCCAGACCGGAGATGCGGCCATCCAGCCGCTCCTCGAAGTTTCTGAACGCGGTCTGGAGCTCGGTGCGCCCATTGCGGGCTTCTTCCAGGGTGCGCTCCAACTGCTCATCCAGCGCCTTGCGCGACGAGGCGAAGCCGCTGGTCATTTCCTCGGTCAAAGCCTGCAGCCGGCGCTCCACGCCCTGCGCGCCACCTTCCAGGCGGCCCTGCCCTTCCACGACGCGCATCACGTTGTGTTCGAGCATTGACATCCGCGTCTGGAGCTCGGGCGGCATCTCGACCTTCGGCTTGCGAAACAGCAGCGCGAGGGTCGCCAACAGCGACAGGCCGGTCAGGACCAGCAGGGCATAGATCATTTGGGCATCAGCCATGTGTTCACCCGCAAGGGGCCGTCGGGGTCAGGAATTGGTGGGTTGGGCGCCACCCACGGAGGCAATCCAGCACAGGGTGTTGACGAGGCCCATCTGCTCTGGCGTGGAGCACTTGATGCTCATGAGCGCCGGGTTGGCGACGAGCACCGCGAGCGACTTTGCCCGCGAGACGGCCACGTTCAGGCGATTCTTGCTGAAGAGGAACTCCATGAACCGCGGCAGTTCTGCCTCGCTCGAGGTCGTCATCGAGATCAGCACGACCTCGGCCTCCTGCCCCTGGAACTTGTCGACCGTGCCGACGCGGGCACCGGCGGGCAGCGTGTCCCGCAACAGGTTGACCTGCATGTTGTAGGGCGCGACCACCAGGATGTGCTCGGCCGCCATCGTGTGCACGCCGCCATCCGCATCGATGTAGCGCTGGCCCATCAGGCTCTCGTACAGCCGCTTGATGACCGCCGCTTCCTCCGGGCTCTGCTGGGAGCAACCCTCGTGCGTCACGGGCGCGAACACGATCCCGGACGGTTTGAGCAGCGGGTCGGCACCGTCACCCAGCACCAGCACGCGCCGCTCGTTCTTCACTTCCGGCTCCAGGCGCGAGTCGTATACCGCCTCGGAGATGAAACTGCACACGCCGGGGTGCATGCGCCAAGTCGTCTCCAGGAAGATGCCGCGGTTGGGCGCGATCGTGGCAACCCCGTCGAGCAGGTAGTCCAGCGACGAGTCACCGGACCGGCCGGGATGGACGCCTTGGGTAGGCTGCGAGAGCTGCATCTGGTCGCCCAGCAAGATCAGGTTGTGAGCGCTGGTGCCGACGGCGATCAGGTTTGCCAGCGAGACCTGCCCCGCCTCGTCGACGAAAAGGTAGTCGAGGTAGTGCTCGGCCTCGGGCCGGGCGAAGAGCCACGCCGTGCCGGCGATCAGGTTCGCGCCGGAGGAGAACACGCCATCGTTGTCGTAGACGTTCTGGATCTCATCGCCCGGGTAGGCCGAATCGTCGTCCTTGGACGACTTCTTCAGCCCGTTGAATCTCACGCCCCTCTCCTTGGCGACTTCGACGACCTTCTCGAGCAGGTGGTTGATGGGCCGGTGCGAGTTGGACGTGATGCCCACCTTCTTGCCTGCCGCGAGCAGCGCCACGATGACGTGGGAGCCGGTGTAGGTCTTGCGGGCGCCCGGGGGCCCCTGAATGAACAGGTAGCTGTCCTTCATGCCCATCACGACGGCCGTGCAGGCGTCGACCGTGGCCTTGCCCTGGATCATGGGCGCCTCGGGCGCCTTGCCCGTGATGGTGGGGATGTCTCGACGCAGCACGCTTTCGAGCGCGGGAAACGAGTGTGCGCCGGTGATGAGCGTGTCGGCGAAGCGAAACAGCGCCTCCTGGATGACCTTGGTGTTGATCGGGGAGCCCGGCCCCAAACTCAGGCGGGCGGATGGCCTCTCCCGGGTGGGCCCGACCTTGATGCGCACGCGTTGCGCTTCGGTGTCCATGTCCAGCTCGCCGAGCCCTTCACCGGTGTCGGCACGGGTGATGCTGCTGCCATGGCGCAGCTTGGTCTCCTGCAGCGGGTACTTGTAGGTGTAGACGACCGATCTCTTGACGTTCTCGGGCGGCACGTCGGGGTCCGCCTCAAGCGCGGCTAGGCACTCCGGGTTGTCCAGAAGCTCATCCTCGGTCATGTCCATGCGCTCGAACATCGCCCAATAGGCGGGCTTGTCGGCGCGGCGATGAAAGTCGAGCAGCTGGAATGTCAGCTCGCGGGATGCGTCGTCGACGGTCCAGGTCAGCCGGTCTTCCGGCAGCGGCTCGACCAGGGCCGAGCGATACCGGGCAAGGCGAGCCTCGGCGTCCGTGAGCGCGTGGTTGCCGGCCCCCTCGCCACCACGGCCGCCTATCGAGGTCGACGCCGGCGTGGGCGCGGTCGCCCAGGGCAAGTCGGCGGGCCGCAGGGTGAGCAACCAGTCCCGCAGCTGCTGGGTCGAGCGGACGTCGTCCTCGTTGTACTTCTCGATCGAATCCAGCAGCGTCTGGTCCCCGGTCTCCTTCCAGCGTTCGTACCAGACGATGCTGGCGCCCGCGTTGGTGACGTCGCCTTCGCGCGCTTCGAGATAGAAGTGCTCGATGTTCTTGATCGAGTAGCGCGGCTCCGAAACCATGATGCCTTCGCGCACCACCTGGTACAGGTCGATCAGCACGCCACGGCGCAGCCAGTTGTCGACCTCGGCCTCACGCGTCGCGTGCATCGTCATCAGCTTCTTGAGCGCGGTCTCCTCGTACTTGGCGTAGTGGTACACGTGGGCGCCCGGGAAGGCCTTCAGCCGCGCGTCCACGAAGTCGATGAACTCCTCGAACGCGCGGCATTCTTCCTGGCGGCTGTGCGCCCAGAAACCCTTGAAGGTCCACGCGCCGTCGTCGAGGAAGTAGAGGCCGAACAGGTACTCGAGGCCGCCCTCCTCGAGCGGATCGCCTTCCATGTCGAAGAACATGTCGCCGGCGTTGGGCTCAGGGATGCGCAGAAAGCCCCGGCCGGCTTCCTGGGGGAGCAGCTCGACGACACGCTGGCCCGACTCCCGCGCAGTGACCTGAAGCGACGCCTGGTGCCGGAGCTTGGCCAGCGTGGCCGGCTGCACCTTGTGCACCTGCGTGCCGGCCGCCAACCCCGCCAGCTTGGCCATGGTGTCGACGCCCGCCGCCTCCAACCTAAAGATCTGACCCCGCGCGATGTTCGCCACTTGGTTCAGGTGGTCGTCGTCCAGCCACTGATGCTTGCACAGGTGAGACCAGCGGCAGACGTCGCAATGGCTACAGGGCACGGGATAGGAGGCCTGGTCGCCCACCTCCATTCGCGCCAGGAAGCGCTGCAGCAGCGCCTCGAAGTAATGCGCGTAGTCCGCGCACCGGTAGGTCTTCTGCGTGCGATCCCCCAGGACCACGTGCATCGACGTCGGCGCCACGCCCTGGACCACGGCCAGCAGCTTCGAGTAAAACGACAGCTGCACCAGAAACTTCGCCTTGGCCTTGCGCGACAGCTTGGTGTCCGACACCTCGTAGCTGTAGTTGCCCAGGTCTGACGGCTTGTCGACCTTGATCAGGAAGTCCGCGAAGCCTGCTAGGTTGCCTTGCAGCAAGGTGGCCTGGAAGACGACGTCGACGCCCGCGCGCATGGCCTTGATCGTGGCGTCGACCCTGGCTTGAAGGCCCTCGTTGCCCTCGGCGATGTCGACGACGCTCTTGCCCTGTGAGCGTCCAGTCCGACCATCTTGAAGACCCGTTAGGTGCGTAGGAGTCTCGTGTCCACCTCAACTCTTGGTGGACACATGAACACTACGCCTTCCCAACAAGCCGGTGCACGTCGGCGGCGCCGCCGGCATAGCGACGAGTTCAAGGCCGACCTAGTCGCGGCCTGCATGCAGCCGGGCATCTCCATCGCGGCAGTGGCAATGGCCAACGGCGTCAACGCCAATCTCCTGCGTCGCTGGGCGACGGAAGCGGAGATGAAGCCGTCTGTCGGCGATGACCACGGGGAGGCTGCGGTGGCCGCGACCAGGCCGACGGCCGCGCCCTCGTTCGTTCCCGTGTCGCTGCCAGTGCCCGTCACCCCAGCGCCGCAGCCCGACATCCGCATCGAGCTGCAGCGCGGCGCGACGGCCGTCACGGTGACGTGGCCTGCTAGTGCGGCCAGCGAGTGCGCGGCCTGGATGCGCGAGCTGCTCCGATGATCCGCATCGACGCCATGTGGCTGTCGGCGGAGCCCGTCGACATGCGCGCCGGCACTGAGCGGTTGCTCGCGCGGGTGGTGCAGGTGTTCGGCATCGCGCACGCACACCACGGCTACCTCTTCGCGAATGCGCGGGGCACGCGCATCAAGCTGCTCGTGCACGACGGCTTCGGCGTGTGGTGCGCAGCACGACGCCTGAACGCCGGCCGCTTCGTCTGGCCGGTCGCTGGCGTTGCACCGTCCCTGGCGCTCACAGCCGCGCAGTTCGACGCCCTGGTGTTGGGCCTGCCGTGGCAGCGCCTGCCCGAGCTCAGCAGCATCACGCGGGTCTGAGTCTCGTCGTAAGGTCAACCGTGAATCGGTTGACAGTGCATGTGCCGATGGGCTGCGTTGGCCAGCTCTGGCACGATGCCACGCATGCTTGGCATGCGTGGTGTTCCCCCCTCTGATCCGCAGGGCCTCTCGCCCGAGGTCGCCGCGCTGATCGCTGGGTTGCAGCAGCAAGTGCAAGACCAGGCTCGGCAACTGGACGAGCGCGACCACGTGATCGCCCAACGCGATCAAGCTCTCGCTGAGCGGGCTCTGGAACTCGCCCAGCGCGACGCGCAGCTGCTGCGCAAGGACCGCGAGATCGCGCTGCGAGAGGCCAAGATCGAGAAGATCAACTTCGAACTGGCTCGGCTCAAGCGCTGGACCTACGGCGCGAAGTCCGAGGCCATGAATGCCGACCAGCGGCGCCTCTTCGAAGAGACACTGGCCGAGGACGAAGCCGCGCTGCGTGCACACCTCGAGCGCCTGCGCCGTGAAGCCGAGGCGGCAGCCGCGGCCGCCGGCGCCAAGCCCAAGGCGCCGCCTCGCAAGCCCCGTCGCAATGCATTGCCCGATCACCTGCGTCGCGTGGATCACCGTCACGAGCCCGACAGCACAGACTGCCAGGAGCCCGACTGCGGGCGCCCCATGACGCGCATCGGTGAAGACGTCACCGAGCGGCTGGACATCGTGCCGGCCGAGTTCTTCGTGCACCGCCACATCTACGGCAAGTGGGCCTGCCGGCACTGCCAGGTGCTCAAGCAGGCGCCGAGCGTGCCAGAGATCGTCGAGGGGGGCATCGCCGCCAGTGGGCTGCTGGCACACACGGCGATCAGCCGCTTCGTGGATCACCTGCCGTACTACCGGCAGGAGACCATCAACGCGCGCTCAGGTGTGCACACCCCGCGCTCAACATTGGCAGCCGGCTCGGGCCAGGTCGGCGCGGCGCTGGAGCCGCTGTACGACCTGCACAAGCACTTCGTCCTCGATTGCCCGGTCCTGCACGCCGACGAGACGCCGGTGGCGTTGCTAGACCCCGGGGCGGGCAAGACCCGCAAGGCCTACATGTGGGCCTACGCGCGAAGTTGGCACGACGCGGTGCCGGGTGTCATCTACGAGTTCTGCCGAGGACGCGGGGCGCAGTACCCCGTGGCATTCCTCAACGGCGACGAGAAGCTCGGCACGCGACGATGGACCGGGACGTTGCTTACCGACCGCTACGGCGCGTACGACACCGTGGTGGACCCGCAGCACTACCCCGGGCGCATCAGCGCCGCGTGCGCGGCGCACGCACGCCGGAACTTCGAAGAGCTGACGAAGGCCGGAACGAGCCCGATTGGGCTGGATGCGCTGCGCCGGTTCGCCCGCATCTACGAGGTTGAAGGCGAGCTCAAGGGGCTGAGCTCCGAAGAACGAAGCGCTCAGCGGCGGCGGCTGGCCAAGCCGCTGTGGGAGGAGCTCCACCAGTGGCTCAGCCTGGAGCGGCGCCTTGTTCCCGATGGCGGCGCAACGGCCAAGGCGATCGACTACACACTGGGGCATTGGGCCGCGCTCACGCGTCACCTCGAGGACGGCGCGGTGGCGATCGACAACAACCATCTGGAGCGGCAGATCAAGCCCTGGGCGATGGGGCGCC